>NZ_JBSWWU010000015.1:0-101959 GCF_056160245.1 Aquimarina sp. AWH4_224 | reverse complement strand
TACCTGAGTTGGTAGAAACTGAAAGGTTGACTTCAGGAATAGGTGCTGAATCATTATCGGTAATCACAATATCTTGTGTTGTAGTCGATCCGAGGTTAATACCAGTTGAAGGATTACTAATCGTTAATGTTGCCGTTTCTGTACCTTCTACATCTGCATCATCTACAATCGTAAAAGTTACACTACCTTCAGCCATACCATCGGCAATAGTAATAGTCGTATTACTCAAGGTAAAATCTGAAGCTGTAATTCCTACTCCTGTTACTGCAAGATCAATAGTTTGAGCGCCTACAACAGCTGACGAAGAAGTCGCCGTTACTGTGATTACTGTCCCCGCTGCTTCTGTACCTGAATTGGTAGAAACGGAAAGGTCGACTTCGGGAATAGGTGCTGAATCATTATCGGTAATCACAATATCTTGTGTTGTAGTCGATCCAAGGTTAATACCAGTTGAAGGATTACTAATCGTTAATATTGCCGTTTCTGTGCCTTCTACATCTGCATCGTCTACAATCGTAAAAGTTACACTACCTTCAGTTGCACCATCTGCAATAGTAATAGTCGTATTACTCAAGGTAAAATCTGAAGCTGTAATTCCAACTCCCGTAGCTGCAAGATCAATAGTTTGAGCGCCTACAACAGCTGATGAAGAAGTAGCCGTTACTGTGATCACTGTACCTGCTGCTTCCGTACCTGAATTAGTAGAAACGGAAAGGTTGACTTCAGGAATAGGTGCTGAATCATTATCGGTAATCACAACATCTTGTGCTGTAGTTGCTCCAAGGTTAATACCAGCTGAGGGATTGCTAATCGTTAATGTTGCCGTCTCTGTACCTTCTACATCTGCATCGTCTACAATCGTAAAAGTTACACTACCTTCAGTTGCACCATCGACGATAGTAATAGTCGTATTACTCAAGGTAAAATCTGAAGCTGTAATTCCTACTCCTGTTACTGCAAGATCAATAGTTTGAGCGCCTACAACAGCTGACGAAGAAGTCGCCGTTACTGTGATCACTGTCCCCGCTGCTTCTGTACCTGAATTGGTAGAAACGGAAAGGTTGACTTCAGGAATAGGTGCTGAATCATTATCGGTAATCACAATATCTTGTGTTGTAGTCGATCCAAGGTTAATACCAGTTGAAGGATTACTAATCGTTAATGTTGCCGTTTCTGTGCCTTCTACATCTGCATCGTCTACAATCGTAAAAGTTACACTACCTTCAGTTGCACCATCTGCAATAGTAATAGTCGTATTACTCAAGGTAAAATCTGAAGCTGTAATTCCAACTCCCATAGCTGCAAGATCAATAGTCTGAGCGCCCACCACAGCTGATGAAGAAGTAGCCGTCACTGTGATCACTGTACCTGCTGCTTCCGTACCTGAATTGGTAGAAATGGAAAGGTTGACTTCTGGGTTCGGTGTTCTTACCTCAAAAGTACACTGGTCTTGTTTCCCACTATTGTCTGTAACAGTAATAGTAACTGTTGTGTTATCAGTAAATATTGTACCCGCCTCAGGGCTTTGCTCAATTTCCAAATTAGTATCACAATCATCTGTAGCACTCACTGAACCTGTATAATCAGGTAAAGCAGTCCCTGTGCTTAAGGTTTGATCACTTGGACAACTTGTAATTTGAGGTGGGGTAATGTCCGGAATATCCTCGCCAAAAATGACAAATACAGTTGGTGCTGGAGCATCTACATCAAACCGAGATGCTGTATCATATTTTCCTATAACAACATCATCAATACCATCATTATTTACATCACCTGCATGACCTATCTCAATATTTCTTCCACTACCCAAATCTAATCTAAAAGAAACAGTTGCAACAGATGCAGAAGCAAGCGTTATGGAAGCGTCCCAACTACTTTTACCATATAATATGGACACAGTACTAAACAGTTCAATAATTAAATCATCAATACCATCATTATTGAAATCCCCAGCATATTCGCAATCTCTAATAGAAACTCCATCAAAAGCAAAACCATTGGTTCCATCCAAGGCACTTACATCTACAATAGCTGGTAATGCATTTCCTCCAAAAACCACAAATTCTAACCCAAAAACCACATCATCATATCCATCTCCATTCATATCTCCTGTTCTTGCTACTTGAGAAGATAAGTCTCTACTTGGATATTCAACAGCAAAACCATTTATTCCGTTTATAGTGGGAAGATCTAATATTGAAGGAATGGAGCCACTACCGTATATTACATAATTTCTACTTCCCAATCCACCGGCGACAATATCATTAATATTGTCCCCATTGACATCACCAACAGCGGAAAGGTTAATTCTTCCAGAAGTACCGTCGGAGTCCTGTATAGTAAATCCATTTGTTCCATTTAATTCGTTTACTCTTATTACAGCAGGAAACCCGGATCTTGTTCCATAGACAACAAAACTATTTGCAACAGGAAGAAAAGAAGAACCAGCAGATATAATCGCAATATCATCTATAGTATCTCCATTAACATCCCCCAGGTTATCAATTATAAATCCGGCATTCTCACTACTTCCCACACCAATAATTGTAAATCCGTTGGTTCCATCTATAGTAGAAATAAAGAACTCTTGCGGAAAACCACTTCTTCTACCAAATATGATATAGGTATGTCCAAGTTCAAAACCCAACGCAGTTATTCTATAAGGGTCACTCACCATCATATCATCAATACCATCCCCATTTATATCTCCTGCGCTACTTACCGATACACCAGTAGTGGGTTGCCTATTAAAGGGAGTATCATTGCGTATAATAAACCCATTAGTACCATCTAAAAGCGCTAAATCAATATTTGGAGGGAAACCAGAATCTGTACCAAATACAATGTATGCAGAACCATCCTTTGTTATTCTTTCATTATTATAAGGGCCATCAAAAGGGGTATCTATTCCCGTTGCACCTATAATAAAATCTTGTACCCCATCCCCATTTATATCTCCAGCATTATCTACATCAAGTCCTTCTCCCCCACCGGATCGACCTATTGCCATTTCTCCATATACCACAATACCATTGGTTCCATTAAGGTCGCTAACAGAAAAAGAAGAAGTATTACACTCAATTGTAGATGTTGTTGTTTTAATGGTAACCATAAAACTACAGGAATTTGTATTTCCCGATTTATCAGTTACAAAAACGGTAACATTAGTATTACTAGTGATTACAGTTCCCTGAGGCGGATTTTGGGTAAATGTAAGCTCACCTTGGTATGTACAATTATCATTAGCGTCTATTAGAAACGAAACATAATTAGGTAATACTGAATTTGCATACAACTCTTGATTGGAAGGGCAACTTATTGTTGGAATTTCTGTATCTATAACATCAAAGGCTTCTCCATAAAAAACATAAGTTCTACCATTTTCTGCAAAGCTAGTAGAACTACGTATGGCTCCAACGGCAAAATCTGAAACACCATCATCATTAAAATCTCCTAAATTACTCACGGATTGACCAAAACGCTGTCTACTAAATCTGGTATCTTCAAAAACCTGATACCCTACAGTTCCAAAAACATCGTCAGCATTTAGTACTCCTGGATGAGCGTTTGAACCAAAAAGAATATATGCTCCTCCTTGATGTCCAGCACCACCACCCGTTGCAGAGACTATGATATCGGTAATTCCATCATTATTTACATCGTTCAAACCATCTACCGCATACCCCAAATTATTAAACCCAGAGCCAATAAAGGGCTCAAACCCTTGATCTCCTCTAATAGTTATACTATTGGTGTTATTTAAGTCTGAAATTCTAAATGAAGACGAAAATGTACTTCTCCCATAAACAACATAAGCCTCTCCAAGATCTCGAAGCGTATTATAATCTTTTCTGGGAGCTCCTACTATAAAATCTTTAATTCCATCATTATTGAAATCCTCTGCGGTACTCACCGAAAAACCTAAAGCTGCATCTGCTTCTTCGCCCAGAATAGAAAACCCATTGGTCCCATTTAGTGAGGATAAATCAACCGAAGTAGGAAAAACAACATTACTTCCATATACAACACACACCCTACCTGTATCTCTATTTCCACCTTCATCATACCTCGGAAAACCTAAAATTATATCATCGACTCCATCATTATTGATATCTCCAGCATCACTTACTTTGGTCTGGGTACCAGAGTCATTTTGTGGTAAACCTTCTATGAAAAAACCATTCATTCCGTTTAATGTAGAAACACTCATAGTATTGATAGATGAGCCTCCAAAAATCACATAAGAACGTCCTGAATTTCTAAATGCGCCATCATACAAAGGAGCATTAATCACTATATCATCAATACCATCATCATTCATATCTCCGGCATAGCTCACAGAATTACCAAATTGAGTCGCTGTCATTTCAGCCTCAATGATAATTCCATTGGTTCCATTAATATTAGATTCCAGATACAATGGCAAAAATCCAGAGTTAGTTCCATAAATAATGATGGCTTTCCCTAAACCTGTAGAAGAAATAACACCTACTATAATATCATCAAATCCATCATCGTTAACATCTCCGGCTCTACTCACTGACGTCCCTAATCGATCGTTTAGATTTGTGCCTCTTATGACAAAACCATTGGTTCCATCTAAGGTTGACACATCAAAAGATGATAATGAAATTCCAGATTCACCAAATATGACATAGGCTTCTCCTACATCATTTAAACTACTATCTACAAAGGGTGCTCCTATAATAATATCGGCTATACCATCTCTATTTATATCTCCCGCATCTTTCACCGAAGATCCTAAATCATCTTGCGAATTTAAACCTTCAATGATTAAACCATTTGTACCATCTAAAATCGATATTGGTACATCTGGACACCCCTGACCATACGAGGTGCTAATACTAAAAAGCAGTATAAAACCTTTTATGAATATGTTTCCCCTGATACTTCCCATAATTCATTTTGGCATTTTGAGTTTACAAAACAAAATTATCCTCTATCTCCTTTTTAGGAATCACTAGAAACCGGGAATTACTAATATCCATATCCCCCTGTTTTCAGGGGAGCTATTTTTACCAGAAAAGGTGTTTTTCTGGAGAGCAATCTATCTCATCTTTGTAATGTGATTCTGAAGTAACAAAATGAAGTCTATTTAAGATTTCTACTTTAATGAATACACAAAAACTAATCACTAACCCTTTAAATAGATATATTATGACTTGGGGAATTACATTAATCTTATTGAGTATTATTGCAGTACCTTCTTTATTACTTGCAAAAAAGCCTAACGCTAAAGAATTATTAGAAAAAATTGAACCTTACCAAGGATGGATCGGATTGGTCTTCTGCTTCTGGGGAGTATGGGGAATCATCTCTGCTGTTTTAAACATTGGATGGCTGACTACACACCCTATTTGGTGGATTACTTTATTGGCTGGAAACGTAGTTGAAGCTATTTTAGGTTTCATGCTAGGTTTTGGACTCATCAATAAATTTTTCTTATCAAAAAACGAAGCAGCAAAAGAAAAAGCTGTACGTCTAAGAGAGAAATTAGCTCCTAAACAAGGAAAACTTGGAGTTTTAGGACTTATCGTTGGAGCCTGGATGATCGTAGCTTCTTTCTTATTCATCTAGTCATCCCTTATTACAACCACATTATACTGGTAAAGACAACTAATTAATCTTAATACTATGATCATATTTGGAACAAGTTCTTCGACCATAGCTCCACAAAAACTGGATAACGGAATTTGTCCGCATTGTGGAACTGAAAACAATATGTGGGTGCAGGGATACAAAAAATATGTCCATGTGTTTTGGATACCATTTTTCCCAATAGGAAAAAAGGTGTACACAGTCTGTGGCCATTGTAAAGGAGCTTTTGAAAAAAAAGAAATTCAAAATCAGGAACTCCTTAGCAGTTTTGAAGATTTCAAAAAGAACAAAATCAAAACGCCATGGTATCACTTTATTGGACTTATACTTTTAGCCTTTGCTATAGTATTTGTAAGCATCATGCCATACCTGGCAAACAACAACTAATCAATTATTAATTAATATTTTAAATTTTAAAAATGAAAACAAAAATTTTAATTGTTCTAGCACTTCTTGCTTTTGGAAGCAACGTTACAACTCAGGCTCAAAAATTAAAAAAATTCGGTAGCTCTGTAGAAAAGAAAATAGGACCAAAAACCATCAAAGTACCATATACAGACGTTGTTTCTTATTTAGGATACGCAGCACCAGGAAATGAGGATGAAGTAAAAGATGGAAAGAAATTTTACTATATCTATGTATGGATTCCTGCTGTAGCTCCAGAACTAGGAGTAAGAATGATGTCTCCTGTTGGAAAAACAAAAGTAAAAGGGGCTACTTCTTCTCAGGCTTACCAGGATAATGCAGGTTCTAAAGACTATTTTGATACGTATGTTACTTTAGAAAGATCAGATATTATCAGTAAGGATAACATCAGCGAAGATGCTGTAAAAAGTGCGAACTGGGTAACGTTAGAACGTAATGATGATAGTAGTGAAATGCCAAAGCAACCAAGCGGAAGCAGCTACAACTCTTTATTAAGATATAAAAGTCAAGCTAGCGATCCATTAAAAGCACTTACTGTAGGGCTATACAGAATTGGTTTTACAACGTATAAGACTGGAGAAGTAAAAGGAACTTTTCTAGCGCAGGTAGCTGCCCCCATCAAGTTACCTGGTGTAGTGATGGCGAAAACAATTGCTGATCTAAAGAAGGGGTTATAATACCATTTGGAATATGATCAATTGATCCTACTAGCCCTTATGTTTTACTTGGTAACATAAGGGCTATACATTTTAATTCACTTCAAAAAAGTAGAGATGCAAAAAAAGAACAACAAAAAATCCAAAGAAGAAAGAAGTCTATTGGATGATATCCTTGCTAATGCCGTCTCTTCCACCAAAAAGTACGAAGAAACAGACGCTGGTCTTGAAACCAAAAAATGTAAAAGCTGTGGAGCGGCAAGACCTGAGGACACAGATCTTCAATATTGTGATTTCTGTGGGAATCCATTCTATTAATTCTTAATCCAAATAGTATAATGTCTTTTAGTGATACCCAACATCGATGGGATAGTTTTCTCAAAAAAATTGAAGAACGGTTTCTAGAAATACTCAAAAAAACCGAAGCTGTCTTGCCCATGTTATTTGAAGCAACAGATTTCGAAACAACTACTTTCAGTAATGCATGGCAAGGAATTTATTCCCAAGCAACCGAACTTATTTACAAAATCGATGATACCTGGCAGGATAAAGTTGAAGATGCATTTTTAGATGTCGGTGTGGATTTTGGCTCGACAGTTTTTAATAAAGAACGGGACAAAGGCTTTTCTCTTAGGTTCGAATTAGAACAACAATTAAAATCATACGAAGTAAAAGTTTTTTCGGAAGCCGCAAAAACACTACTAGAAGAAGTTAAAGACATTTTATCCAAAGATTTTTGTTGTACACAATGCCAAGCCAAACTTCCTGTAAAAGATAATTTTTTTAGATCCTATTATAGCATCTGTTCCTATTGTCAAACTGTAAATACATTCGAACCGGGAACAAAAGCTAGAAACATTGAACATTTTGCAGTTCACGCCTTAGGAGAAGAAGCTGGCTTAACACATTATCTGCACTATGAGTATTTAAAATTTCAAAATTATCTAAGAGACTCAGAGGTCCATAACAAAGAAGAGTTAGCGATGCATTATCAAAAATATGTAGAAGCTTACCTAAAAAGGCGCATAGAAATTATTCCTGATTATAAAGACAGATACGAGAAAGACCTGAAAGCCAAAACAGCTTTTTTAACGAATTACCAGTAATCCATAAAAGAAAAAAGATATGTCAAATTCATTTAGTAATCAACTTCGTTCGGTAATCGAATGGCATCACCCAAAGCCAGAAACTCTTTTTGAAAAATGGACCGAAAATGGGGACGAAATTAAGAACGCATCAAAACTCATTGTAGGTCCGGGACAAGGATGTCTTTTTGTATACGAAGGAGAAGTAAAAGGCTTTTTTGAAAAAGAAGGTCTTTATGATCTTAAAACAGGTAATATTCCATTTTGGACTACGATCAAAAGCATTATGTATAAATTTGAGTCTGCTCACAAAGTCGGTATCTTCTTTTACCGTAAAGCAGAAATGCAAAATATACGATGGGGAACTCCTTCACCAATAACCTATAAAGATCCTGTTTATAATTTCCCTGTAGGACTAGGCGCCTTTGGGAACTTTTCTTTCCGGATCACGAAACCTGTGAACTTTTTTACAAATGTCATTGCTGGAGATGATTATTACCCCGTCAAAGCGATACAAAAAGTAATACTTTCCAGAATTACACAGCCTATTAGTGATTTTCTCGCCAATGCATCTTTCAGCTATATAGAAATTGACAAACATCGTAATGAAATAGCATCTTTCTCAAAGAATTCCTGTATTCAGATTTTTGATGATTTGGGATTCGAATTACTTGACTTTAGAATAGAAGGTACCAGTTTTGACGAAGAAACCAGGACAAGAATTGGTAGAATCGCAGATATGAGCGCCGAAGCTCAAGCGATGAAAGAACTTGGTGTTAGTTATCAGGATTACCAACAACTCGAAGCCTTAAAAAATATGGCAAAAAATGAAGGAGGTGGTAACCTTGGTATGCAAATGGGAGCCGGACTCGGAATGGGTCAAATGCTAGGTAACATGATGAACAATCAAACCAATCAAGGGCAAACTTCCTCGCCTCAACAAAATTCCTCTAACCAAAATACTTCTTCAGAAGATGATCTTATGCAAAAACTTGAAAAGCTAAAGAAAATGTTTGATGCAGGATTAATCGATGAGCAAGAGTACAAACAGAAAAAACAGGAAATATTATCTCAATTATAAAAACAAAAATCAATCATTAAAAATTAAATATTATGAGTACAGTGAATGAATTATACCAAAATGTAACTGGAAAAAACAAAGACGAATATCGAGATTATTTAATGGTACTAGACCGTATGGACTGGCATGACTATGATTATACCACATGGCCATGCGCAGATTTGTCTTTTCAGGATCTTGATGCAGACGAGAATCATGATGTTTGGCCATACAAACCCGACTTAAGTGAGCCACATTGGGTAGATCTCAACAACCAATTTCCAATTGGTATTAGAAGATATGGATATGTACAAAAATTTGAAATGCCGGAGCAAGTTCGTGAACTTTCTCATGATGATGCTACGAGTATTCTTAATGAAATTAAAGACATTAAAGATGATAATCTGGAAGAGTTTAACGATCAAATTCAAGAATACGGATTCTCTAATGAACAACATTTTTTGTGGGGAATAGCCTTACTCGATGATGCTCAGGAAAAAGCCTATGATGCGGCTGATGACTTTTTAAAGGAACAGAAAGCGAAATTAGACGCCCAAATGGATTCGCATATCGAAGCCGCAGAAGCCGGAGGGTTATTGGACCCTATTTCTGGAATTGATATGGAAACCTGGGCAGCAGCCAATGCTAAAATTGCTGGAGGTATGGATCTTGAAGAAGTTTTACAAATTGTTGGAACCGAAAAACCCATTTGGGATGAAGTATCTGCAGAGTGGAATACGAGAATGTCTCAAGACACTACATTTGCTATATCTAAAGTATACGGAGATGCTTTTGTAAATTCGAATATAGGAAAGTTTGCCTCTCAAGAAACTAATCAGGAATCTGAAGCCAATACTACTAGCAGTGGTAATAGTTTGACTAATGTTATGGAAGATTTTGAGCTTTACATAAAAATTATGTGTCATCAAAATATGGGGGCTGCACAAGGAAAAGATGCCGCTTCTATTTTACAGGAGTATGGGCTTACAGTAACAGACTGGGGTTCTGTTGGAGCTCATTGGAGTCCCAAAATGGCAACGGATACTCGTATGGCATTAAAAATGGGAGAACTTATGGAAAAATACAATGCCGAGTTTGCAGGAGCCAAAGCTGGGGACGATATCGATTTCTAAAAGAACTATTGTTGTTGTATAGATGACTCGAAATTTATCTGATTTTATAAAAACACTACAATTTAACAAGATAAAATCGGGTCATCTTGTTTTTTAATTGATAATAATATGTTAACCAACAAATGGTATTATTACCTATATAAAAACTCATATTTGTCTATATGTAGTATTGTTAATTACTTATATCATATAAGTGTGTCTAACCAATTATCAATAAACATAACTAAATCAACTATTATGAAAACAAAAATCTTAATTTTATTAAGTGCATTTGCCCTAGTTTTTTCTACAGCAGCTCAAGCTCAAAAACTAAAAAAGTTTGGAGGTCTAACTGAAAAGAAGATCGGTCCAAAAACCATCAAAGTACCTTATACTGATGTGGTATCTTATTTAGGATATGCAGCTCCTGGTAATGAAGACGAGGTAAAAGAGGGGAAAAAATTCTATTATATCTATGTTTGGATTCCTGCTGTGGCTCCAGAACTTGGAGTTAGAATGATGTCTCCTGTAGGTAAAACCAAAATCAAAGGAGCTACTGAAGCTGCTGCATATACAGAAAACGCAGGATCTAGCGATTACTTTGATACTTACATTACTTTAGAACGTTCTGATATTGTAAGCAAAGATAAAATTAGCGAAGATGCTGTAAAAGCGGCCAACTGGACTACATTAGCTAAGAATGACGACAGTAGTGAAATGCCAAAACAACCAAGCGGAAGTAGTTATAACTCTCTTTTAAGATACAAAAGTGAAGCTAGCGATCCTTTAAAAGCATTAACTGTTGGTTTATACAGAATCGGATTTACTACTTACAAAACTGGTGAAGTAAAAGGTACATTCTTGGCACAAGTTGCAGCTCCAATTAAATTACCTGGAGTAGTAATGGCAAAAACTATCGAAGACTTAAAAAAAGGATTATAAGCATCCGAATTAACGAATAAAAGACACACTTCCAAATTATTCCTATGCCTTGTACTAGGCATGGGAATTTTTGTATTATAACATAGCTTTCATCTTCTCAACAATATTATAGGCTGCAGGACAAATCGCTACGTTCTTTAAGGTCAAATTCGAGATCTGCTGAAATTTCTTACGGTCGGTATGAGGATATTCTCTGCAAGCCTTTGGTCGTACCTCATAAATCGAACAATAATTATCTGCACCCAAGAACGTACAGGGTACTTCTTGCAATACCAAATCTCCATCTTCATCTCTTCTTAGATACGTTTCTTCAAACTTTTGCGGTTTCATTCTAAAAAACTTGGCAATACGCTCCACATCTCTGTCTGTAAACAAAGGGCCCGTAGTCTTACAGCAATTAGCACATTCTAAACAATCGGTACGCTCAAACTCTTCATCATGTAACACCTGCATCGTTTCATCCAACTTCTTGGGTGGTTTTTTTTTGAGTTTTGCAAAGAACTTTTTGTTTTCGTTATGTTTATCTTTGGCCAGTTTTGGTAATTGATCTATGAATTCTTGCATAAAGCAAAATTACAATTTACCTTTTATCCTATACTATTATGAGCAAAGATATCTTTGGAGCAGCGATTAGAGATTACTATGATCAGAATTATTCTGAAGATATCACCGTGCACGCTCCGGGTTTTGATGATGATTATATTCCTGTTCCCTATTTGTTTAGAACGTATCCCAATATGCCCAAAATAGAACAAGTGGCATTGGATCTTGCCTATGGTAAAGTATTGGATGTGGGATGTGGAGCAGGTAGCCATAGTCTTTACCTTCAGGAAGAAAAAAAACTAGATGTTACAGCTATCGATATTTCTGAAGGGGCCATTGAAATTGCTCAAAAAAGAGGGTTACAACAAGCAAAGGTTCAGGATATCTTCACATTAAAAGGCAAAACCTACGACACACTACTTTTTTTGATGAATGGAAGTGGCATCATTGGTCGTTTGGATCAGATCGATCGCTTTTTTGTTCACCTCAAAACACTTCTGACTCCTAACGGACAAGTGCTCATCGACTCTTCTGACATTTCCTATTTATTTACTGATGAAGATGGTGGTTTTTGGGTAGATCCTACAGCAGCTTACTATGGTGAGATGCGTTACAAGATGACCTACAAAGCATTAACTACAGACTGGTTTGATTGGTTATACATTGATTATAACACCTTACAAAATGCTGCAAATGCACATGGCTTTTTGTGCGAATTGTTAGTCGAAGGGGAAAATAACGACTATTTAGCCAAGTTTACCTTATTGAACACCTAACATGGTATAGTCTTTGTGGCGATTTATGTTTTTGTCACATGATCTGGATTATAGCGTTTTTTAAAGCATAATCTATATCCATCATCTAGGTAACCAAAGTATTAACTAAAACTAAGTCTCGTGCAAATCACAAAGCTTTTAGCATATCTATTATTTTCTTCTTTTATTTTAATTAGTTGTTCTGATGATGATGACAATACCTCTCTAGAAACTGCTGCGATACCTGCTAGCAACCAGCAACCTTTGGGTAGCTCTGCTAATGATTTATTGAGTAGTACCAACTTTAATAGTTTGACTGTAGAAATGGTTTCTGTACAAGGTTTTGAACCTACGACTACCGCTGTTAACGCTTTTAGACAGTTTCTGGAAAAACGACTATTTAAGCCTGATGGTATTGTAATTAATCAGCGTTCTGTACCTTCTTCAAATCAAGCTCCTTTTACTATACAAGAAATTGCGGCTATCGAGGCCAACACAAGATCTATATTTAATGCAGGTGATGAGATTACGGTATACGTGTATTTTGCCGATGGTGGAAACGAAGAAGACAGCAACCAACAAGTGACTTTGGGATCTGCTTATCGCAATACATCTATGGTTATTTATGAAGGAACATTGAGACAGTTGAGTACTCGCCCAGGTGCTCCTTTGTTAAGTAGTATAGAAACGGCTACACTGAATCATGAATTTGCACACCTTATGGGACTGGTCAATATCGGGACTCCTTTACAATCTGCTCATGAAGATGCGGAAAATAGTGGTCATTGCAATGTAGAGAGTTGCTTGATGGAAGCTGCTATCGAATTTGGCAGTGGTATGATGGGATTGGGAGATGAGATACCCGTACTTGATCCACTTTGCATTGCCGATCTAAGAGCTAATGGAGGTCGATAATACATAGACATTCAATATCTAAATACATCATATAAAACAAAAAGCTAGAAACATTTGGTTGTTTCTAGCTTTTTGTTGCTGCAAATGGGGCTCCTCCTATTTGCTATACACTTCTTCTCCGTCGAGATAAGTTGCCTTTACTTCTATATTGGGTATTTTATCTTCTTCAACTTCCATAATATTCTCTTCAAGAATTACAAAATCAGCAAATTTACCTTTGGTAATACTTCCCTTTTCATTTTCCTCAAAATTACTGTATGCTGCCCACAATGTCATTCCTTTTAGGGTTTCTTCTCTGGTAAGTGCATCTTCCTTCTGAAACCCACCTTCGGGATATTGTTTTAGATCTTTTCTGGCCACCGCAGCATAAAAGGTATAGAACGGACTCACATTTTCTACCGGGTAATCTGTTCCTAGGGCGATCGTTCCCGTTTTTTCCAGTAGTTTCTTATACGCATACGCTCCTTTGATACGTTCTTCTCCCAAGCGCTCGTCTGCCCAATACATATCGCTTGTTGCATGAGTAGGTTGCACACTCATCACCAGGTTATTGTTTAGTATCTCAAATTCTTCTGGAGCTACCACTTGGGCATGCTCGACTCTCCATCTGCGATCGGATTTTCCTTTTAGCGCATGATAATACGTTTTCATCACCACTGCATTGGCAGAGTCTCCGATGGCATGGGTATTCATCTGGAAAGGAGAGTCTGCTAATCTTTTAGCCAAAGCTTTAAAATCTTCCACTCCAATAACCATTGCTCCATGATGATCATGCTTATCACTATAGGGTTGTTTCAAGACAGCTCCTCTGGATCCCAAAGCACCATCTGCATACACCTTGAAAGAGGACACATTCAACCGATTTGTTTTATGAACTCCATTTTTCAGGTAGTAATCTACATATTCTGGCACATTACTAACCATAGTATACATTCTGATCTTTAATTCTCCTGCTTTTTGCAGACTATCGATGATCCCAATCACCTTTGGACTTAACCCCGCATCATCTACTGTAGTTAATCCAAATCCGAAGTTAATCTTTTCGGCATCTTTTAAGGCTTGCACTTGTTCTTCAACTGTAGGTTTTGGCACAATCTTATCAACCATTTTCATTGGGGTATCTACTAGTACTCCAGTAGGTTTCCCATCTTTTAAAATTACTTCTCCTCCAGGTACCTTTGTCGCTTCAGTTATCCCAGCCATATCCAATGCTTTTTGATTGACCAGCATCGCATGTCCATCTACTCTACGCACAGCAACTGGTGTGTCTGGGAAAAGACTGTCTAATTTTTCTTTGGTAGGAAACTCTTGTACTTCCCAATCATTTTGGTCCCATCCACGACCTGTGATGAAGGAAACATTTTTTTGTTTTTGAAATGATACTATGCGATCCAAAACCTCATCGTAACTTTTGGTGCCTACCAAATCCACTTTCTGCTGTTGCATCCCTAGTCCATAAAAATGACAATGCGCATCAATAAGACCAGGAAGGATAGTTTTTCCTGCAGCATCTACGGTTTTGATGGATGTATAAGTATTCAGAATTTCCTCAGTACTACCAACAGCTACAAATTTACCATCTTTGATCGCAAAGGCTTGGGCTTTGCCAGCACTTTCGTCTACTGTATATACATTTGCATTAGTAACTACCAAGTCCACCTCTATCGGTTGTTGACAAGAAATGAAGAGTAAGGTACTAACACCTAAAAAAAGAATCTTTTTCATAATTGAGTTGAGTTGTGATTTTCAAGGCTAAAAATAGGGATAAGCAATAATTGACATCGTTAAGGTTTTCTTAATTAAGTCTATCGCTTACTTAATGTATTAATGATAAATCTGATTGTACCACACATCTCTTTAAACAAATCACAATTAATTATTAAATAATAAAAATTGGTCCAATGATATATGGATATAGGGTATCTTATTATTGATTTTCAGCTCAAAACTCTACCAATACCATAATGATGAATCATCGCACACCTCATCAATTCAAAAAGTAAACTCATGAAAAATTTAGCGCTGCTTTTCTTTTCCCTATGTCTAAGTTTTACCCTACATGCACAGCAGTTTTTAAATGCGGAAAAATCTGATCCTAATACCTTAAAATGGATGCAGGGTTTCCCCCCAGAAAAAGGTAAGATTATATCCGCTTCCGATGGTAGTTTTTTTACCTTTCCAGCTTTGAGGTACAGCGTTTGCCATATGCGACAATTTTTACCTACGATCGAAGTTCAGGCTGCGTATAAGAACAGATATAATTTCGATCTTAAGATCGATAACAACATTGATGCTATTGAATTTACTCCTTTGAATAGCAATACACCCATGACATGGGAAGCCTCTCTTTCCAAAAATTATACCGATGGTATGTTGATTCTTCATAAAGGGGTTATTGTCTACGAAAAATATTTCGGCGAACTGAAACCCGATGGCATACATGCAGCAATGTCTGTGAGTAAAACATTTACCGGTACCTTGGGAGCCCTTCTTGTTGCGGAAGGAGTACTAGATGAAAATAAAACGGCCAAAGAATACATCCCAGAACTTAGCAATTCTGCTTTTGGAGATGCTACTATACGGCAAATTCTGGATATGACTACCGCATTGCAATACAGTGAAGACTATGAAGATCCCAAGGCTGAAATCTGGACTTTTACTGCAGCGGGAAACCCCTTATCAAAACCTAAAAATTATACTGGACCAAATAACTATTTTGAGTACTTGACTACCGTTCAAAAAAATGGAGAACATGGAAAAGATTTTGGATATAAAACCATCAATACTGATGCGATGGGTTGGATCATTTCTAGAGTAACCGGAAAAAAATTGAATACATTATTGTCTGAACGTATTTGGCAACCTTTGGGTACTCATTTTGATGGATATTATCAGGTAGACAGTGCTGGAATTCCATTTGCGGGAGGAGGATACAATTGCAATCTAAGAGATGCGGCTATGTTTGGTGAAATGATACGAAATAAAGGGTATTTCAATCATCAACAAATACTACCTGCCTCGGTGGTCGAAGATATCATGAATGGTGGTGATCAAGAAGCCTTTAAAAGGTCTGCATACAATTCCTTAAAAAACTGGAGCTATCGAAATATGTGGTGGATTACCCACAATGAACATGGTGCTTTTGCAGCCAGAGGAGTTCATGGGCAAACCATTTATATAGATCCAAAAGCCGAAATGACAATTGTACGATTTGCCTCATATCCCGAAGCAAAAAATGCAAAAATAGATCCCACTTCCTTACCCGCATATCATTCTGTATCCCAATATTTGATTAATAAGAAATAGACCTCACCAGTATAAATCTCTCCCAATCCGTATAAATACGGTATTAGAAATCAAGTATTTATGGTCTTGTTCGCCTTTCCTTGAGACCATACTTTTGAAACCACAAATTATCTCTATTTGTGGAGCTCAGAAACCACTTAAAAACAACGAGGCGCAATCCGAAAAGCCAAAAGAGTAGGAAGTAAATACTTAAAACCATGGCATGTAGAACAGCAAAAGTACAACGCGTTGCCGACAAAACGGTAAAGGCAAAAGAACAAATCGAGAAATTGGAAGCAATGATTATCGCACAAGAAGGAGCACATAAAGAACGCTTTTTTTCTGAAATTGAAAGTCATTTATCCGATGCACAAATCACAGACCCTCGAGAAATCGACTACAACTCTGCTATCAAAACAGAATATACCAGCCAGTTTAGTTTGGATAAAATCGCAGAAGTAGTTACCTCATCTCTCAAAACAGCTATCAAAGCAATGGATCCGACAGTGGTAAAACCTGCAACTAGTCCGGAAGCCATCGAAGCCTATGTAGATGTAGTCAATACAGTAGCACAGGCTGCTAAATCCTCATCTCAATCGGCCACTAGCCTATCATTTTCTATGAACCGACTATCCCCTGGGGTATTTGCATTTTTATATGCTTCTTCGACCAATATTGAAGACAACGAAACTTTTGGAAACGAAGCAGTAACCACCACAGCCATATACTATCGGGTGATACAAAGTATAGACGACATTAAACATCAGGCAAAATTTGATGCTGCATTGATTAACAAAAGGAATTACCTACATATGAAGACTTTGCAAGCGGCACTTACAGACGAATTGGGAGAAGGTAAAATCGATATCAATACTTGGATGGAACTTGACAGACAATATTCGGAAGCCGTGGCTAGATTAAAAGCCAGGCTTAGCGAAGATCAGTTGAAAGAAGCCCAACAACTACTTGCTGCCAAAAATGGACTAGCATCGGCTATCCCTAACGAACAATTGGTACGCAACGCCATTGAAAAATTATCCAAAATGGGAGCAACTCATGCCGTAGCTTTAGAAAAATCCAAAGAACGTATCGCAAATGCATATTTTTAAATTAATAATGAATATAAAGCTTAGCGGTTACAGTGATAGCTGCTAAGTTTTATGTTTCATTCAGAATAAGTTTTATGTATCTCGACCGCTCCGGGCTCAAACAAATTTCTTCGTGAAACTGAGGCTGTAGTGTTATCTTTAATTGCCCTGGTTTTGTGGTCTGTAATTCTTTTATGGCATCAATATGTACCAAAACTTGTCGGTTCAATCGAATACATATTTTAGGATCCAAAATATGCTGCAATTGATGTAAAGAATAATCCAATACAAAAGACCTACCATCAAAAAGTTGGGCAAAAACCAATTTATCCCTGTAGAAGTATGCAATTTCATTTATAGTAACAGGTATCATATTCTGACCGGACTTCAATAAAAAACGTTCTCTGTATTTCTTTCCATAGTGTCCCCTAACATTTTGTACCAGATCTATACTCTTAATCCCCAATTCATCATCGGGCTGAATGCTGGTTTTAAAAAACTTGTTTAGCGCATTTTCGAGATCATCTTTTACAATAGGTTTTAGTAGATAATCAATTCCTGTAGTTTTAAATGCCTGAATCGCATATTGATCATATGCCGTTACAAAAATGATAGGGACTTCGATTTCTATCTCTTGAAGAATATCAAAAGATAACCCATCCGACAATTGAATATCCATAAAAATCAAATCAGGAGAAGGGTTTGTGGTAAACCAAGATATTGCATCTTCTACAGAAGCTATCGATGTGATTATTCTGATATCACTGGTAATCTGCGCCAGAGTTTTTATAAAATGATCCCTTGCTGCGGTTTCATCTTCTATAAGTACAGCGTTACGCTTCATTGTTCACTTTTTAATAAAGGGATAGATACTTCAAATTCTTCGGTATTCTCAATCACTATGACTTCTTGATTCGAAAGAAAACCATATCGTTTTTTGATGTTGTCCAAACCTGTTCCCGTAGTTTTAGACAAACGTTTGGGGTTCGTATTATTCTTTATGGTAAAATAATCCTCAGAAACTTCAAAACCAATAGTCAAAGGATAATATTCATCTATCCTGTTATGCTTGATTGCATTTTCGACCAATTGCTGCAAAACCAGAGGAGGTACATTTTTTTGTTTGAGCATTTCAACATCCACATCAATATCGATACTTAACGCACTTTTATATCGCAATTCAAGTAATCCCAAATACTGTTTTACCATCTGGTATTCTTGAGATATAGGAATCAATGCTTGATCATTATACTGCAAAATGTAACGATATACCGATGATATATTTTCTAAAAACTGCCGAGCCAGCGTAGTGTTTTCATCGATTAAATAGTATAACGTATTAAAATTATTGAACATAAAATGAGGATCCAATTGATTCTTAAGAATCGCCAAATTTGCTTTTACTATTTCTCTCTTAAATTCTTCATTCTCTAATTGCGATAAGTAATATTGGTTTTTCCAGTTAGACGCAATAAGAATTAAACTGATTATTGCCGAAATAGCTAAACCTATAAAAGCGGCAAAAACCATATGCTGCAGCATAGGAACCTCGCTATGTAAAACAAGATGATCTAACCATTTGTAAAAATAAAACAAGACTGTATATACTGTTGTCCCAAAAACTACACTCCCCAAAAAAATCAAAACATTATTTAATTTTTTAGTCCACACTCTTTGTTGAAATTGAACAATCGATTCAAAACAGAGATATATCAAAAATAGCTTTAATATCAAAAAAACAGGATTAAAACCAGGAGGTTCTCTAAACATGGAACCAATAGCAATAATCCCGAACATTACCACACCAATGGTCACTACAATTGCTAGTTTCCAAACTATAGGTAATCTGGGTGATTGTACAGTCATATCGTCATTTTAGTTATATAAAAATAGCTAATCAATACTAATTCTCAACTTCTTTTAGAGTTATAACAGCACCTATTCCGAGTACTTTTTTTGTCTTCATCAGGAAAATATCTAATCTCACACTCTAAAAACACCTCTTCATATAGCTCTAATCCTTACTCATGGTTTTCTACAAAAAAAGCGATTGGTAAACTCTCTAATTTTGATTCATCAATCAAAAAACACATCTTATGAAGAAAATATGCGTTATTGTATTTAGCCTCTCACTATTATTCCCCATATCTGGTCATACTCAAAACAAAATCAATCTTTTGGATTACAGTTTTGAAATTGACGAGTTGTCTGAAGAAAAATTCATCACCTTTACCAAGAAAGAACTAGAAAACAGTCAATTTGTATTTGTAGGAGAGCAACATGGCATCAAAGAAGTAGGTTCGTTTACGAATTTCCTATTCAACCAAGCACAATCTTATGAGTACAAAACATTATGTATAGAAACCGATGCCATTGCAGCAAAAAAGATCAAGGCAATGGCATCCGCAAAAGCTCCTATTGATAAAGCAAAAAATCTAGATAGGGAGTTTCCATATAGCATACCATTTTACAACAATGAAGATGATTATGACCTATTTACTAATGTTGTAACAAAAGGAGGAGATATCTGGGGAATTGACCAGACTTTTATGGTTCAGTTTCGTTTAAACTTTGATTACTTGAGTCGAACTACCCAGAATAAAGCCTTAAAAAACAAAGTAGAAGAGCTAAAAGAAAAAGCAGACATCGCATACAAACAAGCCGTAGCACAAAAGGACTATACTGCTCCCTACATTTTTCAATACGATAAGACTACTCATGATCATTTATTATCGCTTACCGATGATCCAAATGAAATGGAGATTATCAAGCAACTTTGGAAAACTAAAGAAATCTATGCCTACAATACCATTACCAAAGAGTATTACAAGAATAATAACGAACGAGGGCTATTAATGAAGCAAAACTTTGCCCGTTACTATAAAGAAGCCCAAAAAACAACACCAACGCCTAAGGTAATTTTTAAACTGGGAGCGAATCACGCCGCTAAAGGGCTAACTCGAACCAATATCTACGATATTTCAAATCTAGCCAGCGAACTGGCCATTATCAACAACATGCATTCGGTTCATTTTGTGGTTATGGGCATTACAGGAACGGCTGCCACCGGTAACCCATTTGCTCCTTCATCCTCGGTGCCTTTTGACAATACGAAACAGTTCCCTAAAGAAATACAAGAGCTCATACCTTCCATTACGAAAAAATACTTTGTTTTAAACTTAGCACCCTTGAGAGAACATGCATATTCAAATTTCTCTGAAGGATTCAAAAAGACCATATTTAGGTATGATATATTGGTTTTGATAAAAGATGCAGAAGCCTTTAAAGGGTTTTAACCATCTACACATTATTAATTCAAGATGAAAACTCTTTCTATGTTGATTAGAAAGAGTTTCTTTATTCTTATTGGCAAAAAACTAGTAGCTTTACAAAACAGTTGAGCCAGCTTAAAAATGACAGAATTAAAAGAAAAATATGGGTTTCCCTTATTTACCAAGGAAACCAATCTTGTTTATTTAGGACACGAAAGAAAATTAATCATCTCCGACGTTTGGGCATTTTGGGATTATGTGATTAAGAAGAAAAACATCGATAAAAAGTTTTTGCTTTCTCTATTAGAACAGGCCAAAAACTTCTACAATGCGGCAGAAAGTGCTCCTCTCAATACCAAACCCTTATTGTTTTACTATTCGTTTCTCAATCTATCCAAGATTGTTTTGAATCTGGAACATAATTACGGGCAGCACATTCACTACCTCCATGGTATTAGCGAGCGTAATAACAATTCTTTTCGTCGAAGCGGGGTAACCTTGCAACCTATTGAAAAAGATAAAATCAAGGTGGCTTCAGAATTATATCGATTATTTAATGGAGTTACTATTGACACCAATACCACAATCAACCTGAAGAACCTGTTATCACACTGTGTAGGAATTCATAGAGCCTATAGTGAGATCTATCGCGTTTCAGAATCCTTTTGCAAACTATCCAATGTGTTATATTTTAAAGATGGTAAAGAAATAGGAATCAAAGCCAGAGTGCAATGCGATGGTAGAGATATTACTTCATTAAAAAAACTGGGATATCATATTGAAAAGGAAGAAGGCGTTCCATATTTAATCGAATCACTGAATATTGATAAATACAGCCCTACTCGACAGGATTATTACGCCTTATCCCAACAACTTATACATAAAGGAGTTTGGTATTATGTGGGTGATGATGGGTACAAAATGTATATCTCAAAACAGAAGCAACACCGATACCCTACTGAGATGATTATTTATTGGACCATCTTCTATTTAGGGTCAATCACCCGATATCGCCCTAACTTGTTCAAAGAAATATTTAATGATATGGAGCAATGGTTAATGAGTGAATTTTTAACCACGCAGCCCAAGCAATTTTTGTATTTAACAACAGCCAAAATGCTAGGGCAAAAAGTACTTAAAGCGTACACTAGTTTCTAAACAAAAAAAGGCGCCTGATTTCAAGCGCCTTTATTATTTCATAAGATCTTTCTATTTACTTTTAGCAATCCAGCTATTGATTTTATCCTCTAACAAAGCAAGAGGCACACATCCGGTTTCTAACACTTCATTATGAAACTGGCGGATATCAAACTTATCTCCTAGTTCCTTTTCGGCTTTGGCTCTAAGTTCTCTAATCTTTAATTGTCCTATTTTGTAAGATAAAGCTTGTCCTGGGTTGGCCATATATCGTTCTATTTCAGAAATGATCCCAGCTTCAGACTCAGCCTCATTATCCAAAGAATATTGAATGGCTTGTTCTCTGGTCCACCCTTTTGAATGCAATCCAGTATCCACTACCAAACGGATAGCACGATGCATCTCTGCTCCAAGCATTCCAAAGTACTGATAAGGATCGGTATACAAGCCTAGTTCTTTTCCTAAGGATTCACTATACAATGCCCAACCTTCACCATAACCACTGTACCATAATGTTTTTCTAAATTTTGGTAATTCTTCACTTTCCTGAGTTAAGGAAATTTGATAGTGGTGTCCTGGTATAGCTTCGTGTAAAAACAAAGACTCATCACTATAGGTATTGTATTTGGTCACATCTGGAATCGGAGTATAAAAAATACCAGGTCGTGTACCATCCAGAGAACCTGGATTATATTCTGCACTAGCCGATTTTTCGCGAAAAGCCTCTGTACGACGCACCTCAAAAGGAGTTTTAGGCTTTACATCAAACAACTTTTCTATCTGTGGTTTCATACGATCATGAATCGCATTAAAATTATCGATTACCTGTTGTGGTTCTGTAAAAGGCATTAGTTCCTTTTTGTTACGTACGTGATTAAAAAATGATTTTAAATCACCAGTGTACCCCACCTGCTCTTTTATTTTTTCCATTTCGGATAAAATTCGAGCTACCTCAGACAATCCTAATTCATGAATTTGGTCTGCGGTCATATTGGTAGTAGTGTACAACTTAATTTGATAATCGTAATATTCTTTTCCCCCTGGGATATCAGCAATACCAGAGCTTGCTCTACCCGCATCCAGATACTCGGCACTCATGAACTTATGCAGAGAAGTATACGCAGGAATGATTTTTTCTGAAACCATTTTACTATACGCTTCGGTAAGTTGCTTCTTATCTTCTTCAGAAAATTCCTCGGGAAAATTCTTAACCGGTGCATAAAACAAATGCTTGTCCAGATCATTCACCGTCAATGCTTCCAGTTGCGGAAGCACTTTTACAATCAAAGACTTTGGGAGCACATACCCTTGTTGCATTCCCTCTTTCATTTTTTCTTCTGCAGATTGCATCCATGCCAAATACCCTTCTAAACGCTGTAGCCAATTGTTATAATCTTCTACCGTTTTAAAAGGTTGTGCACTGGCCCCACTGGCCAATTGTCCCGCCATTAGATTAATCGACCACATTTGATCGATAGGAAAATATTCCTTCTTATAGTTAAAAGCATCAAGATTAATATCACATTCCCATTTCAAAATGGCCTTCGTCATTTTTTCACTATCCGAAAGTGATGCATCATCGAACTGAGCCAGTTGTTCTTTGTATTTGGTGTAATATGCTTTTACTTTATTTACGGTTTCGTCGGCTAGCGGATTCGGAAACTGGTCATTAAAACGATTATCTCCTGCAAAAGTAGCTTGCACAGGGTTAAGCACTAAACCTTCTTCGTAGTAATTGTCTAGCATTTCATTAAACGCTTTACTTACATCCGTTTTTGGCGCTGTGGTCTCGGTAACTGTCTTTTCCTTTTTACAAGCACCAATTGTAACTGCCATGAGTGCAATTACCAGTGTTTTTTTGATCATATTTGTTTGTTTTGGTATACTCTATATCCCTAATTATCGATTTACCTCATAAATTTCTTCAGAAGTAAACATTTCTTTTAGTTCTTGTTTTGATAATCCATAGCTAAACTCCCCATAATTCTCCGGTTTATCAATTTTATAAATCCCAGTCTTCTTCTCTATTTCGTAGTCGTTGGGTACTACCTGGATACTATCCGCAGAAACGTTTACTACTTTAAGAGATGAATAATATCCACTTTCAGTTTTATACTCATAGATATCTCCAACTTTTGGAGCACCAATATACTCAAGATTTTTCTTATCATTTTCTTTACTCGAATAAATTCCCCACGCAATTAAAAAAGAAATCAATACCAGCCCCGAGAATTGCCAGATATGTGGCTTTACGTCCATCTTTAGGTTTTTATACTCCCGTTTTATCTCCTCAGGCATTTGTTTGACCTTCATGGTATGCTGACAATGTTGACATTGCGAAGTTCCTGTTTTTCCATATGGAAAAAGTGGTATCCAAAAAATATGGACATGTCTGCTAAAAACACTAATGACAGTGGATCCTTGGGTTTTACAACTTGGGCACACTGCCGTTTTGGATTGTGTAGATCGTAAATGCGCTGCTTTCCATCCGTAAATAATCATATTGAATCGGTTTAGTTAGTTATTAATTTGGAAGAAACGAAAAAGGAGTCCTTCTTTCGTATCCTGCTACAATTGATGTATTCCAAAATTCTTCGGATATCAAGAACTGAACGATTAGTTCGTTCTGATTTACTCCGTTTTTCATTTGATATATTGTGTGTGTCATCACCCTATGAAATATTACCTCTTATTTTATTTTTTATACGAATCCAAGAGGTATGATTATTCAAATATCAGTAAACCTGAACAGGGAAGAAAATAAGAATGACCTAAAACTATGACTTTATATTATGAAAAGAGTTAGAACACCATCACTCTTCTGCACAAGCTTTTAAAACCATAAACAAAGCGTTCGAGAGCGAAAGAGTACAATAGCACATTTATGATCAATCCCCCTAAAATACCATATAAACCATTTACAAAACCACTATATCCCAAACCATTTGTTGGCAAATTAAGTATAGGGTGTAATTTCATCAAAAAAGTTGTGGTCGGTGTAAAAACCAAGGTTTCTTGTTCGTAAGCATTATGAAGTAAACTACAAACCCCAGTGAGAATAAACAACAAAGCAAAAAGAGTAAACCAGGTATTCAAATTGATATTTTTCATCTTACATATAGCGTTACAAGGTTCAAATATTGATAAACCTCAATTAGATACTGCAAGATATCTTGGTTTATCCGCACTTAAAACGCCATAAACAATGAAATTAAAACACCCAAAAACAGGGGTATAGCGTATTGAGAACTCATTTTCAAGCAAGTAGATATCCTGCGTTGTTTCTCAATAGTCTCGAGTATATTGTTCTTTTTCAATAAGCTGAATCGCTTGTTTACCTTTACCGGTTAAGAATTTCGTTTTTAGGGTAACTCGTTCTTTTAACCGTTGAAAGAAAACTACAAAATGAAGATGCGGTCCCGTAGCCCAACCTACATCACCACTGTATCCTATAAATTGTCCTTGTTTGATCTTATCTCCCACTTTTACCACGGATCCATTTTTCTTGATATGAGTATACTCTGCAAAAGTGCCATCGCTATGATATACCAAAATATAATTATTGAACTTGGCACAATCCTGAGTTGTACATCTTTTTTCGTAACTCTGCTGTACCTCTATCACTACCGCATCCCGCGCAGCATGAATCTTGGTACTCATCGGCATTTTGAAGTCCAGAGCATATTCATTTTGGTGAGAAATAGCCCCATTATATCCTTGTGAAAGCCAAAACGTTTTTCCTTTGGCAAAAGGTAGATGATATTCAAAGTCTTTGTCGTAGGTGTTGAGTGTATGATCTCCGTGATTATACGCCGACTCGAATCCTAGTTTTAAAGGTTTTCTTCGTTCTATAACATTAAGCTCGGTAATGATATGCTTTTTAGTTTGGGCAGGTACTACAAAAACCTTATTATTTCCGTTGGAAGAAGTGAGGTTTTCTAACCTGAAGTTCATTTTTGCAGATACCGGACTATACTCGTCGTTATCTGCAAGTATTATAAATCCGCTTTCGGTCTCTTCATAATAGAGTTTGAAGTTTTTTTGAGCTAGTGCAGACAATGAAAATAAGGCAACCAAAAGAAACACAATAATTCTCATAGGACGAAATTTCCTTTAAGATAACAAAAATTATACCTAATCTAGTATTATCCAACTAAGGGACTCTGTACTAGTAGTCAAATTTATACGTGACTCCACCTAAAAACTGTATTCCTTGTACTGGGAAATTTACCCAACGTTCGTAGTTTTCTCCTATCAGATTATTTCCTTTTACAAACAATGATAATCGATCGTTCAATCGATATCCAACATTTACATTAGCATCAAAATAGCTATCTAGTGTAACCGTTGCTAATGGTAAAGTCGGAACCGCGGTTACGGTATTATCGATATCCTGTCGCTCTCCTACATAAAATAGTTGTGCACCCAAAAACCATTGTTTATTGATCTGGTAATCTAATAATACCGAAGCTTCTACTTCAGGTAGATTCCATGCCTCTTGTTCATCCTCTGTATCGTAGTTAAAATAGGTAGCGGATGCTCCTAAGGTAAACTTTTTGTTGATTTCAAACTTAAGTTCTCCATAAGCCGATAAGGTAGTTACATCATCGTATCGATATGAAAATGAATTACCATAATCATATCCTTCTAAAGCAATAAAAGCCCTTGGGTTATGTACAAAAAGTGGTTTTTCATCTTCTGAAAGATAACTTCCTTTAACATTGTAACTAACAACATCAGATATCTTTCCTTTCAATCCAAAATAAGCATCGTATAATCTATTGGTTTGTTCTATAAGTAAGGTAGGCGAAACAAAAGGATTAGCCTGCACTGCATCTCTATAACTATTCTGCTCTAAATCCCCTTCTAGACCTCCATAAGCAATGAGTCCATCGTCTATCACTCTATATGAAGCCGTTATTTTTGGATAAATAAAGAAATCATTATCGCTATTTTCGGTATCAATACTATAAAATACTGCAGCACCCAGATTAACTGTAAGATTATCTTTAAGTATAGCCAGACTAGGATTTACTCCCAGATTAAGAATCCCATACGTATTCGGAAGTTGTAATGCCGGATCAAATTCTCGATCAAAACTACCGGACAGGTAATCTACTATAAAATTGGTATTAATCAGAGAATCTCCTGCTTCAAACTCAAACGAAGGTTTTGCCACTACGTGATGCTCTGTAGAACTTAGTCCATCTCCAAAAAATCGATATTTGAGGGTTGCTTTCTTAAAATACAAATCATCAAACTGTACTTTACCACCTAGTTTTATACCAAAATAATTTTGTTGTGGATCTATAGCCGCTATTTCTTCAGGAGTAAGCACAGGTGTTTCTGGTAATCCATACCAGTTGTACAACTGATGTTCTGCTCCAAACTCTAGTCCATAGGTATAATCTCTGTTTCTCGAGGTATAATTAAGATCCAAAGAGGTATTATAAAATTTATCATCGAGTTCCACGTCTTCGATTCCTCCTTGAGAAGAATTATGATGCAAATACAGTCCTATATTATCAGATCGATTGATTTGAAAATTACTATAAAACTCAGCAAGTACTGAAGTAAAGTTTCCGAAGCCTAAAGTGGCATAATTATCAAATATTTTGATAGGTTTTGGTCGATCTATATTTGCTGCTCTCCCTTTGGCTGGTGTATAGGTAGAAGCTACAGGTACCGAAAAAATACTATATCGAATAGGTTTCTTTTGTTGGGTAACCGAATCATTTAACTCTGGATTCGATTTAATTTTGAATGCATCGCTTATCGTTGGCGTATACGCTTTTACAATAACCACCCTTTCGGTTTCAAGATCTTCCTTTTCTTTCTCTTGCGCTACAACCATAGCACTTATCATAAAAATACAGATAAAAAGAAATACGTTTTTAAAATATGGAATCATAAACTACAAATCGTTTTACAACTAGGATTACTGTTCGGTTTGGATGGATGAATTAGTTTTTGCCTCTTCGGCTTTGATTTTTTTAAGCTCCTCTGTAGCTTCTTCGACCACATCGGGATAATCCGCAAAATTTTTGATTACACTTTCCAGGATATAGGTAGCTTGATAGGCATCTTTAAGTCCATAAAAGTTCTTTGCCATAAGGACCAAACCTTTAGATCCATAAAGTCGATATCCAGGGTAATCTTTCGCTAGTTTTTGGATGGTTATGTTAGAGTTTTTATAATCCGCATTCAAATTTTTAAAATACGCATCATAGTACAGTGATTCTGCTGCAAGTTCTCCCTTTGCTATTTTTTGAACTTCTTTATACGCTTTTTGTGCGCGCACCAAATCATTGGTTTGTAGGGCGGCTCTTGCGGTAAATATTTTTGCATCGCTCTTGACATCATTCTCAATTTTTGGGTTTGCCAATACCTTATCGGCATATTCTATTGTTTTCTGATAATTGAGTAACTGATAGTTAGACTTCATCAAATTAGACTGTGCAAAAACAATATTTTGAGGAAAATCTGCATCCTGTTCTAGTCGTTCTAATACAGGAATGGCTTTTTCGTAGCTTCTATTTTCAAGATGTACCTGTGATAAACGCGCTAAAGCTTGTTCTGTAAACTCAGTTCGATCGCTTTGCAAAACAAATTCGTAATGTGGAATCGAAGCATCTTTATCACCTCTTTTAAAAAGTAACTGTGCCAAGTAGAAATTACTCTTCAACGCATGTATACCGTTAGGAAATTCGTTCAAATATTTTTCAAACCCATTGATGGCTGCACTCTCATTATTTTCCAAAAACTGTTTTTCAGCTGCTTCGTAAGAAGTATTATCCAGGTCAGCATCAGTAACGCTTACAAAACTTAATCCCTTTACCCAAGAAGCATACTCATCGGTTCTGCCCAGGTCTACATAAATCAATCTTGCTGTGTTTACTGCTTGTACTGCTTCTGCGGATCCCGGATAATCGGCCACAACTCTTTTAAATTTAGACAATGCGCTATTACCTTTGTCTCCATTATAAAATACCAGCCCTTGTTTTAACAATGCTTTTGGCACATACGAACTTCTTGGTATTTCTCTAATCAAACGATCATATGCTTGGATACCACGATCAATTTTGTTTTCTGCGATGTACACATCTCCTAGCGCAAACATAGCGTCGTCACGATAGGTAGATCTTGTGTACTGTAGCAAGAACATTTCCAGATCCTTAATCTTTTGATTGTTCTTATTTACAAAACCATAGCTTATTGCCTTTTGATAGTGTGCATAGTCTGCATCAGGACCATTTGCCTTGATTGCTTTATTGTAAGCTTCCATAGCTGGCCAATACTTACTTGAAATAAAATGACTATCTCCTAACCTCAAAAAGGTATCGGTTTGTCGAAGTTCGTCGGCACTATCATTATTCGAATAGGTTTCAAAATGTTTTGCAGCCTGAGGATATTGTTTTAATTTAAAATAGGTGTATCCAAGATTATAATCTAATTGCTCATATTCGGATATCGTAGATCCCCCCGTACTGTTCTCAAACTCCTTAAAACCAATAAGTGCTTCATCAAAATCATTTAATAAATAAGCACTCTCTGCTTTCCAGTAGATCGCTCTGGCTTCAAATTTTGGATCCACGGGTTGCTTTAAAGATTTATCGAAGTAGATGATGGCTTGGTTATAGTCGTTTTCTCCATATAATTCAATAGCTCTATAGAATGCTACCTTCTGATATACCTCTTTATCGGCAAAGTTTCGACTTCCTTCCAGAAGATCCATCGCTTCTTTATAATTCTTGGAAGTGATATAAGAACTTATTAGAAGTTCTTTCATTTCCTCCTCATATTCGGTATTAGGATACTGATCCAAAAAATTAAGCAATACACTAGGAGTACTCTCATAAGAGTTACCAATATCGTAACTTAATTTCCCGTAGTTATACATAGCATCTTCCTTTATCTTGGCATCAAAATCCATTTCGGAAGCATTCTTAAAAGCATTCAAAGCCTGTTGCTTTTGATCTGTATTAAGATATGATTCGGCTAGATGATAATATGCATTCTGAGCGGTAGCATTGCGACCATCGACAATCTTATTGAATTCTGAAATGGCACTTGCATAATCTCCATTTTTATAATAGGCATATCCCAGGTAGTAATAATCTGTATTGTTCCACTTCCCTTTACGACCTCTGTATTCTTTTAAGTATGGAATGGCTTTTTGGTACTCTCCCAAATTAAAATAGCTTTCCCCAATGATTTTGTTTAATTCTGATCTTTCTGAAGGCTTGGATTTTGGAAGTTGCGCTAATCCTTCTCGTATTGCTTCTTCAAAATTACCCGACTTGAAATTCATATCACTCTGAAAGTACGAGAGATTCTTATTGTACTCATTCAAATCTTTTACCTCATCAAACAAGCGATCTGCTTCTTGATAGTTATCTCCTTCATAGGCAATAAATCCCAGGTAATATTTGGCCTTAGCCCCGTACTCTGGTGAATCTTGTACTCTACTTAAGAATTTTTTAGCTTCATTAAATCTTTGAATTTTGAAATAGGCATACCCATTATTAAAATTAAATCTTTCTTTTTCTTTACGACTTAGATTCCCTTCTTCTACTTTTTCATACCATTTTCTTGCATACGCATATTTCCCATTATCAAAATAATAATTCGCAGCATCCAAGTATGCCGAATTACGCTTGATACTAGTGGGATATTTAACTACAAACTCTTCAAGGAGTTGATCTGCATCTCTTTGATTAAGCCATACTGCACAGTTGGCAATATAATAGGTGCAATCGGCATCAATGTTTTCGTCATCCACCATATCTCTGACCTTATCAAAAAGATTTTGGGCAGCAAGAAATTGTCGATTATTATATAATTCAAGTGCTTGATTATAGAGCACCAGCTCATTGGTGTAAATGGCAGACTGTTGTGCAGATGTTAGTGCAGACAGGCCAATCACAAAAAGCATCGAAATGATGTATTTGTTCATCGAATTAGGTATTACAATCAAAAAGGTAAATATCGTTTCCCGCGAATAAATTTTGTGTTAAAGATAGCCTAATCTTCATACTAATAACGAAAGAATTTGGAGATAATTACACTAGGAATCGACAAATATGAATTATAGTAGTTTTAAATAGTGGATAAAAAAATGACATCCTGTAAAATAAGAATCCCCAAAAACGGGTTATATCACAAAACTGAAGTAAAAATCTAAGGTTGAACCTGACCATTTTATCCGAAAACTTTTTACTTTTACCAATCAAGTCTTAATAAATTCAGAATCATTCATTATGTCCAATACGGTATTACACCTTAAAGATGCTTCCATCTATCAACGTGAAAATCTAATTCTCTCTGATGTAAATGTTGAAGTAAACAAAGGAGATTTTGTGTATCTAATTGGAAAAACAGGAACTGGAAAAAGTAGTTTCATGAAAACGCTTTATGGAGACTTACCTCTGTTGGAGGGAGAAGGTAGCATTGTAGATTTTGATCTTCCCACGCTACAAGAAAAGCAAATTCCATTTCTACGTAGAAAATTGGGGATTGTATTTCAGGATTTTAAATTACTTAACGATAGGACGGTAAAAGGAAATCTTTTGTTTGTTCTAAAAGCTACCGGATGGACTGATGAAAAAGCCATGGACAGCAAAATTGATGATGTTTTGGATAAAGTGGGTATGAAAACCAAGGACTTTAAATATCCTTATCAACTCTCTGGAGGAGAACAACAACGTGTTGCTATTGCCAGAGCATTGCTTAATGATCCAGAATTGATATTGGCAGACGAGCCTACGGGGAATTTGGACCCACAAACTTCAGTCGAGGTTATGGAAGTCTTACAAGATATCAATAAAAATGGAAATACCATTTTGATGGCCACACATGATTATGCTTTATTACTAAAGTACCCTTCTAAAACGTTGAAATGCGATGGCAATAAAGTTTTTGAAGTTGTACAACGAAAGGGATAATTTCTACCTCTTTTCAAGCCTCAGTATTTTCTTACAAATCCATAGACTTTATGTAAAAACCACACTTCAAAATATGTGAAACCGTTGTTTTTTGTGTATTTTGTCGTATAAAAAATGTATTTTACCGATAATTTATTGTTTTTTACAAGTTGCACCCCGAAGTTGTTTCTTACATTTGTATTGTAATTGAAATGAATGTTATGGCAATTCGCCCCAAAATATAGAATTAGCCCCAAACAGTGCCCCAAAACACTGAATTAGCCCCCAGATTCATACCCCAATTTACCCCAAAATATCGATTCTAAATCCCGAGTACCCCCCTCGGGATTTTTTACTTTACATCCCAATCATTTCATAACTATAAAGTAATAACTATAAAGTAATGGCTATAATTTGGCAAATGTTAAATACTTCAATATTATGGTAACATTTTATCCCAAAGCACACTTATAAATAAAGAATAGCACGCTATTCTTTGGGGGACATTTTTAATAACAAAAAAACAGGCTTATGAAATTACTCTACACTATCCATCTATTTAGTTTCAAAAAATTATGGAATTTCTTGAAGGAATTGCCAAGTGCATCCAGTAATGCAATTCACCGATAATTGACATATTTTAAAAACAAAAAGAAGCGTATCTCGATCAACCATTAGGTTTGAGAACAGACTCTTAAAGTTTCTATAAAAGTTTCAATTTTAAAAACTTTGGCCCGATTACTGTATTCTATTTTTTGAAGAGTTTTAGTTCTTCAAACAAATACATAGGGATTAATTAAAAGGGAAAGGATATGAAAGTTTTTATTGGAATTATGACGATTGACTTAACAGCGCTAAAGAGCTTTTTAAGACAATTGCCCGGAGCTAGCAGATACGCAATGAGAAGGTAATGTGTGAAGCCTTCTTTTGTAACAAAAACCCCAGTATTTACTGGGGTTTTTATATGATAGTTATATTGCTTTATTTCTTTTTCGCTCTACTTCGGTAAGCAAAATTTTTCGCAATCGTAAATGGTTTGGCGTTACCTCTACATATTCATCCTTTTGAATATATTCTAGAGCCTCTTCCAAAGAGAATTTGATCGCGGGTACAATCTTTGCCTTATCATCTGCTCCTGCAGAACGTACGTTGGATAATTTTTTGGTCTTGGTAACATTTACCGTCATATCATCTCCACGAGAGTTTTCACCAATAACCTGTCCTTCATATATATCTTCTCCCGGATCGATAAAAAACTTACCTCTTTCCTGCAATTTATCAATAGAATATGGGATTGCAGTTCCTTTTTCCATAGATACCAAAGAACCATTAATACGTCCAGGAATATCTCCTTTTACGGGTTGGTATTCTTTGAAACGGTGGGCCATAATTGCTTCACCAGCCGTAGCAGTCAACAATTGATTACGTAAACCTATGATCCCTCTAGACGGAATTAAGAATTCACAAACCATACGTTCACCTTTGGCTTCCATACTTAGCATTTCTCCTTTACGAAGTGAAACCATTTCTACCGCTTTACCTGATACATGCTCTGGCAAGTCTATGGTAAGCTCTTCTATTGGCTCACATTTCTGTCCATCAATTTCTTTGATGATTACCTGTGGCTGACCGATTTGTAGTTCATACCCTTCTCTTCTCATCGTCTCGATAAGTACCGACAAGTGTAAAACTCCTCTACCAAAAACCATAAACTTATCTGCACTATCTGTTTCTTGAACTCTAAGTGCCAGGTTTTTCTCTAATTCTTTTTCAAGACGTTCTTTGATATGTCTGGAGGTTACGAACTTTCCATCTTTCCCAAAGAAAGGAGAATCATTGATCGTAAACAACATGCTCATTGTAGGTTCATCGATCGCGATGGTTTTTAAGCCTTCTGGGTTTTCTAAATCTGCAACGGTATCACCAATCTCAAAACCTTCTAATCCTACCAATGCACAGATATCTCCGGCTTCGATTTTTTCTACTTTTCTTCTTCCTAAACCTTCAAAAGTGTGTAACTCTTTGATTTTGGATTTTATTACCGATCCGTCTCTTTTTACCAAAGAAACTCTCATCCCTTCGGTCAACTCACCTCTCTGCAAACGCCCAATTGCGATTCGCCCAGTAAATGAAGAAAAGTCTAACGAAGTAATCAACATTTGCGTAGTACCTTCTTCAATTTTTGGAGATGGGATATGCTCGATAACCATATCCAATAGAGGTTCTATATTGCTGGTTTCGTTTTTCCAATCATCACTCATCCAGTTGTTCTTTGCAGAACCATATACCGTTGGGAAATCCAACTGCCACTCTTCTGCTCCTAATTCGAACATGAGATCAAACACTTTTTCGTGCACCTCATCTGGTGTACAGTTTTCTTTATCTACTTTATTGACAACCACACATGGTTTTAATCCCAGGTCAATTGCCTTTTGTAGTACAAATCGAGTTTGCGGCATCGGACCTTCAAAAGCATCAACCAGCAACAACACACCATCTGCCATATTAAGTACTCGCTCTACCTCTCCTCCAAAATCGGCGTGACCTGGAGTATCAATAATATTGATTTTGGTTCCTTTATAGGTAACCGACACGTTTTTTGAGGTAATAGTAATCCCTCTTTCACGTTCCAGATCGTTATTATCTAAAATCAGATCTCCAGTGTTTTCGTTTTCACGAAACAATTGACAATGGTACATGATCTTGTCTACCAAGGTTGTTTTACCGTGGTCTACGTGTGCAATGATTGCAATATTTTTTATAGCTGACATAAACGCCTCATTTTTAAGGCTGCAAAGGTACAAGATATTTTTAGAGTTTGTATACGAAAATCCAATTAATAAAAAAGCTTTATGCTCAGTCGTTTAAAACCAAACATAAAGCTTCCATATTTTTAAAATTATAATATCGATTTATCTACCAAAAGCCCAACCCAATCTGAAACCAACAATTGGTGCTACAAAAGAGTCGCTTTCACTAAAGGTATACCCTAATCCTAATTCTAAACCGAGATTAAACCCAGAGTTGTATGTGCGCTGAAAACCCCATACAGGCCCTACTTGACCGATATAATCTGTATCACTTTCCAAATCCCCAATAATTGGATCACCGCTAGCCAAAAAAGTGGTGAGTGCTACATAATTTCCAGAGTTTCCTGAAGTATTCTTGCCCTTACTCGCTCTTTTTTCGAAATTATAATAATAGCGATAAGCTCCCTCAAAATTTAAGAAAACCCCATAATCTTCTTCATCATTTACCTTTACATAGGCTAATCCAGTTCCTAATCTAAAATCAAGCGTGGCATTCTTGGATACCCCAACTTCGTATTCCAAACCAGGTGTTAATAATAAGTTTACTTTAAATAGTTGCTTTTCTACCCCCACTGTAGAATTTTGAGCAGACAAGAAAATAGTGCTCAATAAAAAAATTGCTGTGATTGTTTTTTTCATAAGAGTGTTTTTGTTTTGATGCTTTCTTCTTAATCAAGCCCCATGCCATAATTACTTTTCTGGATAATACTTTTAATGACAACCTTAAAAGATTTATCTTTGCATTTTTAAAAAACACCTATGGATCTTTCAAACATAAAAAATCTGAAACACCTTGATGCCGATAACTTTTTTTTACTGGCAGGGCCTTGTGCTATCGAGGGAGAAGAGATGGCATTACGAATTGCAGAAAAAGTAGTTGCTATTACCGACAAACTGAATATTCCATATGTGTTTAAAGGATCCTTTAAAAAGGCAAATCGAAGTCGAATCGACAGTTTTACAGGTATTGGGGATGAAAAAGCCCTAAAAATACTTCGTAAAGTAGGTGAAACGTTTGATGTTCCTACGATCACAGATATCCATACGAATGAAGATGCTGCTATAGCTGCCCAATATGTCGACATATTACAAATCCCTGCTTTTCTAGTGCGTCAAACAGATTTGGTTGTAGCCGCAGCAAACACGGGAAAAACCGTCAATCTGAAAAAAGGACAATTTATGAGTCCAGAGGCGATGCAACACGCAGCCAAAAAGGTACGGGATAGTAAGAATGACAATGTAATGATCACTGATCGTGGTACCATGTTTGGCTATCAGGATATGATCGTAGATTTCAGAGGAATTCCTACTATGAAACAATATGGCACTACAGTTCTTGACGTTACCCACTCTCTACAACAACCCAACCAATCCAGTGGAGTAACTGGAGGAAGACCGGATATGATAGAAACCATAGCTCGAGCCGGAGTGGTAACAGGTGTAGATGGTTTATTTATGGAAACACACTTTGATCCTGCTAATGCCAAAAGCGACGGAGCGAATATGTTACACCTAGATCACCTGGAAAAACTATTGAGTAATCTAGTAGCCATAAGACAAGTAGTAAATGAGTTGAAGTAATTTTTGCTTCTGCTACTTTCTACTGAACAAAGTATTCAACATAACACTTCTTTTTATTGATTTAGGAGTAATTCATAATCATCTGGTCAGGGGATATTATTTTTTTTAGTACCTTTCGGGTATTCCTACCCACTGTTTTAATACTATTATACAAGACCTTCACTAATACCTAAGTATATAGTAACAACAACATTAAAACACAGATTATGAAAAAACTTATTGCCGAATTTATTGGTACACTCTGGTTGGTACTTGGAGGGTGCGGAAGTGCTGTTCTTGCAGCCGGATTTCCTGAACTAGGAATTGGATTTGTAGGGGTCTCTATCGCCTTTGGTTTAACCGTACTCACCATGGCTTATGCTATTGGTCATGTTTCCGGTTGCCATCTCAATCCAGCGGTTTCTATTGGATTATTAGTAGGAGGCAGATTCAACAAAAAAGACCTACTACCCTACATCGTAGCCCAAGTGCTAGGTGGGATCGCAGGAGCCGGAATTTTGTATGTGATCGCTACCGGGAAAGCAGGATTCGATATCGGAGGTTTTGCTGCCAACGGATATGCAGAACATTCTCCCGGGGGGTATTCTATGCTTTCTGCTCTGGTTACCGAAATTGTAATGACCTTTATGTTTTTGATTATTATTTTGGGGGCTACACACTCTAATGCATCCAATAAGTTTGCCGGAGTAGCCATTGGGTTAGGTCTTACGTTAATTCACCTAATTAGCATTCCTGTTACCAACACTTCGGTGAATCCGGCCAGAAGTACAAGTCAAGCCATATTTGCAGGTGGGTGGGCTATAGAACAATTATGGTTGTTCTGGGCCGCCCCAATTGTAGGTGCTATTCTAGCTGGTATAGTTTACAAAATATTAGCTCCGGAAAAATAAAAAACACTGTTCCCAGAGTACGATATCCTTCTTTTAGAAATGGTGTCGTACTCTATTCCAACAATCAAACTGCTTGCTCTTGACCTGGTACTAGAAGAATTTTTTATCCTTAACCGAATACGCTTCTTGTAAAACCTCAATCAAAATTGTCTCATCGATCTCTTCAATACTTTGATATCGTAGGGATTTCATCACTTTACGCCCAGCCGTAGTCATCTGATCCAGATGTTTGGTCAAATGACCTGCATTCCAAAAACCTAGATCGACATATCCTTTGGAGGCATTTAAATAGCAAAAAGGTCTACTCTCTATGTAGTAGAAGGGAATCTTATATTTATATAGTAGTTCCAAGGATGGAACCGTAGTTTCAATAATAACCTGTAGATGCAATAAAATTGACTTATACGGCTCTGATTGATTAAGGATGTAGGCTTCTGCTGGATTCATATTTCAAATGTACATTTTTGAATTATGAATTGAAACCAAAAAAGTTTCTCTATTTTTAGCTAACAAACAGACATCTACGTGATCGCTTTATTCAGAAAAATTAGAAAATCAACCATGACAAAAGGTAAAATCTTCAAATATCTGGCATATGCCATTGGTGAAATTATTTTGGTAGTTATAGGAATCTTGATTGCGGTACAAATCAATAATGCCAATGAAACAAGAAAACAAAACCGCCAACTACAAGGAATTTTAAAAAACATTACTTATGATCTAAGCACAGATACTACTATGGTAAGTAATTATATTAAAATCGAAGAACATAGGATCGCAGAAAGCAAACGTATTCTTGCAGGAGAAATCTCCATAGAAAACTTTAAAGAATGCGCCTTATGCCCGAGTATAACCACTACGTATACCCCAGTAACCATTAACACCAAAGGGTTTGAACAACTAAAAGGAGTTATTGGTCAGAGCACCAATGCAAAAGATTCTTTGTCTACCGATATCACTCAGTTTTATACCATTTTTTCGGATTTTATATCGTCTAGTAATGAAATGCTAAAAAATGAATCACTCAAAAATATTGAAGATTTTAAATCCTATGATTGGTTCGTAGATTGGACACAAGGAAATAACACCTCCGAAATGATTTCCTACTTCGCAACCAGCGAAGATTACAGGAAAAGAGTAGCTTCTTATAATATCCTTGCGGCCAATAATCACCTACAATACTTAAAGTCGTACAAACAAAACGCCACCTATATTCTGGATAAAATAAATACACGTTTAGCAAAAGAAGGAGCTTCCAAATAGTATGTTTTAAACTTTGCTAAGAGAACAAAAGTTTGCATAATCGAAATATTTAATTTTACTTTGTATTTCAAAGTACTTTTAAATATGAGCACAGAAGACTATCTAAAAGACATTACGGAGATCAAGGATATGATGAATAAATCATCCCGTTTTCTTTCTCTAAGTGGTTTATCCGGAATCATGGCAGGCATCTATGCTTTGGCCGGAGCAGCGATTGCATATTATCTCGTTAGCCAAAGTGGTAGAAATTATCTAATCCTTGACGGAAAGATCTTTACCTTCATTCTTATCGATCTTGCTGCCGTAGCTTTATTGAGTATTGTTACGGCCATTATTTTGAGCACACAAAAAGCAAAGAAAAACAATGAAACTCTTTGGAACGGAACTTCAAAACGGTTACTGTCAGCCTTTTTGATTCCTCTTATTACGGGAGGTATCTATATACTCATCAAAATATTTAGCAATCATTATGGATTAACAGGTTCGTTAATGCTTATTTTTTATGGACTTGCTCTTGTAAATGCCTCAAAGTATACTATTGGTAATGTAAAATACCTTGGCTATATTGAAATTCTTTTGGGATTGATCTGTGCCATATTTCCGGGGTATGGGTTTTGGTTTTGGGTACTTGGCTTTGGGGTGATGCATATTCTTTACGGAAGCTTGATTTATCTAAAACATGATCGCTAAAAGCACGAATTACATCTCATTTTACAGCAATGAAAAATATTATAGGCAATATTAATAAAGCGTTTGATCATCGAATACGATTGGGTATTATGTCGATATTGATGGTTAATGAATATGCCGATTTTAAAATGCTAAAAGAATTGTTGGGGGCTACAGACGGAAACTTGGCCAGTCACACTAAAGCCTTAGAAAAAGAAGAATATATTCTGGTAGAAAAATCATTTATAGGTCGAAAACCCAACACCCGCTATAGTGCTACCAAAAAAGGAAGAGAAGCCTTTAAGAAACACGTAGAAGCCATCGAAAAACTTTTGAAACAATAACTATATTTTTTTACTTATTTACTTTGAAATTCAAAGTACTTTTAAAATTTAATATGAAAATAAAAATCGTACAACCCGTTAACAAAAAAGCCCTATTTATTGCTAGTGTCAGCTTATTATTAGGCACTATTTTTTTACTCTTTTTTCTCATTTCACAATCCGGATATGTGATCAGAGCAGGTATTGTTTATGTGCTTATCGCTTTGGTACTAAACTCGATCACCCTGATAGGTTTACTTTTTAATTTGATTATAAACCATCAACATTACAAAGAAAATCTGACCACTATTGGTTTATTCTTACTCAATATCCCAATCACTATTGGCTACATCTATATCGTATTTATGAACCCTTTAAAAAATGCCCTTATCTAATGGAAACTATCTATAAACAATTACCATTCATCAAAGGTTTTACAGGCTCAGTTCTCTTTGGATGCCTATTATTACTTACCCGAATTATAAAAACGGATTCGTTATACTACACTTTTCTGGTTTGGAATTTATTTCTGGCGTGTGTTCCTTACGGAATTGCCTTTTTACTAAAAATAAGCAAACCAAGACGGTTTGTTTTCTGGATTGGTTTTTCGGTGTGGTTGGTGTTCCTGCCCAACTCACCATACATCCTTACCGATATACAACATATACGATGGAGTACATTATCACAAATATGGTTTGATGTGCTACTCATATTATCCTTTGCAGTAAACGGTTTGATCGTTGGCTTTGCCTCTCTAAATTTAATACAGGAACAATTGAAAGAACGATTTTCTAAAAAAACTACACACTTCATCATTTACATCATCCTGCTACTCTGCGGATTTGGAATTTACCTGGGACGAGTGTTGCGTTGGAATAGTTGGGATATCCTTCAAAACCCTATAGGAATTCTATCTGATATCGCAAAAAGGATACTCTTTCCTATTCAACATACCAATACCTGGGCATTTACTATAGGTTTTGGAGGATTCCTCATCATTACCTATCGATTAATATATCACTATCAACAAAAAAGATAACATCAATTGTAACTTATAAATCATTATTTTATGGAAACCCAAAAACAAAAAAAGTCTTTCGGACAATGGATCAAAACTTCGATAACAATACGAATGCTCATGGTGGGTATATTAATTCTTGTACTCTTAATACCATTATCGTATATCCAAAATTTGATACGTGAACGATCTTACCGACAAGAAGAGGTTGTAAAAGAAATTAACCAGAAATGGGGGAACGAGGTATTGTTATACGGCCCGGTTCTAAAAGTTCCGTATCAGGTGCACAGCCAAACAAAGACCTGGGATGATAAAACTAAATCCTATATACAAGAAAATCTGATTACAGTATATAACGCTTATTTTTTCCCAAACACCTTAGATATAAAGACCAATATAGAATCTGAAACTTTGGGAAGAAGTATCTACGAATCTGTAGTGTATACTGCCGATATGAAAATTAAGGGCTCTTTTACCGTTCCTAATTTTGAAATCAAAGACATTAAAGCCGACGATATTTTATGGAACAAAGCCACAGTGATTATCAACTCCACTAACCTGAAAGGAATTAGAAGTAATCTGACCTTAAATATTGGTACAGAAAGTTACCCGTTACGTTCTAAGTACAATCAAAACTCTTATACCAATACCCTTGAAACTCAATTTATCAAAGAAGTCTCACTCCCAAAGGAAAATACTGTTGAGTTTGATATGGATCTTATCATTAATGGTAGTGAGCAATTGCGCTTTGTTCCCGTAGGAAGAGAAACCAATGTGGCTATGACTTCGGATTGGGCGTCACCGAGTTTTAATGGCAACTATTTACCAGATACTAAAACCAAAGAAATCACAGAAAATGGTTTTAAAGCACAATGGAAAGTTTTGCAAATCAATAGAGAGTTTGAACAAGAATTCTTTGGTGAACTCCCACAAATCAATGCTTCAGCTTTTGGTGTCAAACTACTAATTCCCGTCGATGAGTATCAAAAAAGTGAACGGGCAACCAAATATGGATATCTGGTAATCGCATTAACTTTCTTAGTTTTCTTTCTTATCCAAACGATCAGTAAAATCAATATTCATCCGTTTCAATATTTGATGATCGGTTTAGCACTTTCTATGTTCTATACCTTATTGATTTCGATTTCAGAACACTCTAGTTTTCTAAAAGCTTATATCATTGCAGGTATTGCAGTAGTTGTACTGATTGCTATGTATTCTAAAGCCATTTTGAAAAGTCTAAAGTTTATGGGATTCATTGGCCTATCTCTCACCGCGTTGTATGCCTTCATTTTTGTGATCATACAATTAGAAAGTTATGCCTTGTTGGTAGGCAGTATCGGGCTATTCCTAATTCTGGGTACCATTATGATGATTTCAAGGAAAATTGATTGGAAAAACGATTAGGTAGTATATTGTCTTTTGACAATACTTCTTGCTCAATCAGACATACCCTTTACTCACTTAAAGGGTATGTCTACTCAAAATACATACCGTAACAGCTCCACTATTCCTAATTTAATACCAATATCATGCTGAGCAACCTTAACAGTCTCGATTAGTAAACTGAAGTAAACCAACACCAAAAAATGTCTGACCACACCAACTCATCTATTCTAAAAGGAATTCAAAATGGAGATCATCATATCATTAAAAAATTTTATAAAAAGAACTTACCCGTTCTTAAGAAATATATGCTGAGAAATTCTGGCAACGAAGACGATGCCCACGATGTTTTTCAAGATGCATTACTCATTTTGTTGCAAAAACCAGCTCTGTCATTAGATCAAACCCAATATTCTATTCATTCCTATTTCTTTGGTATTTGCAGAAACCTATGGAGAAAAAAACTTCGAGAAAACAAAAAACTAATTTCTTCTCCTACTTTTTTAGAAGATATACCGTACCAAGGAAATGATCTTATTTCAGAAATACATTATATCGAAAAACAACAATTATACCTTACTCACTTCAGAAAGTTAAACCCCAGTAATCAAAGGGTGCTTCATCTGTTTTTCAGCGGTAAAACAATGCGAGAAATTGCAAATACCATGGGATACACCGAAGCCTACGTGCGGAAGAAAAAATTTGAAATCAAGAAAAAATTACTATCGATGATTGAAAAAGATCCAAAATATTCGAAGTTGTTTTCGTCGAATCATAAAGTAGAAGTCGCTTTAGTCAAATGAGTTATACCATGGATTAGAAAACCGTTTCATAAACTTTTGTACTGAAACTTTTTTATCTACTTTTAATCAGAATAAAAACAACCTATGAAAACAACTTTTTATACACTATTGGCAAGTACTGCAATGCTCATCTTCTCTTGCGGTGATGGAAAGAAGAATACCAAAAATTTGGTAAAAGAAGTCACCTTTACCAAAGAAGGCGAACTCTCTCTATATAACCTTCAGGACACCGTTCCTACTCTGATTTCTAAACTGGATATCGAGATCGCAGATGATGATTATCAAATCCAAACAGGTTTGATGTACCGTAAGTCTATGCAAAAAGACCGAGGGATGTTATTTATTTTTCCAAATGAGTCTCCTCATTCTTTTTATATGAAAAATACTGAGTTTGCATTGGATATCATATTTATCGATGCTAAACAAAAGATAGTAAGTATTCAAAAAAATGCACAACCGCTGGATGAGCGCTCACTACCCTCTGAAGGTCCTGCGCAATATGTGCTGGAGGTCAATGCACAACTCACCGATGAGTGGAACCTACAAAAAGGAGATTCGATTGCTTTTTCCAAGCAATAAATAGATTAAATACATATAAACATAAAAAAACCCATCAATAATTGATGGGTTTTTTGTGTATGACGAAGAAAATTATTTTTTCTTTTTCTCTTCAGTTTCTGGTTCTTTCATTTTAAGACCCACTTTGCTTACCGTATCATGCATGATCGGTGTCGCAATAAATAACGAAGAATATGTACCTACCAATACCCCAATGATTAACGAGAACATAAATCCTCTAAGTGGTACCGCAAATATGAAGATTGCGATAAGTACTAATAAGGTAGTTAACGAGGTATTCAACGTACGGCTTAACGTACTGTTTAAGGCTCCATTTACATTTTTATCCAAAGGCCAGGAAGTATGCTCCTGGAAGAATTCCCTGATCCTATCAAATACAACCACGGTATCATTCAGAGAGTATCCAATTACCGTTAGGATTGCTGCAATAAATGCCTGATCGATCTCCATGTTGAACGGCATAAATTTCCATGTTAATGAGAAAATACCTAGTACGATCAATACATCATGGAATACCGCAGCTACAGCACCCAAACTAAATTGCCATCTTCTAAATCGTAATAAGATATATAAGAATACTACAATCAACGATCCTAATACCGACCAAAAAGCCGCTTGCTTAATATCATCGGCAATGGTTGGTCCCACTTTCATCGATGACATGATACCTACTTGCTTTTCTTCGTCTCCATTAGAGAACTGATCGTAAGACAAACCTTCAGGTAAGTTTGGCTTTAAAGCTTCGTATAATTTATTCGAAATTTCAGTATCAATATCTTCTCCGGTCTCGTTTACTTTATATTTGGTAGTAATCTTTAACTGGTTCTTAGCACCTAACGTCTTTGCCTGTGCACTTTCGAAAACGGCCACAAGATCCTTTTCTATTGCAGATGGTACCACGTCCTTAGCAAAACGAACAGTATACGTTCTACCTCCAACAAAGTCTACACCATAATCCAGGCTATTGGTAAATAACGAACCAACACCTGCGATAATAATGATTCCTGATATAATGTAAGCTACTTTACGCTTCTTTAAGAAATTGATATTTACATTCTTAAATAAATTCTTGGTAGCCCCAGTAGCAAACATTAATTCTTTACCGTTCTTACCATATCCATCAATAAACAAACGAGTCACAAAAATCGCTGTAAATAACGATGTAAGAATACCTATCAATAAGGTAGTTGCAAAACCTTTAATTGGACCAGTACCGATAGTTAATAAGATCAGACCCGTAAGACCCGTAGTGATGTTTGCATCAAGAATAGATGATAATGCATTATTAAATCCATCTTTAATGGCATCTACCTGAGACTTTCCTTTGGCCAATTCTTCTCTAATCCTTTCGAAGATTAACACGTTTGCATCCACCGACATACCGATCGTTAATACAATACCGGCGATACCAGGAAGTGTCAATACTGCTTTTAATCCGGCTAATACTCCAAAAATGAAAAGGATATTTACTACCAATGCAACATCAGCAAATGCTCCTGCCTTACCATAGTAAAAAATCATCCAGATCAGGATCAATACCAATGCAATGGCAAACGACATTACACCACTATCAATAGCTTCCTGTCCAAGAGATGGACCTACTACCTCACTTTGGATGATATCTGCAGATGCTGGTAATTTACCTGCTCTTAATACATTGGCTAAATCTTGCCCTTCTTCAATAGTAAATTCTCCAGTAATTTCACTTCTACCACCGCTAATTGCTCCGGTAGTAACTCCTGGAGCAGAATATACGATATCATCAAGAACGATTGCAATTTGGCTTCTTTGGCTAAAGGCACGACCGGTCATTTCTTCCCATTTCTTCGCTCCTTTACCATCCATTTGCATAGTAACCGTTACTTTACCTAACTGGTTGTACTCTTGTCTCGCGTCTGTAATTACTCCTCCACTTAATTCAGGAGTACTATCTCTATTACTCTTTATAGCATATAGATCAATAATTTCAGAATCCTTAACCGCTTTACCCCAAGCAAATTTTACATATCGTAACTCTTGTGGTAATAATGCTCTTACTTCTGGATCGTTAAGATACGCCATCATTTGATCTGCGTTCTTCTTTTCTACAGACAATACCACAGGACCTCCTTGACCTCCTTGGCCAGCCATCAGATCAAATATTGGGTTTACCTGAGCTTCTACATTGGTAGAATCCTCTGCAGCGTCTTCCAATAGATCTTCGATTGCCGCATCTTCGTCAGATTTTGTAGTATCAGTTTGCGTAGAATCTTCAACTACTTCGCTTTTTTCCTCAACTTCAGTCTTAACTTCTTCCTTAGTCTTATCTAATCTTTCTTTTAGCAAGTTGTTTGCTGTAAACAAGAATGGGAAAATCTCTTCAGCTTTATATACGTCCCAGAATTCTAATTGAGCCGTACTCTGTAATAATGATCTTACCCTGTCTACATCTTTTGCTCCAGGCAATTCTACTAAGATTCTTCCAGATTCTCCAAGACGTTGGATATTTGGCTGTGTAACCCCAAACTTATCAATACGCTTACGAAGTACTTCAAAAGCTGAAGTTACAGATTCATCGATTTTTCTTCTTAATACAGGTTTTACCTGATCATTGGTCATGTCATAAGTGATATCATCACTTAAGTTCTTGTTTGCGAAAATATCCGGTGACGCTAATTGTGCATCTGGTATTTTTTCGAACTCTGTGAAGAAATCCTCGATATAGGTATTCTGACTATTCTTTTGGATCTCGTCTGTCGCCAAAAGTGCTTGGTTGAATGACGGGTCCTTAGAGTTATTTGCAAGTCCTTTCAAAATGTCATTTACAGAGATCTGAAGAATCACGTTGATTCCCCCTTTAAGGTCAAGACCCTTATTTAGTTCTTTATCTTTTGCATCGTTATAAGAAATTCCTGCAAAGATCTCTTCTTTACCGATAGAATCAAGGTAAGTACTCTCTGCTACTTCTCTTAGTTTCGAGTAATTTTCAACCGATTCTGGGTATTTCTGAATGGCATAGGCTTCTGCCTCTTTTTCTTTTGTGTAAGTTAGATATGTATACGATAATTGGTAAATACAAACCAATCCAAATAAAATCGCAAATATCCTTACAACTCCTTTATTTTGCATTGTGTAATGATTTAGGTCAAATGTTCGGAGCATTCAAGACGCATGCTCTTATGTTTGACAATTATTTAATTTGATGATTTATTGTTCTTAAATAGGATCAACATCACCATTATGCAATGTTGATGAGATACATAAAGTCTACGAGACGTACTCTTGTACTTTATGGATTACTTTTTACGGGGTATTAAATTCCGTTTTTTAAGCCAAAGGTCCGGCTCTTACTTCAGGGATTTTACGTGTAGTCCTGTCTATCGCAAAAGCAATAACAGCATATATTTTTTGTGTTACCCTGATCTGTCGGTCAAGGTCATTGTAGTTACTTGTACTAAGAGCATGAAATGAATAACCGTTTGAATCTCCATGTTGTGCATGTTTAATCTCTACTATAACAGCACCATTAAATCCAGTATCCGTATCTATACTTTTCTGGATTTCATAGACATTTAAACTATAATCTCTAGCGTCTTTATCACTTGGAGTTTCATTGTTATTACTATGACGATCAAGTTGCAAGTGATCAATAGCAATACGTTCATCCTGAGAAAAAATACGTTTGATCTCTTCTACATCAGCTTCGCTGTAGTAAGTGATTTTAAGCTTTCCCGCTTCTGCATCTTGCGATAATCTTGTGTTTTGAACACCAATGGATTGTAATTGCTTTTTTACAAAAGCAATGGTGTTTTGAGCTTCTACAGAAGTAATATCAACGGTCTCAAATTCGAGAACGATCTCTTGATTAGGTACTACGGCATTACGCTGCAAAGCAATAAGCAGCGTAAATGTGGTCATCAGAATACCGAAATACCATTTTTTACTCATGCGGCAAATATAAAAAAATAAAAGCTGCATCAAAGCAGCTTTTACTATAAACCTTGTAAGAAGATCGAAATGATTACAATTCTAATAATCCATTTGTTTTCTTCACACCTTCAGCACTTTCCGTTAATTTGGCTTTTTCAGCATCGCTAAGCTCTATTTCTACAACTTTTTCGATTCCGTTTTTACCTAAAACAACTGGAGTACCAATACAAATATCATTAAGCCCGTACTCTCCTTCTAAGAAAGTAGAACATGGGAAAATTTTCTTTTGATCACAAGCAATCGCCTGTACTAATCCTGAAACTGCTGCTCCTGGAGCATACCATGCAGAAGTTCCTAATAACTTAGTCAATGTAGCACCACCAACTTTGGTATCTGCCGCTACTTGATCCAATCTCTCGTCTGAGATAAACTCTGAAACAGGAACACTGTTTCTTGTCGCTAATCTCGTAAGTGGCACCATACCTTTATCGCTATGTCCTCCGATTACCATCCCGTCTACATCAGAGATTGGTGCTCCTAAAGCTTCTGCTAGTCTGTATTTAAAACGTGCACTATCCAAAGCTCCACCCATACCGATAATTCGGTTTTTAGGAAGATCTGTTGTTTTGTGTACTAAATACGTCATGGTATCCATCGGGTTACTCACTACGATAATGATCGCATTTGGTGAGTGTTCTATAAGACTAGAAGATACAGTTTTTACAATCCCTGCATTGATTCCTATTAATTCTTCTCTTGTCATTCCTGGCTTACGAGGAATTCCTGAAGTAATTACAGCGATATCGCTTCCAGCAGTTTTAGAATAGTCTCCAGTGGTTCCTGTTATTTTGGTATCGAACCCATTTAAAGAAGCAGTTTGCATAAGGTCCATTGCTTTACCTTCTGCATATCCTTCTTTGATGTCTAACAATACAACTTCTGAAGCAAAATTCTTTATGGCTATATACTCGGCACAACTTGCACCAACCGCACCAGCTCCTACTACTGTAACTTTCATTTTATATGATTTTGATGTAATTAAACTTATTTATTTTGTAGTCGCGAAAGTACGAATTCTTTAACAAAATAATTCACAATTAAAAAGTTAAATTACCATCCAAAACGAAGTCCAAGAGAAAGATTATTAAAATTCTGAAAGCTATAGTCCAAATTAGCATTAAATACTCCAAAAGCGACTCTAGCTCCTAATGTAGCCTTTACCCCTTTTGTTTTTGTTCGTACACTTATTGGATCGATTACCTCTACTGAAGCAAAAGGACCATTTTGTATTTGATAGGTTCCTAAAAGATCTGCATCATTAGATCCAAAATAATACCCTAGTCCTCCATAAAAGTTAAGTATTGGCATTTTTGTAGATACTATACTTGTGAGCAACCAGGAATTTGAATTGAGCTCTACTTCTTGCCCGGTACCAGGTACTCCACCTGCCCCATTCAAATCATAAAACCCTTTTACATTGGTATATCCCAAAAGAGCAGAAAGTCTTACCGGCCATCGTTTGGTTCTAAAAATCCAATCTGTAAACTCGTGCTGAAAAGCGACTCCATACAACTGGATTTCTGCATCTTCGACTGCCTTTATACGAGGTAAGAATCTAACTTTTATCTCAGTACTTTTAATCAACCCCATTGATCCCTGTAAAAACCCACTAGGAACCGAACCAATATCCGAATTACCAATACCGTCTGGTAATGTAACCTCTAATTGAGATGCACTACCCTCATTAATAATCACTGTAATATCTCCAGAATTAGATCCTAAGGCCGAAGAAACAAATTGACTAAAAGATCCATCAGGAAGGGTTATATCCGTATATTCTGCTGTACGAAATAAAAACGATTGTTTATCTTCTCTCACAAAAGACAGATTCCCGACAAAGCCTACTTGAAAATGCCATAGTTTCTTGGTTTCCGCAGTGGTATACCAGCCATTAGACATTGCATTTATCAAAGCTTCTCCAGCAGGAGCAAAATAATCTTCACTAAATCGTTGAGCGTTTTCAACACCAATTTCGAGAATCTGATCAATATCCGTTTGGGAAAACAAAACGCCATTGAAAAACAACACAAAAATTAGAATGGTTTTTTTCATGAATTATGATTTAAAGGCTTTGCAATATAAAAAAAATCCGCTACACCTTGTCATGTAACGGATTAATCAAATATTTATGATGTATATCTTTAAGTTTTATTCAAATACTTGAATTTCATTTTTATATAGATAATATACAGTTCCTGTCAAGCCATCGATAGTATATTCTGGTCTGTTATTCGAAAATTGATACTTAGATACTTCTTTACCCGTATCCTTTTCTAGTTTCACCAATACTTTCGCATTTTCTTCCTGCTGATCTTTTTCTCTAGAGAAGAAAAAACCGAAGTTCTCTGAATTTCTAGTGGCATCAAATCTTCTTTTGATAACCGCCAATTCTGCATCTGCAAAACCAAGTACATCTCCAGCTACAGCTCTTTCGTTACTACCAAAAGCAGGAGAAGAGGTTCTTACTGTATTTCCATTTCTATCTGTAGATACAGTTTCCAAAGTGGTATTAGCTACGATATCTGCACCAACCGCTGCTACTCCAAGCCCAACTTTTGCCAATCCTCTACCAAAACCACCTGGTTCTTTATAGAATTTTTGATATAGTACTTTTCCAGCTTTGTCAACATAGGCTACTTCACCTAAACCACTTAGATAATATCCCTTATCTCTTATCTCAAGATTATTGATATCTTTTTCTTTTTTGATTTTTAACTCCGTTAAAGGGTCTGGACGTTCAGTTAAAGCAGAAGTAAGCGCAAAAAACTCCTCATCGTGATATACGATAAACTTATCGGTAGCTTCATCATAAGCTACTTGCGTTGGTCTTTTCTCGTTAAACTTCAAATTCTTTTTCCAGATACGCTTTCCTGTTTTGATATCCACAAGATTTGCATAGGTACTGGTCACGTACATTACCTTATCTCCTTTAATCTTTTGCAGAACAAAAACATTATCCTCTTTGTTGTCGGAGATCTCAATGAATTTTTTCCATTTCTTCTCTCCGTTTTCATCGATCAATAACATTTCGTTACCCGCAGTATATAAATATCCTTCTTCCAGTAAAATCACATCAGAAAACCTTTTCCCTCTAGGATCTTTTTTCCATGCTTTTTCGCCGGTCTTGTAGTTGTATTTATTAAATCCGTTGTAGTGCGCAAAGATAAACTCATCTCCTAAATCTTGAATAAAAGCTACAGATTTTGTCGAGATACTTTTATCCCAGTTAAATTTTCCTGTTTGCGGATCCAAAACATTTAAGTTTTGTTTTGTTCCAAGAGCACCACCTAGTCCTTTACCTTTTTCTAGCGTAATGATATTTTTTCCACCTTCTGTAATTAGGAACTCAGAAATTTTTCTTTCGCTATCACTCTTCCATACGATCTCACCAGACGACAAGTTAATTTTATAAATAGAGTTTCCTCTAGGAATATATCCAAACTCTCCATCTACTTTTGATCGATTAGCTTGTGCATCAAAAAGCCATTTTAAAAAAGAAGACTTCTCTCCTATTTTGGTAGACCATGCTATTTTTTGATCCTCTAATGAATATAAGGATACGTATAGTTGTTGATTATGCTCTGTATCGATCAGAAACGCTAGTTTCTCTGGTAAAAAGCCAATATTTTCTACAGTACCATTTACTTTACCAGAATCAAATACCAACTCTCCGTTGAATGTATTGATCACTAGAAAAGCGCCTCCCAAATCGATATTCATATAAGGAGTATCCTGTACGTTAGAAAGTACTTTTGTCTTTTCTGAAGAAAACATGTCTAAGCTAATACCTCCATTTGTAAGGACTTGAGACATAAATGAAAATGCAGAAAATTCTTTTTCCCAAACCTTTTTATTGGTACTGGTATCTATTCCCGAGTAACTTTTACCGGTTAGTACTACAATATAACCGGTTACATCATTCAATAGCAATTCTTTAGCACTTTCATTCAATTTCACCACCGAACTTGGCTGTTGAAATTGAGCATAGGAAATGACTGAAATAAACGCGAACAACAAAAAGACGCGCGTAGTTCTATAAAATTTCATAGTTAGTGTGTTAGATTAATTATTAGATCTCAACTGTAAAACTAAGCATCTATATTTGCATACACCGCATTTTTCTCTATAAATTCTCTACGTGGTGGCACCTCGTCTCCCATCAACATCGAGAAAATACGGTCTGCTTCGGTAAGATTATCAATACTAACTTGACGCAGCGTTCGATATTCAGGATTCATAGTTGTATCCCATAATTGCTCTGCGTTCATCTCTCCAAGACCCTTATATCGCTGGATTTTGGAATTCTCACCAAATTCTCTAACAATTTGATCTCGTTGATCATCATTCCATGCATACTGCTTTTTAGCTCCTTTTTTCACTAAGTATAGAGGTGGTGCCGCTATATATATATGTCCAGCTTCAATAAGCTCTTTCATATATCTGAAAAAGAATGTCAAAATCAAGGTAGAAATATGACTACCATCAACATCGGCATCACACATGATTACAATTTTGTGATATCGTAGTTTTGATAGGTTTAACGCTTTACTATCTTCTTCTGTTCCAATAGTAACACCTAAAGCTGTAAAAATATTCTTGATTTCTTCATTTTCAAACACCTTATGATGCATCGCTTTTTCTACATTCAAGATTTTTCCACGAAGCGGAAGAATTGCCTGAAACATACGATCACGACCTTGTTTTGCTGTTCCCCCTGCAGAATCACCCTCCACAAGGAACACTTCACACAATGCTGGATCCTGCTCAGAACAATCAGAAAGCTTTCCAGGAAGCCCTCCAATACTCATCACACTTTTTCGCTGCACCATCTCACGAGCTTTCTTGGCTGCATGACGTGCTTGTGCCGCAAGAATTACTTTTTCTACAATAGTTTTAGCATCAGAAGGGTTTTCTTCCAGATAATTCTCAAGCATTTCAGAAACCGCTTGAGATACTGCAGAAGTTACCTCACGGTTACCTAATTTGGTTTTTGTTTGTCCTTCGAACTGAGGTTCGGCTACTTTTACCGAAACAATCGCAGTAAGTCCTTCTCGGAAATCATCACCAGAAATTTCGAATTTCAATTTATCGAGCATTCCAGAAGAATCTGCATATTTTTTTAGTGTAGACGTAAGTCCTCTCCTAAACCCAGATAAATGTGTACCTCCTTCATGAGTATTGATATTATTCACATACGAGTGAAGATTCTCTGCATATGAATCATTATAGATCATCGCCACTTCTACAGGAATATTATTCTTTTCTCCTTCCATAGAAATCACATCACCTATAATCGGACTACGACTAGTATCAAGAAATCTTACAAATTCTTTTAGTCCTTCTTGAGAATGAAAAATTTCAGATACATTATTCCCTTCTTCATCCTGGTGACGCTTATCGGTCAAGGTGATCGTAATCCCCTTATTGAGGTATGCCAATTCACGCATACGACTAGCAAGAGTATCGTAATTATATTCCAATGTCTGTTGGAAAATTGTTGGATCGGGTCTAAAGGTTACTATTGTACCATTAAAATCGGTATCACCTGTTGATTTTACCGGATATAAAGGTTTTCCTCTTTCATATTCTTGCTCCCACACTTTACCTTCTTTATGCACTATCGCGTGCAAGTGATCCGATAATGCATTAACACAGGATACACCTACTCCATGCAGACCCCCCGAAACTTTATAGGAATCTTTATCAAATTTACCTCCCGCACCGATCTTGGTCATTACCACTTCTAGGGCAGAAACTCCTTCTTTTTTGTGTATCCCGACCGGAATCCCTCGTCCATTATCCTTGGTAGTAATAGAGTTATCTTCATTAATGGTTACATCGATGGTATCACAGTGTCCTGCCAACGCTTCATCGATAGAGTTATCTACAACCTCATATACCAAATGGTGTAGTCCTCTTACTCCTACATCTCCAATATACATGGACGGACGCATCCTTACGTGCTCCATTCCCTCTAACGCCTGAATACTATCGGCGGAATAATTACTTTTCTTTTGTTCTTCGCTCATAAACCAGCTTTATTTTTATGATAATTTTGGTCAACGAACAAAGATAAAAAAACACTAAAAGGATAAAAGCGTTTTCACAAAGATGATTTAAAGAGTTATCAACAATTAGTTAAGATAAATACCAGAAAAACAAAAAAAGCTCTTAAAAACGATAAAAACACCCTTAAACGGGTTTTATAAAAATTTTAATATTTCTTTAAGCTCCTCGAATTTATCCTCAAATCAGAATAAAAAATCTAGTTTACAAGATAAAAAAAGCATCAGATATCTACGCTTACTCACTCATCTCTTACGGATACTCAGACCTTATGAATAATTAACATTTTTTAGATTTTTTTTAACCTGATGATTTGTACTAACCGCAGGAAACATCAAGTTATCACTGCTGTAACAAAACACAAACCCATAATTTAAACTTTAAAATGAAAACGAAAAACCTAATTAATTTAGCAAAGGTATCGCTATTTAGTCTGGGACTATTTATGACTTCCTGTTCTAACGAAAGCTTTGAAGAATTACCGAACCCCGTAGGAGAACAACCTCAACTTATTGAAAAATTCTTTTTGGGAGAATCTATTCAAGTAGAAGACCTGGGAGAAGGATTGTACCTGCATGATGATGTGATCTTTACAGAAGATCAACTTACAGATACTGCAATAGATTTTAACAAATCTCCAGAACCTGGTGCAGACGAAGATCAAAAACTGGGGTTAGCTGGTGGTGTACGTAAATGGCCAAATAACACTGTTATTTACGTATTAGACAATAGCTTATCATCGAGCCAATTGGAGGTAACACGAAACTCTATGCAAGAGTGGTCTACAAAAACCAATGTTCGCTTTAAGGAAAGAACCAATGAAAACTACTATGTTACTATTAGAAGTAATGGCAACAACTGTAATTGTGGTTCTGCAGTTCTAGGTGTAGCAGGTAATCGAGGAACTATCAACATAGGTACCAGAACTACCGAAGTAGTAATGATTCATGAGATTGGTCATACATTAGGATACATTCACGAGCAAAACCGATCTGATAGGGATGATCACGTTATCATTAGATTTGAGAACATTCAGGATGGAGCAGAAAGCCAGTTTAGAAAAAGTAACAGCGCACAATTGATAGGAGATTTTGATATCCAATCTACCATGATGTACGGAGCTTTTACATTTAGTAAAAACGGTCAACCAACTATAACCCTTTTGGACGGTTCTACCCACCCAAGAAGACAACCAAGATTGTCTGCCGGAGATATTGCTGGTACCAATCAGGTATATCCTGGTGATGGTGGCGGTGGAGATGGTGGCGGAGATAACGACATCTGTGCCGGAGTCGAAGAATGGGTTCGAGGAAGACAATATAATGTTGGAGACAAAGTGACCTATCAAGGTTTTTTATACGAAAGAGATTTTACAAGATGGAATCGTATTGGACAATGCGAAAACACCAATCCTAATCCGGCTGATATTTGCGAAGGAGTGGAGCCTTATAACAGATCGAGAAGATACTCCCCAGGAGACGAAGTAACATACCAAGGGTTCTTATACGAATTGCAGAGCAATTTTAGATGGGCAAACCAAGGAAGATGCGGAAACTAAATCAATTTCATTATACAATTAATTAATCAAAATAAAACCCTGAGGACTCACTTCTCAGGGTTTTATACTCTCAATTAAACTCAACTTTCAGCTAGCAAATAAACTGAATTCTTCAATTTCTTCTTATACTGCTTCTACAGACTCGTAAGCTTCTTCGTGAACGTTAGCTACGGCTCTTCCGCTAGGATCATTCATGTTTTTAAAAGCTTCATCCCATTCTAAAGCAATTTTGGTACTACAAGCTACCGATGCTTCTTGAGGCACGCTTAGGGCTGCAACATCACTAGGAAAATGACTTTCGAATATCGAACGATAGTAAAATTCTTCTTTATTTTGAGGGGTTTGTATAGGAAATCTAAAATGTGCATTTGCCATTTGCTCATCAGAAACTTCTCTTTCTACCACTTCTTTCAAAGTATCTATCCAGCTGTACCCTACTCCATCAGAGAACTGTTCTTTTTGTCTCCATGCCACACTTTCCGGAAGATAGGATTCAAAAGCTTTTCGGATCACCCATTTTTCCATTCTTTCGCCGTTAATCATCTTATCTTGCGGGTTTATACGCATGGCTACATCCATAAATTCTTTATCCAAAAACGGTACACGCCCTTCGATTCCCCAAGCAGCCAGAGACTTGTTAGCTCGCAAGCAATCATACATATGAAGTTTACTTAGCTTACGAACTGTCTCCTCATGAAACTCTTGAGCATTTGGTGCTTTATGAAAATATAAGTATCCTCCAAATATTTCGTCTGCACCCTCACCAGACAACACCATTTTTACTCCCATTGATTTGATGACTCTCGCCATCAAATACATTGGCGTAGAGGCTCTAATGGTGGTTATATCATAGGTTTCCAGATTGTAGATCACATCTTTTATTGCATCTAATCCTTCCTGAATTGTAAATTTAATTTCATGATGCACTGTACCAATATGATCGGCTACCTTTTGGGCTGCTGCAAGATCCGGAGATCCTTCTAATCCAACAGAAAAGGAGTGTAATCTTGGCCACCAAGCCGCATCTGCATCATCAGATTCTATTCTTTTATCCGCATACTTCTTAGCTATTGCAGAAGTCACCGAGGAATCTAATCCTCCAGATAACAGCACCCCATAAGGAACGTCTGACATCAATTGTCTATGAACTGCAGCTTCTAAGGCTTCTCTCACCTCATCTATACTGGTTTGGTTTTCTTTTACTGCTTCATAATCTGTCCAATCTCTTATATACCATTTAGTCAACTCTGTATTTTTACTAAATAAATAGTGTCCTGGAGAGAACAACTCAATTTTGGTACATACCCCTTCTAAGGATTTAAGCTCTGAAGCTACATAAAAAGTTCCATTTTTATCCCACCCCATGTACAATGGTATAATCCCCATATGATCACGAGCTACCATGTACAAATCGTTTTCAACATCATACAAAGCAAAAGCAAAAATACCATTAAGCTCATCTACAAAATCAGGTCCTTTTTCTTTGTATAAGGCTAAAATTACTTCGCAATCAGACTCTGTCTGGAAATTATATTTCCCTTCAAATTGTTTACGTAATTCTCTATGGTTGTAAATTTCACCATTGGCCGCCAAAATCAACTTCTTATCTTCACTAAACAATGGCTGCTTTCCTGATACAGGATCTACAATCGCCAAACGCTCATGAGCCAAAATAGCTTTATCATTTGCATAGATACCGCTCCAATCTGGTCCTCTATGCCTAATCTTTTTTGACATTTCTAATAATTGAGGTCTTAACACCTCAGCTTCTTGCTTTAAATCAAAAGCACAAACAATACCGCACATAATTTTTCTTTTTTCTATTAATGACATACCAAAGGTGAGCATATAGTAACAAAATGTAAACAGTTAAACTTAAAACAATAACAATATGAAATAAAAAAATTAAAAATAACATAAAAAATGTAACTTAAAACTATGATTTTACCTTATTACACTATCAAACTGTCACAATAAACTTTTAACACAATTTATAGACTGGATTAACATTTAGCTTATAAGTTCGCGTATATCTTTACGACTATATTGTTTTTAATAAAATTTGAATTATGAAAAAATCACTCTTACTAATTGCTATTATGTTTATTGGGGCATTATCTACCGTAAATGCCCAAAAATTTGCTGGATTACAGAAAAGTCCAACGGATATCGCTTATGCAAAAGCAGATAGAAGTGCTAAGCCAGAAATTAAAGTTGTATACAGTAGACCACAAAAAAAGGGAAGAACTATTTTTGGAGACTTAGTAAAATATGACAAAGTATGGAGAACTGGTGCTGACGAAGCTACAGAGATCAAGTTTTTCCAGGATGTAAAAATGGGAGATAAAACTGTAAAAGCAGGAACTTACTCTTTATTTACTATTCCTGGTGACAAAGAATGGACTATTATTCTAAATTCTGATCTTGACAGCTGGGGTGCATACTCTTATGATCAAGGAAAGGATGCTGCTAGAATTAAAGTACCAGCTTCGTCAGGAGATGCCCTAGAAGTATTTTCTATCGCTTTTAAGAAAGTAGATAAAGGATATCATATGGTTATGGGTTGGGATGCAACTCGCGTAGAAGTACCTTTTTATATGTAATCCATTAGATTATATACAATAACGAATAAAAAAACAGCTTGAGATATCAAGCTGTTTTCTTTTTAATTTATGCCCTAAATTAATGATTTGGATTATCCTTTGCACATTAAGGATAATGATTTCTTTTTTCGCTTACCTATGGATTGCATGACTTGAAGCTCCAGGTAAGTCTCCTAGAAATTCCATTACAATTCTAAAGGTTAATCTGAATTTAGTGTAAAATAGCCCCATATCTCTATATTAAATTAACGTTAAACAAATATACCACTCAATTAGTTGGCAATCAATAATTTTCAATATTTTTAGATATAACCGAATATTTTATCGACAACAAGCACAAAAAATTTTATTGACTATAATTTCCCCGGTTAATACTATCGTTTTTTACAAGGAAAATGGGGTGAATTCCCCAAATTCCATAATTATATATTTACAAAATCGTAATCTTCACTTTCCCCTATTCTCGAAAAAACTCGAAAATTCATTATCTATGAATTGCATTACTGCAAGCCGATGGCAATTGCTTCAAGAAATTCTTTAAAGCTTTCAAATCAATTACCAAAATACCGTAAAATAACTTCATAATCCTTTGATTTGTAATTTGTTAAACAAAGATACTACCGTTGACTGTGGGGGTGAAAAAATTAACATTTATAAAGACGAGTTTTAGACATACTTCTATATACATCGCCGTTCTACATTATAAAACATTTTTAAAGTTAATTTTTGAAGAAATATCCTACGCAAACTAATCAATATTTAGGGGTATTTTCCCCTTAATGCTTCTTAAGCTTTTCTGTAAAACTTCTTCTTTCCCTCAACATATCGTTCTTTTACATCAAAATTGATGTAACGTATATAAATACTCTATAATTTGACAACCAAAAACATTTTAATTTTATAAAAAAAGAGACTACACCATTTGGGGATAGTCTCTTCATTATTTTTGTTTGTAAACTTTTTGTTTATTCTTAAAATCTGGCTTCTTACGAACTCCTAATGACGCATTGCATTACCAGAAGCTCCAGGAAGGTCTTTGATAAAACCTATAAAAGATTTTATACCTAACCAGATATTTCTAAAAAACTTATCCATGTGTGAATGATTTAGAATTTAACTGGTATTAAATTTAATTAATCCATTCGAGAATGTAAAGGATATTAAAAAGTATGTTTTGACTTTTTGACGAACCACACGATTGCTACGATAAGTGCATGTCTATAAAAAAGATCCTACAAAAAAATATTGAATTTTCCTACAGAAAAGAGGTTAGTAAAATACTAACCTCCTTACATATAGTGCCTTAACCCATAGACATTAATAAGACTTATACCGTACGATATAAATCTTATTATTATCTACGCATTGCATATTTTGATGCACCGGGTAACTCGCTGATAAAGCCCATTACCGTTTTAAATTGTAATCCAAAAATAGTGTAAAATTGTTTCATAGCCCTCTGATTTAAAAATAGTTATGTAAAGCTAAGACTCAAAAAGATTGCAGTCAAGTTTGGTGTTAACTAAAAATTAAACTTTCGTTACAAAACTTAAAACAAGGGATAAAATACGTTTGTACAAGGAAACAGAAAAAATAAGAAGTAAGGTTTTTCTTTCGCGAGCCACATACAGTTCAAGGGAAATTTCCCTTATAGCTATGGTTTAACCATAAACTTATAGTTCTCAATTACTTGTATTTTTTAACAAAAAAAGGAAAACCGTAATTCCCTAGGATTTTTGTTATGGAATATTCAAATATTTATGAGTTTGTAAAGAAACTTTCCATTTAGGGTTTTTCATTACATAATCAACGATCAATGGAATCATCTTTTCTCTTACGCTCCATTCTGGCTGTAAATACAATATACAGTCTTCCGAAACTTTGGAAGCTTGTTCTTCTGCAAAGGCAAAATCACTTTTATTATAAACAATACACTTTAACTCATCTGCCAACGGATAAATCTCAGCTACCGGTAGTTTTACTTTTTTTGGTGAAAGACAAATCCAATCCCATTTACCACTTACCGGATAAGCCCCAGAAGTTTCGATATGTGTTTTTGCTCCTCCTTCTCTCAGTCGTTTGGTTAACAATGTCATATCCCATGTTAAAGGTTCTCCTCCTGTAACCACTACCACATCACTATACTTCAATGCAGTGTTTACGATAAGATCGGTTTGTGTAGGTGGATGAAGCTCTGCATTCCAGCTTTCCTTTACATCACACCAATGACATCCTACATCACATCCGCCTATACGAACAAAATAGGCAGCAGTACCTTTGTGGTACCCTTCGCCCTGAATCGTGTAGAACTCCTCCATCAAAGGAAGCATTTCTCCCAGATTTACTAATTCCTGTGTACTCTTTTGCATAAGGGTGCAAAGGTACACAACATAAAAGAATTATATCAAATTACTTGAATTGGATTCTTGAGATCCTCTCTATTTTTTTACAGCGATGCACTCAATCTCTATTTTTGCCCCCACAGCAAGGTCTTTGGCTGCAAAAGTAGTGCGAGCGGGCTTTTGTGGAAAATAAGTCTTATAAATCCCATTGAATGTAGAAAAATCCTTGATATCCGACAGTATTACCGTACACTTCACCACATCTTTCATTTCCATATCATGCTGTGCTAACACTGCTTTAATATTTTCCAGAGTTTGTTTGGTTTCTGCTTCTATGCCTCCAGACACCAATTTGCGTGAAGTATGATCCATTCCTACCTGTCCCGATAAAAAATACATATTACCTACTTGTACCGCGTCCGAAAATGGAGCATTTGCCTTCTTGGGCTCATGAGTTTCATGAAAAATTACTGCTTCAGAGGTGTTAGTTTGACAAGCACATAATAATACAGTCGTTAAAAGTAAAAACATGATTTTTTTCATAGTAGTGTCTTAATGTAGATGATTGTAGCTCTTTAATTCTGATTAAAAATAGCGTATAATTTCAATAGAAAAGTTAAGATTCCTATTTTTATCAAAAATTACATCTACTATGAGCGATCATCAGGCATTTCTTGATCATATAAATCAAGGATACACAACAAAAGGAGATTTTTTAACCGTGGGAGCTGCCATGTTGAATGGAGAAACAATTGGTGATGCACATGTAAAAGTTCCTTTAAAAACCTTAAATCGTCATGGGTTAATTGCTGGTGCAACAGGTACCGGAAAAACAAAAACGTTACAAGTTCTAGCAGAAAACCTGAGCGAAAAAGGTATACCAGTTTTATTAATGGATATCAAGGGAGATTTGAGTGGTATTGCTGCAGCTAGCCCGGGTCACCCTAAAATTGATGAACGCCATGATAAAATAAAAATTCCTTTTGAAGCCAAAGATTTTCCAGTAGAAATACTTTCTTTATCAGAGCAAGATGGTGTTCGACTGAGAGCCACTATTAGCGAATTTGGACCAGTATTATTATCCAGAATTTTAGATGTAACCGAAACACAGGCAGGAATCATTTCGATCATTTTTAAGTATTGTGACGATAATAAACTTCCGCTTCTGGATCTGAAAGATCTCAAAAAAGTACTCCAATTTGCTACTCGTGAAGGTAAAAAAGAACTAGAAAAAGATTACGGTCGTATTTCTGCCGCTTCTACCGGATCCATTTTGAGAAAAATTGTAGAACTAGAACAACAAGGAGCCGATCTGTTTTTTGGAGAAAAATCTTTTGATGTTCAGGATCTGTGTCGAGTAGATGACAACGGTCGAGGAATTATCAACATTATCAGACTTACCGATATTCAGGATAGGCCTAAGTTATTCTCTACATTTATGTTGAGTTTACTAGCTGAAATTTATGGTACTTTTCCTGAACAAGGAGATAGTGACAGACCAGAATTAGTTATTTTTCTAGACGAGGCACACTTAATTTTTAAACAAGCTTCGAATGCCTTAATGGACCAAATCGAAAGTATTGTAAAATTAATTCGATCCAAAGGTGTGGGACTGTATTTCGTAACGCAAAACCCGACCGATGTCCCTGACGGAGTTCTAGGGCAATTAGGTTTGAAGGTACAACATGCGCTTCGTGCCTTTACTGCCAAAGACAGAAAAGCGATCAAACTTACCGCAGAAAACTACCCAATTTCAGAATTCTATGATACCAAAGAAATATTGACTTCTTTGGGAATTGGTGAAGCCCTGGTATCGGCTCTTGATGAAAAAGGGCGACCTTCGCCATTGGCTGCAACCATGCTTAGAGCACCAATGAGTAGAATGGATATATTGACACCTGCCGAGCTGAAAGCATTGCTAAAAAAATCTGAACTAAGCAGTAAGTATAACGAAGAAATTGATCGGGAAAGCGCTTATGAATTGCTAAATGAAAAAATTGAAAAAGCAGAAGCAGAAGAAGCCAAAGCCGCCGCAAAAAAAGAAAGAGAAAAGCTGAAAAGAAGCTCTTCGAGTTCTCGCTCTAGTCAAAGAAGGTCCAGCGCGACCGAAAAAGCAGTAATAAAAGTATTAACCAGTGCTACTTTTATTAGAGGAGCTTTGGGAGTATTAAATAAGTTATTGAAATAATTTACGTTAACAATACATAATTATTCAATTCACACAATTATGACTACTAAATATTTTGGAATCATCGTATTTCTAATCCTTTTGACCTCATGTCAAAAAGAATCTCAACCAGACCCGTTTGAAATTGCTAAAAACAGAGTTGGGTTACTGACCAATGAGATACAGTTGAATCAATTAGATTCGATTTTTGCCGATGATTCTATTGCTAATCGTAAAGCTGGAAATCAATTTTTGAGCAAATCCAACGAAATTGAAATTTATGAAAAAGGAGGTGCAAAACTTTTGGTACTCGAAGCCAAAGACGAGTCAGATCCCACTTCAACTATAGAGAACATTCAGGTTATAGACGCCAGATATAAAACAGCTTCTGGCTTATCTTCGGGAAGTACTTTCAAAAGCATTAAGGATAATTATGCTATTTCAAAAATCAATAATACCTTAAGCACAGCAGTTATCTTTGTGGATAGTATTCAGGCCTATTTTACCATTGATAAAAAAGAATTACCTGTAACGTTTCAAAACTCGACGGACGCCAAAATTACGGTTTCAGACATTCCCGACACTGCAAAGATTAAGCATTTCTGGATTAGTTGGAGCGAACATTAAAATTATAGAATGAGTAAAAAATATCATATTCAAAAAACGCCATTTGTTGTTCCTACTACCGACGGAAAGCTTATCGAAGAGCATTTTGGAAGGGCTACCGATGGTAATTCGCAAATTAGCATTGCACATATGATTGCTCCTCCTGGATGGAGTGAACCTTTTCAAACACCAGAATTTGATGAATACACTTATATCATAAGAGGTAAGAAACAATTTACCATCGAAGGCGAAAAGGTAATATTGCATTCGGGGCAATCCATCAAAATTGAAAAAAATACAAGAATTCAATATGCTAACCCATTTGATGAAGAATGTGAGTATATTGCCATTTGTCTTCCTGCTTTTTCTATGGAAGCTGTACATCGAGAAGATGAATGAGAGAAAAATTTAAAAAATACGCACCTTTACTCATTGGAAAGTATCTCCAGTTATTATTCTTTTTCTCTCCCAAAAAGGCACTAAATAAGGCCTACGTCCTATTTTGTACCCCTCGAAAAGGTAAAGTATTACCAGAACAAGAAGATTTTCTTGATGAAGCAGAAGATGCCGTTATTGCCGTAGAAGACATTTATGTACAGTCCTACAGATGGGCCAACATGGGAGAAACCGTTCTTGTGGTACACGGATGGGAAAGCAATACTCATCGTTGGAAACGAATTATTGAGAAATTACATGAAAAAGGATATAACGTGGTTGCTTTTGATGCTCCAGCACATGGATATTCTAGCGGAAAAATACTGAGCGTTCCTTTTTACACCCAATGTCTTCAAAAGATGGTCGAATTGTATCGCCCTGATCATATTATGGGACATTCGGTAGGTGGCATGACAACACTTTATCATCAATACGTATATCCTGATCAAGAGATCAATAAACTCATTATTCTAGCACCACCTTCGGATTTAGAAAGAATCATGGGACAATTTCAAGGAATACTTCGTTTATCTTCAAAATTCATGAAAGCTTTGGATGACTTTTTTAAAAACAAATATGGATTCTATTTCGAAGAGTTTTCGGTTTCAAAATTTGCAACTTCCATAGATAAAAAAGGATTGCTCATTCATGACAAATATGACGATATAGCTCCTTATAATGAAGCCGTTGCTATTTCTCAAAGTTGGAAAGGATCCCAGTTTATCACCACCGAAAATTATGGCCACTCTTTGTTTTACGAAGAAGTAGACGATATGATTATTACTTTTCTAAAAAGCTAAACATCTTTTTGATCCAAAGCCAAAATCCGACCGGTAATAGAATTTAATAATTACCTTTGCCGTGTGGAAAATGCTAAACTTACCAGACTAAACAAATATTTGAGCGAAGTAGGATATTGCTCTCGCCGTGAAGCTGATAAATTAATTGAGCAAGGTAGAGTTACTATCAACGGCAAAGTGCCGGAGATGGGAACCAAGGTAGCTGTAGATGATGAAGTTCGCGTTGATGGTGATCTTATAACAGAACCTAAAGAAAAACACGTATATCTTGCCTTCAATAAACCGGTAGGGATTGTTTGTACCACCGCTCAAAATGAAAAGGATAATATTATTGATTTTATCAATTATCCAAAACGTATTTTCCCAATTGGTCGTCTCGACAAACCCAGTGAAGGCCTAATTTTCCTTACCAGTGATGGAGATATTGTAAATAAGATCTTAAGAGCTCGTAACAATCACGAAAAAGAGTACATAGTTACTGTCAATAAATTGATCAATCCTCAATTTATCAAACGCATGGGAAATGGCATTCCTATTTTGGATACAGTTACTCGAAAATGCGAGGTAGAACAGATTAGCAAGTTTACTTTTAGAATTGTACTTACGCAGGGGCTTAATCGACAAATTAGACGGATGTGCGAATATCTGGGCTATGATGTAGTATCCCTGAAAAGGATTCGAATCATGAATATTACTCTGGATGTTCCTGTCGGAAAGTGGAGATATTTTACAGAAGAGGAACTGCAACACATTAACAAAGATGTAGGGGATTCCAGCAAAACAGAAGAAGCCTCAAAATTTGAGGAAAACAAAGAGCAATCAAGGCCAAAACGAAATATGTACCGTAAAAACAATGCTTCTGCTCCTTCCAAAAGAAATACTTCCAGCGACCATAGGAGAAAACGCAGAAGAAATAGCCGTTAACAAAATCCTAATTTTCTGATTCCTAAAAACAATTTGCTGATAAATTAAGTAAATTACTCATCTGTGCACTTAAAATGCTAACCGATGAAACATCTAATCATACTATTTGTTGGTTTGATTTCTATAGCCTGTTGGGGGCAATATGAAAACGAACCCTCTGAAGCCTACCCATTTGGAAAACCTCATCCTGATGCACCTAAAGAAATTATGGATTTCCAACCGATGATCGGGATTTGTGATTGTACTTCGATAACCAGAAACAAAGATCAATCCTGGGCAGCTCCAAATACAATGACTTGGGAATTTAAATATATCATGAACGGAATGGCCGTTCAGGATGAAACACTAAAAGAAGATGGGAAACATTCTGGTAGTATTCGTCAATTTATCCAGGATAGTAGCAAATGGTACGTGCATTATTATTCTTCTAGTGGTCCTACTCCGGTGCTCTCTGCCTGGGAAGGAAATAAAAAAGATGATAAAATCATTTTGTACAAAGAACAAAAAGCTCCTAATGGAATGGAGGGATATTACAAAATCAATTTTTATGATATTACCGAAGAAGGGTTTAAATGGTTAGGAGAATGGGTAAATACCAATGAGTCCTTTTCTTATCCCACCTGGAAAATTGATTGTATAAAGAGAAAGGATACTGAGAAGGTATCTGATGAAGACCAAATCCGCAATGCTGCAAAATCTTTTTCCGCTGCGTATGTAAAGAAAGATTTTGAAGCTATTGCGAATGCGTATACCAAAGATGCCAAAATATTTCCCAATAACACGCCTATTATCAAAGGATATGAAACCATCAAAAAGCGATGGTCTGGGGGTGCCGACAGCTACACTCCTATTGCACACGAAATCATTCCCGAAGAAATCGTGATTTTGAATAATACCGCACATGATTATGGGATTTACAAAGGAAAAAACAAAAGAGCCGATGGTACCGAAATTAGTTATCAAGGCAAATACGTGGTGGTATGGAAAAAAGAAAACAACCAGTGGAAAATGTACCTCGATATCTGGAATACCATCAAAGATTAACACAAATACTTCAATTTTTACTATGAATCATACTTTATCTCCTTTTCATCTAGCCATCCCTGTAGACGATTTACAGAAAGCCAGAAAATTCTATAATGATATTTTTGAATTAGAAGAAGGTCGTAGTAGCGATCACTGGGTGGATTTCAATTTTTTTGGACATCAGTTAGTGATACACTATAAGCCAAAATCTGAGGAAGAAAAAGCGCATAGCAATCAGGTTGACGGTAAAGACGTTCCTGTACCCCATTTTGGAATCATTCTAGAGTGGGATGTTTGGGAAAACCTGGCCAAAATGTTAGCTTCTAAGAATATCACTTTTGTTATCGAACCTTACATTCGTTTTGAAGGAGAAGTAGGAGAACAAGCTACCATGTTCTTGTATGATCCTTGTGGAAATGCTTTAGAGTTCAAAGCCTTTAAACATAAAGAGCAAATTTTTGCCAAATAAAGGTAAACAAAACAAAAAAGCAGGTTAAAAATGATAAAAAACTACAACTTTTTAGCAATTCATTCAAAAATGTTAAAGAATTGCTAAAAAATCTCACTATATTCTGCCCTTATTCAATAAGAACAAAAAAAGAATGGATTTTACCAACCCCTTAGTCTATGGAGTACCCTGCTTCTTAGGATTGATTTTATTAGAGCTAACCTACAGCAAAACTCATGATCATAGCAAAAAAGATCTCTATGAATGGAAAGATCTAGGTGCCAGTTTGTTTATGGGTGTAGGATCTGCATTACTTGCTCCACTAATCAAAACTATTTCGGCTATTGTTATTTTCAACTATGTGTATGACTTTTTTAATCCACTGGTTGATGGTGTACGAACTAATATTATGGGATGGGAGTCCTTTGGATATGCCTGGTATGTTTGGTTAGTCTGTCAATTACTAGATGATTTTACCTACTACTGGTTTCATAGACAAAATCACATGGTTAGAGCGCTTTGGGCTGCACATATTGTCCATCATTCGTCCGATAATTTTAATTTGGGTACCGCTGTGCGCAATGGGTGGTTTACTATTTTGTACAAACCCTTATTCTATATGTGGCTGCCTGCAATAGGTTTTCCTCCAGAAATGGTAGTGGTGTGTTTAGGAATTGAAGCTTTATGGCAATTTCAGCTGCATTCAGTATACATCCCTAAGCTTGGCTTTTTGGAAAAGATATTCAATACACATACGATGCATCAAGTACACCATGCCAAAAATGTGGAATACATGGATAAGAATCACGGAGGGTTTCTCAATATTTTTGACAAAATGTTTAATACCTGGAAAGAATTAGACGAAAATATTGACGTACAATATGGAGTAACACATGCACCTAACTCTTACAACCCATGGGTAATACTTACTCATGAATATAGAGACATCTGGAATGACACCAAAAAATCCAAAAACTGGTATCATAAATTCATGTACATTTTTGGACCTCCGGGATGGAGTCACGATGGAAGTACTCTTACTGTAAAAGAAATGCAACGAGAACTTGAGCTTCAAAAGAAACAAGCTTCACCAAAAAAGGAAGTAATTCGAGAAAAAGCGAGTCATAAAAACCTTGAAAAAGTAGAAATATGAATTATCAAGAAATAGTAGATCAGCAACGTAATTTTTTTAATACGAATGCAACCAAAAATATTTCTTTCAGAATTCAAGAGTTAAAAAGATTAAAAAACGTTTTAAAACAAAACGAAACGCTACTTTATCAAGCTATATACCAGGATTTCAAAAAATCCGAATTTGAAACCTACCTTACAGAGCTATCAATTATTTATCATGAAATTGATCTCGCACTGGTAAAGGTTAAAAAATGGGCAAAAAAGAAAAGAGCCTCTACCGGTTTGGCTAATCTTCCGGGTAAGAGTTATATTATTCCCGAACCTTATGGTACTGTTCTGGTCATCGGTGCCTGGAATTACCCGTACCAATTATCTCTTTGCCCAGCAATAGCAGCCATTGCCGCGGGATGCACTGTAGTTTTAAAACCAAGTGAAGTGCCTTCCCGAACTTCTGAAGTAATGGCGCAGTTAATCAATCAGAATTTTGATCCAAAACTGTTTAAAGTTGTAGAAGGTAGTATAAAAGAAACCACAGCATTACTAGAGATTCGTTTTGATAAAATGTTTTTTACCGGCAGTGTTTCTGTAGGGAAAATTGTGTATCAAGCCGCTGCAAAACACCTAACACCGGTCACTTTGGAGCTAGGAGGAAAAAGTCCGGCAATAATAACAAAGGATGTAAATATCGATATGACGGCTAAACGATTAGTTTGGGCAAAATATCTCAATGCAGGACAAACCTGTATTGCTCCAGATTATGTTTTAGTTGATGCTACTATAAAAGACAAATTCTTAGCGGCAATCAAAAAGTATATCGAAAAATCAGATTATCACGTCGATAACGATAACTATACTCAAATCATTAACGAAAAAAACCTGGATCGTCTTAATGACCTCATCAATGAGGATAAGATCTTTATTGGTGGTAAAGGAAACAAAGAAGAAAGAGTGATTCCTCCTACTGTTTTAACTGATGTGGCATATACAGACAAGGTGATGCAGGAAGAAATCTTTGGCCCTATCATGCCCATACTCACTTTTGAAACTATAGATGAAGCCATAGAGAGTGTAAAGAAATTTGAAAAGCCGTTATCTTTTTATGTATTCACCAAAAATAGCGCTACCAAAAAAAGGATCTTAAATGAAATTTCATTTGGTGGTGGAGCTGTAAATGATGCAGTTATGCATTTTACCGAACAGACACTTCCTTTTGGAGGTGTTGGAGAAAGTGGTATCGGGACCTATCATGGCAAATATGGTTTTGAAGCTTTTTCTCATTATAAAAGTGTGCTTCAGAAACCATTTTGGGTAGAACTAGACCTAAAATATGCTCCGTATAGTAGCAAAAAATTAAAGTGGCTAAAGCGTCTTGTGGGTTAACGGGTTGCCTTTACCGAAAATAAAAGCGGATAGAGTTTCTCACTCATTTCAAACATCCCCTCTTTATTCTTTATAAGATTTGGAAAAATTTCATAAGGAGATACATCGTGCTCTTGCAGATACTCAATCTTTAGACCAGCCTTGGTTAAAGATGAAATGACTTCGCCTAATCCATGATTCCACCCATACTCTTTACTGATCATACTAGAATCAGTATCGGCATACGTTCCTTGATACTCCTCATAAATTGCTTCCTTTTGATGGTATCCATATCGTATCACAGGTTCTTTTTGGAGATAATCAAACATCCACACAATAGGATGAAATTCTACCAAATAAAAGGTTCCTCCGGGCCGTAAACGCTCTGCAATCATGTTTGCCCAAGGTTGTAAATCGGGAAGCCAACCGATCACTCCATAACTTGTAAATACAATATCAAACACTTCTTTGACATGTGACGAAGTATCCAATACATTACAACATACAAATGACGCATCTTGTTCTAATTCTGAAGCTAATTTTCTGGCCAATTCGATAGCATTTTCAGAGATATCTACCCCTGTACACCTTGCTCCCATCCTACTCCAGCTCAACGTATCTTGCCCAAAGTGACATTGAAGATGTAATAGAGATTTTCCAGAAACATCTCCTAATGCATCGATTTCAAATTGATTTAACGAAGTTGCTCCTTTTTTGAACCCCTCCAAATCATAAAATGCACTACCCGCATGAACATTTACTTTTTCATTCCAGGTTTGTCTGTTGGTTTCAAAATACTTGTCAAATGTATCCGACATGATTGCTTGAATTTTATGTTTTATTGGTTGTCGTCTCCCAAAAGCGATACAGGCAAACTTGTGATTGTACTTACTTTTTCAGTAGTTTTGAGTTTTTAGTATCAACTCACATTGCAATATACCATGAATCACTATACCTTACAAGACCTTACGGCTATGCCATCCAGATTTAGAGCAAATCTAATCAATAGCTGTACTGGTTATAAATCTTGTAATCTACTAGGTACCAAAGGAAAAGACGACAACACTAATGTAGCCATCTTTAATTCTATCATTCATATTGGTAGTAATCCACCCATGTTGGGTTTTGTTCTACGACCTACAACAGTTCCCAGAAACACCTATAAAAACATTAAAGAAACCGGGTTCTTTACCGTAAATCAGGTCCATAAAGATTTCATTAAAGATGCACATCATACTGCAGCAAAATACGAAGCAGACGTTTCTGAGTTTGACAAAACCGCCCTTAATGAAGCCTATATTGACGATTTTTTTGCTCCTTATGTACAAAACAGTCCTATACAGCTAGGATGTAAATACGTTAATGAATACCATATCAAAGAAAATGATACTTTATTAATAATTGGTGGGATTGAACACATATATATGGACGAAAAAATCATTCATCCTGATGGTTGGGTGCAACTGGACAAAGCTGAAACAGTATCATGTATCGGCTTGGATGGTTATGCATTACCACAGGTATTGGATAGATTTCAGTATGCAAAACCTAACGAAGAAACACGATCTCTTTTAAAAGAGCAATAAGCATCTTACTTTTCTTTACTAAAATTTACAATTCTATTTTAAATGAAATATTTGCTCACAGACCAAGAAACCGAAAGATTACGATTTCGGTTATTACAAGACAATGATTTTGATGAGTGGACCAACTTATTCAAAGAGGATCACGTAGCAGAATTCCTTGGTTTGGATCCCAAATTATCTCCTTCTCAGCTTTGTCAAGCATGGTATGACAAAACTAATAATAGATATAACAAACAATTAGGAGGAATGAATGTACTGATTGATAAAAAAACTGATCGATTTGTTGGGCAAAGCGGATTATTAGTCCAAACCATAGATGACGAAGAAAGACTCGAGGTTGGATATTCTATACTACCAGAGTTTTGGAAACAAGGATATGCTTACGAAGCTGCTTTGAAATGTAAAAATTATGCTTTTGAAAACAACTTTGCAGATTCGCTGGTTTCTGTGGTACATTTCGATAACATTGGTTCTGAAAAAGTAGCTCTCAAAAACGGAATGACCTTCGAAAAAATAACAGACGAAGTTTTCAACGTTTTCAGTATTACCAAACAAGCCTGGATGGACCAAAAATGGTAGTTCAAAAGAATTTCGCATCTTAGTACTTTGCTAAACTTTATTAAGTCAATCATGAAAGCTAAACTATTTGTACTTCTAACTCTAATCCTTAGTTCGCTACATATTAGTGCACAAGATTTTACGCAACAAGTAAAAAAATTCATCACGGTCGATTCTTCATTAGTAGCAATCACTAATGTTTCGATTATCGATGGTACGGGTGCCCCTGTAAAATCAAACCAAACGATCGTCATTAAAAATGGAATTATTGATGCCGTAGGAGATAGTGACTCCATAAAAATCCCAGAAAACGCTCTGGCAATTGACGGGACTAATAAAACAGTTATTCCCGGTTTAGTGATGCTTCATGAGCACATGTTTTATCCTAAACCTTTTGAAAATTGGTTTAGTGTTGGACAAATGACCTTCACCTTCCCCAGGTTATACCTTGCTGGCGGAGTTACTACCATGAGAACAGCCGGAAGTATTCAACCGGAAACCGATCTTAATGTAAAAAAATGGATCAATGAAGGTAAAATGACTGGGCCAAAAATGGACGTTACCGGTCCTTTTATCGAACGTGAAGGATATCAAATACCTGAACTCGGTTTTATCAATGGGACAAGTGATGTCGCCAAATTGGTTAATTATTGGGCTGATAGAGGCGTTACTTCTTTTAAGGTTTACAATCATATCACCAAAGAAGATTTAAAAATTTGTGTTACTGAAGCGCATAAAAGAGGACTAAAAGTAACTGGGCATTTATGTTCTTTGACGCATCGTGAAGCTTCAAATATTGGTATAGATAATTTGGAGCACGGATTTATGGTGTCCAGTGATTTTGTAAATGATAAGGAAGAAAATCACTGCGATCCTTTTGTAGCTCGCAAAGCTTTGGATCAGGCTCCTCTCGACGACCCAAGAATACACTCACTTATCGATCTATTAATCAAAAATAAAACAGCGATAACCACTACTCCCGTGGTTTTCGAACCATTTACTGGGCATGAGGTAGTACCAGGAGGAGGTCTAAAAGCTTTGGCACCTCAATTTCAGGAAAAAATACAGGAACGCTATGATAGAGTTGTAAACAAAGATTCTTCGGCGATTAAGCGATTTGAGAAAAACCTAAAATGGCTCAAACAATTTAATGACAAAGGAGGTCTTTTGGTTGCTGGAACCGACCCTACAGGCGCTGGAAGAACAGTAGCCGGATATGCGAATCAGCGTACTGTAGAAATACTAGTAGAATCAGGTTTTAGTATTGAGGAGGCTATCAAAATATGTTCTTTAAATGGTGCTATTTATCTAGAAAGACAAAAAGATATTGGCACTGTCGAAAAAGGAAAAAAAGCAGATCTGGTTCTTATAAATGGCAGCCTGAAACAAAACCCTAAAAATATCCGAGAAATGGAAATTGTTTTTAAAGATGGATTCGGTTATGATTCAAAAAAAATGTTTGAATCTGTTCAAGGAATGGTAGGATTAAACTAAACATCTATTTCTTTAAACAGCCAATCTCTAGAGATTTAGAATTCCTTATAAAGATTAACAATAAATTATTACATCTATACTGTAATGAAAAGAGTAAAAATCCGACCTTTATAGTATGATCAAAGAGTTTAGAGAATTTTCAACCACAGCCTTACTCAATGTGGCCAACGAAGAAATCCTTCAACCCTTTAAACAATCCAAAGTTATTGGGCTGTATACTTTTATATGGGTGAAGAATTCTAAAGCAGTATTTGAGATTGATGGTATCGATGTTGCTGTGGACGAAAACAATATTGTTGTCTTAACTCCTAATCAGTTTTTTAAATATATCAGTGGTTCCGATTTGATTGTATATCAATTTAACCGGGAATTCTATTGTATCAAAGATCACGACAAAGAAGTAAGTTGTATGGGAGTTTTGTTCTATGGTAATAGTGTTATTCCTACTATACATCTGGACCAAAAGGAACAGGACAAATTAGAATTATTTCATAACATCTTCCTAGAAGAACTAGATACCGTAGACACAATACAAGCAGAAATGCTTCGTATGTTGATGGCAAGGTTTATCATCACCACCACACGTCTAATCAAACAACAAAATGATTTTAGCGCGGTTGATGATCAAATAGATCTAATCAGACAATTTAATGCATTGGTTGAATTTCACTTTAGAGAAGAACATTCGGTAGGTTTTTACGCCGATAAGCTATTTAAGTCGCCTAAGACCTTATCCAACAATTTTGCAAAGTTTGAAAAAAGCCCATTACAGATTATTCATGATCGTATCGTTTTAGAAGCGAAGCGTTTGCTAATTTACACCGATAAAACTGCTAAAGAGATCGCTTATGAACTTGGTTTCGATGATGCGTCTCATTTGAGCAGAATGTTTAAAAAACACACCTCTTTTTCTCCATCAGAGTTCAAAAAACAATTAAAACCTGAACCAGCATAGGGAAAAATTGACAAGCTTTAAGGAATTAGAGCTATGTCATTATTTTAGTTTTTGCCCCAACTTTGTATCACAATCAAAAACAACCACCGAAATAGTTCGGGTAAAAAATAAAAGTCATGAAGAATTCAATACAACATATCAGATTTGTCATTACTACTCTTCTTGTAATGACCATAACTATTAGCAATGCTCAAGTAACTTACGAAGATGAATTGGAAACAGTATATCTAAATGATCAAAAAGAGGAAGTAGTATACACCAACCATTTCAGTAACTATAACAAAGAGATCATTGCGAAGAATGAAATTCATTTTGTGTCTGCGATTAGAGATGCAAAGCAAAATAAAGACTATTTATTGTTCCTTTCTGAAAGAAGTAACCTAGAAATTTTGAATGTTGCTTATTTAAAAACATTGCGAAAAGGAGCAAACAGAAGTGTTGACGTTGAGGCTTTTGCAGATTTCCTAAGAGATCGCCTTCCAGAGTTAATCCAACAATTTCAAAAAGATAAAAATCTTGAAGAATTGTATATTATCTCTAGAAAGAATACTTTTAATGGGAAAATAGATGCATTACCAAGTGTTTTATAAACACAAGGGAAGCGAAAAAAGTAAACACAAACTCCACAAATGAAAAAAATGTTACCCCTATTGCTGCGAATTATCGTGGCAATAATTTTGATTCAAACCCTCAGGTTTAAATTTACTGCACACCCAGACAGTGTCTATATTTTTACCAAGGTAGGCTTAGAACCTTACGGAAGAATTGGCACTGGAATTACAGAACTTATTGCCGGTATTTTGTTGCTTATTCCAAAAACCACATGGATCGGTGCAATGTTAACGTTGGGAATAATTGGTGGTGCAATAATGATGCATTTGACCAAATTAGGTATTGAAATTAACAATGATGGCGGTGTACTTTTTATTACTGCGGTAATTACCTTCGTACTAAGCGGCGTCATACTTTGGATCAACAGAAAAGATGTGAAATTCTTTTAAAGAATTACCATTAAAACGATTTATTACAAACCTCTGCTTTTGCAGAGGTTTTTTTATTACCGGGAAGTATTGACAAGCCTTAGGGAAGAACCAGCATTTTATTACCTCCTTATATACCTCATCTTTGTACTGTTAATTTAAATCAATAATCAAATGAGAATTCAAAATAAATCAATCTTTAATCTTATAGAGATTTTCAGACAAGGAAGAAAGCAAATTATCAATTCAATAAGCCCTAAAACACATTGTGAGCAAAAAGGGATTCATGATTTTTATTGTGATGCCGAAAAACCTTTTGTCAAAAATTAATTCTTAAAAAAAACAACAAGGGAAATTTTGACAAGTAGTCGGGAAAAACGAACATTTTTTTGCAACGCGTATTAAAAGACCTTTGTTTCATATTACAAAAAGCAATAAAATATATTATCAACACACACTGATTTAAACATCAGATAATCAAAAAAATTCAAAAATTATGAGCACATTTAATGTACCAACCAGAGAAGAAGTAAGCGCTAATAACCAAGCGATATTTGACAATTTAAATAAAGCACTAGGTTTTGTACCTAATCTATATGCAACTTACGCACATAGCGATACTGCACTAGAAAACTATTTAAACTTTTCTAATGCAAAGACTTCGCTTTCTGCCAAAGAGAAAGAAGTAGTAAACTTAGCCGTAAGCCAAGTAAATGAGTGTATCTACTGTTTATCTGCACATACAGCGATAGGAAAGATGAACGGTTTTACCGACGAGCAAATCCTAGAGCTAAGAGCTGGTAATGCTTCTTTTGACGCAAAATTAGATGCGTTAGCAAAATTAGCTAAAAATGTTACAGAAAACAGAGGTAGAGCAGATCAACAAGTAGTAGAAAACTTCTTGGCAGCTGGATACACAAAAGGAAGCTTAATCGATACTATTGTTTTGGTTGGAGATAAAACCATATCAAACTATATCCATAGCACCACACAAGTTCCTGTAGATTTTCCAGTAGCACAACCGCTAGAAACTACAACAATATAAGTAGTAACCACTAGAGTTACCCCAAACATAATATGACCTGAAAAGGAGAATACAAATAACCAACCTCTTCTTTTCAGGTTTATAAAACGAAAAAATCAATAAACATTTATATTAATCATTTTTAAAACTATGAAAAATTTAATCACATTATTCACATTCATTTTAGCAATTACCTTTACTGCACAAGCACAAGATGTTAAAACTGTAGCTTTAGAGCAAACTAAAGGAGAGTTCACTCAAAAAGAAATCAAACTATCTGAAGGTAGTTACGTATTTAACATCTCAAACAACAATGCTGGTACTGATGTTGGATTTGTATTAGTTCCTGCAGGAAAAGACGCTGCAGATGCTAAAAATCACATCAAAGAAGCTTATGTAACCAAAGTAGTTGCTGAAGGAAAGACAGAGAGTTCAAACACCGTTACATTGAAGAAAGGTACTTATACTTACTTTTGTCCGCTAAATAAAACTCCACAATACACATTGACTGTAGAGTAGATTTCATATATATCAAATTCTAAAACCTTGTTAATCTAGATTAACAAGGTTTTTCTTTTTATATTTTTGCCAGAAAATGAACAAACATGAGATATTTATCAATTTTATTGTTATTTACTATTTTTCTTTCTGGTTGTAAAAATGAAACCAAGAAAACCGATGTATATGAAGATGATGTAGAAGTAAGAGATCCAAAACCCGCACAGACTACCAGCAAGCCCAAAATATATTCGACTACAGAATCCATTGCATTTGCCAATGGTTTAAAGCAATGGGATAAAGTAAGGGAGATAAAATTTACATTTAATGTAGATCGCGACACCGTTCATTACGAGCGCTCATGGAGTTGGAAACCGAAAGAAGATTTGGTTACCATGACCACTGCCAAAGACACGATTACATATAACACCACCAAAATAGATAGTACAAATCAAAAAGCAGATCAAAGTTTTATCAATGATAAATATTGGTTATTAGCCCCTTTCAATTTGGTTTGGGACAAAAAGAGTTTTGCAACCAAACACTATATGACCTCCATTGCTCCTATTAGCGGAAAAGAAATGCAAAAACTAACCGTTATTTATCGAAATCAAGGAGGATATACTCCTGGAGATGCTTATGATTTTTATTTTGAAGGAGATTTTGTAATCAAAGAATGGGTGTTTAGACAACAGAATAGCGAAGAACCTTCTTTGATTACCTCTTGGGAAGATTATGAAACTTTTGAAGGTATTAAAATTGCCAAAACTCATAAAAGAAATGAAGGGAATTGGACATTGTCCTTCTCTAATATTGAAGTGCTAACCGAATAGAATTATAAAAGAGCTGATTATTTCTTTATCAAAAAAGACGTTGCAAAAGATACTGCAGCAAACAACAGCAATGCCAGAAAACTAAGTCGTAGGGAAGACATATCTGCCAAGAAACCTAGTAAAACAGGTCCAACCAGAAAACCTACAAAACCTGATCCGGCGATAGCAGAAACACCTTGAGAAGCTTCGATATTTTCGGTTCGACCTCCTATTCGGAATAATTCGGGAACAATCACCGAAAAACCAAGGCCTACAAATCCGAATCCGATAATAGCGATTATTGGATTGACTAGTAATACCATAACAAAACCTAGTCCTCCAATAAAAGTACCCAACGTAATAGTACGTTTTGCGCCTATTTTGGCACTAATAGCATCTCCTAAAAACCTCCCTAATGCCATAGTTGCAGAAAAGGCGGTGTACCCAAACCCAGTCCAGGAAATTTTGGCTTTTGACACTTTCTCGAGGTAGAGCGCACTCCAATCTACAATTGCTCCTTCTGAAGCCATGACACAAAACCCTATTAAAATGAGCCCAAACAAAGGGATAAAATGACGAATATTAAAGGTAAGCTCTTCGACCTCTTTAGAGACGATATGAATATAGTTTCGAACCAGTAGCGCATTGACAATAATCATAATTCCTACCACAACTAGAACATGATAAAGAGGATAAGTAACTGAAGTCAAAAAGAAAGTCCCAATCCCTGCACTTACCATTCCGCCAAGACTAAAAAAACCATGATTAGCAGACATGATATGTACTCCATCCTCTTTTTCTATTTCGGTAACCAAAGTATTCATAGCTATGTCTGTAAAACCCGAAAAAATCCCTACAAAAAACATCACAAAGCATAGCATATAAAATGAAGATGCAACAAATAATAATGGAAATACCAAAAGCAATCCCAAAATACCATAGGCCGTCGCTTTTCCAACATATAGTTTTTTGATAATCCCTGGAGCGCTAAGTAACATCGTTATTGTACCCAATGCCATAAAGAAAATGGCAACCCCTAAAGTCCCTTCATCAATATCCAACTTATTTTTGATAGTAGGTATGTATATGGCCCAGGTACCGAACAAAACATTTATTGTAGAAAACACCACTGCTGGTGCCAAATACCTTGATCTACTACACAATAAAAAAAGTGAGTTCATACCTTGAGATTAACTATCTCAAAATTACAAACATAAATCAGGGACTACTGAAACAAATTATTCCAATTGTAAGACAAAATATCCCTAAAACACACCTATAAAATCTAATTGTGATAATTTTGTCTTATGGGAGTATTATACGAACAAATTTATTTGAACCAATCCAGCTCACTAAAAGTAGCTAGTTACAATTACAAGAATAAATCTCAATGTAATATTGTAAGCTGGCACTTACACCCTGAGTATGAACTGGTATTTATAAGAAATGGAAAAGGAACAGTACAGCTCGATACCTACGCAGAGACCTATGATGACGGTTTACTAATATTTCTTGGGCCTAATATCCCGCATATGCCATTTGGAAATACAGATTTCAAAACAAATGTTGAAGTTGTAATTCAATTTCCAGAGAGTTTTGTAGAAGAAAAACTAGTTCATTTTCCAGAGTTCAATGGATTATCAAAATTTATAGATTCCGCCAAAAACGGAATTATACTCTCTTCAGAAACACACAAAAAACTATCCAATCAATTTTTGAAACTCAAAAATCAAAATCCTACAGAACAACTTCTTAATACCGTCTATATTCTCTACCAACTTTCTGTCGCCAACAATCAACGTCGACTCTTAAAAAACAAATCCTTTATAGATATCAGTAACCATTCTTTAGAAAGAATTGCGACGGTATATGAGTTTGTGAATACACATTATGCAGAAAACATAGGATCAGAGAAAATCGCCCAACGACTAGGATTGACTTCAAATTCATTTTGTAGACTATTTAAGAATACGACTAACCGCAGTTTTATTAGCTTTTTGAATGAATTCAGAATAAAAAAAGCCAAAGAGTTTTTTGATAATCATGAAGATACAAGCATTTCAGAAGCTATGTATCAATGTGGTTTTAACGACCCTTCCTATTTTTCTAAACAATTCAAAAAATATATGGGTTATACTCCTACTCAATACCGTAAACGATTATTGCAGTTGTAAAGTGATTCGTATTTAACAATTCTTTTCCAAAAAATTAAACCAAATATTTTTTTGGGCTCAATGATTTTTGTAAATTAGTGAAACACTGTTTCAATAATTAAAACACGTTTATGTCTACCTTACAAAAATCCAGTCTGGATTTCGCAAAAGAACAAGATCAAAAGGATAAGCTAGCGGCGTATAGAGATAAGTTCCATATTCCCAAAGACAGTAATGGAAAAGATTGGATCTATATGTGTGGTAACTCTTTGGGATTACAACCCAAAACCACACAACAATATATTCAGCAAGAATTAAAAGATTGGGCTCATTTTGGTGTCGAAGGTCATTTTGAAGCCAAGAACCCCTGGATGCCTTATCACGAATTTTTGACCGATAGTATGGCAAAAATAATGGGGGCAAAACCTATAGAAGTGGTGATCATGAATACCTTGACTACCAATTTGCACTTATTGATGGTTTCTTTTTATCAGCCCACTGCAAAAAAGTACAAAATTGTGATAGAAAGTGATGCCTTCCCTTCTGATCGTTATGCTGTAGAATCTCAGTTGCATTTCCATGGATTTGACCCAAAAGATGGATTGATTGAATGGAAACCCAGAGAAGGAGAGGAACTTTTGCGGATGGAAGATCTGGAGACAATTTTGGATGAACAAGGAGATGAAATTGCTTTGCTATTAATTGGCGGACTCAATTATTATACGGGTCAGTACCTAGATCTCAAACAAATTGCAGACCTAGGGCATGCCAAAAATTGTATGGTAGGTATCGACCTTGCACATGGTGCAGGTAATATCATGCCTAATCTTCATGACTCAGGAGTAGATTTTGCGGCTTGGTGTACCTACAAATATCTAAACTCCGGACCAGGTAGTCTTGGAGGTTTATTTGTACATGAAAAACATGCGTATAATAAAGATTTAAAACGTTTTGCAGGTTGGTGGAGTCATAATAAAGACACTCGGTTTAATATGCGTCAAGAGTTTGATGTGATGCCAGGTGCAGAAGGGTTTCAACTCAGCAACCCTCCTATCCTATCCATGGCCGCTATTAAAGCTTCTCTTGATATTTTTGAAGAGGTAGGCATGAGTAACCTAAGAGAAAAGTCGAAAGCACTTACTGGATATTTTGAATATTTAATCAACGAAATAGATACGGATCGAATTCGAATTATTACTCCGAGTAACCCCGAGGAACGAGGATGCCAATTGTCCATTCAGGTGAAACATGCAGATAAGAGTTTACATCAAAAACTCACTGATCACCATATCATTACTGACTGGAGAGAACCGGATGTAATTCGTTGTGCTCCTGTACCGCTTTACAATACTTTTGAAGATGTATATCGAATGACCGAAATTTTAAAAACATTGCTATAATGAGCAAAAAGGAACATATTGTTATTATTGGAGCAGGGCTTTGTGGTTCGATGTTAGCACTACGCCTAGCACAACGAGGATACAAAATATCATTATATGAAGGACGACCGGATTTGAGAACTACCGATATTTCTGCAGGTCGCTCCATCAATCTCGCACTATCAGATCGCGGGTTAAGAGCCTTGGATATGGTAGGTATTGCAGACAAAGTATTGCCATTATGCATTCCTATGCATGGCCGACTAATTCATGATACCGAGGGAAACACTTTTGCTTCCAACTACTCGGGAAGAACAGGCGAGTACATCAATTCTGTATCTCGTGGAGATCTAAATGCTTTATTGCTGACAGAAGCCGAGAAACACGAAAATGTAAACATCCATTTCAATAAAAAATGCATTGGTGTTGATATCGAAAAACCCACAGCAACATTTCAATGCTATCTCACCAAAGAAGAATTTACTGTAGATGCAGATGTGATTTTTGGAGCTGATGGTGCAGGGTCGGCATTGCGAAAAAGCTATTATTTAGAGAAGAAATTCTTATTTAGCTATTCACAGAACTTTTTAACTCATGGATACAAAGAGTTAGAAATCCCTGCGGATCAATTGGGTAATCACCAAATCAGCAAAGACCATCTGCATATTTGGCCTAGAGGACAGTACATGCTTATTGCTTTACCCAATCTAGATGGAAGCTTTACGGTGACCCTATTTTTATCTTATGATGAGGGCGAGTATAATTTCAATAACCTCACAACCATTGAAAAAGTACGAGAGTTTTTCGAATCTCAATTCCCGGATACTTTACCACTAATTCCGGATCTTAAAAATGAATTTTTTAATAACCCAACCGGATCTTTAGGAACTGTAAAATGTTCTCCTTGGTATTATAAAGGAAAAACTTTGTTGATTGGGGATGCTGCCCATGCTATTGTTCCCTTTTATGGACAAGGAATGAACGCCTCTTTTGAAGATGTGGTTGTTTTTGATGAGATCCTAGATCAATACGAAGGTGATTGGGATACTGTATTTAAAATGTATCAAAAAGCAAGAAAAGAAGATACCGATGCTATTGCAGACCTAGCCATAGACAACTATTATGAGATGAGAGACCATGTTGCCAATCCTATTTTCAAAGAAAAAAGAAAACTTGAAATGGAACTGGAAAAAGCATTTCCAGAGGAATATTCTTCAAAATATTCTATGGTTACTTTCAACGAACATATCAGCTATGCAAAAGCAATGAAAATAGGTAGGGCCCAAGATAAAGCACTGCTCAATTTGATTGCTGATAAAGAAATCGATGCGGATCTGGATATGAAACAAATCCTACAACAAGTACAAAAAGAAACCGATGAAATTCTGGAAGAAGATAAAATAGCCAGATTGAAGTAATCTAAAAAAAACAATCATTAAAAATGAACACCGGAAAACTAGTAAAAGGCAAAGCAACTCCCAGAGGAAAGTTCCCACATGTAAAACGCGTGGGCGACTTTATATACGTTTCTGGAACAAGCTCCAGACGACCAGATAATACTTTTGTGGGCGTTGAAGTCGACGAATTTGGCACAACAAACCTAGATATCAAGGCGCAAACAAAGGCAGTGTTAGAAAATATCAATGACATTTTAACAGAAGAGGGAGCTAGTCTAGATGACGTGATTGATATTACTTCTTTTTTGGTAAATATGAATGATTTTGGCGGATACAATGAGGTGTATGCACAGTATTTTGATTACAGTGGCCCTACTCGAACAACGGTAGCGGTTCACCAACTACCTCACCCGCACCTGCTCATTGAGATCAAAGCAGTAGCGTACAAGAAACAAGCCTAATCAACAACGCCATAAATCCACAAGAAATGAGTGATACGGTAGACAAAAAAATTCTAAACACCTCTGTAGAAAAAGCGTTCAAGATTTTGGATTGTTTTTCTACTGATAAAATAGAATTGGGGGTTACCGAAATTGCTCGTTTAATGGGCACAAACAAAAGTGCGGTATATAGAATGCTAGCCACTATGGAAGCCCTTAATGTAATTCAGCAAAATCCAGAAAACGAAAAATATCGATTAGGATTAAAGTTATTTGAGCTTGGCCAAAAAGTAAGTATTCATAAAAATTTTATCTCCAAAGCCAGACCTTTTATGGAAGAGCTGGTCAAACGAGCAGGAGAAACTGCCCATCTTGCAATTTGCAGAAATCAAAAGGTATATTTTTTGGATAAGGTGGTAGGAAGACATGATTTGCAAATCAACTCACAAATAGGTAGCGAAAAACCTTTGCATTGTACAGGTTTGGGGAAAATTATGCTCGCCTTTGGTATACAGGACTATCATAAAACCGTAGCACAATTAGAATTGGAAACAGTAACCTCAAACACCATTACGAATACCCAAAAGTTAATTGAGGAAATCGAGAACATCAAAAGAAATGGTTTTGCATTGGATATGGAAGAAAATGAAATCGGATTGGTTTGTGTTGCAGTTCCGGTATTTGGTGTCAATGGAAAGTTCTTAGCAGCAATAAGCACCTCGGGGCCTTCTGCACGATTTAACAAAAATGAAATCAAAACCTATACTGGAGATCTTAAGCACACAGCAGAACAGTTAAAATATATTTTCAGTTAATTCAATTAAGGAATGAAAGAAATACATAACTATATCGACGGCAAATTTATCCCTCCTGTACTAGATAACTGGATAGATAATTACAAACCATCCACTGGTGAAGTGTATGGACGTATTCCTAATTCGACTACCGAAGATATTGAGCTGGCCTACACGGCGGCAAAAAAAGCATATCCCGATTGGTCCAACACCACTTTGCAACAACGCAGCGAAATTCTATCCAGAATTGCAACCTTAATCAATGAAAAAGCAGATGAGCTAGCACTAGCCGAATCAATAGATAATGGCAAACCTCTTAGCCTTGCCAAAAGTGTGGATATCCCAAGGGGAGCATCTAATTTTCAGTTTTTTGCACATGCCATTACACAATTTGCAAGCGAAGCTCACGAAAGCAGTGGTCTGGATGCGATCAATTTTACGTTGAGGCACCCAATAGGTGTAGTAGGTTGTATCTCTCCTTGGAATCTGCCTTTATATTTATTCACCTGGAAAATCGCGCCTGCTCTGGCTGCGGGAAACACTGTAGTGGCCAAACCCAGTGAAATTACTCCAATGACTGCATTTTTATTAGGGGAAATCTGTACAAGTGCTGGGTTACCCAATGGAGTTTTAAATATTGTACATGGGTTGGGTACTAGTGCAGGTCAAGCTATTATCCAACACCCAGACATCAAAGCTATTTCTTTTACGGGAGGCACCAAAACAGGAGCTCATATTGCAAAAGTTGCAGCTCCTGCATTCAAGAAGTTATCCCTAGAGCTAGGAGGCAAAAACCCAAATCTAATATTCGCAGATTGTGATTACGACAAAATGTTAAGTACTACACTCAGGTCCTCTTTTGCCAATCAAGGACAAATATGCCTGTGCGGTTCTCGAATTTTTATAGAAAGGAGTATTTATGATCAATTCAAATCCGATTTTGTTGAAAAAACCAAAGCATTAAAAATTGGAGATCCATTAGCCCCTGAGACCAATGTAGGAGCCTTAGTTTCTAAACCCCACCTCGAAAAAGTAAAGTCCTACATCGATAAAGCCAAAGAAGAAGGAGGAACTATTTTGTGTGGTGGCGAATATGTTACTGTTGAAGGCCATGAAAATGGATATTACTTACAACCTACAGTTATAGAAGTTAATTCCACGCAATGCAGCGTAATGCAGGAAGAGATCTTTGGGCCGGTAGTAACTATCACACCTTTTGATAATGATGAACAAGCATTATCTATGGCCAATGATGTTCGTTATGGTTTGTCCAGTACCATATGGACAAATAATTTAAATCGAAGTATGTATTTAGCCAAACACATCCACGCCGGTATTGTTTGGATCAATACATGGATGATGCGAGACTTGCGAACACCCTTTGGGGGTATCAAAAATTCTGGAGTCGGTAGAGAAGGTGGTTTTGAAGCCTTACGCTTCTTTACGGAACCTAAAAACGTATGTATACAATATTAAAAAACACTATAAGAAGTTTCTATGATGAATCTCAATCTTACCCATAAAAACGCATTAGTCTGCGGTAGCACCCAGGGAATAGGAAAAGCCTCTGCCCTACAACTGGCAGACTTGGGAGCGAATATTACCTTGGTAGCACGAAACGAACAAAAGCTACAAGAAGTGCTAAAAGAACTGGATACAGCCCAAGGACAATCTCATGATTATTTGGTTGCAGATTTTCAAAACCCCTCTGACTTAGAGGAAAAAACAAAAAACACTACCAAGAATTATCATATACTCATCAATAACACCGGAGGGCCAGCTGCCGGGCCTATATATGACGCGACGACACAAGAGTTTGAAAGCGCTTTTACGCAACATTTAAAATGTAATCACATTTTAGTAAAAGCTTTGGTTCCGGGAATGCAAAAGGAAGGATATGGTAGAATTATCAATATTATTTCTACTTCTGTAAAGCAGCCACTTTCTGGGTTAGGTGTATCAAATACAATCCGAGGTGCCGTCGCGAATTGGTCAAAAACACTAGCCAATGAGTTAGGACAATTTGGTATTACCGTTAACAATGTGTTACCAGGAGCAACAGCTACCGAAAGGTTATCACAAATCATTAAGAACAAAGCTTCAAAAACTGGTAAGTCGATCGAAGAAGTTGAAAATGCTATGAAGAATGATATTCCGGCCAAAAGATTTGCACAACCAGAGGAAACTGCTAATGCTGTTGCTTTTTTGGCTTCTGCAGCAGCATCGTATATTAATGGGATTAATGTTCCTGTTGATGGAGGAAGGACAAAGTCCTTATAGTTAACCATTTGTTATTATAAAATACAAATCAAAATACTTACATTTAATAAAGGAATACTTAACAAAATCGAACGAATATTATGAATAATCTAGTTTCACCATTAAATTTTAAAGCCTGGATCGAAGAGCATAGACATCTGTTAAAACCGCCAGTTGGAAATAAATGCGTTTGGGAAAATGGAGATTTTATAGTCATGGTTGTTGGTGGTCCTAATAATCGTAAAGATTATCACTATAATGAGACTCCAGAATTCTTCTATCAAGTAGAAGGAGATATTGTACTAAAAATAATAGAGAATGGTGAACCTAAAGATGTTCATATCAAAGAAGGCGATATTTATTTGCTACCACCCAAAGTACCACATTCACCTCAACGTGGTGCCAATACAGTAGGTTTAGTGATTGAATATCCACGTAGTGAAGGCATGATGGATGCTTTAGAATGGTATTGCGAAAACTGTAATTCCCCTTTATACAGAGAGGAGTTTGCTTTGGATAATATTGAAACTGATATGCCTATCATTTTTGACAAATACTATAGTGACAAAGAAAAGTGTACTTGTTCTAACTGTGGAGCGGTAATGGAACCTCCTCAAAAGAAATCCTGATGCACACATGCTAATGAGCAAAAAACTCATCAAATAACTTACATAACAACATAACAAACAGATGAAACGAAAACTTAGAATTAACGGACATTCGCATTTACTGCCCTATCCCGAGGAGATTCCGAAGTTCATGAAAGAAAAGGAGATTTTTTGGGTTGATGATGAGCGAAAATATATGTTACAAAAAGGCTGGAAACGGCCGGTAACACATTCCAGCTTTTTCTTGAATGAAAAACTGGAATGGATGGAACAAAACAAGATTGATCATGCGGTGGTCCTTAATCTCTCGCAATTGTATGGAAATGGCTTAAGATTAGAGGAAATGAAGCACGCTTTGCGTTTTCAAAATGATTTCAACGCAAATGTACAGAGAGATCATCCAGACAAATTTTCTTGTGGTTTTGTGGTACATCCTGGATTTATTAATGGAGCACTATGGGAAATTGAACGTTGTGTAGAAGAGCTGGGTATGTATGTATTATGCTTACCCACACATTTTATGGATTCTATCGGACAATGGCGATGCATTTTTGATGAAGAAAATGATCCTATTTTTGAGCTTGCTGACAAATACAAGCTTGCCATCGAAGTACATCCTTATGATGGTGATAAAATGATAAAACTTGAAAATGTAGCCTGGCGTTTTCATTTGGTATGGATGCTGGCCCAATGTGGTGATGCCTATCATTTTTATACTTTAAACGGAATGCAAAATCGATACCCAAACATTAGAACTTGTTTTGCTCACGGAGGGCAATTGGCGCAAATGAATCTAGGACGACGTATTCAAGGTTTTGATGGTAGACCTGATCTTTTTGAAGGGAAACAACACCCAAGAAAAGCAGTAGGACATCCAAACATCTATTTTGACACTTTGGTACATGATACAGATTCGTTAAAACTTACTGTAGAACGACAGGGTAGCAAACAGGTTATTATGGGGCTTGATGATCCCTATCCTCTAGGAGAAATGGAAAGCGAGCCGCAATCTTCTTATCCTGGAAAAATATTGGATTTGGCTTTAGAACGTGATATTATCAATGAAAAAGAATACGACGAAATTTGGGAATGCAATGTTCTAAATTGGTTATTTGGAGATAACGAAGAAGCTAAAAGAAACTTAACAAACAAAATTTTGGGAGAGACCATAAAAGTGGATTAATCCTAACTTTTCCAACAATACATTTAAATACACAAAAGGCTTTCTAAGTGATACACAACAAGAAAGCCTTTTATGAATTATCATAATCAAGCTTTACAAAAAACTAATATATGCACTTCATTCCAGAAGAATTGGACAATTATGTGGTCCAACACACACAGCAGGAACCCGAATTACTTCAACAACTCACCAGAGAAACCTATCAAAAGATTTTACAACCTCGTATGCTGAGTGGCGCTTATCAAGGGAGAGTATTAAGTATGCTTTCTAAACTTATATCACCAAAACATATTCTGGAAATAGGCACTTACACTGGCTATTCTGCAATTTGCTTGGCAGAAGGAATGCAAAAAGATGGGCAACTACATACTATTGACATCAACGAAGAGTTGGAAAGTTTTCAGCGTAAGTACTTTGATTTATCACCCTATGGGAACCGGATACATCAACATATAGGTGATGCAACTACCATTATACCTAATATTGATTTAGCATTTGATTTGGTTTTTATAGATGCAGATAAACCGAATTATCCGCTCTATTTTGAATTAATCATTAATAAAATAAAACCAGGAGGTGTTATATTATCTGATAATGTATTATGGAGTGGCAAAGTAATAGAAGCTATAGAAGAGGATGACCTTTCTACAAAAGCACTCCTTGAATACAACAAACTATTAGTTGAAGATACTCGTATTGAAACAGTACTGCTTCCAATTCGAGATGGACTTACGATAAGTCGAGTACTATAGAGTACATATACAAAAAAAACATCTCCTCTTGTACAAGAGGAGATGCCTTACTCTTCTTTTCTGACCTAACCCAGAAAACAAATCATTACTCGCTCAACTTACTGCACCGCTTTCAGTGCATTAATATTTCCATATCCAAATCGGCTATTGCGACTAGGATAAAACTCTCCTGCTCTTTTTAACTTATCCAGCACTTGTGCTCTGGACATATTAGGGTTACGAGCCCATACCAAGGCTGCAATCCCGGCTGTTGTAGCCGTAGCTACCGAAGACCCTCCAACATAATTTCTAGTTCCACCGTTAAATCCAACTACTGGAACATTTCTACCTGAATCTCCTGCTCTTTGCATTACGATAGTAAAGTCTATCTTATTTCCATCGTGACAATTGCTACAACGGTTATACCCATTATCTTTTATTCCTGTAACAGCAACTGTTTCACTCATGCTAGCTGGAAAAATAACTCCATACCAATTGGTAAACGAAGTTGATGTTCCTCCTGCAGCAATAATCATTTTTCCTTTTCCATATGCATAACGAACAGCATCCTTTACATTACCGATAGACCAAGGATATCCAATAGACATCGAAATGATTCTCACATCGTTACGATTCCCTAATGCTCTTAAAGCATCACGAACTCCTTTGCGCTCATGATAATCTTCTAGGACTACATCAGAAGTTCCTCTATAAGACACTAAATTACTATTGTATGCTACTCCTACTGGCATACCATCATCATTTCTTGGCGAAGCAATAGCTGAGGCCATAGACGTACCATGACCACATCTGTCATTTGGTCCATCCACATTATTTGACCACCACCAAGGAGAATCGATATATGTTCCAAAACGTTGTACGAATCTTCCATTAGAACTACCATCGTTGAAATTACTACCCAATAAGCTTTGGTTCGCAGAAAGTCCAGTATCTATTAATCCAACGGTAATTCCTGCTCCTGTGCTGTAATTCCAGGCTTGCGGTACGTTATGAATATCAAAATTCCACGGTAACCATGCATTAGGAGAAATCACGCGATAATCATTTCCATTGATATTTTCTCCACTTTGTGCACATCCAAAATCCTTTTGTTGCACATCGTTTTGTTCCAAATAAGAAGTGTAGAATGTATCTATATACCGTACTTGATCTGCTTGTTGTAAAGCAATCACAGTTTCCAAACTAGAAATCTCAAAGTCTACAAAATTGAAAGTCTCATCTTCATATTGTAAAACATTAGCTTTTGTAGCCTGTTCTGCACCTTGAACGATATCTATAATATTATTTTTAGCACTGTTCAATCTGGGGGAGCGTTGCTGTGTAGTAAAACTTTCTCCCTTTTCTCCATAACCAACACTTAAAATACCGCCACTATGCATTACTGCACTATATAACACCATTGCTGGTGCATCTCGCCAAGCCAGATCACCTGTGGTTTTTAGCTCATTAGCTATATACTTGTTGATTTCGTCTACAGAAAGAATCTTTTGAGAATCGATCGATTCTACCATGGGATCAATAATTGAATTTGGATCTTCTTTGGAACAAGAAAACACCAAAAGAAGTCCAAAACTTAGAAGGATTAGTTTTTTCATTTTTAGAATAAGATTTATGAGTTTGTGTGTTAAAAACTACTATGTTGTGATTATCGAAAAAATAATCAAAATTTATCATTTAGTTAATTTCACTCCTAATATATTAATTATATTCTAAATATTTTATTGATTTTTTGCGGTTATCGCAATAAAAAACGCAGTATTATGCTCGCATAGTACCTTGTTGTTAAGCTAAAATTTCCCCGAAACACCTATAAACACAGGAGCTTTTGCCGATTGATATTTAAAAATATCATACCGGCAAAAAAAATGTATTTTTTTTGAAAAAAAATTAAAATCTACAAGGAAAATTGATCAAAAATGTAAGTTGATTGAAAATCAAAATCATAATTTTCGTTTTACCGGGCCGGTAATCTCTTCGATATCGTCTTTTACCTGATCGATTTCTTTTTTGATATCTGTAGTAATAGAAGAAGTAATCTCAGTATCTATACCGTGCTTTTCTGCACTTTTGGTAATTTCGGTTTTGATATCGTTTGTAGCGTCTTTTACGATTCTCATTCCTTTGCCTAAGCCCCGAGCAATTTCAGGTATTTTATCCGCACCAAAAACCATTACCAATATAAAAACGATAAAGGCAATCTCGGCTCCACTTATAAACAAAGGTATTGTCATCATATGGGTACAAATATAGGTAATATCCATAAAACAAAAGCCATCACATTACTAGTGATGGCTTTGTTTATGAAAATTTTATGTTCAGGATTATTTTCCCTTCACTTTATTTTTAAATTTATCAAACTTACCAATTTGATTGTTTTGAGGCCAGCTGTTATTTGATGTATCTATATCCGCAGTCTCAAAATTTGGATCTACCACTATTTTGGTAATACTCTTTTCTGAAGCTATAGCACGTTTTACTCTTGTGTCATTTTTTCTCCAGATTTCTGCTGGATAAGTAATCGTTTCAGAAGTACCATCCTCATAAGTATATTCTACAATTAATGGCATTACTAAACCTCCTGGCTTTTCAAAAGTAACCTCATAGAAATATTTAGGCTCTTTCAATTTCTCTCTTTCTCCTACAGAGAAGTTATCCATTACATATTCTTTCAAGGTCTTCGCATTATCAATAATGTTTCCATTACTCTTAATTGTATTGTATTCGTCACTACCTTCTTCTACCATAAATACTAATGGCCCAAAATCTTCAACTCTAACTCCACGAGCAGCTGCAAAGTCTTTAGCTTGTTGTGTAGCTTCTTTGGACACTACAAACTTCTTCACCTCTCCCACTCCAATATCTGTATAATCGGTAGTGTAGAACCATCCTCTCCAAAACCAGTCTAAATCTACAGCAGAAGCATCTTCCATTGTTCTGAAAAAGTCTTCTGGAGTTGGGTGTTTGAACATCCATCTTTGAGAATATGTTCTGAAAGAGTAATCAAAAAGCTCTCTTCCCATAACCGTTTCTCTCAATATATTCAAACCAGTTGCAGGCTTTGCATATGCATTAGGCCCAAATTGATGGATATTGTTAGATTGTGTCATAATTGGAGATAAGAAATCCTGGTTTCCACTCATATAAGGAATGATTTTTTGTGCAGGACCTCTTCTTGAAGGATATTTTTTGAGTGGTGCTACAGCTTCTGGATACCATTCTGCAAAATCCTGTTCTGCTACGTACTGCACAAAGGTATTTAATCCTTCGTCCATCCATGTCCACTGACGCTCATCGCTATTCACAATCATCGGGAAGAAGTTATGTCCAACTTCGTGTATAATCACACTCATCATTCCATATTTAACTCGATCGCTGTAGGTACCATCAGGATTTGGTCTTCCGTAGTTCCAGCAAATCATAGGGTATTCCATACCTTGATTTTTTGCATGCACAGAAATGGCTTTGTGATATGGATAATCAAAAGTCATTCGACTGTAAGACTTTAAAGTACTCGCTACAACTTTTGTAGACCAGTCTTCCCAAAGTGGATTTCCTTCTTTTGGATACATAGAAACAGCCATTACGTCTTTACCTCCAACCTTAACAGCCATCATATCCCATATAAATCTTCTAGAACTAGCAAATCCAAAATCCCGAACATTTTTAGCACTAAATCTCCAAGTTTTTTTATCACTGGCAAATGATTTTTCCTTTGCTTCAGCTTCTTTCTGGCTTACAATAATTACCGGTTTATCATAGGATTTCTTAGCCTTTTCATAACGACTCATCATTTCCTTACTGAAAACCTCTTTTCTATTCGTTAATTTTCCTGTAGCATCCAAAATATGGTCTGAAGGCACAGTAATATTCACATCAAAGTTTCCAAAAGGTAATGCAAACTCTCCTCTTCCCCAAAACTGGTGATTTTGCCATCCTTCTACATCATTGTAAACTGCCATACGAGGATAGAACTGAGCGATTACATAGGCTCTGTTTCCATCTGCAAACTCTTCATATCCAGACCTTCCTCTTTTGAGGACATGGTTATTGATGTTATACCACCAATCGATAGAAAATACAAATTTCTCTCCAGACTTAAGATCTTTTGGCATTTCTACACGCATCATCGTAGCGTTGATGGTATACTGTAGAGGACTACCATTAGCATCTTTTACTGCAGTAATATTAAATCCTCCATCAAAAGGAGCTCCAAGGTATTTTGCCGCAAAAGTTCCAGGCTGTTCTGCTCCTGCCACTCCATCCGGTTGTATTAATGGAGTTTTAGAATCTTTTGCTCTCATATTTTGATCCAATTGCACCCATAAAAACTCTAAATCATCTGGTGAATTATTGGTATATGTAATCGTTTCTTTACCCGTTATTTTTTTGTTCTTATCATCAAGCTCGATATCCATTTTGTAATCTGCTTGCTGCTGATAATAAGCTGCTCCCGGTGCACCAGAAGCTGTACGGTACATATTAGGAGTTGCAAACTCCTCATACATTTGTTTGAACTTGTTTTGATTTGTGTGCCCTAATCTTCGCGCACCTCTATCGTTCCCTTGGTCTTGTGCATAGGCCCCAGATACCATCATAGCCCCCAAAAGAAGTAAAAGAATCTTTTTCATTGGAATGAATTTGAGTTAATTGAAATGATTTGCAAAATAGTTGTTTTTTAAAAGCTTAAAGATTTATTCACTAAATTTTAACATCCCTGTATCCCTTCTTTTTTCTAGGATAAGGCTCTTACGGATGTTTTCATTTTTAACATGAATAATATTTTGTTGTTCTTCAAAAAGATCCATTAATACTTGATTGGATATTTCAAAAGTTTCTAAACTATTTATATTTTCTATTTCCAGATATAAGAGGATCAGATCATCTTCATATTCTTTTCCTAAAAATACGAAAGGCTTTTCTTCTCCATTAATGATAAAAGTGATTTTTTGATCGAAGTATTTCTCCAAATATTCATCGACATTTGGACTTTCTGCATTTGGCTCTAGTTGAATTTTTGCATCATATCGCTGTCGAAGTACTTCTTCGATATCATCGATAAAAACTCTGGTAATAATCTGAAGTGATTGTTGTTCTTTATTATATTCGACTTGTGTAACACTGACATAAAACTTATGAGCAACGAACGAACTCAAAGCAATCACCATAACACAGAACACAAGACTTAAGCTCTTTTTCATATTTATAAAAAATTATAAAGGGTTAAATGTACTTAAAATAATTAATCCAGCTCTTTGTGTTCTCGATATAATACTGCTTTACCTTTAAAAAAATCCATCAGGCTCAACTTTTTTGAATTTGCCAACAAATCTTTGAAGTAATCGTCCTCTGCGCAATAATAAATAAAATCAGTAACTAACTCCTCAGGAATCTCCAGAGCGATCACAAAAAAAGAAGTGTCAAAAGAGGTCTCACCCTGATGTACTACCTTATCTAGATCTTGAAGCGCCTTAATTCTTTTTAATTTTTTGAGAGTACCATTCAAATAATTGATAGGCCTTTCCAAAATCCCTGATTTTGCAGTATAAATCCTTCGTTCTATTTGTGTAGGTTGTGGTTTATCACTAAAAGGAAGCCCTAAAATTTTATTATCTACATAAGGTAACAATTCTACCTTACCCACATCATCAGTAAGATATCCAGACAGCTCAATATTACTTACTTTTACACGATCAAGTAATTGAACTTTGGCAGATAGAACAATTTCTAAATTTTCATTATCAAGATCCTCTTTACTGACTTTTAGGGTAACTACTTTGTATTGAACCGAAGAAAAGACAACAGAGTCACCAACGTTTGCAGGAATATTGAAAAAACCATTCTCGTCATTGGTTGTTCCTTTCAAGTTTGTATAGTTAACAATGTTTATCGCATACCCTTGTATTGAATCTGCTACCACCTTACCCTTAAGCATTTGCGCATACCCAAAACCAATAGACAACACAAGTAGCATAAAAAGAGTAATAGTTTTTTTCATCAATTACGAAATAGAGCCCCAGTGCAATATCCACTAAGCGCTACGTAAAAGACGTTACTTGAATCCGTTCGTTACAAAACTATTGTCGCTGACGGTATAATTTACTTTGATATACCAAAAACTGAAGAAGATCCAGTTCTTTACCGGTTTCGAAATATGCATTATCCAACCCATTATCTTCGGCAAAGAAGATAAAGTCATTGATCTGATCCATCTCAAGAGCCAAAAAGTTTCTGAAGAAATCGTCATTGTACATATCTCTCATCTTCACATCAATATCTTTGGGTTTCTTTTTATTCTTTGAATTATCTTTATCATTATAAACTAACTTAAAAAGATTGACAAAGTTTAAACCGTTAATCATTCTATCTTCTAAAAACACTTTATTTTCTAATGCACTCACTTCATCTGGTCTAAAATCATAGTCAGTGTCATTAATTCTTGTCGAAGTTTCTTTAGCAACCTCTCCTATTCCACTTTCACTAAAACCAATTTTTTTGACATCTACAGATACATTACCCAATAGATCATAAGGAGTAACGACTACTTCTTCTAATTGATTGACAGATTCATTCAGAAAAACATTCAACCTCTTACTGTCGACTACTCCTTTGTCTATCAATACTAAAAAGTGTTGATATTGCATTGCCACAATCTCTATTTTGTCATTAATACCAGCATTGATTTTAAATTCTCCTTTTTGGTTGGTAATCGTTCCTTTATTAGAACTACGATTATATATTACTACACCTTCGACATCATCACCGATTGGAGCACTGATTTTACCTTCAATCATCACTCTTGAAGTAATTTGCGCAATAGATTGAGTAACTACTAAACAGATAAATAGGATGGCTAATTTCACTTTCATTGTAAACAGGGTTAATTTTCTTCAAAAAGATACTACATTTTTTTATCTTACCTCGGTATTTCTCTATAAGAAAAAGTTAAACCACCTATAAGAAAAACTAATGACAAATTGTATTATCGCTAGTACCTCTGCCCTGCACGGTAGCCAACCATTAGAATATTTGCTAGACACATTAGAAGAATTGTACCAAGGCCGAGACGAAGTTCTTTTCATTCCATATGCTCGTCCCGGAGGTATCTCCCATGATGAATATACCATTGGTATTAATAATATTTTCAAGAAAATAAATAAACGTATTGTTAGCATTCATATGTTTTCTGATGCGCAAGAAGCTTTTAAAAATGTACAAGGTATTTATACAGGTGGAGGAAATACATTTTTGTTGGTAGATCAATTGTATCGTAACGAATGTATTCCACTAATTAGAGATGCAGTCATGTCCGGCACACCTTATTTAGGAACTAGTGCAGGAAGTAATATTTGTGGTTTAACAATGCAAACCACCAATGATATGCCGATTGTTCACCCTCCAAGTTTAAAAACTTTGGGAATAGTACCTTTTAACATTAATCCACACTATTTGGATCCGGACCCCAACTCTACTCATAAAGGAGAAACACGTGAGACTCGTATCAAAGAATTTCACAACCTCAATACACAACCAGTTGTTGGTTTAAGAGAAGGAAGTTGGTTAAAAGTAGATGGAGATAAAATTACACTGGGAGGAAATCTAACGGCTCGTATTTTTGAAAAGGATAAAACTCCTTATGAAATTGATCCAGGAAGCTCCCTAAGTCACCTTAACTAATTCTCAATAATGAATTATCAGGCTATACTAAATCAAATACAAGAAGAACTCAACTTAAAAAAAAGTACAGGTACTGTTGCTTCTTATATTCCTGAACTTGCAAAAGTGAGTCCTGATAAATTTGGAATGAATTTGTATTGCATCAACTCCGGGCATTATCATTTTGGTAATTCTCAGGAACGATTTTCTATCCAAAGTATCTCAAAGGTTTTTGCACTTACGCTGGCAATGTCATTAACCGATGATAGTTTGTTTGAACGTGTAGATGTCGAGCCCTCTGGGGATCCGTTTAATTCTCTTGTTCAATTGGAGTATGAACAGGGTATTCCCAGAAATCCATTTATCAACGCGGGCGCCTTGGTCATTTCAGATATTCTAATTTCACTTTTGAAGAATCCTAAAAAAGACTTCCTCAATTTTATTCATAACATAACAAACAATACAACTATAGATATCAATAAAGAAGTATTCTATTCTGAAAAAAAGTATAGCCACAGGAACGCAGCCCTATTGAACCTAATGAAGTCCTTTGGAAATATCAAAAATGATATCGAAACAGTGTTGGACTTTTATATTTTTCAATGTGCAGTTGAAATGTCTTGCAAAGAATTGTCTACGGCTTTTATGATGTATGCCAATCAAGGTAGAAAAATATCTGATGAACAACAAATCCTGTCACCTCAAAAGGTAAAACGAATTAATGCTATCATGCAAACCTGTGGATTCTATGATGAAGCTGGAGAATTTACTTTTAGAGTAGGGTTACCGGGTAAAAGTGGTGTTGGAGGTGGAATAACCGCTGTACACCCTGGGCAATATACCGTAACCGTATGGAGCCCTCCTCTTAATCCCAAAGGCAACTCTGAATTGGGTATGTTTGCTTTGGAAAGGCTAACTACGCTTACGGGTTTGTCTATTTTTTAAATAAACAAAATATTCCTAAAAACTATGAATATATCCTTCTCTACCATTTGTGATTATACACTAACCCGAGAAGAAAGGAACTTTCAAAATCATAACGAAATCATAAAAACTCTTATATTTAGCTTCTATAAAAGTATTTCTCACTTGAGCTAACTCTAACATCAAATAATTTTTGGTAATTATTGCAGTCAATATTTATTAAGGATTACGCTTACAATTTAAAAGTATATGTTTAACAACTTCACTAACCGAACTTTTCAAACGGTAGCTTTATCTACAATACTTATTGTGACTTTTGTTGTTTATTTAAATCACTTTGACAATCCTTTTTTCTTTGATGATTTTCATACAATTACCGAAAATGAGTCCATTCAGAGTTTAGACAATTGGACAGAATTCTTTACCAACGCCGACACTTTTAGTTCCTTACCCGCAAATCGATCTTATCGCCCTATGATAACATTGATGAATGCTTTGGACTATAAGTTTGGAGGTGGTTTAAATCCTGAGTTTTTTCACTATCACATATTTTTTTGGTTTTTGGTTCTCATTATTCTCGTATTCATTCTCATCAAAAAGATTTATAAGCTCTCTGAATCCTCGAACAAAGGGATAATCATAACTGCTTTATTGTCTACAGCATGGTTTGCCGTTCATACTACAAATGCAGAAACCATCAATTATATATGCGCACGGTCTGATTCTTTTTCCACGCTTTGTGTAGTTATGTCTTTACTTTTATATATACATCCTTTCGGAAAAAAATGGCATTTGTATCTAATAACTGCCATAATTGGAGTATGGACAAAACAAACAGGGGTAATGTTTTTACCTATATTATTTATGTATATATTACTATTTGAAGAACATTCACTGCTAACTAATTTCAAAACAGATACTAAAAAAAAGTTAATTAAATTTTCAAAAAAAGTAGCGCCTACTGCGATAGTTTTAACTTCCTTATTCATATTCAATCAGTACTATCTAACACCAGAGGCCACAGTATCTACAAATTACACAATTACTAGATTTGAATATATTAGCACCCAGTTTTTTGTTACTCTGCATTATCTAGGAAACTTCATTTTACCCATTAATTTAAGTGCCGATCCCGATGTTGCTATCATCAAACCATGGTATGATTTTCGTATTTTATCTGGACTTATTGTAATTCTTATAATGGTTTCAGTCATGATAAAAACTTCCTTTCAAAAGAAATTAAGACCTATTTCTTTTGGAATCTCGTGGTTTTTTATTGCTTCATTACCTACTACATTAAATCCTCTTTTTCAAATCGCCAACGATCATCGCACTTTTTTTCCTTTTATAGGTTTATTCATAGCTATCCCATGGGCTCTTCTAACAATATTCGAAAAATATAAGCTGATCCAGAACAAAAAGAAAGCATCTATTCTCATAGGTTTATTTCTGGTAGTAATTAGTGCTCATGCTTATGGAACCATTCAAAGAAATAAGGTCTGGGGGTCTACAGAATCCTTATGGAAAGATGTTACCATTAAAAGCCCAAAAAATGGCCGAGGATTGATGAATTACGGATTAAGTCAGATGGAGAAAGGAAATTACGACCTTGCACTTGATTACTATAATAAAGCGTATCAAATACAACCTAACTACTATGTTCTACATGTTAATATGGGTATTTTGTATGGCGCTCAAAACAACCATCAAAAAGCAAAAGAACATTTTGAATATGCCATTAACCTAAATTCATCTTCTCCTACTCCAGAATATTTTTATGGAAGATATTTATATGAAAGAAATAAACATGTAGAGGCAAAAAAATACTTAAATCAAGCCTTAAAAAAAAGCCCTAATCATGTCCAATCGAAAAGCTTATTAAAAAATACATCTTCAAAAATCACCCTATTAAAACAAGAAATTGAGGCAGATCGAAAAAAGGCAATACATAACGCTGATATTAATAAATTACTAGAATTAAGTTTAAAATATTATAATTTAGGGGAATATCAATCGGTTATTTCCGTGTGTAGAAATATTCTAGAAATAGATTCAAATAATGCTTTTGCATATAACAATATCTGTTCGGCGCATAACCAAATGAAACAATGGAAGCTTGCATTTGAAGCCTGCAAGAAATCTTTAGATATCGCTCCAAATTACCAATTAGCTAAGAATAACCTTAAATGGGCTTCAGACAACTTAAATTGACACTTAATTAAAAAGTAGACAATGTTAAACAACAAAACAATCGCTATTGTAATTCCTTGCTATAATGAAGGCACACAAATAGCTATGGTCATTGATAGTTTACCCGATTTCGTAGATCGTATCATAGTCATTGATGATGTATCCAAAGACAATACCGTAGAGGTTGTTACGGAATATCTAAAAGGAGACAATACCTCAACTCTTAAAATATCTTCAAATCTCAAAAAGAATATTACCCCTACGATCTATAATCAAGCAGATATAGAGGTACATCAAAAAAACATAGAGGAAGTAAAAAAGTTTACTCCTATCGAAATTGTCAACAAAGATCCCGACAATGACAAAATCATTTTGATCAAACACTTAAAAAATGGTGGTGTAGGAGCTTCGGTTGCAACCGGATATAAATGGTGTAAAGATCATGATATTGATTGTGCTGTGGTAATGAATGGTGACGGTCAAATGGATCCTAATGAACTAGAGTCCATTTGTAATCCTGTTGTTTACGAAGACATTGACTACGTAAAAGGAAATCGATTAATTCATAAAAGTGCATGGGTGATTATTCCAAGAATACGTTTCTTCGGAAATTCTATATTGAGTATTCTTACAAAAATAGTTTCTGGTTACTGGGGGATTTCTGATACACAAAGTGGATATACAGCAATGTCAAATAATGCATTAAACTCCATCCCTTTATATAAGATCTACAAAAGGTATGGTATGCCAAACGATGTACTCGTAAAACTTAATATTGCCTTCTGTACCATAAGAGAAGTTAAAATAAAACCTGTTTACGGTGTTGGAGAACAATCTAAATTAAGCGTCATCAAGGTTACATTTCCCATTCTGTTCCTATTAATTCGATGCTTTTTTAAAAGATTAACCATAAAATATCTCTACAGAAGTTTTCATCCTTTATTCGTCTTGTATTGGGTAGCTATTCTCATAGGAATTATAAACTCTTATTTCCTTTACCACTTGTTGTATAATTTTTTCACCCCTAATGTAAAGACTCCAACAGACTACCTGATTATTTTTATTTTTCTAACTATTTCTGGTTTTCAGTCCTTTTTGTTCGCAATGTGGATGGATATTCAGGACAATGAGCGCTTGTCAAAATAATTTTTCAAATAATTATCTTTGATCAAATGCAATCAAAAACAGATTTCAAAAAAGACTAGTTTTGAAAAAAATAGACCACTCCAAATTAAAAGCCACTCCAGAAACTGAAGACTTCTCGGGCAAATACGAGAACGAAGGCTTCATTGCAAAATATCTGGTAAATAGTTATTTCAAATCTGTAGAAAAATTATTAAAAAAAATACCAGAAATTAAATCTGCTCATGAGATTGGTTGCGGAGAAGGAAGATCTACTATCGAGCTTCATCAATTCGTTTCCAATTTAACAGCTTCAGAATATGTTGGAAATTTGGTTGGTGTTGCAAAAAGAAATAATCCTGATTTAAATATTTTTCAAGAAAGTGTTTACGAACTTCAATATGATAATTCCAGTGTAGAATTAATCTTTTTACTTGAAGTATTAGAACATCTCGACTATCCTGAAACTGCCTTAGATGAAATAAAAAGAGTATCCCAAAAATACTTGATCTTGGGTGTGCCAAGAGAACCTTTATGGCGATTTTTAAATATGTGTAGATTGAAATATGTAAAGGACTTCGGCAATACACCAGGACATTTAAATCACTGGTCAAAAAAATCTATCATAAAACTTATTGAAAAAAAATTCGGAAAGGTAATCGCTGTCGAATCCCCTATCCCTTGGACCATAGTTTTAGCCGAAAAAGAACCACCAACAGGTTTGTAAACAATTTACAAGAAATGTTTAAGTTCCAAAAATTACTCAGTGAAGAAAATAAAGCTTTGACTTTTAGATATATCCTCATCAGTCTATTGAGCTATGGATTTGTTTTTTTGGGACTAATATTTATGGTAAACTTGTTAGAAGTAAATCAAACCTTATCCTTTATAATAGTATACGGAATCAATTATATCTTCCTATACATGGTTCAGTTAAGATATTTATTTAAGACCAAACATAACAAGAAAAAATTATTCCGTTTTGTTTGTTTTATCCTTTTCTTTTATACCTGTGCCAATATCTTTTACAACATAGCATTAAATTTAAATACCCATTATTTAGTTGCTACGGCACTTACAGTTATTCTTTTAATGCCCTTTAGAATACTAGCATCAAAGTTGATTGTTTTTAAGGACTAGGAAGTATGGCAGATAGCACTCCGAATAATTTACAAGGGATCAGATACAAAATAAAAAAAGCTCCATCAATAAAGATGAAGCTCTAGAGCGGGAGACCGGGTTCGAACCGGCGACATTCAGCTTGGAAGGCTGACGCTCTACCAACTGAGCTACTCCCGCCTTTTGTGATGGCAAATATATTAGAATTAAATAAAATAAAAAACTTAATCTCTTATTTCTTTAGAACTCCTAAAATTTTAACAAGAAGAGAAAGTTAATTGCGACTAACCACCGCATCCATTCGACGAATTAACGTATTTAATCGACTAAAATTGTATTTTATCGAAAAAATTGTATATTTGCTTTGTTAAATCGATTTTAATTGCTTTAACAATTTATATTTAAGAATTGAAATTAACGTTAACCTACTAAGCATTCGTCAAGTGTAATGGCCCATTCATTAAATTATAATGTAAGCCGCAAATAAACTATGAATATGAGGATAAAACTACTCTTTATCATCTTATTTCTATCTCTAGCTACCTCCCAGGCACAAGTCAAAGTTGGTGATAACCCCAATTTGATAGACCCAAGTTCTTTGATGGAATTAGAAAGTTCTAACAGAGCATTAGTTCTGACCAGAGTTACTAATACTGAGATGAATGCAATCACTCCTCTCAATGGAGCTTTAGTATACAACACAGATAATAACTGTATCTACCAGTTTAACAATAATAGCTGGAGCAGCCTTTGTACAGGCAATGATGATCAACAATTAAGTTTCGATTCGACCACTAACATCTTGACTTTAGAAAATGGTGGGGCAGTTAATCTTTCTTCCTTAATTAATGATTCAGATGCTGATCCAACCAACGAAATACAAATCTTAAGTCAAAGTGGTAATACGATTACCTTATCCAACGGAGGAGGTTCTTTCACAGAAACAATCTCGACATTAACGTCCAACCCAGACGGGACTTTTACATATACCGCAGAAGACGGAACACAAACTACATTTGGTGCTACAGGTCCAACAGGTCCTCAAGGACCAACAGGAAATACAGGTGCCACTGGTGCACAAGGACCGACAGGTGCGACTGGAGCAACAGGAGCACAAGGACCTACGGGTGCTACCGGAGCAACCGGAGCACAAGGACCAACAGGTAATACAGGTGCCACTGGAGCACAAGGACCAACAGGTAATACAGGTGCTACTGGTGCACAAGGACCGACAGGTGCCACTGGAGCAACCGGTGCACAAGGACCGACAGGTGCGACTGGAGCTACTGGTGCACAAGGACCTACGGGTGCTACTGGAGCAACCGGAGCGCAAGGACCTACGGGTGCTACTGGAGCAACCGGTGCACAAGGGCCGACAGGTGCGACTGGAGCAACCGGAGCACAAGGACCGACAGGTGCTACTGGAGCAACCGGAGCACAAGGACCGACAGGTGCTACTGGAGCAACCGGAGCGCAAGGACCTACGGGTGCTACTGGAGCAA
>NZ_JBSWWU010000014.1:0-102605 GCF_056160245.1 Aquimarina sp. AWH4_224 | reverse complement strand
ACCGGCCCTTGCCCAGGTACTTACCTGATTGTAATTTGAGGATGTAGAAAGTAAGTATACAGAGTTACCCGGTAGTCCGTTACCAATAGAAGTTCCTCTTCTGGCCAAATTTCCTTCACTACTATTACTTACTTCAATAAAAGTAGTTCCGTTATGATTTTTTTCAACATCCAAAATTGCACTGGGACTAGTAGTGCCAATCCCCACATTTCCAGTCGTTCCAATTTGATTTTGTTGTGCGTTTAGCCCTATGTTAATTGATAGTAATGTCCCGAATACAAGTAGTTTGTTCATGATTTTCTTAGTTATGTGATATAACTAAGTGTCCTGTACGTTATAAATGTTACTACGATTTAAGGAGGTTTATGATAATCGCTTCAAATTAGGAGCATAAGCAAATTGATTTTCGAATGTCCTTAAAAATCTAACTAGCGGTAGATTTATTTTTTCTTAGGCCTAAAAGGTTGTATAACAGTTTCATCACATTCCAGAAAAGGCCCATCCATAAGATCTATACAGTAGGGGACCGCGGGAAAAACGGCATCCAAACATTCTCGTATCGATTTGGGCTTTCCGGGTAGATTGATGATTAAACTTCCTCCTCTAAGGCCTGCCGTTTGTCGAGATAGAATTGCAGTAGGAACATATTTTAAAGATTCGGCTCTCATTAGTTCACCAAATCCCGGCATCATGCGATCACACACAGCTTCGGTAGCTTCTGGTGTAACGTCCCTTTTAGCGGGACCTGTACCTCCTGTGGTCACCACCAGACAACAATTTTGCTGATCAACCATATCAATGATGGTTTGTTCAATTACTTCTTGCTCATCGGGAATGACCTCATATACTTCAGTCCAATCCGAATTCAGGTATTCATTAAGGGTGTGTATGATAGCTTTTCCGCTTAGATCTTCGTACACACCTGCACTAGCTCTATCACTTACTGTTATAATTCCTATTTTGATCTCTTTGTTTACTTGCATTCAGAATAATCTTTTTTATCGTTGGTTTAAGCCTGATGAGGCGTATTTGTTTTTGCTTTTTTAAATAGTGCTATAGTGCTTTCAAAATGAGTACTAAAGTAGCGAAATTACAATGATTTCAATGTTACTTATTGAGTGGGTTTAGTCTTCTACATATTCTAAAATATCCCCAGGTTGGCAATCTAATGCTTTACAAATAGCCTCTAGGGTTGTAAATCGAATTGCTTTGGCCTTACCCGTTTTTAATATAGAAAGATTTGCAGGGGTGATTCCCAGTATTTTTACCAGTTCTTTTGATTGCATTTTTCGTTTTGCAAGCATCACATCTAGGTTAACTATTATCGCCATAATTATATAGTTAATTCGTTTTCTTCTTGTAGTGAAATTCCTTTTTTAAATACATCAGCCAAAAAGAACATAAAATACCCCAAAATTAGAAACACTAATAGTTCTGTTGATAAAAGATCCATTACCCGACTTGAAGTTTTTGCCCAGGCTAGAAACGCGATATCAATAAGTAATGTACCAAATGCAAAAGCGAGAAATGATTTTCCGGATTTTTTAAATGCTGAGCCCACTTCTTGTTGAAAAATTTTTCTTTCTGCCAATAGTTTTGTGGTGTTATTAAGTTGATAGAGCCCCAAGATGATAAACCCAAAAACCAGAATATAGGCGATAGCAAAAATAAGATATGCTGTTATCGAAATCTGTACGTCACTGTTGGCGATATTGACTTTAGAGAAAAAAGGCTCTTCGGGTAAGCTCCATTTTTTTATCAATTGAAAAGTCCATTGCAAATCATCGATTAGTTTACCAATAACGAAAATAATTCCGATAATGTATATGGTGTTAAAAGCCTGAATTCCTGTATCCGTTTTTTTTGATGTACTACCCATTATAAATAATATTTTGTTATTGCTAATCTATAAAAAATTATTGAAAAACAATAATTAAATATTTAAAAATGATAAAAACTTAGTTTTGGAAGTTGATTTTCAGATAGTTGTTTTTTTTGATGGAGAAGATAAAAGAACTTTATAAGCACTTTTATAAAACGAAGATTAAACGAGAAGGTAGGAACGATGAATAGCACCAAGTTCCAGAACATTTAAATCGGGATTGTTGGATAGAATTAGTCTGATTTTTTACATCGAAGTAAAATGAATATGGTTCCGCCAAGGATCATTATATAATAAGATGGGGAAATAGGTATTCCACTAGTATATTGATCCCAAATGCTGAATACTCCAAGAAAGATGATAAAACCAGCAATTATTTGTGACCAACCAATTGATTTTCTTTTCATAAATTTCTTTTGAGTTGTGCTTTTTTTATTCGGAAAGCATAGCATCTAATTCTTCGAGATCTACATCAGGCTTATTATAAAAAAGAATTACTTGTTTGTCCCAGCTTTCAGAAAAATTGTAAGATCCTTTACTTTTTGTATAAGTAACTGATATTGGTCTATCATCATATGCTTTAACTAGTAACTTATTAACTTTATCTATAGGTATTTTATTACTCTTATCCGACATAGCTTGCTTGATATTCATTTGTTTTTGAAGGTTGGGTTTGTCTTCAATTTCTCTTAGTGTTGCCAAAACAAGTATTTCTGGTTTTACTTCTTCGTCGATAAATGCCTTAAGTCTGCAATGACCATCAAGTATGATATAAGCATCTAATGAATTGACAAACCAAGCCAGAATAGGAGGGCACTTATCTTGTTTTACAAGCTTTCGATACCACTTAACCCTTCCATTGTTTTCATTTGGTTTCTTTTTTAAAGCTAAAAGCTCTCCAATTCCTCCTGTTCCTCCCCAGTCAATCCAGTATGGGTTTTGATAGTTAAAAGTGTTTTCAGGTTTAAGTATTTTCCATTCAGGAATAGATTTGGTGTATTGAATATCTGAATTTGCAATACTAAGTCTCCACTTTTCTTTAAAAAGTAGACTATTGTTACTCTGTTCTAAATTTAGAGCAAAATATTTACTCCACTGGCTAAACTTTTCAGAGACATTATTAATTTTTTTTGATTCAATTTCATTTGAGTTGATAGGAGGGATTATCATTTTGTTTGTCTCCCAATCATTCTCATTTCTTAAAAACCAAGCTCCATACCATTCAGATTCTACTTTCCCCCAAAATAGGACATCCTGTGAATTCTCAAGTCTAAATTTTTTGTTCATTCCTGACTTAAGAAGTATTTGAGGTTTATCTGTAGAATTTACTTGAAACTCTAAATAAGCCCAGTTACCTTTGTCATCATATTTATCTTTCCAATAGAGTTCCATATTTATTAAGCACAACGTTCCTTGTATGCTGCTTTTGCCTGCCGAAGGGAGCATAGGCAATATGCAAATTGTTGTGTGTTGTTTTTATTCTAGTTTAAAATATACCGTAACAAATGCGTCAACCCTTATGTTATCAAATTCGACTTCCAAATCCTCTCTTAATTCATATTCCGCTTTTCGTACTGAATTTAAACCTCTAATATTCAAACCAGCTACTCGACCTTGAAGAAGACCTGTAATGTTGGTCTCCAAGTCGGATACAAAAATTGCTTTTCCTAAGTTTTGATTTAGAGCTTTTGCCATTTGTTCAGCTTGTTTTTTTGCTTTTAAAACAGCTTTTGATTTGAGTTCAATTTTCAGTTCCTCTAACTTAGTGTATTCCGTTTTTAAGAGATTTACATTTGATATCTTTTGCGACTCTAAGTCTCTAAGTACCTTTCCTGCTAGTTTTGCATCATTTATTTCCAATTCATAACTCTTAGTCTTATAAACATCAGTCTTTTTTAAGAAAAAATCTCTAAAATTACTTGAAAGAGTTACAAGTCTTAGCTGGGTTTTCGTATCTATATTATTAGATTTTAAGACTGTTTCTAGTCGTTTTTCCAATTCCTCTACTGAAATTTTACCTTTTGAATTACTTTCTTTTAGCAAGATGGACAGTGTTATCTTATCCGGGGTAACCTCAGTAGTATAAGTGGCTTTGGTTTGAATTTGTGGAATTTTAGAAAAGTCTATTTCTTGTGAAAGTCCAAAAATTGGTGTAAAAACTAGTATTAAAATTATATATCTGATCATTTGGTGAATTTTAATTCCTCAAAACTAATTTGATTTTGTTAATCATAATAATCGTATTGAGTAAACTATGTTTCTGGTTGAGTAAATAAGCTTTTTCAATAATACACGCAACGTTATGTTGTCATTTTATTTTTAATTCCGCACCTATTTCAGGTTTTATTTTCTGTTTTTTCTTCTCAGGTTTAATCAAGTAGGAATATATTCCATTTTTTCTTTTGTTCAATTCTTTTTCAACTGCAATTTCTCGGTCTTTTAGATTTTTAAAAACACTATCCACATGCATTGATTCCGTTTCACAGTCAAAGTATTTCTCGGATCTGTCCAATATTAATATTCCATGATGCACTCTTTTCTTAACTATCCAAGTTTCGTTTGTTATAGGATCAAATATTTGAGTGTTTGGTGCGATTCCATTTTCGGAATGTTGTAACTCTGTTAAAAGTCCAATTCCGGTGATATTAAAACACTCAATGATTTTTATGAAACCTTGTTCCATTGATTTACAAATAAATTTTCACTTCTAAATCTTGTTCTATTGACTCTTTGAAGAAAGATTTTAAATTATCTATATCATTATTTATGTCTTTTAAAGTATAATCATCGGTCGTCCAAAACTTTAAAATCTTTTCCGAGTCAACTTTTGGAGAAAACTCTTCTTTGTTCAGTATTCTGCGGACTCTTTCAATTTCGTTTCTCAGTTCAGATATTTTATCTTGTTTATACGATTGTAATTCGTCTGTCCATTTGTCCAAATTAAGGTCTAAATTCAAGAGTATTGGGAACTCATCTTTTATGTTTTTAGGTAAATGTCTAGAACAATAAATTAGAAAATTAGGAGCCATCTCAGAAACAACTTCCTCTTTTTTATTTAAAGCTCTCATCCATCTTCCCATAATTTTGGTTTTAATGACGCACAACGTTCTTTGTATGTTGCTTTAGCCTGCCGAAGGTGGCATATACAATATACAAATTGTTGTGTATAGTTTTTTAATAGGCAAATCGATCAAAAATCCCAATCAATTTCCATTTTTCATTCAAGTTTTGATATAGGCTGGAGTAGCCTCCATTATTACCGAATTTAAAACTAATAACACTGTATTTATTATCGTCAGAAAAAACAGGTCGAGATATTGATAATGGCCAACCTCTCCATTTACTTGGATTATTATTATACTGTCTGATTTTTCTTTTTAGCTCTCTTTCCTGTTCTTTAGATTTCGGTTTAATAGATTCCAGAGCAGCATTTATACTAATTTTCTGATTCTTTTTTATCAGATAAACCTCATTTAGTTCGTCCACTTTCCATTCTGTCAAGTTTTGAGTAGTACTTTTTGAAATTAGTTCAATTAAGATTATCGAGTCATTCAAAATCCGCTTACTTTCATTTAACTCATAGAGATAATTATAGATATTCCATTTGTCCGTTTTTAAATTAGGTTTGTAAACTTCTTTGTTAATAATCTTTGTTTTATCAACTAAAGCTAAATCCAATAAATCTTGAGAAGACAGATTATAACTGAAAAGTATTATAAACAAGTATAGTATTTTTTTCATTATTTGGTCGGTTTATATACAAAACTATGTTAGTCAGCTTATTCATAAAACTTAAAATGAGTAAACCTACCTTTTCAGAAGATTAACTATCCGAATAGTTTAGTTATTAGACGTGATAATTATACACAACGTTTAATATATGTGTCGCAGCAGGGCAAAATGTTACTTTGCTTTTGCATTTCTCCGCGCAGTGATTGTTAACTTTTACCTTTTGCTAGCATTGTACCGGACCAAAAATACAACAACCGTTCGATTGATCACTTTGCTGCTATGATCACATATATGTTGTTATGTGATCGTTTTATTTTTCCGCAATTAATTGGATCCGTTCACAATTTAATCGAAACATTTTTCCATTCTCAAAAAGGTAAATTATATCGTCATCCTTATTCGGCTTTTTATGTTCCATAAATCCGTCATTCACTTCACGCATTGATTTAGGAAAGAATGAAATTGTACTTAGAGTATTTTCATCTTCTGGGAATTCAGAATTATCTCCTTCCGCCGAACTTTTGAAAGAAATATTTTTATGAACAAAAGTTAGCCGTTCAAATTCATTTTCGTTAATCCACTCACAATCCGATTTAATGAACTCAATAATCACATCGTTTTTTGATCCCGAAATTCCCTTGAATTCAAAGTTGTTATGCAAGTCAATGTGGACTCCGTTTAATCGGACGGCATAATTTTCTTCAATTTCAAAGTTCGTATTCATATAGTTTATTTAATGGCGCACAACGTTTAATATTTGTGTCGTAGCAAGGCAAAATATTATCGTGCCATTGACATTTTCTGTGCCGATTTTATAATTTCCTTGCCATAAAATCTTCGCAACTCTGCAAATACAAACGAACCTATCAATTAATCACTTAGCTGCTATGATCACATATATCATGTAATGCACACGATTTAATTCCACCATTTTTCAAGTTCAATGTTTTTGGCTTTTTCATCACCATAAAGCCAAGCTTTTCGATAATTCTCCCAACCTTTTTCAAGATACTTTTTACTTGGTGAGAATTCACCAGCTCCTACATCAAAATCTCGATTTACTTTTGGGATTCGGTAGTCAGCCCAATTACAGATTTTTTCTTTTCCTGTTTTGTAACTTTTCCAAATTCCAATAAATGCGTTGTTGGAATATCCGTCTGCTATTGATTGAATTTTGTCATATTCCATTTGATCGTCAGAGTTCAAATACCATTTGGAGTATAGTTTACCTTTAAAAAGTCCACTATGTTTTTGACCTTTATTTTCTTTGAATTCATAATCTGCAATGAGAATTCCTTGTGATTTAATTCCTTTGTTTTGGTATTGGTTATCAACTCCGAAATGTAGTTTTTCAACTTCTTTTATTTCCCTTAAAGTGATTATCCCCTCAAAATCGCATATTGTTCCTTTGACTAAGGATTTACCTGAAACTATATAATTATTTGAATTGTTAGAATCTTTTTTAACAGAAGTCAGTTTTATTCTTATCCTCTGATGATCAGTTCCAATAATACCTAAAACATTATAATTTTTAGTTTGAGTCCATAAACGGTCAAAATCAAATTGATTATAATTTGATAGAGCATTTTCAGATTTGAGTTTATCCTCAAGTAGAAAGTCCATTAAAAACTTTTCGTTCGATTGAGCGAAAGAAATATTGGTTATGATTAATAATGTCCAAAATAATTTCTTCATCTTTTTTCTTTGTGCATAACGTATGTATATAGTTACTAAAGGTAACTATATTTCTTATATATGATATTGTAATTGTTTGTAACTAATTGTAAGTGTTTGCAAACCCATAAGTGTTACCCTAAGAACTCAAAAAATGTTACTGAAAGTATAGTCGAAAAAACGAAAGCCCCACTTCACAAAACTTTAGAATTATCTAGAATTAAAAAAGCCCTCAAATTTTGAGGGCTTTTAGATTGTTATTTCTATGATCTAATCATATAAATAGCTTCTATCTCCAAAAGTTATTCTATATGCACGAAATAATTGTCCTTTATGGGCCATAGATAATTCTATCTTGCCCTTATCATTATCCCAAACAATTAGTTTAGGTTCCTCATCAAAAGTACATTCTTTCATTGTAGCTTCCGTACGCTTTACTTGGAATCCATCTTCGAATATACTTTCGGAGACCACTTTCACCTTATCAGTTTTATAAAGTGCTTTGGGTTCACCATATTTCTTAGTTAATAATATATAAGTATCACGATCCAAATTACCAAGAACTGGAATACTAATTGTTTTAATAATATTTTGTTTGTCGGTACCCAAGGAAATACCATCGATTTTAATGCCTAAAAATTCAAAGTTCCCCGAAAGAGAATATAAATTAGCTTTGGGTAATGATTCACTGGCTTCTAATTTAGCATTAGGTAATACACTAATGTTCTGCCCAATGGCATCGAATGGAATTGGGTTCGTCATATTTAGAGTTATAAAAAAAGTAATTTAATCATTTATATTTTTTGGCTTCCCCATATTAAGGACAAGAGGGTTTGTGCTAGTATATGTAAGTATCAATCAAAACGTTACCTGTATTTTTCAAGTTTTTTAAAACGGTAATTGCTTGACACCAAACAAAAAAGCCACTCAAACGAGTGGCTTTTTGTGATCGCGACAGGATTCGAACCTGTGACCGTCTGCTTAGAAGGCAGATGCTCTATCCAGCTGAGCTACGCGACCATTATTTTGTATATGTAGTAGTAGGACTAAACCTACTTATATTGCTTAATGATTGGTTGTCGATTTCAGCGACGCAAATATACAACAGATCACCATTTCTGCAAGGATTATACAGGATTTTTTTAGTACATTTTTTTTGACCTTTTTCTTTCTTGATGTTTTTATGAAACAATCATACTTCAATTATTTTGTTTTCAATTATTTATCTGGTAAAAACGTAGCCTTATATTTTTTTGTACAAATGACTTTGTGACCAATGTTACAAAAATAGTCCTTGGTAAATCGTACTTTTAATAAAGAATTAGATCCAATTTGATGAATCGGGGAGACTATTTTACAAAAATTAAGCATAAAATGTAAAGCAACCTAGTTGAATACGATCTAAAGAGTATGTTTTTAAAAGTGCGAAAAGAACTATGATTATGGAAAAATACAGCAGCGTATTTATCGAGGCTTTTATGAATAATATACAATGGACCTGGAAATCTATTTTGTTCGAGGTGCCTTGGTATCTCAATTACTTTTGGGGACTTACCTTAATCTCTTTATTGGTTTGGGGATTAGAGATTGCTTTTCCGTGGCGTAAACATCAATCGATTTTTAGAAAAGATTTTTGGTTGGACGCAGTGTATATGTATTTCAATTTTTTTCTCTTCGCTATTGCCATTAGTGGATTTTATGGGATACTAGGAGTGGGGTTTGAACATGTGGGGATTTCTGCAAAAAGCTTTACGTTATTAGATATTTCGACGTTCCCGATGTGGCTCCAGCTTTTAATATTCTTTATTCTGTTGGATTTTGTACAGTGGTTTACCCATGTGTTATTGCATAAATTTCCATTCTTATGGAGGTTTCATAAAATACATCATTCGGTAAAAGAGATGGGTTTTGCTGCGCATTTGCGTTATCATTGGATGGAAAACATACTGTATAAACCCTTAAAAACGCTGGGAGTAATGCTAATCGGTGGTTTCGAACCCGAGCAGGCCTTTATTGTGCATTTTATAGCCATAGCAATCGGTCATTTTAATCATGCTAATATCAAAATCACCTGGGGTCCCTTGAAATATATTTTGAACAATCCTGTAATGCATTTGTATCACCATGCTTATGAATTACCCAAAGGAGCGTTTGGAGTAAATTTTGGAATTAGCCTTAGTATCTGGGATTACCTCTTTAAAACAAACTATATTCCTGAAGATAGTGGTACAGTAACTATTGGATTCCCTGGGGATGAAAAAATCCCTAAGAGCTTTTTTAAGCAAATCATACACGGTTTTGTAAAGGAGAAATAAGAACTGCTACGGCACGTCCTTGTTATTCTCCTTAAAAATAGCGTTTCGCACATCATTAAGATAACTTCTTCCGATAGGATAACGAATATCTGCTATCTCTATGCTATTGCCTTCAACCGCATCTATTTTTTCAATCGATATGGTAAACATAGCAGAGCATGCCTTAGAGATCGTTGCTGCTGGTTCAATTACTGACGAGAATGTAGACGCACTTCAACAATACATCAATTCTGGTTTTTATCATGGTAGAAGGATAGTTGGGAATCTAAAAGGCGAATAAAGTAATTACATGACGATCTAATAGCATTTAACCTATTAAAACAGGAAAACCCTTTGTTTTATAATCAAAACAAAGGGTTTTTCTTGTCGGGGTGGCAGGATTCGAACCTGCGACCTCCTGCTCCCAAAGCAGGCGCGATAACCGGGCTACGCTACACCCCGAAAAATGCGGAGAGACGGGGACTCGAACCCCGGCAACACTTTCGCGTTGACAGATTAGCAATCTGCTGCATTACCACTCTGCCACCTCTCCTGATAAGTCTTTTTAAGAACTCTGCATTTGTATTTCCAAATGCGGATGCAAATGTAACTTTTATGTCCCTACAATGCAACATTTTTTTTGCATTATTTTCGTTTTAATGAGTAGGTCTTTTTAAAAAGTTGAAAATCAGTTTTTTCTTAAGAGTAAAAATGGTCTGCATTTTGTATCATGTGATCAAAAAAAGCTTTTTTTATATTTGTAAACGATAGACCTATTTTAGCTATGATACGCCTAACAAAAAATACTACCCATATGAATTTTAAATACATTCTGGTTTTTGCTTTATTGACCAGCAGTTTTGCATTTGCCCAAAAACCAGTTCTTCTCAAAGATTTTACGTTTAAGTCAGGAGAGAAATACAAACGTATAAAAAGTATCAATACCTATAATATAGCTGTTGGAGATCGACTGGTTTCTATAAAAAAGGGACGGAAGAACATGACGATCCAGCGTTTTTCTTTAAAAGACCTTAAAGAAGATCTTAAGAAAAGACAGGTAGTCGAGGATAAAGGAGATTTTCAAACGGTAATGCAGCTCAATGACAAAGCAGTAGTTTTTTATACCAAAGGAAACAGAGCTTACGGTCAGAAAGTGTCTCCTACGGGTATCGTGGTAGAAAAACCGATACAATTAATAAATGATAAAGAAGGTATAGCCAGAGATTTTGGTTTTAAAAGTACCTATGGATACGATGCAGGAGGAAGAATTAATCAATTTGTTTTTAAAGCTTCTCCAGATAAAAAAAAGTTATTAGTGCTCTTCCGAATTAAAACTCCGGATAATAAACCAGATAAAGTTGGTGTTACGGTCTTTAGCGATGGACTTAATTTATTATGGAGGCGCAAAGTAACCATGCCTCATCCTTCAGAAATTATGCAGGGAGAAGATTTTGCAATCGATAACTATGGTAATTTTTATATGACTGCTTCTTATTTTAGTGAAGTAAATGATGATAAGGATAAACTTACTATGGCATACAAAACCGAGGTTTATCGCATCAATGAAAATAGTGGGCCAATAGTAGAGCAAGAGTTGAAAATTCCAGGATATTCTATCACCGATGGAGTGATCGAATTTGATCCCCAGGGTAATGCAAAGGTTACTGGATTTTATGCGGATAACACGGATAAGTCCGTTGTCAAAGGAGTGTTCACTGCCAATCTAGCCGATGATGGAGCAATAGGAGCAATTTCAAAGAGTAACATCTCTGATGAGATACTGCAAAAGTGGGTATTCGAGAGAGAGGCCAGGATAAATGAAGGAACACAAAAGGAAGACGATAAAAAAGATTTAGAGAATCTAAGAGTCAATGATGTTTTTTTTAATACAGATGGTAGCACTACCATTTTTGGAGAACAACGTTATGTAGAGTCGTTTACAACTTCAAGTTCCTCGGGATCGAGAACAACTTATAAATATTACTATCGAGATATCGTTGCGTTTAAATTGTCTTCTGATAACAAACTGTTATGGGTAAATAAACTACCCAAAAATCAATTGGGAACAGTAAGCAAACGAAGTATGTCTTATCTCAATTTTAAAAATGATGGAAAACATTATTTGTTCTATATCGATGACTTTACGAACCTGAAACGTTCTTTTGAAGAAGCTCCTACTCGTTATTTTGATGGTAAAAAAGAATTTATTTATATGACATCATACATTATCGATGATGCTACGGGAGAGGTTTCCAAAGAAGCTATTTTGACCGGAAGTGATATTCGAAATTCCAGATTGGATGTTATAGAATTGACCAAAGCAGCTACTTTACCCAATAAGGATATGATTTTTGAAGCTTTCGACGGAAAGAAGAACAATTTATTGCTTAAAGTATCAATTGCTAAATAGAAGTCCCTTCTAACAGGTATATATTTATTTTCAGAAAAAAGTTCTAAAGCTAGTGGTAATGTTTTGTACTGCTGTGACACTCATGAGTAAAGTACAAATATTAAATAACAACTAGACCGATGAAAAAATACACCATTTTACTTTTATTGATAGTTATTGCTAGCCATTCGTATGGGCAAGTCAATGTAGGGAAAAGTAAGTCTCCTATCAATCTTTATGTTTCAAAACACAAAAAAGATGTGTTTGAAAACATCAAAAAAACCAATACCGTTTTTGTAGTACCTTCATCATTAGACGCAGAAGAATTTAAAACAATGATTTCGACTGTTTGGACATTCAATGAAATCACATTTATTGACGAAAAAACGTATGATGACAATTCAGAAAAATATATATCACCAAGTAATTCAATTATTCGCTTAGTAGATAATGGATATCAAAAACAAAAGACAGGAGGAATTATGGGACCAGGGACCAGAACCGTTGCAGAATATATCGTCTTTAAGTTTATGATGGCGTCTAATTTTGAGAATGTCAAAAAGAACAAAAAAGGAAAATTAAAGTATGATTATTTGAACGTGGCGGAGCTCTTTTTTACTCCAAATATCAAATACAGACAGGACTTTAGCTCAAAAATGAGAATAGGAAGTCTGGATAAGATCAATGAAAAATACGGAGAAGAACCTGGGTTTTACAATTTTGATATGGGGTATATCAAAAACTATTTTCAAGAACTTAATAGAAGGCTTTCTAACTCAGAAAACTTAGTAATCGAAGATGGAATTGAGAAAAAAGAGGAACTAAAAAAATTAAAGGATCAAACCTTGTACGCTCCAAAATGGATTCTGAAAAAATACAATGCGCTTGCAGCTACTTGGGGTAAAACAAGAACAGAAGAAGATATTTTTGGTAAATATGGGCACAAGTATGAAGTGATTGATAATGAGGATTTGAATAAAAAAATTCTTAACGGTGACGATTTCTATTACTTGATGCATACTCAATTTAATCAAAAGAAAATGGTATCGGTAATTCATAGTACCACAGGAGAAATCATTTATTTAAAAGAAGATGGATCCTATAACATAAAAGATTCTGATCTTAAGAGTATTGCAAAACTCATCAAATAATGATTTAAAATTCTAGAAAAGGAAGCTTTTTGCTTCCTTTTTTTCATATTTGTAATATCTTATAAAACCAATCGTTTCTAAGAGAAAGCTTTCAATTTTAAAACATGGTAAAAGTAATATCCCTCGTTTTTTTACTCTTTTTTAATACAGGTGATGCTGTTAGTTTAAATAGCATTCGAGATGCATATAAGGTTTGTAACCAGTCAAAAGAAAATGCTGAAAAGTTTTATGAAATGACTAAAAAGGCTGCCGAGAACGGAGAAGCTATTTATGAGGGGTATCATGGGGCTGCTTTAGCACTTCAAGCTTCTTTTGGGTGGAACCCTTTTTCTAAGATGTCTTATTTTAATAAGGGAAAGAAGCTGATAGATAAAGCGATCCAAAAAGAGCCGGATAATATTGAACTACGAATGATACGATTAAGTATCCAATCCAATACACCAAAAATCTTAGGGTATAACAAAAATATAGAGGAAGATCGAGATTTTATCTCAGCAAATGTCGATAAAATTACAGGGAAGGACCTCAAAGAATACATTGAGGGATATATCTCGCATTCAGAAGTGTTTACTAATCCCTGATTATAAATCTACCTTTTTACACTGTAACACAATTTTTTGATCATTACAATCTGTTGTGAAAAATAGATAGTCTTGCCCACCATCTTTGATTTTAAATTTTTTACGAAGAGTAGATACGCTTTCCTGAAAGTTCCTGGTAGTAATATTTGCCTTATTGATGTTAGCTTTGGCTAAGATCTTTTTTTGATAAGGAAAAGAAGCAATGATTTCGAATCGTCTTCCCGGAAATGTAATAAGTTCATCAGAGGTATATAAATGAGAATTACGATGCAGCTTAGGCATAGAAAGATGATTTGAAACACTTGTAAAACCACCACTTTTCATAATTGCAGCATTAGGTTCGTACAAATATTTTTTTGACTCAGATAAGTTAAGAGGTAGCCGGTTTTCTTTAGAAAATATAAAATCGAATTCTTGCTTTCCTTTTTTCTGCAAATTGATAGTCTTAATCTCTAATTCATCTTCAAAGCCTTTCTCGATGAACCAAAGCAACTCCTTTACTTCATTTTCCACCGCAACAACGTGTATTTCTTTGATGTTTTTTAAAGATTTAATTCCAGAGCTGATATCCAGCAAGGGAGATGTTTTGATTAGAATATTAGTGCTTTTGGAAAGCAAAAAATCAAGATGTTCGGGAACATTGGGTAGACAATCCTCTAGAAAAAATACTTTTCCCTTGCTCTCATGTCTTCTCGAAGGATCGATATAAATCCAATCTACCGTATCAAGACCTTTTAGGATTTCTATACCATCACCACATAATGATTTTACATTATCAGTTTGTAGTATACCAAAGTTGTGAGAGGCGATGGTACTTAATTCTTGATTCATTTCGCAATGAATAACCTCTTTGAATACTTTGGCAAAGAAATAATCATCAATACCAAAACCACCAGTAAGATCAATTAAGTTATGTCCTTGTATTTGCTGACTTTTATAACGAGCAGTTACTTCAGAAGAAGTTTGCTCTAGATTTAAACCAGGAGGGTAGTAGATATTGGGACAAGAAAACCAAGTTGGTAATTTCTGTTTTGCCTTAGAACGCCCAATAATTTGTTGTGCTAATTCTTGTACAGTGACGTTTGGAAACGGACTCCCTGCCAAAATCAGTTTGTTTACATCTATAGGCTGGTCAGAATTTTGGATAATATATTCCTGTATGTCTGTATGTAAAATATGAGTATTCAATAATATCGTTTTGATATGATATTTGCTTCTATAAGATTTAGAGGTCTTTGGTCAGCGTCTTAACGATTTTATACTCAGACAAAAACTCTTTTGCAATTACTTTGATCGCTGTATAGAAAGGAACAGCAACAATTAGTCCTCCGATACCAAATAGCAGTCCAAAAATAAGAATAGCCAAAAATATCTCCAGCGGATGTGATTTTACACTGGTACCAAAAATAAGAGGTTGATTTAAGAAATTATCGATGAGCTGAATGATAAGATATCCTATAAGAATATATGTCAATTTTGGTAAGATCACTGTTGGAAAATCGTATCCAAGGTTACTGGTAGTCGCCAGAAACAAAACAAGCACCCCTCCAAATAAAGGTCCTATATAAGGGATAAGATTTAGAATTGCGGCTATTAAAGCTACTGCGATAGCATTGTTTACTCCAAAAATCAAAAGCAATATGGTGTACAGTATAAATAAAATGCATACTTGCAGTAACAAGCCTACAAAATATCTGGATAAGAGATCTTTGATTTTTGTAAAGGCTCTCATAAATTTATTCTCATCTTCTTTTTTTGCAAAAACCAATAGGCTATTTTCTAATAACTGACTGTCTTTTAGTAGAAAAAAGGAAATAAATAATACAGAGAACAAACCAATCAAAACAGCACCAAATCCACTTAAGAAAGAATTGATCAAATTAGGGACTGCTTTAAGATCAAAAAACTGCATCAAATCTGTTTGCTTAAATAACTCAATAAAGCTTAGTTTTTCTACATTGAAATAGTCACTAATTTCCTGATTGAGTTGATCCAGATCATCTCCAATTTTGTTGATATCGATTTCACCAATGAGCTGTCCTTGTTCTGTAACGATAGGAACGAATAGCATCGAGATCCCGAAAAACACCAAAATGGTTATAAACAGTGTAAACACCACAGCAAGGGTGTTGTTAAATTTCAGTTTTCTCTTTAAAAATGAAACCAAAGGTCTACCCATTAATGAGATTACAGCGGCAAATGCAATATAAATCAGTACTGATCTAATTTGGAATAAAAACCATAACAACCCTAAGACTCCTACAATGGCGCCAACCGCTCTAAGTATACCGTATGAAATTGTTTTTGAGTTCATAATTTAAAAAAGGATCAAAATTCTAAGTTCGTTTGGTTTAAAAATAAGATTATCTATCCAATCTAGCACTAGGGAGGAGTTGATTTGTAATTTCATAGAGTGCAATTCCTGTAGCTACGGCAACATTCATACTACTGTTATTGCCATACATATCGATGTGTACAGTTTGATCTGACAATTTGAGGGCAGCTTCAGAAACACCATAATTTTCTTCTCCAATGATCAGTGCAATCTTTTGATCAGAATTTATATCATAGTCCGAACAAGAAATACTATCTTCAGTAATCTCGAGGGCAACAATCGAATACCCATCGTCTTTTAGGCTTGTAATGACCTCTGTAACTTCTTCTTTATGTTGATGCGCAACATGATGATGCGTTGACCTAGCTGTGCGCAACATACGTTTACTTACTACAGTAATGGCTTCACCGCAAAAGTAGATTTGAGAAATACCAAAACTGTCCGCAATACGAAAAAGACTTCCAATATTGGCAGGAGAATTTACTTGATCACAAATAAGAACTACCGGAAATTTTTTTTGTTCAAATTTAGTGGTATCGTGATGTAATTGATGGGCCATTTAATTTTCGAATGCGTATTTAATAATATTCGCTCCCATTTTTAGTGCTTTCAAACGAACCTCCTCGGGATCATTATGCACTTCTGGATTCTCCCAACCATCTCCCAGGTCACTTTCAAAAGTAAATAGCAATACCAATCTGTTATTATCTATAATACCAAGAGCTTGTGGACGTTTTCCATCGTGTTCATGGATTTTGGGTAGCCCTTGCGGGAAGTTATATTTTGAAGAGAATACAGGATGCGAAACAGGGAGTTCTACCAATTCTTTATCAGGAAATATTTTTACCAATTCCTTTCGGACATATGGTTCCATACCATAGTTATCATCAATGTGCAAAAAACCACCACTCAACAGATAGTTTCTTAGGTTTTCAGCATCTTCTGGTGTAAAAAATACATTACCATGCCCAGTCATATGTAAATAGGGGTACTGAAAAATATCTACGCTCTCTGGTTTTACCGTTTTGGGTTTCCCAGCAATGGTAGTATTAATATTTTGATTGCAAAACCTGATGAGGTTAGGCAACGCAGTGGGATTACTATACCAGTCACCACCTCCTTTGTATTGCAAAACAGCAATTTCCTGGCTGTAGATCGTGAAGGATATCAATAAAATAAGGAGTGAAACCGTAAGCTTTCCCATAAATTTCGTCTAAAATAAAGTCTAAAAATACTAAAATTATAAAATGAAGAAGCACCTTTTAATTTTATTAACGCTCGTTGCGTTTTCGTCTGTATATGCCCAAGATCAGAATTCTGCCATAGTTTTAGAATTGTTTACCTCTCAAGGATGCAGTAGTTGCCCTCCAGCAGATGCCTTGTTGGATGATATTAGGGAGAAGTATGAAAATGATAACGTATATGTGTTATCCTATCACGTAGACTATTGGAACCGTTTAGGTTGGAGAGATCCTTTTAGTACCGAAGCCTATAGCGACTACCAAAGAGATTACGCGGTTAAATTCAGAAGTAGATCGATTTATACACCTCAATTGGTGGTAAATGGAAGCGAACATTTTACCGGATCAAATCAGTACAAAGCGGATGATGCCTTGCGTAGATATGCCAAGGCGCCTACGACAAATAATATTAGTATTAGTGATGTGAACCAAAAGGGAAATACAGTGAGTTTTTCGTACACAACCAAAGGAGATGAATTTTCTACAGTAACATTAGCGTTGGTAGTGGCAGAAAGAATTACTAAAGTCTCACGAGGAGAAAATAGAAATAGAACCCTTAAAAACACCAATATCGTTGCCAATAGAGTAGTCAAAAATGAAGAAACTGGGGAAGTATCTATCGCAATACCAGATTGGGTAGGAGATACTGATCAATTAGCGGTTATCGCTTATACCCAGGATAGTGGATTACGAACTACGGGAGCTGTACGAATAGAAATTTAGTGTTAAGGGATAACTTTAAAGAGAATAAGCTGATTTAATTGCGGGAAAAAAGAACTAAAATTATTATCAGCTACTACTAATATGGCTCTACTTCCGTCTTCAAAAGTAGGGCCGAAGGTAATTCCTTCCAAATTGTCGACCATGGTGTTGGTTAGTTGACTTCGGATGGTCTCAAAATCAAAAAGTAATGTTTTTTCTGCTTTGACAATATTCGCTCCAGAAAGGGAAGCAATATCCAATGTATTGGAAGCTCCACTAGCATCTACTTTATAGATTTTAACAGAATTTCCTCCATCCAGATATCCCGAAGAAAAAGAGCGTTCGAGTACCAGAAATTGATCAGTATCATATTCCAGGATTTCTACCAATCCGTTTACGGTAAAATCGGTACCCAATGCCGGTGGTCGTGCTACAGGATCTAATTCGTAGGCAAATTGTCTTTCGGCCATACCAGTGGTTTTATTGACATAAGTAATTCTAACTGGAGAGTCTGTGTCTGTAAGACCAGGTTCTGGACCGTCTTCTACCAAAGGCAATTCGAAAGCGATCCAATATCCTTGTTGATCATGACTAATAGATAACCCTTCCAAAGCACCATTATGTCTTGGGCCAGTAGTGTTATCAGTAGTATTGGCGCTAAAGTTATCTGGCAGCGCAAAGCTTTTGATCTGTTGTCCCGCTGTTGTAATTTCTATTAGAGCAGGATCAATTCCATTGACTATAGAACCTTCACTTGTATATAAAATAGTATTTGTAGTAGTATCGAATCGTATTGCTTCGGGATCTACCATTCCTGTTTCGAAGGAAATTCCATCTGCATTCTTGATTTCAGTCATTTTAGATATCCCCCCATTAGTAAATCCTTGTAGCGAATAGGTGATAGCAGCTTCGTAAAATCGAATAGGTGGTGTAGAAGCATCACTTAGCAAGTACCATTTGTTGTTGTGATAATCGATACCTGATAACCCACCAAAAGGAACACCTTCAATATCTTGACTTGGGATCACAAATTCGTCGATGAATTCCAAACCACTGATCGTATTGGTATCCGTATCTGGAGCATCTGGATTTGTGTCATTATTGTTGGAAGAACAACTACATAAAAAAGTGAATAGCACCAGTGAAAATAAAGCCCCCTTTTTCATAACTATTTGATTTAGAATATAAAGATATCGATTCAAAACGAGATGCCAGTAGTTATGCATTAATGAATGCAATACTATGTACCGCAGAAATGGCTGCTGTTTCGGTTCGCAATCGAGTTGTGCCCAAGGTGATTGGAGTATAACCTGCCTTTAGTGCTATTTCAATTTCCTTATTTGAAAAGTCTCCTTCGGGCCCGATCAAAATTGTAGTATTGGTTTTGGGCTCTACAATGTTTTTTAGTAGTTCTTTTTGACCCTCTTCGCAATGCGCGATCAACAATTGTCCTTGAGGTTGCTGTTGTACAAACTCTGAAAACGAAACAGCCGGATGTAATTTTGGCAAATGATATTGTAGAGATTGCTTCATTGCACTTTGCAAAATACGTTCAAAACGCTCAGGTTTTATTACTTTTCGCTCACTATGATCACAAATAATGGGTGTGATTTCATCAATTCCGATTTCGGTTGCCTTTTCCAAAAACCATTCGTAACGATCGTTCATTTTGGTAGGAGCAACAGCCATATGCAACCGATAAGGATGCTTTGTTTGTGTTTCTCTTGAATTTATTTTTGCAATACATTGTGAAGGGTTAGAGAACATAATTTCTGCAACAAACAGTTCTCCCTTACCATTGGTGATATGCAATACATCTCCTTCTTTTTTACGTAGTACTTTGGCTATATGCTTGCTCTCCTCCCTAGTAAAGCGGATCTCTGTACTCTCGGTTTCTAACGTATGGTTATAGAAAAGTTGCATTAGATTTTTATTCTGGCTTTGGCAACTACACTCATGTCTGTAAATTCTCCTTTCAGATATTTCAAATATCCAACAATTCCTATCATTGCCGCATTATCTGTGGTATATTCAAATTTTGGAATAAAGGTTTCCCAACCAAATTTACCTTCACCTTCTTTCATGGCATTTCTGATTCCAGAATTTGCTGATACACCACCTCCGATAGCTATTCTTTTAATTCCTGTTTGTTTTGAGGCTTTCTTGAGTTTATCCACTAAGATTCCAATAATGGTATACTGCAAGGAAGCACAGATGTCGTACAAGTTCTCTTCTATAAAGTTTGGATTTTCCTTCACTTTTTTCTGAATAAAATAAAGCACCGCGGTTTTGAGTCCGCTGAAACTAAAGTTCAAATCACCTACTTTAGGTTTAGGAAACTGAAACGCTTTTGGATTTCCTTGTTGTGCATATTTATCAACCAAGGGACCACCAGGATAAGGCAAGCCTAGTAGTTTTGCACTTTTGTCAAAAGCTTCTCCCACAGCGTCATCAATGGTTTCTCCGATGACATCCATATCAAAATGATCATTGACTTGAACAATTTGCGTATGTCCACCGCTAATGGTCATCGCCAGGAATGGAAAGTTCGGTTGTTGATATCCTTCTTCTTCAATAAAATGAGCAAGGATGTGTGCTTGCATATGATTTACATCGATCAAGGGGATATCCAGAGCCAGGGCCAGGGATTTGGCAAAAGAAGTACCTACCAGCAAAGATCCCATTAGTCCAGGGCCTCTGGTAAAGGCAATGGCATTCAAATCTTTTTTGGTGATTCCTGCTTGTTTTATAGCCTGATCAATCACAGGAACGATATTTTGTTGATGTGCTCTAGAAGCCAATTCAGGCACAACACCACCGTATTGTTCGTGTATTTTTTGAGAGGCTACAACATTTGATAAAACTTTTCCGTTGCATAATATAGCAGCAGAGGTATCATCGCATGAGGACTCAATACCCAGGATGTATATTTTTTGTGGATTCATTATGAGGAAAAGGGCATAGAAATTGTTAATATTGTCAGCAAAGTTAAAACAATAAAGCATATCAAAAAATTTCGGAAAATATTACTTAGGGTATTTCTTACCCTTTTGTCGCTATTTGCATTTTTAGTGATTGTATTTTCTGTTCCTGCTGTTCAAACTTTTTTTGGAGATAAAATCACCAATAATCTTAAAGAAAAAAATAACGTAGATATTACTATTGGTAGATTAGGGCTTACCTATGCCGGTAAAGTGAGTCTTAAAGAAGTATTGGTAAAAGATCATCATAATGATACTTTGATGTATGCCGGCGAAATTGAAACTTCGGTAGGGAATATTAATGATATTTCTAATGGCCAACCAGAGATAGGAGATGTATCCATAGAAGATCTTGTTTTCAAAATGAAAATGTATAAGGATGAAAAGTCGGATAACCTCATGACTTTAATCCGCAAATTCGAAAGTGATAACCCTTCTTCCGGTAAACGTTTTTTATTGACTACACAAGCCATTACCATTACTAATGGAAGGTTTAGCTTCACGGATGAGAATCTAAATAACCCAGAAGTGATTGATTACCATGATATTGCTCTGGATGCTGAAAATTTGATGGTCGACGGACCTGATGTATATTTGAATATCAACGCACTGGGGTTAAAAGATCAAAGAGGGCTTAATATTTCAAAGTTACAAACGTGTTTTTCTATCAAACCGGAAGAAATGAATTTTCAGGAGTTAGTGATAGAAACTCCGGATTCTAAGATTCAAGGAGAAATATTGTTTTCATACAAGGTTGGTGGACTCAGTAATTTTGAAAATGAGGTAAATATCAAAGCTGATTTTGATAAGGCCAGTGTATCCACAAATGATCTAATTCCTTTTTATGGCGGATTTGGAAGAAATCAACAGTTTAGATTAAAAAACACCTCGGTGCAAGGAGTATTGAATGATTTCAAAGTAGTTAACGCTAATATTACGGGATTAGACAGATCTATAGTAAAAGGAAATATTAGAATTAAGAATGCAGTTTCAGACGCTACAAAGTTTGAGCTCGAGGGAGATTTTGATGATATTACCACGAATTACTATGACCTTATCAATCTTATGCCCAAGGTTCTGGGAGAAGCGCTTCCTAAACAATTATACCAATTTGGTAGCGTAAAAGCTATAGGTAATGCTTCGGTGACTACCAAAGCGGTAGATATGGATATGGATTTGATATCTCAACTCGGGAAAATAAATGCATTTGTTTTACTAGAAAATCTGGATGATATCCGGACATCTACCTATAATGGAAATGTAATTTCGAGTAACTTCAATGTAGGGCAATTGTTGGGATTAAAAACGGTAGGGAATGCAGGATTTGATATTCATGTTGATGGTAGCGGTTTTACCCTGGAAAGTTTGGATACCAAGATAGAAGGGGATATCAATAAACTTGAAATTAATAACTATACGTATACAAAGCTTAAAGCTATAGGAAACCTAAAAGACCGTGTTTTTGATGGGGAACTAGATTCCAGAGATCCTAATATCAGGTTTGCTTTTAACGGGGTTGCTGATTTATCTCAAGAAATTAATAATTATGATTTTGTAGCTCAAGTGGACCATGTCGATTTGAATAAACTGAACATCTTTACTCGAGATGAGGTGTCTGTGTTTAATGGGGACGTATTCATGAAAATGAAAGGGACCAATATCAATGATGCCTTTGGTACCATTTCGTTTGCAAAAACCTTGTATGCCAATCAGGACGCAAATTATTATTTTGAAGATTTTGATATCACTTCAAGTTTCGACGATCAAAATGTACGCACCATCACCATCAATAGCCCAGATATTATTCAAGGGAGTGTAAAAGGGATTTTTCGGTTCGAGAATGTGTACGATTTGTTTAGAAATTCTGTAGGTAGTCTATATACTAATTTTGAAGCGACCGAAATTACAGATGACGAGTTTATGGAGTTTGATTTCAATATTTACAATAAGATTGTAGATGTTTTTTACCCCGAAATTCAGTTCGCACCTAATACGGTTATAAAGGGTCGAGTAGAAAGTAATGAATCTGAATTTAAACTCACTTTTAAATCACCGGCTATCCGAGCATTTGGCAATTTGATGGAAGAAGTGGACATCCAAATTGATAATAAGAACCCATTATTCAATACTTACGTTGCTGTCGATAGTATAGCCTCCAGAAACTATGGATTATCAGAGTTTAGTTTGATTAATGTAACCCTCAAGGATACTTTGTTTATGCACTCCGAATTTAAGGGAGGCAAAAACAATGCGGATAACTTCAACCTAGAGTTTTATCATACCATCAACCAGGAAAATAATTCGGTGATTGGATTTAGAAAATCGGACCTTACCTACAAGGGGCATACCTGGTTTGTAAATCGAGATAAAAACAAAAACAATAATAAGATCATTTTTGATAATGATTTCAACAATATTGATATCCAATCCCTGATATTTAATTATAAAGATGAGGAAATAAAGGTGAATGGAATTGTTGAAGGGAAATACCATAAGGATGTAAAAGCCACTTTTCGGAATGTAGATTTAAATAAAATTACTCCTAGAATAGATAGTCTTAGTTTCGGTGGAAGAGTTGATGGAGAGTTAACTGTCTTGCAGGAGAATGGAGAGTATTATCCCAATTCAACAATTAGTGTAGATGGCCTTGCTATCAACGAAACATTATTAGGGGATTTAAGGATTGACGTAGCAGGAAACGACGATTTAACCGAATATAATATAAATACCCAATTAACAGATAATGGTAATCATCAAAGTCTGTCCGCTTTGGGCACTATTAATGTTTCAGACAAGGGATCTAACATAGATGTAGATGTAGATCTGGATCGTTTTAATATTGCAGAGTTTAGTGCTTTGGGAGGGATTGTAGTATCCAATATACGAGGGTATGTTTCGGGAGATGCTAAGATCTCAGGAAGTTTTAAAAACCCTTCGATAGATGGGGCGCTCCAATTAAATCAAGCAGGGCTTACAGTGCCTTACTTGAATGTTGATTTGGATTTTGCCGAGAATTCCAGAGTTGTTTTAGAAAAACAGCGGTTTAATTTTGATGATATTGATATCATTGATACCAAGTACTATACCCAAGGTGTATTGAGTGGATATATAGGGCATCGACAATTCTCCAAGTGGGAAATTGGATTGAACTTACTTGCGCCTGATCGATTATTAGTATTAGATACCGAAGAAGACGAAGAGTCTTTGTATTACGGAACTGGTTTTATCAGTGGAGATGCTCAAATACAAGGGCCTACAGATCGTTTGGTAATTGATGTGAACGCTACTACCGAAGAAGGTACGGTCTTCAAAATCCCATTAAACGAGAGTGAATCTATTGGAGACAATTCTTTTATACATTTTTTGAGTCCCGAAGAAAAACGTGCACGACTAGAAGGAAAAGAAATCATATTAGACGATGTAAAAGGGTTAGAACTTAATTTTGATCTGGATGTGAATAATAATGCCGAGGTAGAAATTGTGATCAATAAAGAAAATGGAAGTTCTTTGAAAGGAAGAGGAGCGGGTACTTTACTTATTGAGATCAATACCAACGGTAAGTTCAATATGTGGGGGGATTTTGTAGCATATGAAGGGACTTATAATTTCAGATATGGTGCTTTTGTAGAGAAATTGTTTTCCGTTCGGGATGGAGGAACCATTGTCTGGGATGGCAGTCCAACCAGGGCATTGTTGGATCTTAGTGCAGTCTATAAAACTGAAGCCAACCCTGCCATTTTATTAGAAAATGCTTCGATAAATCGAAAGATTCCTGTCGAAGTGGTAGTGGATTTACAGGGAGAATTGATACAACCTAATCTTAATTTTAATATCGAATTCCCGAATTTGAGTTCTGTGGTAAAAAGTGAATTAGATTATAAGTTGAGCGACCAATCCAATAGAGAACTACAAGCGTTATCTCTGGTGTCACAAGGACAGTTTTATAGTGACGAAACCCTTAACCCAAACACAATAACAGGAGGATTGGTAGCAGAAAGAGCATCGAGTCTATTTAATAACTTACTGTCTGATGATGATGATAAGTTTCAGGTAGGGGTAAATTATGTGCAGGGAGTAAGAACCCTGGATCAGGAAAATGCAGATCAGTTCGGTCTTACCCTTTCGACACAAATCAATAATAAAATTTTGATAAATGGTCGAGTAGGGGTGCCAATAGGAGGTACGGATCAGTCTACCGTGGTGGGTGATGTAGAAATCGAATATCTGTTTAATGAAGATGGATCGTTAAGAGGAAAAGTATTTAATCGGCAAAATGATATACAGTTTATTGGGGCACAAAACCAAGGATATGAACAAGGTTTAGGATTGTCCTATTCTGTAGATTTCGATAATTTTGGAGAGCTATGGCAGAAGGTATTCAAAGGAAAAAAGAAACCAAAAGACTCGATTGCGAAGCCAGTGGATACTACCAAAATAGAGGCCCCGGATTTTATTAACTTTACCGAGAAGAATAAGTAAATTATTTTTCAGACTTTTATTAGATACAAAACCAACTAAACAACAAAAATAAATGGCAAAAGAGATCAGAACGATTGGGGTGATGACCTCTGGAGGGGATGCTCCTGGAATGAATGCAGCGATCCGTGCGGTAGCAAGGGCTTGTGCGTATTACAATGTAAAATGTATTGGGTTTTATAGAGGGTATCAAGGAATGATCGAGGGCGATTATTGCGAAATGAACGCTCGTAGTGTACGTAATATCATAAGCCAGGGTGGAACCATCTTAAAGTCGGCCAGGTCTGAAGAATTTCGAACCAAAGAAGGAAGAAAAAAAGCAATGGATCACCTTAAGAAACTTGGGATAGATGCTATGGTATTGATTGGTGGTGATGGGACCTTTAGAGGAGGGCAAATTTTTAGTGAAGAATATGATATTCCTGTTATTGGAGTACCAGGGACTATTGATAATGATATTTCAGGAACAAATTATACGATTGGGTATGATACAGCTTTAAATACAGTGATCGATGCTATTGACAAGATTCGTGATACTGCTAGTTCTCATGATCGATTGTTTTTTATCGAGGTAATGGGGCGTGATGCTGGTTTTATTGCTTTAAATAGTGGTGTAGGAGCAGGAGCCGAAGAAATCTTAATTCCTGAGGAAGACCTTGGTTTGGATCGATTGCTGGAATCTTTAAAACGAAGTAAACGTTCAGGAAAATCTTCGAGTATTGTTGTAGTAAGTGAAGGAGATAAGATCGGAAAAAACGTATATGAACTTGCCGATTATGTAACCGAAAATCTACCGGATTATGACGTCCGAGTTACAGTGTTGGGTCATATGCAAAGAGGAGGATCACCAAGTTGTTTTGACCGTACTTTGGCAAGCCGACTATGCGTAAAAGCAGTTGAACTGCTATTGGATGGTGAAAAAAATGTAATGGTTGGACTCATCGATAATAAGGTAACCGCTACCAGTTTTGATGAAGGACTCTCTAGTGAACATGAAATTAACAAAGAACTATTACGCATTTCAGATATTCTGTCTACTTAATTTTCTGTTTTTATTCTATACCTTATGATGACAATTGCAATTATAGCCCACGATGGTAAAAAGGCAGAAATGGTGCAGTTTCTTAACGAACACCAAAGCATACTAAGCGACAAAAATATTAGACTAGTATCTACAGGTACTACTGGCGAAAAGGCCAAAAGAGCTGGTTTTGAGGTGTTTCCTTATCTTTCCGGACCATTAGGCGGAGATGCACAAATAGCTTCAGATGTTGCAGAGAAAAAGGTGGATATGGTAATTTTCTTCAGGGATCCATTAGCAAAACATCCACATGAACCGGATATTTTTATGTTAATGCGACTGTGTGATGTGTATAATGTACCACTAGCTACAAATCCTGCTACTGCCGAGTTGCTACTCAAAGGATTGTAATATCTGGATTCACTTTTTATTTAAATACTTTTCTTTCTGGCGGAAATCATCCTTCACAAAGGAAAGTTATCTACAAGATTAATGATGTTTGTTTTTTAAATGATTTCATATTCAGTAAGATATCATTTATAGACAGCTAGTGTCGTTAGTAAATTATTAACAGTCTTCGATATCCGTGATTTAACGTCTTCAGCTTTTTTATATTTGCCCCTTCTTCTTGAACACCCCAAAATAGAAGGAAAGTAATTATGGTTTAGCACTATTATGTAATCAAACTTTGACCAGTGATTTTTATTTTTTTTAGGAAAACTAAAAAAAATGAAAAAACAGGGTAACATAGTTAGCGGTTGTTACATAAATAGAAGTTAAACGATAATTAAAGGGAAAACATTTACATCATTTTATAAACTAAGGTATAGATGAATAGTACACTCATTCGAAAATCAATGCTAATTGGATGTTTGATATTTTTATATTCTTCGATTGCATCAGCGCAGGTAGTAATTAATCCTGCTTCGGGAAGAATAATGGATATCGATACAGATTTTGTATTCAGACTTACAGAAAAAGGATATAATAGACCCATACTACAATCAGGATGGTTATCCGGAGTTGGGGATTTTTTAGCGATCAAACATGGAGGTTCAAATACAGAGGCAACTACCTATGGTTTTCGTATTAGTGATGCCAGAGGATTTGAATTTGGTAAAAACGATTTTGGATCTACATTTTTTAAAGTAAATACTAATGGGAATGTAGGGATAGGTACTTCAAATCCAGGAATCGAATTCGACGTAAGAGGTAGGGTTCAGTTTCATAGTTTAGGTAACACAAATAATTTCTTGCATTTTGATTATGACTCCAACGGAAACAAATTAAGGAGTTATGGAACCAATCTTTTTTTAGAAACCCGAAATATTACCGAAAACATAGAGTTTCGAACAAACAATTCTGCAAATTCATTAATGATAGTGAAGGGGAATGGAAATGTAGGAATTGGAACAACGGATCCACAGGATAAATTGCAGGTTAGAGGAAATTTAAGGTTAGATGGAGGATATAGTAATGATGAAATTAGGTTTGAATCACAAAATGGCTTTCATAGAATAGCTTTTAGACAGTTACGATTTTATGATTGGGATGGTGGAGGAGATAATCTCACCATTAATAATGGTAGTGTAGGAATAGGCACGACCACACCAGACGCCAAGCTTGCAGTAAACGGTAATATCCATGCCAAAGAAGTAAAAGTAGATTTGGTAGGTTGGCCAGATTATGTATTCGAAAATACGTATCAATTACCAACACTAGAACAAGTAGAAACTCATATCAAAGAAAAAGGACACCTGCAAAATATCCCATCTGCTCAAGAAGTAGCAGAAAATGGGATAGAATTGGGTGTAATGAATAAAAAACTACTGGAGAAGATAGAGGAACTTACTTTGTATACTATCCAACAGCAAAAGGAAATAGAAGATTTAAAAGAAATTGTAACAAAATTGATAAAGCAATAACAGAGAAACGATGAAAAAAATAATTGTATTTGGTTTACTACTAATTTCTAGTGGTGTGGTTACAGCGCAACAATGGAATCCATCAGGAGATAATACTACTTCAGGAAATGTGATTGTACAAAATCCTCAAAATACTTCGGCAGTAAGCATACTATCCTGGCAAAATAATATTGCCAGAATCAGGATTGGTGGAGATGGAGTTGGTGCTGATAATGGTTTTATGTTTCAAGGGGTAGGAGATAAAAACCTACTTCGCATTATGAATGGAGGAAATATTGGTATTGGTACAACGAATCCATTTACTCCCTTGCATGTTAAGTCATCCCTAGATGGAGTAGTTACTTTTCAGACAGAAGATAACACATGGCTATATACCAATTGGATGGATAATGCCGGTACTCGAAAGGCATGGATGGGGTTAGGTGCAGATCTATCTTCTTTTAATATTAATGTAGAAAACGGGACTAATAAAATACTTTTTAACGGTGGAAATGTTGGGATAGGAATGACTGATCCCAAAGAAAAGCTAGAAGTGATTGGAACCGCTCTGATCAGTTCGAGAAATACCAGAGGTAGTGTAAAACTTAAGTTAGAGCGAGGAACAGAAGGCAAAGATGCAGCTGTGATTTCGTTTGGACAAAATAATAGTAGTATTTGGCATACCGGATTATTGTATTACGGAGGAAACCCTTCACCTAACTTTTACATTAGTCAAAATAATGCTATTGTTGATGGAAATGGACAAGCGGTGCATACCCCAGAATTTACAATAGATCAAAATGGAGATGTAGGTATCGGAACAATTTCACCATCTGCAAAACTTGAAGTAAGAGGTGATGCTTTGGTGAATAATTTCAACACCAGAGGAAGTGCTATTCTTAAAATAGACCGGGGAACTCAAGGAAAAGACGCTGCAGTTGTTTCTTTTGGTGAAAATAACAATTACACTTGGCATACAGGATTATTATACAATGGTGGAGCACTTACTCCTGATTTTTACATCAGTCAAAAAAATCTTATCAGAGATGGAAATGGACAAGCTGTTCATACTCCTGAACTTGCCATAACGAAAAACGGAATGGTTGGAATAGGAACCACAACACCAGATGCTAAACTCGCTGTAAATGGTGTAATCCATGCCAAAGAAGTAAAAATAGACCTAGTAGGTTGGCCAGATTATGTTTTTGAGAATGAATACGAATTACCAACATTGGATCAAGTGGAAGCACATATCAAAGAAAAAGGACACCTACAAAACATTCCATCAGCTCAAGAAGTAGCAGAAAATGGAATTGAACTTGGGGAGATGAATAAAAAGTTGTTGGAGAAGATTGAGGAATTAACTCTGTATACTATTTCTCAAGAAAAACAAATACAAGAACAAAACAAAAAGAATCAGGAATTAGAAGACAGGTTGAAAAAGATTGAAACCCTGTTATCTCAAAACTAAATACACTTAATAGTAAATACACATGAATAAACTAGCCTTACCCATCGCAATTATAGCATTAATAGCTTCTGTAGCCTCTTTTTTCTATCTACAATCTTCTTCGGAGTTGGTGTATGTAGATGTTAATAAACTTTTAGATGGATATAAACGTACAAAAGTGGTGAAAACAGAATTTGATGAAAAAGCAAAGACCATGAAAGCAAATGTAGATAGTCTGGTAGCGAATTGGCAAAATGAACTGAAAGTTTATGAAAAAGAACGTAGTTCGATGACCAAAAAAGAATTGGAATTAAAACAAGAGTTACTAGGAAATAAACAGCAGCAGATCAATAACTATCAACAAGCGGTACAGAAACAGTTGATGGAGGAGGATAAAAAGGTGACGCAAACGGTAATTAATGACATTAATGACTTTGTAAAAGAATACGGGAAAGCAAATGGATACAAAGTGATTTTTGGAGCTACCGGTAATGGTACCATTATGTACGGAGAATCCTCTGCTGACCTTACCGAAGAAGTACTGGAACAACTTAACGCCGAATTTGAAGGAAAGTAATGTATAGAACAATAATTGGGATCCTATGTATGTGCTTGGCTTTTGGATGCAGCATCAAATCTTTTGATACTGCCGAAGCCTTGCAGCTTTATATCCAGCAACCAGAGAATGAGTACGTATACACTAAGACCGTGAATGGTGTTGATTTTTCCGTCTTATATAAACCTACAGATTTGTTGGTTGATCAGGAACTGGAAGATCATATGTCTGTAGAAGTTGTCGACAGTCTACGCGATAAGTACAAGAAGTATATGTATTTCACTATATCGATGTCCAAAAACAATCAAGAGTTGTTAAGCAATGTTGCAAGCAACAAACAACGTTTTGGAGCCATGGTGAATGAGTTGGCTTTTGGGATGGAACGGAAAGTACATCTCTATACACCCCAAAAGGATACGGTCGCATTGGCGGATTATATTTATCCAAGGATGTATGGTATGAGTAGCGCGACTACAATGTTATTTGTTTATCCTAAAAATAACATAGTAACAAATGAAGAGTTCGTGACACTTAGTATAGAAGACCTTGGATTTTACACTGGGGAAGTGAAGTTTAAAATCCCAACCAAAATAATAGCAAACGAACCTAGAATACAATTCAACTAAGCAAAAAGAAAGAAGAAAGGGGAGAGGATTCATGATCTTCATACCTCATACATCGCACTAAAAACAAAAATCTGATGAAGAAAACCGACACCAAATTCTCGCATAGAGTTATTGCGATCTTTTTCACATTAACATTTTTACAAACACTCATCCCATATAATCAATTATGGGCTAATAATAACGGACCTAATGCGCCAGAAGCGGCTTCGTTTGAACCCGTAGATGCTACTGATATGGTCAATTTATTAACTGGGGATTTTAGTTATGTACTCCCCTTGTTAAATGTACCTTCCCCAGAAGGAGGGTATCCATTGGCTCTGTCTTATCACTCTGGAATTGCAATGGATCAAGAAGCTTCTTGGGTAGGTTTAGGGTGGTCTTTAAATCCAGGAGCAATTAATAGAAGCGTAAATGGATACCCAGATGATTATAAAGGAGGAAGGATAAAAGAGTTTATGTTCGATCGTGAACGACAAGACGAATCTTACGCGCTATCTGTAGGGTATGGAGCAGGTGCCTTCTCTGTAGGTTTAGGATTTTCCTGGGGTAGTAATCAAAGTTTCGGAGGTCAAGTAAGTGTTGGGGTTGGAATGCAAAATCCGGATGGAAGTAGTTTAGGAATTAATGCTTCGGCAGGAACCAATGGAGCATCGATAGGAATAGGAGGTACTTTTGCTAATGGGCTTTCCCTAGGGGCTAACATATCAAGTGACGGTACGGTTGGAGGTTCAGTAGGTTTTAATAATAATGGTCAAGGGTTTTCTGTAGGGGCTAATACAGAAGGAACATTTTCTACTGGATTTTCTTCGGGAATTGGGAATGACAATATTGGTACTCTGGGTTTTAGTATTTCATCAGCTGGTGTAGGAATTAATGCATCAGTGACCAATAGAACAGCAAAACAAGGAAAAGATGGAAAAACCAGCTACTCCGTAGATGGTGGAGCAGGAGTAGGGATAAACTTTGCAATGAATTCTTCTGTTACTATGGGAGATTACACAGTTTCTTCAAGTGGTTATACAATACCTATAATGATTCCTACTCCAGTGGGGATTTTTAATCTTAGTTTCGGTAAGAATAAAGTGAAATATCACTTGGCTTCTGGGGATATAGATTTAGTTTATGGACCATTATATTATCATGAATTCGGAAGTGAAAACTCATACAAATTTATGGATAACTATGAGTTCACTGTAGAACAAGGAAAATTTTCTACTGCTTTAAGTTGGGAAAAATTGAATGCTATTTTCCCAAGTTATGATAAGTACCAAGTCCAAGCACAAGGTCTTTCTGGAAGTATGCACCCAAGATTACTGGAAAATGGAAAGATATATGGTCAAAATTCAGATGGATTTAATGAAAGAAACGTTCGTATGACTCATTTGGCTAACCAAGGAACTTCATCCTTTGGATATAGCCAAAGTAGCCCTCATATTAGATTTCAAGGAAAACCGTTCTTCTACTTTGATAATGAAATAAGTAGTCACCTGGATGTGCAAAAAGCAAATTTTACTGAAAGTAAGACGAATACTTATATTCTTGATCAGTATCAAGGAGGCGTAGAAGGATTGCCAAAGCGTAGAAGAAAAACAGCAAATTACATAGAGTATTTTACCAATAAGGAAATTTTGGAAAATGAAGCTAATGTAATTTCCAATGGGTATATCAAACCTAGTGCTACAGGATTTAATAGATCCTCTGCGCCGAGTGATGGTGTAGGAGCATTTACGGTGACGGCCGCAGATGGTAAAACGTATCACTATTCGCTGCCGGTATACAACCATGAAATAATAACCAGAACGTTCAATTTGATTGCTAATAGACCAGAAAGTGACTCTTACCGACAGAAAAGTCAGCTAGAACCATATGCAACGCATTGGTTACTAACAGCCGTAACTGGTCCAGACTATGTAGATAGTAATGGTAATGGATCTGTGGATACTCAAGATTATGGTTATTGGGTGAGTTTTGAATATGGTAAGTGGACGGATAATTTTATTTGGAAAGCTCCTTATGGTAAAGATTATTTTGAAACAAATGAAGAATTTGCCTCCAGTGTAAGAGAAAAAACATGGATTAGAGGAAGAAAAGATATCTACTATTTAGACATGGTAAAGACAAGAACCCATTCAGCAGTCTTTATTAAGTCTGAAAGAAATGATGCAAGATCCGAAGGATGGAATTACAAAGCAGTTGGGAATTTTGCCTCTCAAGGCTTCGAGTATAAAACGAGATTTAATGTGCCTGCTCAGAAATCATTAAAGTTATCAAAGATTATTTTACTGAAAAATGAAGATGTACAAATTAATAAAGCTTTTGGACCATCTCAACACGGATATGTGGATATTGATTTTACTCTTTCAGGAAGTGGAGGAGTAAAACGTTCGTATTTCGCTTTGAAAGATAATGTGATCGATATTCAGGATAACTGGGAATCTCTTACTGATAAATCTCTGAAAGAAATCGATTTTATAACCGATTACAGTCTGGTAAATTCAAGCCCAAATAGTACTTCAGGAAGACTTACCCTAAACGAAGTGAATTTTAAAGGAAAAAAAGGAGCACAACTTGTACCTCCGTATAAGTTTGGATACATCAATTCTCCAAGCTATGTTTTTGATATAGAAGATCAGGATAGATTTGGGTATTATAAACATAATAATAGTTTATGGTCTTTGAATGAAATCACAACACCTCAAGGAGGAAAAATAGCTATGGATTATGTAACCAAAAAGTTCACTCCGGTAGTAACTTCAAGAGTTCAGTTCAGAATAGGGCATGCAGTAGATGACAATAAACATATCGCTAGCGTTCAAAGTTTGTCTCAAGAAACTTTTACAATTGAAACAAAAAGTGATTACGGAATAAGTGTAGGTACAGATGGTTTAGAGATTGACTTTGAAGAAGAGGATTGTGATGGAGTTCAACTAAGTTCTAGCAGATATAGAGGTACAGGAAGGGTAATTCAAGATTTGTCTACTGCTGATAAATTTAAATATGTAGTAAAGGGAACGGGAACTTGGACTCATAATTCTTATCCTACTGATTGTGGAGATGGACAATATACAGGGGACGAGTATTTAGGTATTGTTTTTTTTACTCAAAATGAGATTGAGCAGGGTGGAATCGCTGTTTCTGAGCTCACTGTTACCGATGGTATTGATGAATACATTACAGAGTATTCATATAACAATGCTCAAAGTAAAGGATATGTTACATATTTACCAGAAGCTCCTAATCTTAGTTCAGAAGTGCCTTATAGTTCTGAGTTGCCTGCTCCAAAGGTGATGTACGAAAATGTGACCGTACAAAACCACGGAAAGAATCGAGCGGCTAATTCATATACAACATATAAGTTTAATGTTATCAAAAGTAAAAGTGAGAGTGAAATCAAATTTGGTGATTTTTACGAATTAACTTTTACAGATAAAACAATTAGAAATACGGCATATACTTTAGGAAAAGATGTGGTATTGAGAGACATAAATGTTAAAGATAATTTTGCTGCAATTGGTCAATTGTTGGAGGTAAAGACGTACAATTCCAAAGATCAATTATTAAATAGTGTTCAAAACATTTATTATGCTCCAGGAGAAACACCAGATTTGAAGGGAGTGGTTAAACAATCCTATCAGTCTTATAAAGATATTAGAAATAAATTTGCAAGTGATAAGGATAAATGGGTGATTACTTCGTCTTCCAGAACAGAATATCCAAATTTGTTGGCGGCTACGATACAGACTTTTGGTGGGCACACATATCGAACGGATTTCGGGCAGTTGGATGATGTTTTAGGATCACATTTAGAAACAACAACTACTTCTTCTAGTGGAGAAAAGATGATGGTTAAGACTATTCCCGCCTTTAGAATACCTGAATATTCTGGAGGAGTGAATAACATTGGAACTTATAATATGGGTAGTAAAGTCGATAATATTACCAATAAAAATATGCTTAGTCAAAATGCCGCTAGTTTAACCAAAATACAACAAACCTCAGGGACTTGGAAGGTGCTAGATGCCGAAATCAGTACCTGGAGTAATCAGTGGAAGTATAGAGGATATAATGGTGAAATTAATTACCCAGAAGATGATCAAACAGCAGCAGAAAAGATCTGGCGTAAACATAAGACCTATGTTTGGGATGGTGATTTAGATAATGATGGAACCTATTTAGGGTATTCGGGGGATTTTGATAATTTCAAATGGGGTATTAATGAAGCACAGACAAATTCAAAATGGATACACACATCTTCTGTAGATTTATATGATCGTTTCTCGACACCATTAGAGGTCTCTGATATTAATGGGAATAAAGTTTCCACAAAAATGGGAGATAAAGATGGAAAGGTATTGTCCAATGCTAACGCGGCATATACAGAAGCATTTTATAGTGGAGCCGAATACATACATTCAAAGAACACTGGATATTTTGATGGTGAAATTAGATCCACAGGTCGCTCTTTAGATAAGGCTCATACTGGTAAATATTCTGTAAAAACAGCAGCTAATGTTCAAGGGTTTAGAACATTTATGCAGTCTGGACAGCATCGATCAGGAAGATATAAAGTCTCTGTATGGGTTGATAAAGCAAATTATACTAAAGCTAGAATAAATACTGGTAGTGGTAATGTATCATTTAATGGAGAAATCATCCCCGCAGGGAGTTGGGTTTTAATGAATCACTATTTTGACGTTTTATCTAGCGAAGGAAAAGCAATTTTTGTAACCTCTACGGGAACTACTTATTTTGACGATTTCAGATTACATCCGGTAGAATCAGGGATGACGAGTTATGTGTATAATGAATGGGATGAACTAAGTCATATTATTGGATCAAATAATCTTGCGATTCAATATGAATATGATGATGTAGGAAGATTAAAGAAAACCTATTCCGAAGTTGTTGATGCTCCTGGGATAATTGGTGGATTCAAACTAACAGATGAGATCAATTACAACTACAGTGGTGAGAATAGTACTTCAACAGTAAGTGCTCCGCCACCTCCGCCTCCAGTGAATCTTAGTTTAGGTATTGGCAATATTAATGTTTCGAGTACGACAATTACGGCTTATGTTTCGGGGGGTAGTGGAGATTACGAATATCGTTGGGCAGTAAGTACTACAAATAATTCCAATTTAACCTATGGATCCTGGACAAGTTCCAACACTCGGAGTTTATATACAGAATGTGGTGAGTTTGGTCGTCGGTATTATGGTTGTATAGTTCGAGACAAGGTTACGGGTCAATCAGTTACTCGTATAGGTACTCATCAGCGTCAAAATTGCTCAGGTGGTGGTGGTCCAATTTTAGAAGAAATCAATCAACAATAATTAAGCTAAATAACAGATAAGATGAGAATCCATAACATATATATTACGATCTTTTTATTATTAGGGTTTGTACAAGTTAGTTTAGCTCAAACCACTCCTAAGTCCGTTACGAATACAGATATAAATTGGACATCTGTAAATAGTTATGATATTACCGGTAGGGTTATTGGAGCTTCGGTTAGTTTTTTCGATGATTTAGGAAAGGCGACCCAATCACAGACTTTTGATCCAAAGACGGGTAAGAATTGGGCAAGTGAAGTTTTGTATGATTGGGAAGGTCGTCCAGCATTAAAGACTTTCAGTGCTCCGATTAGTATAAATTCAGATTTTAGTTATAAGACAGGTTTTATAAAGAAGATCAATAATACTAATTTTGGTGTTGTTGATTTTGAGAATTCTACTCCAGAGGTTCCATCTCTACTAGGTTCTCAAGTTAATACGCTTGGTTGGTATTATAGCCAAAGTAATACTTCAGAGCCTTATCAAGATGTTACACGCCGCCCTTATTCTCGATCTATTTTTAGTGAGTTGAATCCGGGAGGGGTTTTAAAAACCATAGGCGGAAACAGAATTAACGGGCAATGGAAAAATGGTTATGTTTTCTCTATGCCAGCAGGTCGAGAATTAGCTCAGTCAGTAGCTTTTAATGATACCAAATATTATGGAGAGAATTACCAAATTATTAAAACCGTATCTCGAGATGTACATGGAGTAGAAACTGTTGTTTTTACAGATGCAGAAGGAAAAACTCTGGCCGTAGCGCGTAGTGGTAATGAATCGGGAAATACAACAACTCGAATATCTGTTGTCCGTATTGGCGATCAAAGATTTGTAGATGTGCATGTTCCTGTTGGGACGACAGGTATTACCGTAAGAGATTATCAGGGTAGAATTTTAAGTAATGATTCACGTTTTGAGGTGTATAATTTGATTACGGAGCAAAGGGTGAATTCATCATTTAGTAGTTTTGCTAATGGCTTTTACCGGATTGTTATCGTAGATGGTAGTACTAGCAATTATACAGTCAATTATCCAGAGAATTACTACGATTATAGTCTTCATGAATATGATGATGCTGGTCGCTTGGTAGCCTCTTATCAGCCGTTAAATAAATTAAAGACAGAATATCAATACAATGCCTTGGGTCAGTTAATTTATAGTAATCATCCTGACGAGGGAGAAGCCTGGTTTAAGTATCGCCGTGATGGGCAGATTCGTTATTCACAAAATAGTAAACAAAAAATAGCTGGAGAGTTTTCGTATACCAATTATGATCATTTGGGAAGACCAGAAGAGAGTGGTGTATTAATAAGTTCGGCCTTTGCTACCGTAGATCCAGATGGTGCATTACCAGAAGGAACCCGAAGAGAGCAGCACATCACTACCTATGATGCGATTAGTACAACAGACACTAATGGTTTACCTACAAACTATAAGAATCCTTTGTTTTTGTCGGGTAATGTTGCTAAGACATGGAATGAACAGACGACCACTTATTACAACTATGATATTTATGGTCGTGTAGTATGGATTGTACAGGAGATCTTAGGTTTAGGAATCAAAACAATAGATTATGAATATGACCCTATAAGTAGTCAGCTAACCAAAGTGTATTATCAAAAGGGAAAGACAGATCAGTTTATCCATAGGTATACTTATGATGCTGTAGATTATAGTTTAACCAAAGTAGAAACCTCTACCAATGACAGTAGTTATACAGAACATGCATCCTATACGTATTATGAGACTGGCGCTTTAAAACGAACCAATCTAGCGCAAGGATTGCAAGGAGTAGATTATGTGTATAATTTGCAAGGAGCCTTAAAAAGTATCAATCATCCTAGTTTGTCCAGTTCTAATGATCCTGGTGGAGATAGTAATGATTTGTTTGGTATGATCATCGATTATCATGATCATGATTATCATCGTCCAAAACGTAATATAAAAAGTGCAGGTTATGGTGTAGATCAGTACAATGGTAATATCAAAGGGATTCGTTGGAATTCTACACATAACCCAGTGTCAGGAAAGGAACATACCTATAGCTATACTTATAATCGCGATAATTGGTTACAAAGTGCGAGTTATGGTCATTTTACAGGAGATTATAGCAGTTTACCTGTAATAACCGAAGGAGAAGCAGGAACAGCTGCAGACAATAATATTACTACTTCAGAGGTGTTGAATTCGGGTACTAGTAAAAACTATCTGGCAAATAATACGATTACCTTGAAGCCAGGGTTTCATGCAAAATCAGGGAGTACCGTTTCTGTAAAGATTTCAGGATCTTCTACGGTACATAACGTAAATGCGGGAAACTTAATTGTTAATGCCAATGGTGATTATAAGGTAGATAATTTGAGTTATGATGCTAATGGTAACATACAATCGTTAGATCGTAATAAACATACCGAAAATGGCAGTAATGTTATGGATCAATTGAGTTATACGTATAAGAGTGATAAGCCGAATCAGTTGTTGCGAGTAGATGATGCTTCAGGAGATGTACCAGGTGCAGATGACATTGGAGATCAAAATGGGAATAATTATGTATATAATGAGATTGGTCAATTAGTACAAAACAATCAGGATAATATTAGTTATATTTATAATGCTAGTGGTTTGGTAACCGAGATTAAAAAAGGTAGTCAACCTTTGGTAAAGTTCTATTACAATGATAAGAATCATAGGGTGAAAAAGGAGAGTTACAATCCAGGTAATGGCAGTTTAACCTATACTGAGCATTATGTTCGAGATGCATCAGGGACGGCCATGGCAATTTATCGTAATGGACAGGCAGTAGAAAATACTATCTATGGTAATGGTAGATTAGGGGTGCGAAAAAGTGATGGGAGTCATTTATATCAACTTACCGATCATTTGGGTAATGTACGAGCAGTAGTGGGTAGAGATGCTTCTGGACAAGCGATGGCACTAACCAGTGCTACTGATTATTATCCATTTGGTATGCCAATGCCGGGACGTGATTTACAAGGAGATTACCGATATGCTTATCAGGGACAAGAAAAGGACCCAGAAACAGGTAAGGAGGCTTTTGAACTGAGGTTATGGGATGCTAGAATTGGACGATGGCTTACTTCCGATCCTAAAAGAGTTCACTATAGCCCTTATTTGGGTATGGCTAACAATCCTGTAAGTACAATTGATCCGGATGGAGGAGCCCCATTAACCGATTATAAAAATAAACAAACAGGAGAAACTGTGCATGTTAATGATGGAATTAATCAAACCGTAGAAATCGACAATAGTTTGTGGCAATATGCAGTTTATTTATCTGAAAATGGAATAACCAGTGAATATAGCAATGCTATGAATCAAATATTGTTGTTTAAATCTACTTTTTTGAGTGCTACATCGTTCTCTTTTAGTAAAGCAGATTTAACTTCAGCACAATCATATCAAAAAAGAAATAATGGAAGATCTAATAGGCATGATTGCTTAACCACCGTCTGTGGTGCTACCACAAGAATCTATCCAGGAGAAAATTTAAATTTGGCAGCAGCTATGACTATGGATTTACCCGGTAATGCAGATGGGAATAATATGAACAAAACTATGCAACATTTGCTTAATATTGGTAAGGCAGGTGGTAGTCAATTGTCATTTAATAAAGGAACTGGGGGAATTTATGGTGACATAGGTTCTCAATTACTCAATAGAACCGCCTTGAATAGTACTTCCGTTTGGGGATTGAGTTTGAGTAATGCTTATCACAGTTTGATGGTTTATGTTGAAAGGACCAGTAGTCATACAAAATTTCATTTGGTTGATCAATTTACATTTGAAACTTTTACGGATGCTTCATCTTTTAATAATCGTGTAAATAATCATTTTCATGGACCTTGGAATAATCATAGAACAATATTCACGCAATACCAGCAATAATTATGAAAACGTTTTTGGGAATTTCTATTCTGATTTTTTTTACATTAAGTTGTAAACAAAATGAATCTAATAAAGCTTTAGAATTAGAAGAAAAAGTAAATAATGTAACTCATTCTGATAATATTTATCAGGAAATGGAAAAAGATATTTGTTTTGAAACTTTTTTGGATGGATCTTTAGAGAACTACCTTATAACAGAATCACAAAGTAAAAAGATTTCTAGAGAAGGTATTTTGGATTGCTTTATTAAAAACAATATAGATCAATTTGAAAAGTTAGATGAAGAAATACTATACAAAGTATTAGATTCAACGAGCAAAAAAGAAATCATTAATGTGAAAAAAATGATTTTCCCAAATATTGAATTGGCAGATTATATTTTTACTGAATATTCTAAGGGGTTTCATAACAAATGTATTGGTATTAAAGAACCGAACTTTATAGTTAAAGAAAATAATTCGGTTTATGTTTTTTTTGTGAGATCCGAATATTTTAGAAGAGACATGATAAGTTTTAAAGAACATTTTTTAAATGATGAAGTATTAAACAGATGCCCAAAAGTAAGATGGACAGAATGCAAATGATATGGATATTTATAACTTAAAGTGAATATTTGTTGGGTTAGATGAGATAAAAATGCTTTCAACAAAATAGAACGAAGTACCCCTCGCTAGCACCAGAATGTTTCTGGTGCTTCTTGCTCCCCGCTGCCGTTAGTCTGTGACTAGTGGGTAGTATAAGTAAGAAAGACATATAACAAGCCGGTTTCAAAAAATGAAACTGGCTTGTTATATTTTTGAGAAGTTAGTAGAAACCCTATAACTCAGATATGATAACACATAAATCCTTTCCAAAGGAAATGCCTGATGATATCAAACATAATATGATTGCACGATTGTAAATAACCAAACTTTAACATTTACAACAGGTAATAAAACACAAAAAACAGTCACCTACCCATAAGTGACTGTTTTTTTGTATCATATCAACGAATTTAATTTATGAAGAATCCAACAGCGAGTTATGTAAGTATTGCGTATAGTATGCTAATTCTATTATTATTCTCCTGCTCCTCAGATAATACCGTAGACGAAGGACCAGAGGAAGAACCAGTACCCATCCAAGAATTTTTCTTTCAAGGGACTTTGGGAGAGGAAGAGTTTAATATGAAATCAGAGCTCTATGTCTCTGGAGTCATACCTCCTATGGATGATTACACCTTTGATTTTGGAGGCTTTGGGATTCAAAAAAGACCACTTAACATCAATGGGGAAGAAGTAGAGTTTTGCTCTGGCTCTTATGCATTTGGTTTGTTTCCGGTTATTGGGTCTGATGCTAATATTGTTTCGGCAAAATTGTTTATCAGAAATATCGGTCTGGATCAATGTTCTATAGAAAATGAAAGACTGGGGCTAGAAGATGCATTTGCTAATCAGGATTTTACCTTTGCAGAATCAGTGGGGGATGATCGATTCAATCAAGTCACCTTTTTCTTTTTTCCGTCAGATGTTCCTGGCGTACCCGAGAACGAACAGGATTTTTACCGATCTAATGAAGAAAATTCGAATAGTACATTCAAAATCACCAAGGTTACAAGAGAAGAACCTAATAGCTTTGCCATAGAAGGGACTTTTTCCTGTAGAATGTATAGCCATTTAGACGAAACCAAATTTAAAGATATAACAGACGGAAAGTTTAAAGTAAGAATACTCACCAACCTGGATAGAGATGTCAACTTTTAAAATATCCAGTTTCAAATGGCGAAACAGAGTTGGTTGATTTTAAATTTAAAATAATACAAACCAAGTCATATCAGTCGGGTAAAACAATTAATCAACAGTCAAGTCAAAACAGGCTTGACTGTTTTTTGTATTTTCACCAACAAATAAGAAACGCATGACAAAGAATCATAGTTCATACATCTCCGTAATACTTTTACTATTTTTAGTATTGGCTTGCAACAAAGAACCCAAAGGCACACAAAAAGTAGAATATCATGATAATGGGAACGTGAGTGGTATTGGTAAAGTAATCGGTTCCAAAAAGATCGGCGTATGGGTGTATTATGATGAAGAGGCAATTATCGTCGATTCGATTCCCTACAAGAACGGTGTCAAAGAAGGAGAAGCCAGGGGCTATGATAACCGGACAGGTACTTTAGCCAGAAAAGGGATGTATGTCAATGATCAGCAAGAAGGTGTGTGGGAGTCTTATCATGAAGACGGGGCTGTACATGGTAGAGAACTATTCAAAAAAGGTGTCCCGCAAAAAGAACGGATCTACTTTTTTGCAGACGGTACGGTTAAACTACAAACTGCCATACAAAATGGAGAGTTGCACGGTAAGCATAACGAGTATTATCCCAATGGACAATTATCAGTCACCGGATTTTTTCACAATGGTAAAGTAGATGGAGAGTGGAAGGAGTATAGTGTTCAAGGCGTACTTAAAGAAGTTTATAACTGCCAATCCGGTCTATGGCATGGCGCTTACGAAAAATACTATCCAGACGGAAGCTTAGCCGAAAAAGGCACTTACGAATTGGATAAAAAATCAGGAACCTGGGAGTATTTTGATCAAGAAGGTAACGTATTGGCTTCCGAGAAATTTTAAAACGTAAACCTTTGAAAATATATAAAGTACTGCTATTGTGTTTGGTTTTTTACTCTAGTTACGGGCAAGAACTGCAAAATACAGTCTCTAAAACGACTTCAGCGCATAAAATCATTCCTGGGACTAAGTTTAGTATTATTCCTCCTCAAGGATTTAAGATGGAAGCGATCATCAAAGGGTTGATGATGGAGCATGGTGTGGCCAAAATTAAGACCATGACCTTGTCTAAATCCATGTTTTCCAACATTAAGAACACCGTTAATGAAAAAAAGTTCAACTCATATGGTATATCCGGCACAAAGATCCAACGCTTTTTATTTAATAACAAAGAAGCGATATGGGTAAGTTTTGAAAGTACCGATGCACCTGGTATTGATACACATAATCATTTACTGTATATAGAAATAGATCAGGGTAAAGGAGCAGTGATCAACGCAAAATATCAGAGTTCTCTAAAAGATATTTTGGATCAAGATATTAGAAAGGCAATGTTGAGTATTGTATATCATCCTGAACGAAAAATTTTTGATTTAGATGAGCTTGGGATTACCTTGGATTTAGAGACTTACGGACTCAAAAAACAGGGAGGATTTTGGGGAGGATCGGTTAGTTTTGCAGGAGACGGAACCGGAAAACCACTATCGGATCCTGCTTTCTCTTACACCATTACTCACGCTCCAACACGATACGAAATAGAAGATAAAAAAGAATTTGTAATTAACTATGGATATAAAGAAATTCGAAGCAAAAATATCACAGTCGATCCCATTACCATAGATGGTTTAGAAGGGTATGAACTGTATTTTTCGCAGCCAAACGATAAAGAGCAAATAATAAAGACCTACGCATTGATCCTACTATTTGATGATCAAAATTATTATGCGCTTCAGGGAATTATAGATTCAAAAGAAATATCACCACAAGAGTTTGATGAAATCAAAACGCATTTTAGAGCTTTATCTCAAAGTTTGAAGAAAATGTAAAATTGGGGATCAAAAAATCGATCTCCTCAGGTAGCAAAAAGATCGATTTAGCAGAATTTTAAACGCCAGTATTGCTAGTAGGTTTGTAATGTTGTAACGGTAAATAATTGATATTATTGTAGTTAGGTTGTTTTGCTTGTGTTTTTGATTCAAGATGATAAGTTTTTGATACACTGTTCTCGTAGGTTCCAAACCTCTTCAAAAGATAAACTGATGTTGTTTTCTACAATCCATTCTTTGATAAAGGCCTTATGAACATCAACTTTATAAGCGCCCACTTGCTCTGGGATAATTGCTTGTTCTTCTAATACAGCATCTTGGATACGATCAAAACTCGAACTTGCCGAGGTTACATCTATAGTTTGATCTCCCATTCTTAAATAACAATGCGCCTCAGGAATATAGTCAAAATCATGTTCTTCAAGAACATTTCCAATTTTTGGAGTATTGTTTTCATTCATTTTATATATCCCCATAATCAAGGCTACAGGAATCGAATTAAGATCAGCCACTGTTTTTAATAAGGCATGTTTAGAACTACAAGTACCTTGATGTTCTTTTATGACTAAAGAGACATCCGTGCGATTCGCATTACGTCCATAGGGGATGTGACGAACGTATTCGAGCAAACCAGACCAATTTTCAATTCCTTTGGATAGAATGAGTTGAGTAAGAGGGTCTTCTGCCAGTAAATGGTAATTCTTCATGTTGTAAGAACAATTCTAATATTGTAAGTAACTGCTTTAAGATACTAATTCATTTCGAAAAATGGATAAACTACAGATTATTTCATAGGTGTGATTTCAGAAAAAATGGTTAGCTATTTTAAGCTTTGATTAAATGCAATTCTTAGGGTGTTTTTTGTAAAGAGGTTCACATATTTTCGCGGAAAATTCAACAACGCTAACACAAAAATTGAATCTAACATGAAAACACAATTATCTTTTGTTTTTGGGCTGCTATTAGTATCTCAACTTTTTTATGCCCAGCAAAAAGTACAGCTCACCAAGATTGAAAGAGCAACCAACAACAAATCAATCGACACCTATTTTGATCCTAGTTTGGCGCCTTTTTATCACGGAGTAGCTTCTGGAGACCCTTTGGAAGACGCCGTAATTATTTGGACACGTGTGACCACAAATAATACTTCAGTTCCGGTATCCTGGAAAGTGGCTACCAACCCACAAATGACTCAAGTGGTACGAGAAGGAGAACTTACTACCAATCAGAGTAAAGATTACACAGTAAAAATTGATGTTACCGGTCTGAATCCATTTACCAATTATTACTATCAGTTTGAAGCCTTAGGAAAACAGTCAATCGTAGGTAAAACAAGAACTGCTCCGGCACAAGATGATTTGGTAGATAACCTAAGATTTGCGGTAGTGTCTTGCTCCAACTATCAAAATGGATATTTTAATGCCTATAATCAAATCGCGAATCGCAATGATATCGATGCTGTGATTCATCTAGGGGATTATATCTATGAATACGAATCAGGAGGGTATGGCTACAGCAATGAGATAGGACGAGGGCATTTGCCAGAAAATGAGATCATCACACTAGACGATTATCGGGTGCGCTATTCGTATTATCGATTAGATGCCATGCTTCGCAATGTGCACCAGCAACACCCTTTTATTCATATTTGGGATGATCACGAGTTTGCTAATGATGCTAATAAATTTGGAGCAGAGAACCACACGCCATCTACCGAAGGAAATTGGGAAACTAGAAAAAGCAATGCACACAAAGCTTATTTTGAGTGGATGCCTGTACGTGCCAATTCCATAGAGCAATATCGTTTGTATCGCAAGATTTCCTATGGAAAGTTACTTGATTTGATCATGCTGGATACAAGAATAGAAGGAAGAGATACACAAGTATCTACTTCAAAAAACCTAATAAGCGCTGCAGCTACCAACAGAGAGTTTAAGCAATATGTACAGCAGGTTATTGCCAAAAAGGACTTAAATAATATCAAAGATGTAAAAGAGATTTTGACCACGGTATTACCTATGGTTCTTCAGATAAAAGATACCAAAATATCTGATGGAAAAGGGCTGTCTACAATTGAATTTGAAAGAGCGGTAGATCTTTTTGCTGAAGCTATTGTACAGAGAAAAACTGCAGATGCTAAAAGCGGGTCTATAGAAGAGTTGGAAACTTTATTAAAAAAAGGGACTTTATATTCTGAAGCAAACAATGCAAAAGACAACAAAGCAACCTATACTTCAATTTTGGGAGCAGAGCAGTTTGATTGGCTAACCGATCAATTATCAGCTTCTACTGCAAAATGGAGAGTTATTGGTAATCAGGTCATGATGATGCCCTGGAACGGAGTCCCTTCTAATGACGCGTGGGATGGGTATAGCGAAGAAAGAGATCGACTTTTGCAATACGTAAGAGATAATGATATCAACAATGTAGTAGTACTTACCGGAGATATCCATAGTACGTTTGCCGGAGAAGTACGGTATAGAAGAAATTGTGAAATGTGTGAATTTGTAGTACCTAGTGTTACTTCACAAAATTTGGACCTTGTTGGAGGAGTTGCCTCTGGAATAGGACAGTTTTACATCCGATTATTAAATCGACATATCAAAGATGTGGATCTGGATAATCATGGGTACTTTGTGCTTGACGTAAATGAAAACAGAGCACAGGCCGATTGGTACGATATCGAAGACCTTACTCGACCTAGAGTTGGAGAAAAACGTTCTCGCGGATGGTATGTAAATGCCAATGATTGTCGTTTAAGAGAAGCATCAAGTCCTGCACGAGCTGCTGCTAGAAGCAATGAAGAAGATGGATTTACCAAACAACCTACCGTAAAAGTTACAGATAAAGATTTTGTAGTGATCGGAGTATATCCTAATCCGATGCAAGATGAAGGAAATATTCACTACGTAGCGAATAAAAATGCGACGATAAAGGTTTCTTTATTTGATATGAACGGAAAACTGATCACAGAACTTCAGAATCAAAATGTAGAAAAAGGAATCTATAACTTATCCTTTGACCCTAACCAGATGAAAGAAGGAAATTATATTGTCGTGATCGAATCTGATGCAACCAAAGCCACCAGAAAAATCATTATAAAGTAGTAAACAACCTAACCAATAAAACAAAATGAGGCTGTTTAAAAAGTGATATATGATTGTCAAACCGAGCTTGTCGAAGTTTTAAACCCACTGATTTTCGATTTGTCTTCGACAGGCTCAGACTGACAAATACAAGTTTTTAGTACTTTTTAGACAGTCTCTTTGTATAGTTCAAAGAAATATTATTTAACAGCGATTACCGAAATTTCTACATTTACAAATTTTGGTAGAGCGGCAACGGCAACTGTTTCTCGCGCTGGAGCAGTATCTTCGTCAAAATAGCTTCCATATACTTCATTCACCTGTGCAAAGTTGTTCATGTCGTTTAGAAAAATGGTCGTCTTGATCACATTTTCGAAAGTCATACCTACTTCATCAAGAATAGCTTTTAGGTTTTGCATAACCATTTCAGCTTCGGTTTTAATATCATCTAGTACTAACTCTCCAGTTTCAGGATTGATGGCAATTTGTCCGGAAGTATACAGGGTGTTTCCATTTAAAATAGCCTGATTGTAAGGTCCTATTGGAGCCGGAGCTTTTGAAGTGGTAACAATTTTTTTCATGATGTGAAGTGTTATAAGTTGTTTTATTTGATGTAAAGCTATTCTTTTTCCTCTTATAACTGGCGATCTGGTTCTCTTCGTTTATCCCATTTAATATCGCTAAGCACAGAGGATTTGATACCAATAAAGAAATTCCAAGACGTACGTTCACTAAACGGAATCCAGTTAAAACTCATACGCCAACTTTCTAGATCTCTCTGAAATCTGAGATTGGTAAAAGTAAATCCGGGATTTCTTAAATCATAACCTGAAGATACCCCTACAGACCATCTAGGAGCCAATTCTACATCTCCAGAAAACATGATCGAATGCGATGAAATCTCATTTTGCCGTGCACTATTGTTGTAATTTACGTTGTAAGAGACTCGGAGATTCCAGGGGATTTTATAGTGATAATCTTTTTGATCTGTATCAGTTTTCTTGTCTTTATCTTCTACAAAGGATCTATCCTCACCAAAATCAGTTACACCTCCAAAGAGGTTATCCGGTCGTCCTTCATTTCTAAAATTTTGATTCTCAAGCGGGTCTTCATTGACCTTTCCTTTTTCAAAATCCTGACTAGAGAACGAATATCCAAAATTGGCACTTGCACGTGTTAATCGGAATAAACTTCCTCCGTTTTCAATGTTAAAGACATCGATCTTTCGATTATTGTTATCCAGAGCATAAGGATCCAGAGCTGCACTAAAGTTGATGTCCAGCTTATTCTGAATAATAGGAATATTACCGGTAATAGATAACGGACTAATTTTTAAAGAATCTCCAGCAATATTGTATGCAGTGCTGAAGTTTAGGTTGTTCAACAAAGTTATTTTTCTGGGTTCGGTCGAAGTAGTGTCTTTACTCCGGACTTTCATCTCCACATTATTACTTAATGAGAAACCTATGCTGCTTGAGAACGTATTGCTAGGCGCTCCAAAGAAACCACCTTCAAATCTGGAATACTCTACAATTTCTGTTTCATCTTCTGGAGTCGTAGGATCATCGGTGATCGTAAATTCATCAAAAAACTGATCAAAAGCAGGGTTGATACTATAACTCACCGATGGACGCATGGTATGGCGAATGGCTTGTATCTTTTTACCTTCTTTAAAATTAAATGTACCATAAATAGTAGTTCCTAAACTAGCCGAAAAGTTATAGGTTCTAAAGGCATCAAATCCAGCGATTGTATCTTCAACTACCTCTCGAGTATCTTCATCAAATCGTTGTTCGATGGTTTCAAAAACCCAGCTTTCTTGATAGTTAGTTCCTGCTGTAGCACTTAAATATTTGAAAATTTTAAAGTTAGTGGTTACCGGAATCGAATGTCGCATCCCGGTACTTGCATTTTCAAACATACGTGCCGAAAATAAATCATCATCATTAGTAACTATTCGATTTTCTCCGGTAAAGTTATATTGTGTATTGATGTTTTGAATAATTCCTTTCTTAACTCCCACCTTTGGTGCAAAAGGGAATACCCTGGATACGCTTGCATTTACATTAGGCAAAGACATATTTACGATACCCGTATTGGTGTTCGAATTATGCGTAGCTGCTACATTTATATTTACCTGGGGATCTCCAGGAAAGGTCTTAGAGTACGAAATATTCGAACTGATCTGGTTGTTCAGGAAATTTCCAGTGTTTAACTGGTTGGTAGACTGTTGGAAGAAATCACTACTTCCAAAGTTTACCGAAGCCGTGAAGCGAGAGTTGGGATTTGCTTTGGCATCCTGACTATGAGTCCACTGAATATTATAAGTTGTAGTACGCGAAAAATCTGGAAATCCGCGTTCACTTTGTAAGTTGTTCTCAAACCTGAAGCGTAAGTTTCCTCTAAAACGGTAACGTTTTGCATAGGCAGATTCAACAGCAAAGGTATAACTGCCATTCGTATAATAATCTCCTAGTAGCGTTAAATCCGCATAATCACTAATCGCGAAATAATACCCACCATTTTGTAGAAAATAACCACGTCTGTTTTCTTCTCCGGGATTAGGGATAATAAATCCTGATGTCCTGTCCTCGGATAATGGGAAATATCCAAAAGGTAGACCTAAAGGAGTAGGCACATCTGCAATAAACATATTTACCAATCCAGTAACGATTTTCTTTTTTGGTACAAATTTGATCCTACGCGCATAAAAGTAGTACTCTGGGTTTTCGATATCCTCGGCCGTAGTAAACTTTACATTACGCATATAGATGACCGAGTCGTTCTCCCGTTTGGACACTTCATTTTTGATTTTAAATCCGTTTTGTTCTGTTCTCGAATTATAGATCAGTGCTTTTTCTGTATCAAAATTAAAACGTATAGAATCAGGTTCGACCACGTTTTGTGCTTGTTTGAATATAGGAGTCTGAGTATACTCGCCCAAAGAATCCTTAATTCCATAAGCGTACACCTCGTTTTTTTCGTTATCTACGATAATCAATCCAGAATTGATTTGCATATCTCCATAGATAATCTCAGCCTCGTTGTAGAGATACATTTTGTTTTCTCTTCTGCTTAGCCGCATATAATCTGTAGCCTTATAATCTACTTTGTCTGTAAGTAATTGCGGTTCTGGAATAATAGAGTCCTGATCTGTAGTATCTTGCTCTCTTTCGTTTATCAGAAGTTCTGAATCAACTTTAATTTCTTCTTTGTTATTGGTAATCGTGTCTCTGACAGAAATAGAATCTCTCTCTGCCGGGATTGGTACCTCTGTAGTCTTGTTTGTCTCCTGTGCAGTTATTTGAAATATACAAAACAGTGAAAAACTCAGTGAATAAAGTATGTGTCGTACCGTTGTTTGCAATGGTTTAAATCCTATTTTTGTAAAACTATGGCTTAGTTTTTGAAGTGCCAAAATTACATATATTTTTTATGCCTCGTTTGTAAATGATAAAAAAATAAAAAATTATGTTGTAAGTACATTCCTAAAGCCATTTAAACGAAAGGGATATGGAATTATTTTTATAGATCATAATCTTTATTTTTTTACGATATACATTAAATACGGGAACATAAAGAGAATGTTTCAATATAGATTGACAAATTATCAAAATTGATGAAAAAAAGAATTGTACATATTATTTTGCTGTGTGGATTAATGGGAGGAGTATCCGTTTTTAACTTCGAAACGAATGCACAAGAGAAAGATCAATTTGTTGTGGTTTTGGATGCTGGTCATGGAGGACATGACCCTGGAAATAGGGGGAATGGATATAAAGAAAAAGAGATTGCATTAAATGTAGTGCTTGCCGTAGGAAAAATTCTTGAAAAAGATGATCGCTATAAGGTGGTGTACACCAGAAAAACAGATGAATTCATAGAATTACATGAAAGAGGTAAGATCGCCAACAAAGCCAACGCCGATTTATTTGTGTCGATACATTGTAATTCTCATCGTTCTCAAGCATATGGTACAGAAACTTTCGTACTTGGATTACATGCCAATAATGAAAATTTTAATGTAGCCAAAAATGAGAACTCGGTAATTCTTTTGGAAGATAATTACGAAGCTAATTATGATGGATTTGACCCTAATTCTCCAGAATCCATTATTGGACTTACCTTAATGCAAGAAGAATATTTGGACCAAAGTCTTACTCTGGCAAGTTTTGTGCAAAATCGTTTTAAAAAATCATTAGATAGAAAAAGCAGAGGAGTAAAACAAGCAGGTTTTGTAGTGTTGCATCAAACCTATATGCCTAGCGTATTGATCGAACTTGGGTTTTTGACCAATATTAGAGAAGGGAAATACCTAAACTCCACCAAAGGGCAAGACGATATGGCAAAATCGATATCAACTTCTATCATAGATTATAAAGAAAGTTTGGATGCGATTTACTATGTGCCGGATCCCGTTGTTACTCCCGAAGTAGATAGCACTCCAATAGCCAGTGAAGATGATAAAATTTATGAAGGAATCACTTTTAAGGTACAAATTGCAGCAGGGTCTGCAGATATAGAATTAGAATCGTTTAATTTTAATGGATTGGATCAATTGACCAAAAGTAAAGATGGAGATTTGTACAAATATTTCTACGGAAGCACTTCTAACTATACTCTTATTCAGGAGTTAAAAGATATAGCTTTAGGCAAAGGATTTGATTCAAGTTTTGTTGTTGCTTTTCGGAATAATGAACGAATTTCTTTAACAGATGCGCTAAAACCTAACACTTCTTCTAACTAATCTTAATAAATACTGATAATTCATCAAAAAATAAGCTACAGAAAAGTATTTTTATTCTAAATTTGTGTCCTAAATTTGATCTATTTTGAAATTTACAAGAGAAGTCAAGACTGGAATACTTGCAATTTGTGCAATCGCACTTCTGATTTTCGGATATAGTTTTTTGAAAGGGCAGAATCTGCTCGAAAACGACAGAACTTTTTACGCGGTTTATAAGAATGTAGAAGGCCTTATACCTTCTTCTCCAGTAACTATAAATGGATTGGTAGTTGGACAGGTAGTTTCTATCGATTTCTTGGATACCAAAGGAAACTTGTTGGTAGAATTCATAGTGGATAGCGATTTTTCATTTTCAAAGAACAGTGAAGCCAAAGTGTATGGAGGAGGGTTGATAGGAGGAAAGTCTCTGGCAATTATACCCAAATATGAACAAGGGTTTGAAGCCAAGGATGGTGATACTCTGCCCGGCAGAATAGAAGCCGGTTTGTTGGAATTGGTGAACGACCGATTAACACCATTACAGGAAAAATTAGAATCTGCGATAACCGATGCCGATACACTGCTAACTTCTGTAAATGGTATTTTGAATGTAGATAATCAAAACAATTTGAATTCGATATTCAAGGACTTGAGCATAAGCGTTAAGCAGTTTAAAGGAACTTCGATTCGATTGAATAATCTTCTTGCGCAAAACGAAGAAAAACTAAATTCTGCTTTTACCAACGCAGATCAGATTTCTACGAAATTGAATAAAGTTTCGGATTCTTTAGCCCAAATCAATGTAAAGAAAATTGGAACCGAACTGGAATCGGTGCTGGCAAACTTCAAAAAGATTTCAAACGATTTGAATGCTGGAAAAGGTTCGGCAGGTAAATTGCTTAAAGATGATAAGTTATATACCAACCTGGAACGTACCAGTAAAGAATTAGAACTTTTGTTACAAGATTTAAGGCTAAATCCAACCAGATATATCAATGTATCTGTTTTTGGAAAAAAGAACAAGCCTTATAAAAAACCAACAGACTCAGTAAATTAATACAAGCATGCAATACATACCTAACATCTTATTTATCATTGCCCTGGTAGCAGGAATTGGATATTTTACCAAAAATATTCGCAAAGTAATCCGAAATATTCGTTTAGGTAAAGATGTTGACCGATCAGATAATAAAGGACAACGTTTTAAGAATATGGCAATGGTAGCCATAGGACAATCAAAAATGGTGCGAAGACCAATAGCTGGAATTCTACACATCATTGTTTACTTAGGATTTATTATTATTAATATAGAGGTATTGGAGATTATTATAGATGGAATCTTTGGTACGCACAGAATATTCGCTTTTCTAGGTGGATTTTATGATTTCTTGATTGGTTCCTTTGAATTTTTAGCATTCTTGGTGCTGGTGAGTGTAGTTATATTTTGGGTAAGACGAAATGTAAGTAATATAAGAAGGTTTAAAACGCTGAAAGGATGGCCAAAAAATGATGGGAATATCATTCTGTATTTTGAAGTAGTGCTAATGACTCTATTCCTAACCATGAATGCTGCAGACCTGCAATTACAGGCTTTAGGTGCTGATCACTATATCAAAGCTGGAGCGTATCCGGTTAGTCAATACATCGCCCCATTGTTTAATGGACTTTCTGAGGGGACATTGATCTTTTTGGAAAGAGGAGCATGGTGGTTACATATTTTAGGAATATTGGTATTCTTAAATTACTTGTATTTCTCTAAGCATTTGCATATCATGTTAGCGTTCCCTAATACCTATTATGCAGACTTAAATCCAAAGGGTGAGTTAGACAACCTTGAAGCTGTTACCAATGAGGTAATGTTGATGATGGATCCTAGTGCTGATCCTTTTGCGGCGCCAGCTGAAGGTGACGAAGAATCAGAACCAGCGAAGTTTGGTGCTTCAGACGTTACTGATTTAAACTGGGCACAATTGCTTAATGCATATACCTGTACAGAATGTGGTCGTTGTACTAGTGAATGTCCTGCGAATCAAACAGGAAAGAAATTGTCTCCACGTAAGATTATGATGGATACCAGAGATCGTTTACAGGAGGTAGGAGCTAATATAGATAAGAATGGAAGTTTCCAGGATGATGGTAAACAATTATTAAACGATTATATCACTCCTGAAGAATTATGGGCATGTACAAGTTGTAATGCTTGTGTAGAAGCTTGTCCGGTAGGAATAAGCCCATTATCAATTATTATAGATATGCGTAGATATCTGGTAATGGAGCAAAGTGCAGCTCCTTCAGATTTAAATAATATGATGTCTAATATAGAAAATAATGGAGCTCCATGGCCATTCAACCAAATGGACCGTTTGAATTGGAGCAACGAATAAATAACCATAAAAATTAACCAATTAACCTTTAATTTAAGAGAAAAAAGAAGTTATGAAGAAGGAAGAAGTAGAGAAATTATTGCATGATAAGATCGAGGCAGGAGAGCATGTGAGTCCCGTATTACCAGAAGGGATCAAAAACTATCTTATCGATATCGATGGAACGATTACCGAGGATGTTCCTAATGAAGAACCAGAACGAATGGAAACTTGTGAACCATTTCCAGATGCTCTAGAAACCTTAAATAAGTGGTATGACGAAGGACATATGATTTGTTTTTTTACTTCTCGTACCGAGGATCATAGAGAAGTTACAGAAACATGGCTGAAAAAGCATGGTTTTAAATATCACAGCCTGTTAATGGGTAAACCAAGAGGAGGTAACTATCATTGGATTGATAATCACCTGGTAAAAGCAACTCGTTATACAGGAAAGTTTACCGAATTGGTAGAAAGAGTGGTTACCATTGAAGTGTTTGATGATGGAAAGCACGATTAGGCATAACAAAAGAATTGTAAAGTAAAGAATTTTAAGAAGTAGTATATGAGTGAAACAGTAAAGGTGCCAACAATGGCAGAATATATGGCTGAAGGAAAACAACCAGAAGTTTTGTTTTGGGTAGGCTGTGCAGGTAGTTTTGATGATAGAGCCAAAAAGATTACAAAGGCTTTTGTAAAATTATTGCATAATGCCAAGGTAGACTTTGCTGTATTGGGGACCGAAGAAAGTTGTACCGGAGATCCTGCAAAAAGAGCAGGAAACGAGTTTTTATTTCAAATGCAAGCCGTTACGAATATTGAAGTGATGAATGCGTATGAAATAAAGAAGGTAGTGACCGCTTGTCCGCATTGTTTCAATACCATAAAGAATGAGTACCCTTCTTTGGGTGGTAACTATGAAGTAATGCACCATACACAATTTTTGAAATCTTTGTTGGATGAAGGAAGGTTAGCTGTAGAAGGTGGTAAGTTTAAAGGAAAAAGAATCACATTTCATGATCCTTGCTACCTAGGTAGAGCAAATAGTGTTTACGAAGCTCCTAGAGATTTATTGAAGAAACTAGAAGTAGAGCTAATCGAAATGAAACGCTGTAAGCGTAATGGGTTATGTTGTGGTGCAGGAGGAGCACAGATGTTTAAAGAGCCAGAACCAGGAAATAAAGATGTAAATATCGAAAGAACTGAAGATGCTCTGGAAACAAAACCAGATATCATTGCTGCCGGATGTCCATTTTGTAATACCATGATGACTGATGGAGTGAAAAACAAAGAGAAAGAAGATAGTATCGAGGTACTAGATGTTGCAGAATTAATAGCAAATGCGCAAGATTTGTAATTTTTTTTGAAATTATACACAATTTTAATGGAGTTAATATGTTTGTTCATATTAACTCTTTTTTATAACAGGAAAAAGTAATAGTTTTTAGTATTTTAGTAAAAAATAGCTGATGTTGGTAGATTTTAAGGACCTTCCGGAGACATCTCGAGTGTGGATTTATCAGGCAAATAGGTCATTTACTCAAGAAGAGTTAGAGGAAATAAAGGAAAAATTAGATGGTTTCTTAGCGCAGTGGACAGCACATGGTGCTAACCTTAGAGCGGGCTATGAAATTAAATATAAGAGATTTATAACCATTGGATTGGATCAGGGGCTCAATGCTGCTTCAGGTTGTTCTATTGATGCATCCGTTCATTTTATTCAAGAACTAGAGCGGGAGTACAGCGTAGACCTGATGGATAAAATGAATGTTTCTTTCAAACAGGGTGAATTTGTTGCGTATAAACCGCTGACGGATTTCAAAAAAATGGCGAAAAATAGATCAGTATCCCCAAATACTATCGTTTTCAATAACCTGGTGACCAACATCGCTGAGTATCGTACCAATTGGGAAGTGCCAGCAAAAGATAGTTGGCATAACCGTTTTTTAAATTAAAATATACGTGTGGCATAAAATTAATAAGCATTCTTTTTTATTAATTATTCTTTTATTGAGTTTTGGTGCTGGTGCGCAAGAATTAGAATCTGAGATTGTTGAAAGTGAAACGCAAAATGATTCTAGTACTGTGCAAGTGGCTGAACCTTATAACCCCTTGATTGTTGAGGATATTGAAGCCCAACAAAGATGGGTGGATAGCGTGTACAATACAATGACCCTAAAGGAAAAAATCGGGCAGCTATTTATGGTGGACGTTTTTTCTTCTCACCCTCAAAAAGATATAGATCGGGTAAAAGAACTTATCAAAGAATATCATATTGGTGGTATTATTTTTTCTAAAGGAGGTCCCAACAGACAAGCCAAAATAAATAATGAGTTCCAGGAGCTTTCCAAAATCCCATTAATGATAGGAATGGATGCAGAGTGGGGACTAGCTATGCGTTTGGATTCTACCAAAGCTTTTCCTTGGAATATGACGCTGGGAGCCATAAAGGATAATCAACTCATTGAAGAAACCGGAAGGCAAATAGCAAGGCATTGTAAACGACTGGGAGTGCATATCAATTTTGCACCGGTAGTAGATATCAATACCAATCCCAAAAACCCAATTATTGGGAATCGTTCTTTTGGAGAAAATAGAGATGATGTTACCCAAAAAGCCTTAGCTTTTATGAAAGGAATGCAAAAAGAAGGCATACTAGCCAGTGCAAAGCATTTTCCCGGACACGGAGATACGGATAGCGACTCTCATAAAACCCTGCCTACTATTAATTTTGAAGCAGAACGTATCGATAGTATAGAATTATATCCCTATCGCAAGTTGATCAATGATGGTCTCTCTAGTGTAATGGTAGCACATCTTAATATCCCTAGCTTAGAGTCTAGATCAAATTATCCCTCTTCGATTTCAAAGAATGTAGTAACCGGTTTACTTAAAGAAAAACTAGGGTTCAACGGACTGATTTTTACAGATGCTCTAAATATGAAGGGAGCTTCAGATTTTAAAAGTCCTGGAGAAATTGATCTTGCAGCCTTGCTGGCAGGTAATGATGTATTGCTGATTTCAGAAGATGTTCCACTAGCTACCCAAAAGATTGTTTCGGCTTATTATTCAGGATTGATTACCGAAGAGCGCCTGGCACATTCCGTACGAAAAATACTCATGGCCAAGTATAAAGTTGGTCTTCATAAATACAAGCCTGTAGACTTTTTGTTTTTGAATGAAGAGTTGAATAGCGTAAGCAATGAGGTTCTGCATCATAAACTGGTAGAAAATTCGTTGACACTTATCAAGAATAAAAGGGCAACGCTACCTGTAAAAAACCTGGACCTAAAGAAAATAGCTTACGTATCTCTAGGAGATGATTCTGGTGATGCTTTTTATGAGCAACTAAATAAATATACCAAGGTAGATTGGGTAAAAGCCGCTCAATTGGGTGAAATGATAGAGAAGCTTAAAAAGTATAACTATGTCATTGTAGGCTTTCATAAATCTAATGCCAATCCCTGGAAAGGATATAAGTTTAAGGATAAAGAATTGGTCTGGTTGTATGAAATCGCTAGGCTAAATACCACTATTCTTTCCGTTTTTGCCAAACCATATGCCATGTTGGATATGATGACTACTACCAACTTGGAAGGTATATTGATGGCATATCAGAACAGTACTGTGGCTCAGCAAAAGGCTGCTCAACTGCTTTTTGGTGCTTTTGAAGCCAAAGGAAAACTTCCGGTAAGCTTGGGAGAAGATTATCCAGAAGGAACAGGTCTGGAAACACGTTCCCTTAAAAGATTACAATATGGCCTACCAGAAAGTGTAGGGATGAATTCTTATCGTCTCAATCGAATAGATTCTATTGTAAACATCGCACTGAATGAAAATATGGCTCCTGGATTGCAATTAATAGTAGCCAGAAAAGGAAAGGTGATTTTTGACAAAAATTATGGGTATCATACGTATAGTAAAACCAGAAAAGTAAAGGGATCAGATATTTACGATTTAGCCTCGTTAACCAAAATATTGGCGACACTTCCGTTAATGATTGAGTTAAAGGATAAAGGGATTATTTCGCTGGATTCTAAAGTAGGAGATTTGCTACCATCGTTTAAGGAGTCAAACAAAAAAGACATCACTGTGCGATCGATGCTTTCTCATTATGCAAAGTTAAAGGCTTGGATTCCTTTCTATCTGAAAACTATGGATAGTGTGACTGGTCGTCCGGATAAAAAATACTACAGGACTACATCTTCAGATGAATTTAAGATCAAAGTGACGAATAACTTATATCTGCGAAGTGATATGAAAGATTCGCTCATGCTACGTATAAAAGATAGTGAGTTGCGAACAAGATTAAGTTATAAGTATAGTGATCTTCCTTATTACTTGCTTAAATCGTATATCGAGAAGCACTATGGTAATTCTTTGAATGCGCTTACTCAACAACATTTTTACAAACCTTTGGGAGCCAATAATACCTCGTATTTACCTTTGTCAAGATTCAAGAAAAAGCGGATTGTTCCTACCGAAAATGATCAGGCTTTTCGAAAGGAAGTTGTTCATGGTTATGTCCATGATCAAGGTGCTGCAATGTTTGGCGGTATAGGTGGGCATGCAGGTTTATTTGCGAATGCCAATGATGTTGCCAAAATTATGCAGATGTACCTCAATGGAGGGTATTATGGAGGTAAACAGTATTTTAAGCAACAAACCTTTGAAGAGTTTAATACTTGTTACTATTGCGCTAGAGATGTGCGAAGGGGAGTAGGGTTTGATAAACCTCAATTGGGAGAAGTAGGGCCTACCTGTGGCTGCTTGTCGAAAACCAGTTTTGGACATAGTGGGTTTACTGGAACATTTACTTGGGCAGATCCCGAAGAAGAAATTGTCTATGTCTTTTTAAGTAATAGAACCTATCCGGATTCGGCCAATAGAAAATTGATTTCAAACGATATTCGTTCGGAAATACAGAGGCTTATTTATGAGGCTATAGATTATTAGCCGTACCATCAAATATTTATTTCGTTTTAAGAATTGCAACTATGAATACTAGAATTGATTTGCTTGAAAATGGGCTTTCTTTTTCAAGAATTGTAGCAGGATGTATGAACTGGGGAGAATGGGGAGCAAAACTATCTGTTGCCGCGGTACAACAATTGATTGAAGATTGTTTGGAGATTGGCGTAACTACTTTTGATCATGCTGATATTTATGGGCATTATACCACAGAAGCTTTGTTTGGGAGTGCTATCAAGAATAATTCTTCCTTACGGGATAAGGTACAATTGATTACAAAATGCGGGATCAAACTGGTAACACCAAACAGGCCAGATTATCAAATCAAGTCCTATAATACCACAGCTGATTATATCAAACAGTCTGTAGAAAATTCATTGGTTAATTTGTCTACAGACTATATAGACTTGTTGTTAATTCATCGACCAAGCCCTTTGATGCATCCCGAAGAAATAGCAAAGGCTTTTACAGAATTAAGAGAAGAAGGTAAAGTGCAGCATTTTGGAGTTTCTAATTTTACCAATACCCAATTTGAGATGCTGAATACTTTTTTCCCTTTGGTGACCAACCAAATTGAAATTTCTCCATTACATCTCGAACCATTTGTAGATGGGACTTTGGATCAATGCTTGTCGAAACAAATAAAGCCAATGGGGTATTCTACTTTAGCTGGAGGTAGTTTTTTTGCTAAGAATCCAATGGAACAGGTTGTTCGAATTAACAAAGTTGCGGAGCAGTTGGCTGCAAAATATGAAGCTACCCTGGATCAAATCCTAACAGCTTGGATACTTAAACATCCTTCGGTTATACTACCTATTATCGGGTCCACCAAAATAAATAGGATTGCATCTGCGGTAAAAGCACTTCAAATAGAAATTACAGATGAAGAATGGTTCATGATTTGGGAAGCTTCAAATGGAGAGGAAGTTGCCTGATTAAGAGTGAATAACCTCGTTTTAGTATGGGTTTTCTGGATTTTGTTAATGTTAAAATACTTGTAAATTGTAGTGTTCATTGGTTTTTTACTTATATTTAAACTGTCAGACTCTTAACGAATACACAATAATAATCATTGTTGAACCGTAAAAAACTTAGATCCACACAAGTCATTCCCCCTAACTTTAACCCTAACACTAATGAACAAGTATAGATTAACACTAATCGGATTGGTATTGTCTATTTTTATTTATTTCACCTCCACATTTTTAGAACTCAACCTTTTTCAACAAGTCGTATCTCTTTTAAATAGCATACAGGAGCTTAAACTGGAAGGAATTGTAATTCCTTTTGTTATCTTCTCTATTTTTGTAATTTATGATATCAGGCAACGCGTTAAAAAGGTAAAAATGGAGAATGCAAAGCAAAACATTTATAAAGCAATGCTTTCTTCTAGTCATCATATTCTCAATAACTTTATTTATCAAATGGATCTTTTTAAGATCACAGCAGAGGATACCCCTGGCTTTGATAGCAAAGTATTGGCTTTTTATGAAGATATTATAAGTGATGCCTCAGATCAAATAGATTCCTTGAGTAATCTTACCAGTATCGATGAGTTTTCGATACGTTCTTCTGTAATGAGAAGTTAATGGGTTAGTGGCTTTTAAAAAAGCTAAAAACCGAACCTCCGTACCTTCTAGAGTTATCAAAAAAAGATGAACTCTCTAATGAGGTATGCTTTGAGTGCTCAATAATCAAAACACCATCTTCCTCAAGGAGTTGGCGTTCAAATACAAGCTCAACGATTTTTAAAAATTGTTCTTGTTCAAAATCATAAGGAGGGTCAGCAAATATAATATCTGCTTTTCTGGAGGTTTTTTCCAGGTAGCTATATACATCACTTTTGATCGTTTCTATAGGGAAGTCCAGTTCTTCGGTAATACTTTTAATATATCCCATACAGGCATAATGTGCATCAACCGCTGTAATCTCTTGTGCTCCTCTCGATGCAAATTCATAACTGATATTCCCAGTACCAGCAAAAAGATCTATTACGGAAAGGTCTGTAAAATGATAGATGTTGTTTAAAATATTAAATAAGCCCTCTTTGGCCATATCGGTAGTTGGTCGTACTGGTAGCTTTTTGGGAGCTACTAGTCTTTTTCCTTTATATTTTCCTGAAATAATTCTCATTTAGAAATGGCTTAATAAAACGAAATGCTGATGGGCAGGGATGGGGTTGATTTCACTGGATAGCTTTGGTGCTCTTTGATGTTTTCCGAAGGAAATATTCCGAACGTAGTTATGTGCTATATCAAAATAAGGACTATTTTGTTCTATTTTCCCTAAGAATACAAGCTTGAATTCTTCTGGATTAAGCTTTAGTTGCTCTGCAACAAATAGCAAATAATATAAAAAGTCTTCTTTTGAAGTATGTATATAAGTGTTAGAAAGCAGTAATCTCCCTTTGTGGATAACCACCAGATCAAAAAATTTGTCTTGCATATTTGCATATACTCTCAAATCCTCATTATTCTTTTCTTGGGCTAATAGAGAAGAAATTAAGATCGTACTAGCGTGTTTATAGGTGAAGGATCCAAAGGTTTCAAAAAAGAAGTTATTGATATTTGCATAAGGGATATAGACCACAACCATGTCATGTTGTTCTAATTCGTCATAAGCAATAAAATCGTTGTCTAATACCTTTATATTGTATTTTAGATAGTCTTTTAAAGCGTCTTCCTCAAATAATGCTTTTGGAACGGTAGAGTATAAGTCATTTTGGTAAATGACTTCGATGTTGTGAAAATTCTTTTTTAACGCTTGGTGATGATCAAATGTATATTTGATCTTGTCTAATACCTGTTCTGGAGTTAATTGAATCCCAAAGTAATCACAAGCTAATGCAGTGATATGATCTTCTTGATCCCGTGTACAAAAAGAAAGTCCATTCAAGCTTACTTGAATGGACAATGTATGTAATGTATTGTCTTTTATGTTATTGGTCGTTTGCACCATAAGTTCTAGGCCAGTTACCAGAAGTTTTCACATCTGTCATTGATCCTACTAATAAATATGGACCATCAACTCCATCCACAGAAACTACTTCTTTTTCCTGAGCTAAAAGATCTTTATCTTGATCGTGTAACAACACTTCTTTAGAAACCTTAGCTTCAAATACAGGGATTCTAAGATCGTTTTTGTTGATATATCCAGCATCCAATTCAAATTTAGAATCTACTCCTTGAATAGGTACTTTCATCATGTTTTTGTGACTTCCTGTCTTAAATAAAGAATCCTTTACAGAAGCATATCCAAGTGTATCGATCACAACAGTGTCTCTAGGCTCATCGATTTTAAGCACTTTGTTGAAACGAATAAAACTAGAATCTCTTCTTTGCGTAAGCGTAAATTTCGCAGTATCAATAAAAGCGATTAGTTTTTCAGGATTTTTTTCGAATCTTCCAGTGATGGTTCTATGTGCTAACTGTGCTGTACGTATATCCCTTAGATTTTCAACTGCCTTAGCATATCTTGCTTGTTTAACCTTATTGAATTTCACAGGACCGTTAATAGAGTTGAATACCATGTATCCCAACACTCCTATAACTACCCACAGTACTAATTGAATGACAATTTTCATTTTATGATTTTAGCTTTAAACATTAGTGTATACGCAAATCTACAATTTTTTTTTAATCGTAAAAGTTTATTGCGAAAAAATCATCCCTATCTTTGGATTCTTAACAAAATAAGGAAAAACAGAGAATTTACCACATGAGGGAAAAAGAGTTTTATGAGTTGTTACGGAAGGATTTCCCCTTCGAACCTACTTTAAAACAAGATGTTGTACTTCAAAAATTGGCTTTTTTTGTTCTGGAAAGTAATAAAGACGCTTTATTTCTTTTAAAAGGATATGCAGGTACAGGTAAGACAACATTGATTGGGAGTCTGGTAAAAAATTTATGGAAAGCAAAGCTGAAATCTGTGCTACTGGCACCAACCGGTAGAGCAGCAAAGGTAATTAGTAATTACTCTGGAAGACAAGCGCATACTATCCATAAGAACATTTATTATCCTAAAAAAGATAAAGCTGGTGGGGTTGCTTTTCAGTTAAAACAGAATAAACATCGGGATACCATTTTTATCGTTGATGAAGCTTCTATGATACCTGATACTCCAAGTGATAGTAAATTATTCGAGAATGGGTCGCTGTTAGATGATCTGATGATGTATGTGTATTCTGGACATAATTGTAAAATTCTTTTGATCGGGGATACTGCACAGTTGCCTCCGGTAAAATTAGAAGTAAGCCCAGCGTTGGATTATAATACTTTGGAAATTGGTTTCAATAAAGAAGTGGTACAAATTGAATTAGATGAAGTAGTACGACAAGCAGAAGATAGTGGTATTTTGATGAATGCTACTGCTTTGCGAGAAACACTTCGCGAAGAGTTTTACGATTCCTTTCAATTCGATGTCTCTGGATATCCTGATATTATAAGATGTCAAGATGGACATGAGATTATGGATGCGCTACAAGAGGCGTACACAAATGTTGGACATGAGGAATCCGTAATCATTTTGAGATCAAATAAGAGGGCCAACTTGTATAACCAGCAAATTCGATCCAGAATTCTATTTCAGGAAGAAGAGTTGGCCGCAGGTGACCATCTGATGGTTGTAAAAAACAATTACTTCTGGTTGGATAATAAAGCAGAAGCTGGATTTATAGCAAATGGGGATATTATTAAAGTGTTAGAAATATATGCTATAAAAGAATTATATGGTTTTCGATTTGCTGAAGTTAAAATTAGTATGATTGATTACCCAAATCAAAAACCTTTTGAGACGGTTTTATTATTAGATACTTTGACTTCCGAGACTCCTTCTTTATCTTATGAAGAATCGAACAAATTATATCAGGAGGTGTTAAAGGATTTTGAGGGAGAGCGATCTAAGTATAAGAAGTTCTTGGGCGTAAAAAACAACAAGTTTTTTAATAGTCTTCAGGTGAAATTCTCTTATGCCATTACATGTCATAAATCTCAAGGGGGACAATGGGATATTGTGTTTGTAGAACAGCCTTATTTGCCTGACGGAATATCTAAAGATTATTTACGATGGTTATATACTGCAATCACCAGAGCGAAGAGAAAAATATATCTGATTGGGTTTAAGGATGATTTTTTTATTGAAAACTAGTATCTTTTGAGTACGATTAAAGAATGTAATAGATAAAAAGATATGCAAGAAATTATACTGAGCATTTGTTTAGGAGTAGGATTAGCCGCAGCTGTCGGTTTTCGTGTTTTTCTACCATTGTTAGTACTAAGCTTGGCAGGCCACTACAATGTTATTCCTCTAAACCAAAGTTGGGAGTGGGTAGGGAGTACGCTTTCCATCTGGGTGTTGGTAATAGCAACTTTGGTTGAGATTTTTGGGTATTTTATTCCCTGGTTTGATAATATTTTAGATACTTTGGCTATTCCTCTGGCAGCAGTAGCTGGTACAGCAGTTATGGTATCTACCGTAGCGGATTTAAATCCAGTAATCACGTGGGCACTTGCAATTATAGCAGGCGGTGGTACCGCAGCTACTGTTAAAAGTACTATGGGGGCTACTCGATTGACCTCTACCGCAACAACAGGAGGAGTGGCAAACCCTGCTGTAGCAGCAGTAGAAACTGGCACAGCAGCAGTAATGTCTACAGCATCAATATTTGTTGCTCCTTTGGCTATTATTATGTTGCTCCTTTTAATCTTAGGATTCAGAAAAATTTATAAAAAGTTGTTTGCAAAGGGGTAACAAAACCTATTAGTAATACATTAATACCAAAAATATAAATCGTTACTTTTAGATATACTAATAAAAAAACTTACTTTTGTAATTTCAAAAAAGCAACAAAACTTTGAACAAAAATACTCTAAAAACCATCGCAATGATTCCTGCGAGATACGCTGCTACGCGTTTTCCTGGAAAGCTAATGCAGGATCTTGGTGGTAAGACAGTGATTAGACGAACCTACGAAGCTACTATAGAAACAGGTCTTTTTGATGATGTTTATGTAGTAACAGATAGCGATATTATTTTTCAAGAAATTATTACTCATGGTGGGAAAGCTATTATGAGTAAAAAGGAGCACAGTTGTGGAAGTGATCGAATCGCCGAAGCAGTAGAGGAAATGGATGTTGATATAGTGGTGAATGTGCAAGGAGATGAACCTTTTACAGAACGAGAAAGTTTGGAAAAAGTACTTTCTGTTTTCTATGGAGAAGATTCAGATCGCATAGATCTAGCCAGTTTGATGACTCCTATCGATGATTGGGATGATATTATGAATCCTAATAGTGTAAAGGTAATTGTTGATGAGAATAATTATGCGCTATATTTTTCCAGAGCACCTATTCCTTACCCAAGAGATAAAGAAATAAACTACACTTATCATAAGCATAAAGGCATTTACGCATTTAGAAAGCAGGCAATTTTAGATTTTTATCATTTACCGATGAGAGCATTGGAAGCATCAGAGAAAATTGAGTGCATCCGATATTTGGAATATGGTAAAAACATTAAAATGGTCGAAACACAACACGAAGGTGTTGAAATTGATACCCCGGAAGATTTAGAAAGAGCAAAGAAATTAATTAACAAACAGAATCCATTGAATACAAAAACTGTCACAACTTCTAAAGAACATGCGGTTCATAAAAACTTTCCGATGGTTCCAAAAGTGGTTTTCGGAAAAGGGGCATTCAATCAGATAGAGGATATTATTTCTACCGAAAGAAAAGGTATTGCGCCGTTTATTTATTTGATTGATGATGTATTTCAGAACGATACTTCTTTTATCGAAGATAGGATACCACTATCTTCGACAGATGAGATTATATATGTATCTACCAAAGAGGAACCAAAGACCTCACAGGTAGATCAAATAGTATTTACCATTAAAGATAATTATGAGTTCATCCCTAGTGGGATTATTGGTATCGGAGGAGGATCTATTCTAGATCTTTCTAAAGCCGTTGCAATAATGTTGACCAATCCAGGGAGCGCAGCCGATTATCAAGGATGGGATTTGGTAAAAAACAAAGCGGTGTTTCATGTAGGGATACCTACAATTTCTGGTACAGGAGCTGAAGTGTCTAGAACTACAGTATTGACTGGGCCAGAGCGTAAATTAGGAATCAATTCAGACTTTACTCCTTTTGATCAGGTAATTCTTGATCCAGAATTAATTAAAGATGTACCCAAAAACCAATGGTTCTACACAGGAATGGATTGCTATATCCACTGTATTGAATCTCTGGATGGAACGTATCTCAATGCGTTCAGTCAAAGTTATGGTGAAAAAGCATTGGATCTTTGTAAAGAGATATTTTTAGAAAATTCGTTAGACAAAGCGGAAGCTGATGCCAAATTGATGATGGCTTCTTGGCATGGGGGTATGAGCATTGCATATTCTCAGGTAGGAGTAGCGCACGCAATGAGTTATGGATTGGCTTATGTGTTGGGAACAAAGCATGGGATAGGTAATTGTATTGTTTTTGATAAATTAGAAGAGTACTATCCTGAAGGTGTAGCAGTCTTCAAGAAAATGAAGGCCTATCACAATATAGAACTACCAAAAGGTGTTTGTGCTAATGTAACCGAAGAGCAATTAAATACTATGACTTCTGTTGCTTTAAGTTTGGAACCTCTTTGGGAAAATGCATTGGGTAAAGATTGGAAATCAAAGATAAATGCTGATAAATTGAAGGATCTATACCGTTCTTTGTAGTTTTGTCTTTTTAAATGATTCTAGATGAAACGGCTTTCGTCCTTTATATACCATAAAATCCTGGGTTGGAAAATGATCGGGGATTTTAAAGGAGATAAGATCAAAAAGTGTATCGTAGTGGTTGTTCCTCATACGAGTTGGCATGACTTTTATATTGGTCTTCTAATACGACAAATAGTAGATCTCAAAATCAGTTTTTTAGGAAAAAAAGAACTTTTTAAATGGCCACAAGGGTGGTATTTGAAAAAAGTTGGGGGTATTCCTTTAGATCGAACTCCAGGTCAAAATAAAGTAGAAGCGATAGCCGAGCTTTTTAAAAAAAGAGATGAACTTCGAATAGCGATCGCTCCAGAAGGAACTCGAAAAAGAGTTACTGAATGGAAAACTGGGTTTTATCATATTGCAAAAGCTGCAGAAGTACCTATCCTTATGGTTACTTTTGACTTTGGAAAAAAACAAAATGTGATTTCTGAACCTTTTTATCCTACAGATGATACTGAAAAGGATATTCAGTTTATGTATCAGTTTTTTAGAGGAGTAAAAGGGAAAGTAGCTAAATACAGTTTTAATGTAGATTAAAACTTACGTGTTTTTTCTTCGATGATCTTGGGTTCAGATTTTTCTTTGGCGGCACCTCCTCCAAAGATCAATTCAGTACTAGTAAAGGTAGTACCAAATGTATTAGCTGCGTAATATACCTGAGAAATAGCACTTTCTATCTGTTCAGGAGTAAGTTCTTTTAACGGATGGATATATACCGACCATAAGATTCCATTAGAGATGGCATACTTTACATCTAAGGCAGAGTGAAAATTGGCGGTCATCGAATCCAAAAGTAAATCTTTATCCAAATTAGAAGATTCTGTTATCGGAGAAATGATGCGCATTCTGTTGTTGGTTTGATCCGTTACGCAAAGCATAGGGGTTTCTTTGTATATAAGTTTCCAGTTTCCTGTTACACCACCCAGAGTATCTGCATTTTTTTCTAGAATTTCTCCCAGTAAGCTGTTATCCATATTTTGAGAGAAGGAATACAAAGTTCCAGTAAAGAATAATAGAGTAAGAAACAGCTTTTTCATGATGTACGTTTTAAGAATAGTCGTTTTGGTCTTATAAACTTAACAAAAAAAGAGCTTAATCCATTTAAGCTCTTTGTAATACTTGCTTCAAAAATTAATATGGACCTATGTGTAGTGTTTTTCTACTTTTTTATCCGGGATGAACCAAAGTGTAGCCACCAAAACATAAATGATGATTCCGAATACAGGATTTATGAAACTCAATGGTATTCCTAATCCATACAAAACAGTAGAAAGATATGTTTTTCTAGTACTATGATATGCTTTCTGCAGTTTGGTCTTTTCGCGATTATGTGATCTTAATGTATTAATGAGTATCACCCAAGCTATACTGGACATAAATAATACAAATCCGTATATCGCCGTTGGTGTTTTCTCAAAATGATTTTCTCCCATAAAACCAGTTGCAAAGGGTAACAGCGATAACCAAAAAAGTAAATGCAAATTAGCCCATAAGATTTTACCATTAACCATTTCAGAAATGTGCATCAGATGATGATGATTGTTCCAATAAATCCCTAAGTAAATAAAACTTAAGATATAGGTAATAAACGTAGGTAGCAAAGGTTCAAGGCTTTGTAAAGTATGCCCTTCAGGAATTTTTAATTCCAATACCATTATCGTAATAATGATAGCCAACACTCCATCACTGAATGCTTCAAGCCGATTTGTTTTCATAGCTATGGTTTTAATACATCCTGTATGTCATCTAGTTTTTTGAACATTGCATTTGCAAAAGGACATAAGGGCAAAATCTTCAAATCTTTTTCACGTGCCATATCAACAATCTTATAGAGCAATTTTTTGCCAATACTTTGCCCTTTGTAGGCATCATCTACTTCGGTATGATCGATAATGATAAAATCACTACCAGGGATTGAATATGACATCAATCCGGCTTTTTTTTCATTTTCACGTGCAATCGCAAAGCCTTTGTTTTCACGTTCTCTTATTTCTATTTCCATTTTATTGAGGTTTATATTTTAATTTTTGAATCATATCAGTGGTTAATGGATCTGCGTAAACGCCATACGCATCAACTAGTAATCCCTTTAGATTAAATTCTGGAGCTGAAATAGCAAACAGAATAGAAGAATCATCAGGATTTGAGTCGCCTTCGAACCGATGCATCTGATCTACTTCAAATTGATCAGCGTACAAATTATAGTTTAACGCTTTGCATTCAATGCAGTTGGTTTTGAGATTTAAGTCTTCTGTATACCCTTGCTTTTGCAAATTAGTAATCGCTTCTAAGAGTGTCTCGTATTTCATCATATTATTGTTTTTAAAATTTAAATTCTGCAGTTAGTACAGCATGAAACAAAGTGTTGTTTAACCCGCTTTGCTCGAGGAAATTACCAGGGAAAATGACATTAGTTTCGAATTCTAAATTAAAGAATTTATTAATTTCCCATCCGGTAATGGTGCCAATTTGATGACCAATAAATCGTCTGTTGTTTATTGCTGGGTATTCTAAAACTAATGGAGGACTATATACCCCATCATTTTGTGAAAAACGCCAAAAAGCGACATAATCCAGGGACAGAGAGAAATCTCCAAGTTGAGTGTTTATATAAGGATGAAAATCAATTAAATTTGAAGGACCAAAACGTGCAACCCGACCAAAATAAGCTCCTCTGGGATACAGACCATCAAATGTATTTAAGTTGTTGTCTGAATTATTGGAATCCCCGCTGATCGCTTCTGTTTTGATCCCAATGATGCCATTCTTACCCAATAGATTTAAAGGGCGCTCAATATTAAAAGAGGCTGTCCATGCTCTAATAGATTGATCTCCAAAACTTCCAATTTGATAAACAAATTCATTGTTGTATGTAAAGTTTTCCCAGTTTCCGAAATGACGTAGTCCAATGGATACTCTGTTGTCATTGGCTGTTCCTGAATTCCAAGTTTTATTTTTTTCTTCTTTGTAAAATACGTAGACATCTGTTCCTGTTTGATCTGTCCAGTTTTGACTCCAATACAAAGCAGCTAAACTTTCCTCCTCAAAATTTAGTGCATCATTGTCAAATATCCCTTCTTCGGGCCTCACAGGAACAGCATAAAACCCCTTAATATTGGTATGATCAGTTTTATATTCTATTTGTACCATGTCAAATGATAGACGTACATTGGGGCCTTCTCTTATATCTACGAGTCGACCACTCCCTAAACGCATATTCTGACGGCCCACCAAGAGATTCCAATGCGGGTTAAAATGATACCTTGCGAATAACTGGTTGAAGCCTAATTCATCTTTGTCAACAGGTACTAAGTTTTCTTTACTAGTAATCAGACTAGAATTTAGCTCTGCAAAAATTTCCAATTTGTCTGCAATCTTTAGATGAGAGTGTAGTAGAATTCTATTGAGAAACCACACATCATTTTGATCTTCTTCTGAAGAAAATTGTTCATTGATAAAAGTTTCGGCTTGAAGTCTATAGCTCCCTCCAAAACTCAGTGTGGTTTCTTTGCCAAGAGGAATAATCTTCAAACTTTCATATTGAGTAGTGGATTTATTGGGAGGAATTTCAAGTTGATCATTTTGTCGTAATAAGCTAAAAATAAATGGGTTTTCGGAAAACTCCTCTTTTTCCTGAGCAGATGTCGTTAGTACAAAAGCGAGACCAACAGTTACTATTACGCTTCTCCTCGTTTTCATTTTTAAAATCGTCTTATTAATAAAACACCAGCAACCAAGAAGACAACTCCTAATAGTCTTTGCCAATTAATAGACTTGACAGGTAACCCCAAGAGCCCATAATGATCTAATATCAAGGATATGGTCATTTGACCTGCTACCACCAAAACAAATGTGAGTGCTGTACCTAATTTTGGTGCAAGAATGATTACCGCAGCTACGTAAAAGGCCCCTAAGATTCCAGCGAACCAAACCAAAGGAGATACACTTTTGGTCTGTGATATTGAGGAAAAGTCAAACTTAAGGATAAAGAGATATAGAAATAACCCGATGGTACCTATAAGAAAGGATGCAAAGGCAGCGAATATGGGTTGATGAACGGATTTTCCTAGTTGCACATTTAAGCCAGCCTGAAGAGGTAGAACAGCGCCTGCAACAATGGCCAACAGAATAAAAATGAGTTGAGATTTCATTATACGGTGTTTTTAAAGAATTTATGATCTAAAGAATACTTGCCTGGCCCCATAAAAAAGATGAGTAAATAACTTAATGTGTACATCAACGGAATGTCTTTTACGGTCCAAGGATCATCAATGTGAACTATTAAAAGACCAGTTAGTGTTACAATTAATATGGGTAGGATAGCTAGTCGAGTTCCCAAGCCTATAATAATAAATGCAGGAGCTACGATATTTGCGATTATCGCAATTATTGCACTGATTTCTCCTCCCACACCCATAGGGTCTGGAATGTGTTTTACCGTACTCTCAAAATCGAGTAGCTTTTTTATTCCATGCGTGTTTATCATTGATGTTGAAACGAGTACTCTGAATAGTAATAATGTAATATTGGGTGTCAATCCTTTATGCCAGGGATTGAATATGGTTTTACTAAGACCTGTTTTCATAGGGATATTCTTTTAATAAGATCTTAATGTCTTTGATCAACCTAAACGTTTCGTCTTTATCTAATCCGTTGTAATAACCTCTGATTTGTTGTTTGCCATCAACCAAAACGAATGTTCCGTCATGAATAAGATTGATTTCTTTTTCGGAGCTATCATCAAATGCTCGTACCTTGTAGTCTTTGGCTAATTCAAAAATAGTATCGTTGTTACCTGTTAATAAATTCCACTTACTTGGATTGATATTATAAATATCAGAGTATGCTAATAACCTTTCAGGAGTATCATTTTTAGAATCTATGCTAATGGAAATAATTTTCACCTTATCTTCATTCAGAAAAGCTTCCTCCACATATTTGAGATGATTGGTCATCTTTGGGCAGATGGTCGGACAACTGGTAAAGAAAAAATCGACTACTTGTATTTTGCCTTTGAACTCTTTGGAGCTTACCTCTTTGTTCAATTGATTGATCAATGTAAAATCAGGCGTTGTATAGGAATTAAATTCACCTGTGTACGTATTCAAGACCTTTTCACCGAGAACTGGAAGCGTTTCTTTCTGCCTACAACTATTTATGAGTATGGTGCCTAGTGCAATGATGAGATAGTTAACTGTTTTCATAATGAGTTACTAATGAGATGTTTTCTAGTTTCAATATTTCGTCTGGAATATTTCTGTTTGGTAAGGGAACGGGTTGAAAGATCACTTGGATTTCCTTTTTAGCATCAATGGCCTCTGCAATCTCTTTTTCAATTTCAATCTGTAAATGCACACCATTTTGCAATAAAACTGAGTCTAAATCCAAAATAGGAAGTATGGTGAATGTTCCGGTATACTTACTTTGTGGAATGCCATTTTTATCATATTCAAAAAATACTCTTGCACAATAAGGCTGATAGGGGAGTTGCGCTCTTTCAAAATGAAGAATAACATGAGTGCGTTCCTTGTCTGTAAATTCTTTGTAAATCGTATCTGTATCAGATGTGTTTAAGTTTAGGGCAACGATACAATCACGTTTGGTTTCTTCTCTTTTAGGTTTATCAGCTTCCAGAAAAGGATTACAATAGTTTGGGTTCAAGTTTAAATCTGCAAAGCGATACCCTAAAGTTTCAGTGTCCAAAAGTTCTTTAATCTTAAAATCAACTGGCCTTCCATTACCATCTGTGGCAAACAATCGTTTTTCTAACCACTCCTCATCTGTAGGTAGTTTATTCTCGGGACTATATGCTCTCCAGGCCTCCCAAATACGATCGCAATTTCCGTGATGACCATAAAATATGGGGTCAAATCCAGATTCGGTAAAAGTGGCCATTTGCCCGCCTATCCAATTATGGATGTTATTGTGAAAGGATTGTTCAGCAATTCCATCCAATTGTGAATCTCCACGTTTTTTGATAGCCGGATATCCACCAAAGGTTTTGTATTTATCAGCTCTAAATGCTGCGCCAACGTTGATGAAATCTTTAGGGATTTCATCTGTTTTTGAAACTAATCGGGTAATATTGTTTAAAGGGTTGGATTCGTCACCCCAATAATGTTCTGGGATAACATTAGATTTTGTCCAGTCCCAATAATGTAGTGCTAATTTGGGTTCACCAACTGCTTTTTGGAGTTTTTGTTCCATTCCCCACAGATATAATCTGTGCCACGGCCATACATACCAATTGTAATGCATTTGATTGGAGTACATACTGGTTGCGCAAAAAGTAGCATGCAACATTCCATGGGCAGTCCATCCAAAAGGGTCCAAAGGAGAAATTTCTGAACGTTCTTTTAAAATTTGGATGGCATCTTTTAATAATTTGATTTCGGGGTCATCGATGGGAATATCTGCAATGTTTTTACGTGTAACAACCGATGAAAGGTTTGAGCTATCGGTTATTAGTCCCTTTTGTGTTTTAGATTTCGTCTCGCAGCTTACCAGACTTGTAGAGATTATGGGTAGACTGCTGAATGCCAAAGTTGACAAACTTGCCTTTTGAAGAAAGTCTCTCCTTGAAGTATTCTTTTTGTTTTTCATCTGATTGGAAGGATTTAGAAAAAGGCTATCCTAAAGCAGATAGCCTTTTGATTGCATTTATTCTTGCTTTATAAACTGCGCGTCAATTACTAAATCTACCGTATCTGCTACCACAATACTTCCTGCTTCAGTTATTGCACTCCAGGTCAAATTGAAATCTTTTCGATTGATTTTACTTCTCATTTCAAACCCTGCTTTAGTTTGACCATATGGATCAACCGCAACACCGTTGAAATCAACATTGAGTGTTACTTCTTTAGTTACGTCTCGGATGGTCAAATCTCCGACTAAGGCACCTCCATTAAAAGATTTAGAGTTGAAGATCATTTCTGGGAAATCATTCGAATTAAAGAAATCATCAGATTTTAAATGATTGTCTCTATCACTGTTTTTAGTATTGATTGAAGCAGTTTTAGCAGAAAAGCTAAATTTTGCGTCGCTGAAATCCTCTTTACTAGCTTCAATTGAAGCATCATATTCTTCAAAGTGACCTTTGACGGTAGAAATCATCATATGCTTCACTTTAAATCCAACTTCAGAATGAGCATGGTCAATACTCCATTTTGTTTTTACTACTGTTTCCATTTTTTATAATTTTTTATGATTTTAATTTGATTGATAGCCTCCAAAATATTTTACAGGAGACCAACTAGGAATTGGTTCTGGTATTGCAGGGCTCATTGCACTGTATTCTTCTGCTCCGTAAACAATGTTACCACCAACAACAGTGAGCACAGATTTTAAGCCGTTAATTTCCTTTTCTGGTATGGTGAAGTAATCATCGGTTAGGATGGCAAAATCTGCGAACATACCATCTTCCAACGTTCCTTTAACTGTCTCTTCGTTAGATACCCATGCACTGCCTTGTGTATACAGATGGAGCGCTTCTTCACGGCTCAATTTATTTTCTTCTGATGCTAGTTGGAAGTCACCAACAGTTTTACCCGTAATCAACCAGTACAGAGCTGGCCAGGGGTTATAACTTGCTACGCGAGTACCATCGGTTCCTGCTCCTACCGGGATCCCCATTTCTATCATCTTTTTTACTGGGGGAGCTTCTTTAGCTTTTTCTGCACCATAGCGCTCTACAAAATATTCTCCAGCATAAGCCATACGTGCCTGAATGGCGATACCTCCATTAAGTGCTTTGATACGTTTCAGATCTTTGATTTGTACCGTTTCGGCATGGTCAAACAACCAACGTTTTGAAGCTAGTTTTCCATTGGTTTCTTGATTCACCTCCTCAAAAACATCTAACATTAGTGATATCGTTTCACCATAGGTTGCGTGAATTCTAAATGGCCATCCATTATCGACATGAAGTCTAACAATACGTTTAAGGTCTTTTCGCCAAGTAGGGCGATCTCGATCAAGTAATGGTTGAGGTGCCAAAAAATTTTCGTAGTCACCGGCACTCCAAGCCAAAAATTCGCCACCACCTTCTAACTCATACCCATGGTCTAGGTGAATTTCACCATTATGACCAACCTCGTTGGTTTCCATCCATTCGGTAAACTCTTCGTATTCTGCTCCTTTGTTCTGAGGGAATAAGTAATAAGACAAACGAATAGGCATTTCACCGGCGTCGGCTAATGTCTTTGTGCCTGTATAATCTTTAGGGAATTTATGACCACCTCCTCCGGCATCAATTCCACTGGTAATTCCAAAAGTGTTTAATTCTCTGTAAAATTGTCTTGTACCGTTTTCCATTTCTGCTTGGGTTAAAGGGGGGAGGCTTCCTATCCGGGCATAGAGAATGGTTGGATTAGGATCAGCGATCAATACACCGGTTAATTTACCATCAGCACCCTTCTGAAACTCAGAGTCTTTTGGTGCCTTTGTATGTTCGTCAATCCCCAAGGCGTCTAGTCCTGCTTGATTTAAATATCCTTGACTATACAAGAAAAGAACATACGTAGGAACATTTCCTGTAGCCTCGTTCAATTCGTCCATAGTAAATAATCGCTTTTCTTCAAATTGAAACGGACTCCAACCTCCAATCACTCGCACCCATTGACCTTTTGGTGTGCGCGCAGCTTGTTCTTTCAACATTTCAAGAGCTCTTTTTAATGTTTTCACTCCGTCCCAACGTACTTCGGCGTTAAAAAATCGTCCGCCGCGCGTAAGATGTAAGTGAGAATCGTTTAATCCGGGAATGAGCGTTCGTCCTTTAGCATCAATTACTTTTGTTGCATCACCTTGCAATGCTAAAATATCTTTGGAAGCTCCAGTTTTAAGAACCTTTCCGTCTTTTATAGCAATGGCTTCTGTAAAAGTGTACGATTGATCCATTACTGCTACTTTTGCATTGGTAACAATTAAGTCTGCGGTATCTTTTGGTTCTACTTTTTTTTCAGTCTGCCTGTTTTTACAAGAGATAGTTAATAGTAGAATACCTATAATAAACAATATCTTTTTCATTGTCAATTGATTTTAAGGCACCTTGTTTCAATGACAAAGTGCCATTAATAAACTACTTACTTCTTGTTGTGACCTTCTGCCTCACTTGCTTCTTTACCGGTCATCCATTTGCTCATTGTTTTGATATAATCAATACCTAAACCATAAGCTCCACCATATTTTTTGGAGATTTTGACCACATCATTGTACTTATCACTTCTGGCCCAATCTCTGTGTATCTCTAACAAGTATTGAAGAGACGTGATTGGTTTAACTCCTGCCTGAATCATGCGGGTAATTGCCATATCATGTGCCTCTTGAGAAGTACCTCCATTAGCATCTACTACGACATACACTTCATACCCGTCTTCGAGAGCGGATAAGGAGGCAGAAAGTGTACATACTTCTGTCCAAAGACCAGCAACAACTAATTTTTTCTTACCTGTCTTCTGTACCGCTTCAACAATACGTTTATCTTCCCAAGAGTTCATTGTGGAACGATCTATGTACTCATTGCTATTAGGATAATGCTCTCTAATTTCTGGGAAAACGGGACCACTAAAAGATTTCTCGGCGACAGTGGTGATAATTGTCGGCACATTGTACAATTTTGTTGACGCAGCTAATAATCCTACATTATTCCTTAACTCTTCGATTGGCTGTGATTCTACTGCAAAAGCCATTTGACTTTGATGGTCAATCATCAATACAACATGATTCGTGGGGTTTAACAATTGTTTTGCTGCATTAGCAGGGTCATTGTTAGGGTTAGGGTTATACATAGCCCACTGGCTATAGGATACCGTTGTCATTAGTAGTACAACGATTGATAAACTTAATTTTCTCATTGTTTTTGGATTTTCGTCAATGTTGACAGTTTATTATTCAGTTTTTAAGTGTTAAAAGATTAATTCATAGGTACTTCCATGAGAAGTAATTCAGTATTGCTATCTGCTTTGATTTCAAGTTGTTCTATATTCCATATTCCAAACCCATCTCGTTTAGAAAGGGCTTGATCGTTAATGGTAGTGGCACCATCAATCACAAAAGCATAAACACCATTTTTCTTGTTGTTCTTTAAATCATAGGTTATGGATTTTCCTTTTTCTAGTGAAGCCATATGAAACCAAGCTTCCTGATGAATCCATACACCTGCATCATCAGCATTTGGCGATAGGATTTGCTGTAATTTGTTTTTTCTGTCATTGGTATTTAGTGTGATTTGGTCATACCTTGGTGTTACTCCTTTTTTATTCGGAAAGACCCAAATCTGTAAGAACTTTACCTGCTTGTCGGGATTGTTATTGTATTCAGAATGCATGATCCCTGTACCTGCACTCATTACCTGTATATCTCCAGATTTGATGACTGCGGTATTACCCATATCATCTCTATGCAATAAATCGCCTTCAAGGGGTATGGATATAATTTCCATATCGTTATGTGGGTGAGTACCGAAACCCATACTTTCTGAAACAATATCATCGTTGAGGACCCTTAATACCCCAAAATGCATTCTTTCCGGATTATGATAATTTGCAAAACTGAAGGTGTGTTTAGATTTTAACCATCCGTGGTTGGCATCTCCTCTTGTATCTGCCTTGTGTAATACGCTGTTCATTGTTTTATTTTCTTTATTTGGTAAATGATTATATCCAACTTTTTCAGGGTCTACATCTTTATTTTTGTTTGAATGGGTTGCACTTACAAGGGTTGAAATTCCTACTAGTGATAAAGCACTTCCAGCAACCGATTTTTTTAAAAAGTCTTTCCGTTTCATCTGATTTTGTTGAATTTTATTCTCTAAACATTAGGCTAATCACATGCCAAAAAAATAAAACCCTGATAATCAAATGTTTAAAATATTAAATAGCTTGTTTATTTTTCTTATTTTTCAGAAAATTCTGTTATTTGAGAAAATTTTAGTTATTTTTAACATAGCAAAACACCTCATAAAATGGTAACACTACACAACGAATTATCTATCAAAGAATGGTTGATTGATGCATTGCCTTACGAAGTAATCTGGGCCGATCAGGCTGGTAAGATTATTTATGCTAATGCTAAGTTTTGTAAGCGTTTAGGTTATAAAAAGTCAGAGTTAATCAAGCTTTCTATTTATGATTTGAATGTGACCGTTACCAAGGATAGTTGGAAAAATCATTGGGAAACTCTTAAAAAAGAAAAGGTTCAGCATTTCAAAGCTATTCATAAAACCAAATCTGGGAGATTTTACGATGCGGAAGTTTTTGCTCAGTTTTTCTCAAATAATGGAAAAAAAATGATTTGTTCTATTATTAATGATATTACTGAGTCTAGTTTTTACAGAAATCTATTGAAGGATGCAGAATCAATTGCCAATGTTGGGGGATGGAAATTTAATTTACAGGATAATTCAATAATTGTTACCGAGGAAGCCTTCTGCATATTGGATACCAAGAATAAAGAAGATTTTTTACCAGGTAATGCGATAAAATTTTTCAAAGAAGAAGAAAAGGTAAAAGAACTTTTTAGAAATGTTTGGAGGGATGAACAAGAATTTGATGAGATTTTAGAGACCAATACAAACCCTTCAAAATTTGTTAGAGCTATTGCAAAACCTATTAAAAAAGGAGACAAGTTGTTTAAAATCATTGGGATATACCAAGATGTTACTGAACAGCATAAAAAAGAAAATAGGTTAAAGTTTTTTAAAGAGATTATTGATAATGCTCAGGATTTGGTCTATGTATATAATCGAGAAGGTAAGCTACTTCATTACAGTGATACTGTTTCAAGACAATTAGGTTTTTCAAAAAAACAACTTAATGGATTTTCAATCTATGATTTGGATGCCAATATTACCAAAGAATGGTGGTATGATCATTTTGATGAATTAAAGGAAAAAGGCTCAATGCATATGGAGTGGTTGATAACTAGAAAAGATGGTACCAAATTCCCTGCAGATATCGTAGCTAATCATTTGATGTATGAAGGTGAGGATATTAATTGTGCGGTAGTTCGGGATATTACTGAGCGTAAAATGCGTGACCTAAAGCTCTTTGAAGCTTTGGAAGAGATTAAGTCTCTAAAAACCAGACTTGAGAATGAAAATGAATATTTACAGCAAGAGATTAGTAGTAAGATAAATGCAGACAATATTGTTCATAAGAGTAAATCATACTCAAAAGTTTTAGAACAAGTTCATCAGGTTGCATCAACAGATACAACGGTTTTAATTACTGGTGAATCAGGTACTGGTAAAGAACTTTTGGCAAGAGCTGTTCATAATAATAGTACAAGAAAGGAAAGACCTCTTATTAAAATTAATTGCGCTACTTTACCTAATGAGCTTATCGAAAGTGAACTTTTTGGTCATAAGAAAGGTGCTTTTACTGGTGCTGTTCAGGATAAAATTGGGAAATTTTCTTTAGCTGACGGTGGGACTATTTTTTTAGATGAAATAGGAGAGCTACCCATAGATTTACAACCCAAATTACTTCGGGTACTTCAAGAAGGAGAATTTGATATGCTTGGTGATAGTAAAACGCAAAAGGTAGATGTACGTATTGTTGCAGCAACAAATAGAGATTTAGAAGAAATGGTAAGAGGAGGAGAGTTTCGAGAAGATCTTTACTATCGATTAAATGTTTTTCCGATAGATAACATTCCGCTTCGAGCTAGAAAAGAAGATATTCCTCTTTTGGCGCAGTATTTTCTCGATAAATATTCGGCAAAAGCAGGAAAGGCTTTTAAACGATTATCTAAAAGAACTATTGAAGCACTTTTGAATTATAATTTCCCTGGTAATATACGAGAGTTAGAGAACTTAATCGAACGGGCTGTGATTATTGAAAGCGGAACTACTCTAAATCCTGGTTCCTGGATACCAAAATCAGCCGGAGAAATTTCTTCTGGTGATTTCAAATCTTTTGAAGAAATGCAAAAAGCATATATAATTGATGTTTTAAATCATACCAAATGGCGAGTAAGCGGACCTAAAGGTGCGGCAACTATTCTAGGAATGAAAGATAAAACCCTTTTTGCAAGGATGAAAAAGTTAGGTATTGAAAAACAAATAAGCTTGAAAAACTAATGCCTGATGGGTATGATTTGTTATAAACAGATTTGAAAATGCTTTCATAACAAGGAGGTAGATGAAAACAATAAGACCTGATGGTTCTTAGATGTTTAGTATTTTTTTCTAAAATCGAAAGGAGTGCTACCGGTGTTGGCTTTAAAAGTCTTAGAGAAATAGGAATACTCTTCAAATCCCAAAAGTTCGGAAATAGAGCTTAAAGAATGTGTACTATGTACCAACATTCTTTTGGCTTCGAGTAATACTCTTTCTTTTATGACATCAGAGCTGGTTTTATTAATGGTAGCTTTTGTAATTCTGTTCAAATGCTTTGGCGTAATATTTAGTTGATCTGCATAAAATTGAACCGATTTCTCCACTCGGAAGTGTTTTTCTACCGCAGCGTGGAAGTTTTCCAGTGCTTTTAAGTACGTTTTTGAAGTTTTTCTAATAACAGGGATGGAGGAGGTGTAATATCGAGTTAAATCAATATATAGTTGATCAATCAGACTGGTTAATTTCTGATATTTATAAACTTCGTCTCCCTGGTGTTCTTCGTTAATTTGGTGGAATAAATATTTGAAATGAGCAATCATGGAATCGCTCAGGTTCAGTATCGAAGGATTTTCAATCGAGAAATAAAAAGGAAACTGAGACAAACTTGCATTGACAAAATTAAACTCATAAAATCCCTGGGTATGGAAAAATATGTATCCTTTTGGTGGAGAGTTAAAATCCCAAAAATGGGTTTGACCCGGTTTTAAAAAGAATACACTACCCGGTTGAATGGTGTAGGTGTTAAAGTCTATTTCATGAATACCGGTACCTTCAGTAAAAAATACACAAAGGAAGAAGTTATGGCTATGAGGTTTACTAATTATGCTTTCATTTCTTTTTAAATGATTTTCAAAAGTATTGCTGTAAAAATCATGGCTGGAAACCTTGTGATCAAACTGCTCGATTTTTAGAATGGGGACGGTCTTGTTTATTTCCATAATGTCCTAAAAGTACAAATTACTGGGATAATACTGTTATTTTAAGAAAGCTTCATATGTTAATTTTATAAGCTCAAAAACAAAACAATATATCCGGTAAGTGTATATGATCACTATCTGGAATGCTAATAAAAATAAAAGATGATGAATTTCTTGAAAGGAACAAAACTGCATAGTATTTTGGGAGGGAGTTGTCCTGTTTGTCAAAATGAAAGTATGTATAAGGAACCCAATCCATATGTGGTTTCTAAGCTGTTTGAAATGAACGAACGTTGCCAATCCTGTGGCACAAAATACAAGATCGAGCCTTCGTTTTTCTATGGTGCCATGTATGTAAGCTATCCTGTAGGGATTATTTTTGCCGCTACAGCCTTTGTGCTTTCCTATTTGGTTTTTGGTTTAGATCTTATCCCTACCTATATCATTATTGTAGCGGTGATGGTGATCTCATTACCGATCATTATACGACTGTCAAGAAACATTTGGATTAATTTTTTCATGAATTACAGGAAAACAAAATCTGTTTAGGATGTATTGGTAAATACATTAAAACCAATAAAAACAAAGAAAATCAGATGATATGAAGTTCACGGGTAGTACAGAAGAATTTATTTATCTAGATACTATAGATCATACCTCGTGCGAAGTGCTGAAACAAAGAGTCAAAAGTTCGCTCACTGTACTTTGGTTCAAATCTGATGAAAACATTTTGAAGATCGATGGAGAGGAAGTTACCTTTCAAAAGGATCAAATTGTTTTTTTAACAGAGTTTCATCATCTAGAACCTGTCAAAATAGGTGCGATTAGGATACTTCGATTCAATCGTTCTTTTTATTGTGTACTGGACCACGATAGTGATGTAGGCTGCAAAGGAGTATTGTTTTTTGGCGCGGCGCAATTACCTGTTGTTTCGATTTCTTCAGAAGAATTATACAAGTTTAACACCGTATGGGAAATGTTTGTTTTAGAAATTAATTCTCGAGACAAACTACAACAAGAGTCTCTTCAGGTAATGCTAAAACGCTTTTTGATCTTGTGTGTTCGATTGTATACTCAGGAAAAACAGTATCCTAATGAAAAAAAAGAAATCAACCTTATACGTGAGTATAACTTTTTGATCGAACAATATTTCAAAAGCAAGCATACCGTAAAAGAGTATGCCAGTTTATTACATAAATCTCCAAAAACCTTATCCAATATTTTTTCCAGATCAGGTTTTAAATCTCCTTTATTCTATATACAAGAACGAATTTTGTTAGAAGCGCGCCGCCAATTGCTACATACTAACAAATCAGTAAAAGAAATAGCTTTCGAACTGGGGTACGAAGATCTGCAAACCTTTAGTAGATTCTTTAAAAAACATCAAGGTTCCTCTCCTTCAGAATATAAAAAAGACCTCAAAATGTCATCAGTGGCATAGAAAACTATTGTTTTTGCGTACTATCCTATAACACTGAGAAAAATTGCTAACTCTTAGGGAATAGTTGTCTACCTCTTGCACTGCATTACTTCAGACCTTTGTAAGGTAATCAATAGATGATTATCAAAAACATTTAAAAATATAGAACTATGAAAAAAATATTGATGATGACTATTATGGTCATAAGTACATTTGCAGGGTATGCACAATTACCAGATCCTGGTTTTGAAGTAGATGCCAGAACGGCAATCGTGATTACAGATCCACAAAATGATTTTTTAAGCCCCGATGGTGTGACATGGGGAGTAGTAGGAGAGAGCGTTACTGCCAATAATACTGTAGAGAATTTGGAAAAGCTATTCAAGGTAGCTCAAGAGAAAGGAATGATGGTCTTTGTTTCTCCTCATTACTATTACAAACATGATCATAATTGGAAAATAGAAGGAGCGCTGGAAGCTTTAATGCATAAAATCAACATGTTTGATAGAAGTCATACTCTCAAAACTGATGGATTTGAAGGTTCTGGAGCAGATTGGTTAGACCGATACAAAAAATATATTGACGAAGATAATGTAGTGGTTACCAACCCACATAAAGTATATGGTCCAGAATCTAATGATTTGGCATTGCAGTTACGTAAGCACGGTTTTGATAATGTAATCCTGGCAGGGATGTCATCCAATCTTTGTACAGAATCTCATATGAGAGATTTGGTAGAATCTGGTTTTAGAGTTGCGGTGGTTAAAGATGCAACAGCTGGAGCTATTTTACCTGGGTTGAATGCATACGAAGCTTCTGTAGTCAATTTCAAAATGATTGCGAGTCATGTATATGATACCGATGAAATTGTAACTAAAATAAAGGCTCACAAAAAATAGATTTTCAATAGTAATTTTTCATGAGTAGTGGTTAATTTTTGTGATAACTAGAAAAGGAGCTGTTTGTGGGAACAGCTCCTTTTTGTATGAAAATAATAGTATTAATTCGTTTTATTCTTCAGAAGTCTCTTGCATCGTATGATAAACATTCTGAACGTCATCATCTTCCTCAATTTTTTCTAGTAGTTTTTCTACATCCGCTACCTGCTCTGGAGTCAATTGTTTGGTTACCTGTGGGATACGTTCAAAACCAGAAGAAAGGATTTCTATATTTCTTCCTTCAAGTTCCTTCTGTATGGTTCCAAAACTTCCAAAAGGAGCATAAATTAAGATTCCGTCGTCGTCCTGAAAAACCTCTTCGGCACCAAAATCAATAAATTCTAGCTCTAATTCTTCTGTATCAATACCTTCGCCATTAATTCTGAAATTACAGGTATGATCAAACATAAATTCTACAGAACCTGAAGTCCCCAAATTCCCATCACATTTATTAAAATAAGATCTGATATTGGCAACGGTTCTATTGTTATTATCGGTTGCTGTTTCTACCAAAATGGCGATCCCATGTGGAGCATATCCTTCAAAAAGCACTTCTTTATAATCTCCTTGATTTTTATCTGAAGCTCTTTTGATCGCTCGCTCAATATTATCTTTGGGCATATTAGCAGCTTTCGCATTCTGAATTACCGCTCTTAACTTTGAATTCGAATCAGGATCAGGGCCGCCTTCTTTTACAGCCATTACTATATCTTTTCCTAATCTCGTAAACGTTTTGGCCATGGCAGACCAACGCTTCATTTTACGTGCTTTTCTAAATTCGAAAGCTCTTCCCATAGTATAAATTTAATCGTGTAGAATACAAACATAAGTAGAAACCAAGTTTTTGGCAAATGTTTGTTCTACATATGTATTGCCAGTGTGTATTGTCCAAAGAGAATTTAAAAATTATTCTCCTTGAATGATAGATTCGATGCTTTTTGCAAGGGCAAAATCATTTTCTGTTACTCCTCCTGCATCATGGGTAGATAGGCTGATATATAGTTTGTTGTACACGTTGGACCAATCAGGATGGTGCTGTTGTGCTTCTGCCTCGAATGCGATTCGTGTCATTACCGAGAAGGCATCTTTAAAATCAATAAATTCGAAAGTAGTATGAATAGCATTTTCGTTATACTCCCATCCATTAATCTCTTGTAATTTTTCTTTTATTTCTGATTCTGAAAGTTTTTTCATTAGTGGATTCTTATAGGTTATTTGATGTTTTTTTTGGTTATTGAAGACCTAACTCTTCTCTTAAGACTTCATCCTTATTACTGTTTTTACCCCAATAGGCAGATTTAATACTCTTTATTTTGGTGGCCTTGGTTACCAATTCTTTGGCATTAGGTCCAAAACCGCTTTTAAAGGTTTCTGTCCAGCTTTCAATTTCATAAGGAAAGGCACTATCAAAACGAATGCTAACTGTTCTATTGAGTTTGGGATAAGCAATCGTATATACATTTTGATTACCTTCTTTTTGTAAAGAAGTAGTTGCTGCATAGGCTTTTACTTCTTTATGTCGTAATCGCGTATACTCAAATGAAGGGATGATTTCTACTTTTCCTATCGGCAATTGATCCGGAGCAATTCTAAGTTGGGTCCAAAGTTCATTTTCGAGAATTACTTTGTCTACTTTTAATTCCTGATCGGCTTCGCCCTGGAAATACGAATGGGACATGATCTCAAACTGTTCTCGATTATTGAGCTGTGCATACACATGACCACACCACTCTTGCATAGAACTGGATACTTTTATCGCGTGGCGATCGTTGGATACCGGATAAAATGTACTTTGCATGATGGAGTACGGATAAATACCAGTATTGAACTTTTTGGTAGCATTTAATTTGAGCACCGGAATGTTATCAGCGTTTTGATAATCGGCCTTCACCTGTACTTTTGGTAAGAAATCTTCGGTAACGTAGATCAATACCGCTTTACCTTGTCTGATTTCACCATATCGTGCTTGTTCTAATTGGTAAGAGGTTATTTCTGCTTCCCCAGCGTACCAGTATTTTTTAAATTCTTCAGAAAGTTCTTTTTTGTCGGTATTAGGAATTACTTTATCAGTGGCAGCTTTGGAGGATTCGTCTGCAACCATATTGCTACACGCTATAAATACCAATACAGTAAGAATGGCAGAGAGTATAATGAACTTTTTCATAGTTTTCTTATTTGCATTTTTCTGCAAATTACGATAATGCTATGATGTAGCCATCTGTGTTAACGTTTCATAAACAAGGTGAGTAGGGAGCCCCATTACGTTAAAATAGCTTCCTTCCAGATTGGTGATTCCTATAAAACCAATCCATTCCTGGATCCCATATGCACCAGCTTTGTCTAGAGGTTGATATGTTTTTACGTAATACTCAATTTCTTCTTTAGAAAGGGCTTTAAAAGTAACTTTGGTACTTTGAAATACCGTTTTTGATTCGGTAGTGGTAGTAAAACAAACTGAAGTGATCACTTCGTGCGTATCGTTGGATAAGGAAGTGATCATTTTACAAGCTTCGTCAAGATCTTTGGGTTTACCCAGTGCTTTATCGTTATGCCATACGATCGTATCGCTTGTGATTAGAATATCATTGGGTTGTAAATCCGTAAAAGCACTAGCTTTTAATTGCGCCAAATAATTCGAAATCTCTTCAGCCTTTAAGTGATCAGGATATATTTCTTCAATTTCTTTGAGTTGAATGGAGAAATCCAGACCAAGATCTTTAAAAAACTGTTGTCTTCTGGGAGAACCCGAAGCAAGAATGATATGATGATCCTTGAGTATTTCGTTGAGCATGTTATTCTATTTTAGCAAGTACTGATACATAAGTAAAGAGATGGCGGTGATCAACAATACAATCCGCAACAAGTGTTTCAAAAGTCGAAGCTGTTTATCGGTTTCCGCAGTAAAACTTTTGATGATAAAGAAAATTAGCGGGGCAACTATCAAAGCTAATACAGCTACTACAGCTAAGCTATTCGAAAACAAATAGGTATAGATGTAATAGATGACAGCCGCAATTGGTAAAACCGCAAGTATCCCGATTAGTTTAATGGTTCTCTCTTTTCCCAAGACAATAGGAATAGTTTTGAGCCCCATATTATGGTCTTTATCAACATTCAGGCAATCTTTTAGGATTTCTCGCAGTACCATGATTAGAAAAGCAAATACAGAATAATCAAAAATGATAGAAAAAATTACAGTTTGCGATTCTCTGTTTTTCTCGGTAATGGCAGGTAACAGGTCAAAAATACCTACGGCCAGAATACTTAAGGTGGCTAGCACACCTATAATTATATTTTTGACAACCAGAATCTCCTTTAGGTAGGTAGCATACATATAGAAGATCCCCGAAACAATAATAAATAAGGCAGCAAAGCCAGGTCTTCCAATTAAATTAGAAAGATAGAATCCAAGCAAAACCCCTATGACATTAAAAATGATGAATAAACGGTTTCCTAGTTTTTCATTAGTTTTTTCATCATCATTCAAATGGATAATCACATTCCCTGCTGCGGCAATCGAAAGAGTAGCTAAAATTAACAGAAAAATACCAAATCCATTGAGTGTAATCCCTATACCAAAGGGTTCAAACAATCCATAACGGATGCATAATTGGGCTATAGCGATGATTAGGAGATTGTCAAACTTTATAATTTTAAGGATGCTTAGCATAATGACAGGTTGATTTGTTGGCAAATGTAATAATTAAAAGCATTTTTATTTGATAGATTTCATTAGGGATGATTTGATTAGAGAGCTATAAACTGGATAATACAGAATTCATGATGTTGCGATTGTAGTTGTTTATTTTTTGATGGGTTGGCATCCAGCCCGATAGGAAACGAACAAAATCTGTACAGGCAATGGGATACATCTTCCTCCATTCATGCTCCATAGGACCGAAATCAAAACCAAAATCACGGGTTTCAAATGATGTCTTCAGCACTGAAAAATAGAAGTCCAGTAGCTCATCCTGATACAATTCGCATTCTGAACTCGAGAGACAACTTCCTAAAAAGTAAGCGACATCCTTTATTCCACATCCTCCACCCACATACTGAAAATCTACTGCAGCTACGTTTTTTCCATTTTCTGAAAAACAAAAGTTAGCCAACTTAGCATCACCATGTACAATAGTTTGGTATTTACATTGATTTAATAATTCGTCAATACGATGGGCTTTCGATTTTAATTCTGGATGTTCTATTTTTTCGAATTCATCGGGGCGAGTTTGTAGATGCCAATAGGTACCTATTTCCCATAAGCCTTTGGGAGCTTTATTTAGAAAAGTGATATGGAAATTTGCTAGCCATTGTAAGCATGCTTTTACTTCAGAAAGGGAAAGCTGTGTTTTTCGCGAAGGGAAATTGGTATTTAGGTCTTCCAAAACAATCCATTGTTGATTTCCTTCAGTATAAGAACCTATCAAGCTAGGAGTTTTACAATTCTCATTGCATAATGAGCTCCATTGTTGATACCAATTCGTCTCTACTTTGTAAGAGTGTACTTTTCTATGGTGTGAGTTTGTGGTATTCCACCCTCGGGGATGCGTTCCTGACGAGTCTGGTGAGATAAACTTAACAACTACAGTGCTCATCGATGATTTTTTTAGTTGATATCTGGATATCTTACCGTACCCACTCCATAGGCTTTGGATGACCTCTACTTCTTTACATGAGGTAGCTCCCGTGGTTTCTAATAGATAATTTGTAAAATTGGGATTCATGAAATTTACAATCGAAAATTGAGTTGAAGTTGCTATGGTTGGACTGACATGAGTGCCTTTTGTCTATTATCTATGATGATAAGGTTCGTTTCTTAAAATGGTATACCCTCTATATAATTGTTCTATAAAAAATAGTCGAATCATTTGATGAGAAAACGTCATTTTGGATAAGGATAGTTTGGCTTGTGCTCTTTGATATACCTGTGGGCTAAAGCCGTAGGGACCACCAATCACAAAAACCAATCGCTTGATACCACTATTCATATATTTCTGTAAAACTTCCGAAAAGCCTACAGAATTGTATTGTTTCCCATTTTCATCCAGAACAATCAGCACATCCGAAGGAGTTAGTTTACTTAAGATGAGTTCACCTTCTTTTTCCTTTTGTTGTGCTTCACTCAGGTTTTTTGCATTTTTGATATCTGGAATTATTTCAAAATCAAATTTGATATAATGTGATAACCGCTTGATATAGTTGTCGATAAGCTGATTCAGTTGCCTGTCGTCGGTTTTGCCAATCGCCAGTAATTTTATATTCATAGTTTACAATTAGCGTTTACTTTGCTACATTAGCAAAAATAACCATTCAATATGATTAGCGAAGCGCAGTTTAAAAAAGAAATAGAATTAATCATTGCAAATGCCATTAGAGAAGATGTAGGAGACGGAGATCATAGTTCGCTAGCTTGTATCCCCGAAACGACAATGGGAAAAGCAAAACTCTTGGTTAAAGATGAGGGTATTTTGGCAGGTGTTGAATTTGCAAAGCAGGTATTTCAATATGTGGATCCTAATATGGAAATTGATGTGAAAATAGAGGATGGATCCAAAGTGAAATTTGGAGACGAAGCTTTTTATGTTTCAGGAAGTTCACTTTCTATTTTAAAAGCAGAACGATTAGTATTGAATGCTATGCAACGTATGAGTGCTATTGCGACCAAAACCAATCACTTTGTCGAGTTGTTGGAAGGTACCGGAACCAAAATATTAGATACCAGAAAAACAACTCCAGGGATACGTGCATTAGAGAAATGGGCGGTAAAAATTGGAGGAGGAGAAAATCATAGATTTGCATTATACGATATGGTGATGCTGAAAGATAATCATATTGATTTTGCTGGTGGGATCACTCAAGCCATAGAAAAGACAAAGAAATACTTAAAAGATCGTGACCTTGATCTTAAAATAATTGTAGAAGCCAGAGATTTGGATGAAATTAAAGAAATTCTACAAACCCCAGGAGTGTACAGGATCTTGATCGATAACTTTAATTATGAAGATACCAGAAAGGCAGTTGAGCTTATTGGAGATACTTGCTTGACTGAGTCTAGTGGAGGGATTAACGAGAATACGGTGCGAAAATATGCCGAGTGCGGGGTTGATTATATAAGTAGTGGAGCATTAACACACTCTGTATATAATCTAGACCTTAGCCTGAAAGCAATGTAATATATGTCGAAGAAAATTGAAGATAAGCTTAATAAAATCCCTATTGTTAATTTGTTGGTTAAAATAGGGAAGAAGCTAGTTCTTCCTGGATTTCAGGGATTATCGGTATATGATTTAGTAGAAATTTATGTTACCGGTATCATCAAAGGAACTTTCTCAGCCCGAGCAGGAGCGATATCATGGAGTTTCTTCCTGTCTTTATTTCCTTTTTTGCTGTTTCTTCTGAACCTTATTCCATATTTACCAATCAATCAGGAAAACTTCTTCGAGTTCATCAATGGAGCATTACCCAAACAATCCTCTGCATTTTTCAAAACCATTTTTGAAGATATAGCCTCAAATCCAAGAGGGGGATTATTATCTACCGTTTTTTTGTTATCTATTTTTTTGATGACCAACGGAATAAATGCGGTGTTTTCTGGGTTTGAATATTCGTATCATGTAACGCTCAATAGAAATTTTATAAGGCAGTATGTAGTAGCCTTGGGTGTATCTATAATTGTGGCATCGTTATTGTTAATTACCGTTATAGGTACGATTTATTTTACCTATTTAGTGGATAATCTCAATAAAATAGGGATGGTAAATGATACAGTTTTTTGGCTTACAGTAGGGCGATATGCCTTATTTGTTTTCATGATATTTGTAATCATTGCAACATTATTTTATTTTGGCACCTCAGAAGGGAAACAAAACAAGTTCTTTTCACCGGGAGCTTTTATGACCACTTTTTTAATTATAGTAACAACCTATTTATTTGGAATATACATCGACAATTTTTCAAATTATAATCAGTTGTACGGCTCCATTGGAGCAATGCTGATTTTGATGATTTATATTTGGCTCAATGCAAATTTGCTATTATTGGGCTTCGAGTTAAATGCATCATTGATTCAGCTTAGAAAGAATTTTGAACCGTAAATATTTATAACTAACACAAACATTCAAATTAACAAAATGAAAAGATTAAGTTTATTATTTTTTGCCCTTATCCTTGTTGCATCTGCTCAAGCGCAAATTAAAATTGGAGCAGCTACATTACCACAAACAGTAACCTTTAATAGCGAAAGCCTAGTGTTTAATGGTGGAGGATTAAGAGAGAAGTTTTTTATTGATATATATGCAGGAGGCCTGTATCTCAAGAAAAAAAGCGATAAGGCAAGTACTATAGCACAGGCAGATGAGACTATGGCTATAAAATTACATATCGTTTCTGGGTTAATGTCTAGAAGTAAAATGGAAGGAGCGCTTAGAGATGGTTTTGATAAATCAACAAATGGGAATATTGCTCCAATAAAAGATAAAATCGAAAAATTTATTGGCTTTATCAAAGAAGAGATAGAAAAAGGACAAATCTATGATATTGTCTACGAAAAAGGAAAAGGTAGTGTGATCTATAAAGACGGAGTTGAAAAAGGATATGTTGAAGGTTTAGATTTTAAAAAAGCATTATTTAATATCTGGTTAGGATCAAATCCGGCGGACAAAGGTCTTAAAAAAGAAATGCTAGGTGACTACTAATCAAAAGAATATAATCGTATTTTTGTACACTTGACAACGTAAACATTTTTTTAGATAAATGCTATGCTTGCATAATATTTATTATATTTGAAAGGCGAGAAAACAAATCTTAGTAATAATCCACCCCCAAATAAACCTTAATTTATAATGAAAAAAGTTACTTTTTTAATGCTTGTTGCATTGATTTCAATGGCTTCTGCAAGTGCTCAAATTCGTGTTGGAAACAAGGCGATATTACCTTATGAGCAGACTTTTGCAGAAACAGAATTGAAATTGAATGGAGCAGGTTTGCGAGAAATGCTATGGATTGATTTGTATGCAGGAGGTCTATACTTGCAAAGTACGAGTAAGGATCCAAGAAAAATTCTGGATGCAGACGAAACTATGGCGATTAAACTGAACATTGTTTCTGGCTTTGTGACCCAAAAGAAAATGATCAAAGCTGTTAGAGACGGTTTTCAGAAAGCTACTTTTGGTAATACCAAAGCCCTCGACGAGAGAATTAATAAATTTATTAAGTTCTTTTCTGAGCCTATCGTTAAAAATGACATCTTCGACCTTGTATATATAAAAGGTGTTGGTGTTAAAGCCTATAAAAATGATAAGGAACTTGGAGTGATCGAAGGAAGAGATTTTAAATATGCCTTATTTAAAATTTGGCTGGGTGATGAGCCAGCAAGCGAAGCTTTGAAAAAAGGAATGCTTGGATTGCAATAAATCATATGCGAATCTAAGCTGAAAAATATAAAACCATCTGCTTATATAAGTAGATGGTTTTGTTTTCATATTTATCAAAATAAAAATACATAAACAAGATGAAGATTTTTTTTAGACTTTTTGCACTATTGATGATGGTGTCAGCAACAGTAAACGCACAGGAAGAAATTATTGGGAAATGGAAAACCATTGATGATAACACCGGTGAAGCAAGATCGATTGTTGAGATTTATAAAAAGGGAGATAAAATTTACGGTAAAATTCAACAAATATTGAATGAAGCTGATAGAGGAAATCTTTGCGAAGAGTGTAAAGGTAGTGATCATAATAAACCTATTGAAGGAATGGTGATTATCAAAGATCTTGAGAAAGATGGAGATGAATATGAAGATGGTACTATCCTCGATCCTGAAAATGGGAAAGTATATCGATGCAAAATATGGGTAGATAAAGACAATCCTAAAGTACTCAATGTAAGAGGATATATTGCATTTTTATACCGTACCCAACAATGGGTTAAGGTGTAAATTTCCCCGGTATTTTTTTTGTGCAAAGTTGATTTTTTTAAAATTTTAACATTTTTCGTGTTAGTTTTTAGAAGTTTAGGTAACTAAACGGGGGTAATCTTTAAAACAAAGACCATGAATAAAACAATTACCCTAGTTTTTATACTTATGCTTTCTGTCACAGCATTTGGGCAGATAAGAATTGATGATATCGTTGTTCCTGAGAAATTAACTTTTGGAGAAGAAGAGTTGACTTTTAACGGAGGAGCAATGCGTAAAGTACTTTCATTCAAAACATATTCTGGAGCGTTATATACTAAGCAAAAATATTACGAAGACAAAAAAGTATTGGATTCTGATGAAACCATGGCTATTCGTTTGAATATTGCTTCTAAGAAGGTAACCAACGAAAGAATGATCAAAGTGTTCAGAAAAGGATTTGATGATGCTATGTACGGAAACACGCAAAGCTTGGATGCAAGAATTGAAGATTTCTTGAAGTTATTTGATTCTCCAATGGAAATTAATGACTATTATGATCTAGTGTACCTAAAAGGACAAGGAATCAAAACGTTTAAGAACGGTAAAGAACTTGGATTCATTAAAGGAAGAGATTTTAAATATGCTTTATTCAAAATATGGCTAGGACATGAACCTGCTTGTCAAATTATCAAAGGAGGAATGTTAGGCATTAGTAAATAAAGAATTTCTATATATAACAGGATAAAAGCCTGAAGCATTGACCAAGCTTCAGGCTTTTTTTATTCTATAAGTTTATCTACATACTATCGTTTAAACTTGTATTTTTGTGACAATAGTTCACTTTTCAGTATTTTAATTTCTTGACAACGCCCTATTTCATAGATGTAATATTACCCATTCCACTTCATAAGGAATTTACGTATCGTATTTCAGAAGCCGAAGCAAACTTTATCCAATCAGGAATGCGAGTGGCCGTGCAATTTGGAAAAACCAAAGTATACGCTGCTATTGTCACCAATGTACATCAAACTCCTCCAGAAGTATATGAGGCCAAAGAAATCGAACATATTTTGGATGAGATCCCGATCGTTACTCAAAAGCAATTAGCGCTTTGGGCATGGATGGCAGAATACTATTTATGTAGTAAAGGAGAAGTAATGCGTGCGGCCTTACCTGGAGCCTTTTTGTTAGAGAGCGAAACAATCATCAATAAAAAGGAATTAACTATTGATGAATCTGATTTAAAAGACGATGAGTTTTTACTGTATGAAGCACTACATTATCAAAGTGTACTAAGGATACAGGAGATCATAGATATCCTAGGGAAGAAAAATGTACTCCCGGTCATCAAAAGTTTGATAGAAAAAGGAGCAATTACTGTTCAGGAGGAAATTTATGAGCAGTACAAGCCCAAGTTAGTGCGTTGTGTACAATTGCATCAACAATATAGAGATGAGGATAACTTAAGAGTGTTGCTAGATCAAATGAATCGGGCTCCCAAGCAAAAAGCTGTGGTGATGCATTTATTTACGTTGCAAGCGAAGAACGCAGATCCAGTTAAAGTAAACGAACTTGTTAAAGCTTCAAATACTTCTTCTGCGGTGATCAAAGCGTTGGTAGATAAGCAAGTGCTTGAGGTGTATCAATTGCAAACCGATCGAGTGCAATATCATTCGGATAGTGTAGAGGATGCCAAACAATTAAATCCGTATCAGCAAAAAGCTTTAGACGAAATTGAACATTCTTTTACCGACAAAGAAGTATGTATGTTACATGGGGTGACTTCTTCTGGGAAAACTGAAATTTATGTACAACTGATTCAAAAAGTTATACAACAAGGAAAGCAAGTATTGTATTTGCTACCCGAGATTGCTTTAACAACGCAGTTGATTAGCAGGTTACAGCAGTACTTTGGAGAGCAACTCACGGTGTATCATTCAAAGTACTCGGTTAATGAAAGAGTAGAGGCCTGGAATAATATTCGAGATAATAAATCAAAAGCACAAATAATTATTGGAGCCAGATCGGCAATTTTCCTTCCTTTTCAGGATTTGGGCTTGATTATCGTTGATGAAGAGCATGAAAGTACATTCAAGCAATATGATCCGGCACCGAGATATCACGCCAGAGATACTGCCATTGTAATAGCAAAAATGTTTGGAGCAAAAGTATTACTGGGATCAGCTACTCCAGCTTTGGAAACCTATTACAATGCGAAACAAGGAAAATATGCCTTGGTAGAACTTACCAGAAGACACGGAAACGTTTTAATGCCAGAGATTAATTTGGTAGATCTCAAAACCAAGTATAAAAGAAAGGAAATGACAGGGCATTTTAGCGATGTACTGTTAGAAAATATTCAGGAAGCACTCAAAGAGGGAGAGCAAGTGATATTGTTTCAGAATCGAAGAGGGTATTCTCCCGTAGTAGAATGTAATACTTGTGGACACTCTCCACAATGTCCAAATTGTGATGTGAGTTTGACGTATCATAATTATAAAAACCAGCTTAGGTGTCATTACTGTGGATATCATATGGCGATGCAGCAACAGTGCATGTCATGTTCTAGTACAGACTTGTCTACCAAAGGTTTTGGAACAGAGCAAATAGAAAAAGAACTAGTGGACCTTTTTCCGGATCATGTGATCGCCAGAATGGATCAGGATACTACCAGAGGAAAACATGGATACGAAAAGATCATCAATAGATTCGAGCAAGGAGAGGTTCATATTTTGGTGGGTACACAGATGCTTTCCAAAGGCTTAGACTTTAGGAATGTAACCCTTGTGGGTATTATGAATGCTGATAATTTGCTCAATTTCCCTGATTTTAGAGCTCACGAACGAAGTTTTCAGTTGATACAACAGGTGTCGGGTAGAGCAGGTAGAACCGAAAAGAGAGGAAAAGTATTAGTGCAAACCTATAATCCCTTTCATCAAATTCTTCAGCAAGTTTCCGTTAATGATTATTCAGGGATGTTTAAGGATCAAATAGAAGAACGTCACCAATACAAATACCCTCCGTTTTTTAGGTTGATTAAGATCACTACTAAACACAAAGATTATAATAAGGTGAATAATGCTGCTGGATGGTTGGCTAAATCTTTAAGGAATGTTTTTAAAGACAATGTGTTGGGACCAGAGTTCCCGCCCATAGCTAGAATACGCAATCAATACCATAAAAATATCCTGATCAAAATCCCGCAAGGACAGTCATTGTCTAAAACCAAAGCTGTGATTAAAAAAATAAATACCACTTTCAGCAGTATTAAAGACTTTTCTGGAGTTCGGGTAATTTATAATGTAGATAATCAATAGGGGTATAAAAAAATCCCGCAATACAGCGGGATTCTTCTAAATATTTTTATCCTTTATTAACCATTCAAAGCTTCTATTAAAGAATGCTTTTTATGACGGCTCAAAGGAATTTTTTCATCAGCGATTTCTATGTTTCGGCTATTATAGCGTTCTACCTTGTCCAGGTTTACGATATAAGACTTATGAATTCTTAAAAAACGATCGCTAGGCAATTGTGCTTCAAAAGATTTCATAGTTGCTAGAACTACTATAGGATCTCCTTCTTCCATAATCAGTTTTACATAGTCTCCTAAAGCCTCTACATATTTTAATTGATTCAAAAATATTTTACGCTTTTTCAAATTGCTCTTTACAAAAATGTAATCATCGTCTTCTACTGCAGCATGTTCTGAACCTAAACGAGACATACTTAATGCTTTTTCTACAGCAGCATTAAACCGATCTTTTTTGATTGGTTTTCTTAAATAATCAACAGCATCATAATCAAAAGCTTTAAAAGCGTATTTTGTTTTCCCGGTAACAAAAATAATATGTGGTTTGTTTTCTAGGTCGTCTAATAAATCAAACCCAGTAAGTATTGGCATCTCGATATCCAGAAATAAAAGATCAACCGGAGTGTCGAGTAAACCGTTTTTAGTTTCTATAGCATTGTTCCATTCAGCCACTAATTCTAGTGAAGAATGTTCATCTATAAGCTTAACTATGGCGAGCCTTTGGAGGCGGGAATCATCCACGACCGCACATTTTAATTGAGATTGTTCCACTTGCATACTGTTAAATATTCCAATACAATATTAATGAATATATATTAGTTCCACAAACATTTTACGCTTTTTATCGATAAAAAAGGTGTTTCATCGAAGTGAGAAAGGAGTTTGAAAATCCAAAAAATAGTCTTACTTTTGCAGCCAATTTTAATTTAATTTTAGATTTTTATGAATCAATACGAAACTGTTTTCATCTTGAATCCCGTTTTATCTGAAGACCAGATAAAGGAAACAGTTAAGAAATACGAAGACATTCTTGTTTCTAACGGTGCCAAGATGATATCAAAAGAGGACTGGGGGCTTAAGAAGCTTGCCTATGCAATCCAACACAAAAAGAGTGGTTTTTATCATTTATTTGAGTACCAAGTAGCTGGTGAAGCAATTAACCCTTTGGAGGTTGAGTTTAGAAGAGATGAACGAGTGATGCGTTATTTGACTGTGAAGTTAGATAAACATGCAATCGCTTGGGCAGAGAAGAGAAGAAATAGAAACAAACAAAAAGCTTAATTTATGTCATCTATAGAACAACAAGCTAAAGGAAAAAAAGACGGAGAGATCAGATATCTTACTCCACTTAATATAGATACTACAAAAAATAAGAAGTACTGTCGTTTCAAAAAATCAGGTATCAAATATATCGATTATAAAGATCCTGATTTCTTAATGGCATTCGTAAACGAACAAGGAAAATTGTTACCACGTCGTTTAACAGGAACTTCATTAAAATATCAACGTAAAGTGAGTGTTGCCGTAAAAAGAGCTAGACACTTAGCATTAATGCCATACGTTGGAGATTTATTAAAATAAAATTCGTCATAGCATTATGGAACTTATATTAAAAAGAGACGTTGAGAATCTAGGATTTGCAGACGATATCGTAGAAGTGAAGAATGGTTATGGGCGTAACTTCCTAATACCTCAAGGTTTTGCTGTTTTGGCTACTCCTTCTGCAAAGAAAGTGTTGACTGAAACATTAAAACAAAGAGCTTTTAAAGAGAAGAAAGAAATCGAAGATGCTCAAAAAGTAGCTAAGAAAATTGGAGATTTAGAAATTAAGATCGCTGCAAAAGTAGGAACTGGAGATAAGTTATTTGGTTCTGTATCTAATGCAGACGTATCTGAGGCACTTGCTAAAGAAGGTGTAGAGTTAGAGAAGAAATATATTTCTGTACCAGGAGGAAACATTAAACGTCTTGGTCAGTACGAAGCTTCTGTTCGTCTTCATAGAGCAGTGATTGCTCCACTTAACTTTGAAGTTATACCACAAGCTAAGTAGTTAATAACTCTAGTATAAATAAAGAAAAGATCGCTCATTTGAGCGATCTTTTTATTTTAAATTTAATAATAGATTAATATTTACCTAAATTCACGCAAGTTTTTATGAAGAAAATAATTTTCATCCTGTTTATTGTATTAAATGGGTTTATTAGCCATGCTCAAGTAACTACTGCCAATATATCGGGAGTGGTTTATGACAATGCCAATCAGTTATTACCAGGAGCAAATGTAACCGCGGTTCATAGTCCTACTGGAACTAATTATGGAGGAGTAACTGATTTTGATGGACGCTTTAATTTGAATAATTTAAGGGTAGGAGGCCCTTATCGAATTACGATTAGTTATGTAGGTTTTAAGAAGCAATTTATCGATGACGTATTTTTGCAGCTAGGACAAACCTTCAATTTAAATGTGGTTATGGTCGAAGATGATAATCGATTAGAAGAAGTGGTAATCACTACTAACAAAAATTCTACTTTCAGTAGTGAACGAACTGGGGCTGAGACTAATGTAGGAAGAAGAGAACTTAGAACATTACCTACAATATCAAGATCCGCGGCAGATTTTACCAGGTTAGAACCCACAGCCAGCGGCAACTCATTTGGAGGAAGAAATGATCAATTTAATAACTTTAGTTTGGATGGAGCTGTATTTAATAATCCATTTGGTCTAGATGCAGCTACTCCTGGAGGTCAAACAGATGCACAACCAATTTCATTAGATGCGATTGACCAAATTCAAGTATCTACAGCACCATATGATGTTACGTTGTCTGGGTTTACAGGTGCTTCTGTAAATGCAGTGACAAAAAGCGGTACTAATGAACTTAAGGGTACTGCGTATGCCTTTTTTAGAAATGAGGACCTTACCGGAGGAAAAATAAAGGGAGAAGATGTATTTAAGTCAGATTTAGAACAAACACAATATGGGTTGAGTATTGGAGGTCCGATTATTAAAAACAAATTATTTTTCTTTGCTAATCTTGAAAGAGATGACAGAACTGATCTTGGGGCCCCATGGCTTCCTAATAATGGTGATGGTATACAAGGAATCAACGAATCGAGAGTGTTAGAATCTGATATGATTGCTGTTAGTCAAGCATTGGCTGATTTAGGATATAATACAGGAGCATATCAAGGGTTTACCTATGATTCTGAATCAACAAAAGGTATTTTTAAATTAGATTGGAATATAAACGATAAACATAGAGCGGCTATCATATATAACTTTCTAAGAGCTTCCAAAGAACAACCAGCGCATCCCTCTGCACTTGGTTTGAGAGGACCTAGTTTCCAAACCATACAGTTTGAGAATTCTGGATATGAGATCAATAACAATATTAATTCTGTTCAATTAGAAATTAATTCGAACTTCTCGAACAAGTTTGCTAATAAGTTTCAAGCTGGATTTACACATTTTGATGATTTCAGAAACCCGTTATCAACGCCAGCACCTGTGATTACTATCCAAGATGGAAATGGATCAAATTATATTATTGCAGGTCATGAACCTTTTTCCATAAACAACAGATTGGATCAGAAAGTAATTCAGGCGACTAACAATTTGAATATCTTTCTTGGAGATCATACAATAACTGCAGGTGTCTCTTTTGAAATGTTTAGGTTTAAGAATTCGTTTAACCTGGCTGCCTACGATAATTTTGGAACTTTTCCTTATTATGGAACTTTTACTATTCCTGGTTTTGGGGGGCCTTATCCTTCGGTAGCCGACTTTCTTGCAGATGCTGCTGCTCCTGATAGTATTCTCGCTCAGAATTTGCAGTTCGCTCAAGATAGATTTGAAGCATTAAATGCCGCTGGAGAAGGAAATGATGGTGGTTGGAAGCTTGCTGAACTAAATGTAGGGCAATTAGCATTCTACATTCAGGAAGATTGGAATGTGACCGAAAGGTTTAAGTTTAGCTATGGACTTCGTGCGGATAAACCTTTGTATTTTAATACCGATGAGTTGATTCAAAGGTATATTGATACCGATAATGGAGCGAGTAGAGATAATAGTATTGTGTATTTTGATCCGGCAACGGGAGAAGCTGTAAACCTTGATTCAACCGTCTTACCAACTGATAGAATATTATTATCCCCGAGGTTAGGTTTTAATTTTGATGTAAGAGGAGATAAGACCTTTCAGATTCGAGGAGGTACAGGAATTTTTACTGGAAGACTACCATTTGTGTGGATAGGAAACCAAGTAAGTGGTGCAGATGATGGTTTTTTCCAAATTGTAGATCCTGATTTTCAATTCCCTCAAGTTTGGAGATCAAGTTTGGGAGTAGATTATAGACTTAAGAATGGCATCATTCTTACTGGTGATTTTGCGTATACCGAAGATATTAATGGTGTACACGTGCAAAATTGGGGATTAAGAAACCCAACAGGCACATTAGAAGGGGCAGACAATAGACTTGTTTATGAGGATTCTGATAAAGGAGCTAATAATGCTTTTGTTCTTACGAATTCTGATCAAGGTAGAATCATTAATGCATCTTTTAAAGCAGCAAAAAACTTTAGTAATAATTTGTACGCTAGCATTGCATATAGTTATTTGGATTCGAAGGATGTTAATTCGATCGAAGCAGAAATTACCGGCGATGCATTTGCGGGGAATCCTGCTCTGGGAAATGTAAATAATGATGTATTAGCTTTTTCACGATACGGGGATAAACATCGAATCATAGCCGTTGCTTCCAAAAAATGGACATATGGGAATGATAAGTTTGCGACTACAATCTCTGGTTTTGCAGAGTTTGCCCAGGGAGGTAGATTTAATTATACTTATGCGGGAGATATTAATAATGATGGTTCTGTTTTGAATGATTTAATCTATATCCCTACTACAGATGAATTGGCTACCTATAATTTTTCAGGAGCTGATTTCAATGCAAGAGAGGCACAAAGAGCGGCATTTGAAGCCTACATACAACAAGATGATTATTTAAGCGAAAATAGAGGAAGTTATGCAGAAAGATATGGCGCCATTGCTCCTTGGAGAAGTAGGGTTGATATTAAGTTATTACAAGACTTTAATTTTAATGTTAAAGACAAAGTAAATACGATTCAACTAAGTCTCGATATTTTGAATGTTGGGAATTTAATTAATTCTGATTGGGGACTTGTACAACAGCCTAATAATGTTCAAATTTTAGGGGTAAGTGTGGATGATGCAAATGTTCCTACATATTCATTTGATCCAAATTTGGTTGAAACTTTTGGATTTGATTCTAGTTTACAATCCAGGTGGCAGGCACAAGTTGGATTACGATATATTTTCAATTAAAATCTTATTCGGGTTACAAAAAAGGCGCTGTTTTAAGCGCCTTTTTTGTTGAAATAGAAACTAGGTGCTTAATTTTTTAAGGAGGATCAAACTGAAATAGACTTTGGATATTATTGATGTAAATCATCATTTTATAATTACTTTTGCAAACCATTTCAAACGAGAAAAGAAAAAATAATTAGGATGAAGTACCAGCGGTTAAGTAAAGAACAATTAGAAGAGTTACATGTTGAGTTTATTAACTTTTTGGCAACTCAGTCGATCACGGCAGATGAATGGAGTGAAATCAAGACCAACAAACCTGAGGTAGCAGAAGAAGAAATAGATGTTTTTAGTGATCTTGTGTGGGAAAAAGTATTGGGAAATGCGCAGTACTTAGAACATTTTTCAAAGGATCAAATACATCTATTCGAATTGGATGATAATGAAATGCATTTAATAGCGATAAAAGTGAATGACGATAGTGTTGATCTTACTACAGAAGAAGGTTATGGTTGGCTTCGTAATAATTTGATGAATGATGATGTAGTTTTTTATAATGCCTCAAAAGGCTATGGTGAGGATAAAAATCTGGATAAGTTTCAATTAATCCAGAAAGGAGCTAGTATTACTCGAGGAGAATTATATCATTATTTTGAAAAGTTGATGTAGATCCTGGATTTAACATCGATAAGTATTATCATCTTATAATCATTTTCCTAATTTTTTTACCATAGGGAGTTTCTAATACGATTGCATATACACCAGAAGCTGTTTGCAAGCTAAAAGGTATTAGATAGGAGTCATTGCCCTGCTGTTTTTGTTGGTCAATAATGGTATTGTTGGCCAGGCTAAATATGGTAATACTAATAGGATTTGTTTCTTTAAGGTCTACTTTTACTTCAAAATTTCCATCCGAAGGGTTAGGGAAAATGGTAAAATCTTTTATGTTTTCGAGTTGTTGATTTTCATTGGGTTTGTCAGGGTTTTGTTCCAGTCCTTCACTTTCCAGGACTAATATGTTCTGTATATAGCTATCTGTGCACGTTCCAAATGTAGCGATCATTTCCAGAGGATATTCTCCTGGAGTATCAAAGGCAATTTCAATGAGTTCCTGGTTTTGTGATATGATTTGCGCTTGTTCAGGAATATTCCATTGTATATTGTCTGGTTGCGGGTTAGATACATCTATCACGACAAATTTTTCATTGGTAAATACCTGGCTAGCCGACAAGAACTCCGCTTTAACATCTGCTTGTACTTCATTAACTACTACTGTATCTCTACCGATACAACCATTTGTATCCGTTACTGTAAGAGTATATGTTCCACTTTGCTCTACGGTTACCTGCTGTTGATTACTGGTAAACCCATTATCAGCGGTCCAGCTATAGGTAGCATTAGGATATGTTATTGTAGAGGCCAGGGTAGTGGTTTGCCCCAGGCATATGAATCTTTCATCTCCCAGGTTTACTTGTACCGGTTCTGGGTCAATAATTTGATAGGTTCTTACCAGTGTTTTATCACCAAAACCTTGTATGGTCACGGTATATTGTCCAGCACAAAGGTTGGTAATAGTATCCGATGTTTGTCCGTTATCCCATAAAAAAGAGAAGTTTCCATTTCCTCTGTTTACTTCTACCTGTATACTAGCAGTACAGTCACCATTACATACCAGCGGAGTTATAGTTGCCTCTACAATATCTGGTTGTGTAATCTCATAGGAGTTTTGCAAACTACAGTTGTTAACATCGGTAATGGTTACCTGATAGGTATCGGCAATAAGATTACTGATGGTGTTAGTATTTCCTATTACACTATTATCAGATAGTCTGATCCAATTAAAAGTATAGGGTTGTTGTCCTCCTTCTATGGTAAGTTGAATACTTCCGTCACTTCCTTGGTAGGCAGATACATTGTTGATGATTTCTTGCTGTA
>NZ_JBSWWU010000013.1:0-132857 GCF_056160245.1 Aquimarina sp. AWH4_224 | reverse complement strand
ACACCTTAGAGCTACTACAACAACTAAGACAATTCGATCCCAAAAGAATATCGGTAATCGATCTGGAACAAAACCAAGGAAAAGCATCTGCGGTACAAGCAGGAGCCAATTACCTAAAAGAATTAGATCATATCGATAATATCGGATTCCTGGATGCTGACCTTTCTACTTCATTGGAAGAAATGGACAATCTGGTAGAAAAACTAAATGCAAATCCAAACCTAACCATGGTATTTGGATCCAGAAAAGCAGAAGAAGCTAACAATATAGAAAGAAGTTTTATTAGAAACTTGTTATCAAACTTTGTAGGATTCTTTATCAGACATATCCTGCAACTACCTATCAAAGACACACAATGTGGTGCCAAAGTATTTAAGAAAAGTATCATAGAGAATGTATACAGTCAAAGATTTATCAGCAGATGGTTATTTGATATCGAAATCTTCTTGAGATTGAAAAAGCATATCGGACTTAAAGACCTGTTGAACTGCATTAGCGAAGAACCGCTAGATAGCTGGATCGAGGTAGAAGGATCTAAAATAACGCTTAAAGACTCCTTTCTGATCCCTATCAACCTATTAGCAATATGGATAAGCTACCTTAAAATAAGCACAACTAGTAAGGAAATAACAAAAACTGTAAAACTAAAACTGAATTACAATATGGTAAAATAACTACTATCAAAACTCTATATCAAGCATTAAAAAAATAATACCAAGTACGCATAAAATATACCTATGAAAAAAATAATTACTCTTTTTATATTGCTTTTTGCCTTAGCTCCATCGAGCTATGCACAGCAACCTTTTGATTGTAATGAAGGTAAGTTTTACCAGGTTATTTCTGGTGCTTTACGTTCTTACGATCCCATTACAGGAACCTATTCGGACCCTCTACATACCCATACAGCATATAATGCAGGTGGATATAACCCTGTAGATAATTTCCTGTATGCGATTAGAAATAGTGATAAACACTTATTACGAATCGGAGAAGACTTTATCGTAGATTTAGGAGCCGTAGCTCCCAATGGAGCTATCCAATTTGGAGGAGGTTATGCAGCAGATGTTGATAGCGAAGGAAATCTATGGGTTTTTCAAAACTCATTAGACAGACGTTCTTTTCATAAGATTTTGAATCTTCAGGATTATGATGGAACTTCTTCTCCAGTTTTTGAAATTGTAGTTTCTGATCAAGCATCACCACAAACTTGTGCAGATGTTGTATTCATAAATGGTAATTTATATGGTGGTAGCCGAGGTAATGTTTACAAATGGGACCTTACTACGGCTACACCAGCTTTTAGCAGTAAATCGGTAACCGATTTACCTAGTCATACTTTTGGTGCAGCCTATACCGATACTAGTAATCGTTTGTATGTATCGAGTAATCAAGGAGGATTGTATTTGGTAAATGACTATGAAAATCCAGCGCCTTATGCAACGCTATTAAATAATACTGAAGTCACCAATTCTAATGATGGTTTTAAATGTGCTATTGGTATTTCTCCAGTAGATGCTGATCAGGATGAAGTCTTAGACCCTTTTGATAAAGATACCGATGGAGATGGGATACCAGATCTTGTAGAAGGAGGAGGAATAGATCCTTATGGAGATGATGATGGCGATGGTACCTTTAACTATCTTGATCCTGATTTTGGTGCTACATGTAATAGTGGTGTATCCCTTGCTTTTGATACCGATAGAGATGGTGTGCCTAATGTATTAGACCTTGATAGTGACAACGATGGTATTTTTGATATTGTTGAAGCTGGCTTAGGAAGTTACGATACCAACGGCGATGGGTATTTCAATTCTGAAGATGATAACTTTGTGGATTCTGATCTCGATGGAATTGCAGATATCGTTGATGTAGATCAAACGGGAGTTGCATTCTTCCCAGCAGATACTGATGGAGATTTAATCTACGATCCCTATGATATTGATGCCGATGGAGACGGAATCATAGATTTAATAGAAGGGCAAAACAGCGGTAGCTTCATAACATTATCCGGTAACGATACCGATAGAGATGGAATGGATGATGCCTTTGATCCTGACCAGGGAGGTACTCCACAAGGATATGTAAATACCGATGGTACCGACTCACCAGATTTTCTGGATACAGATTCTAATAACGACGGAAAGCTGGATCATGTAGATGCCTATGATACCAATGCCGATAATGTTGCTGATACTGTTGCAGCAGGAAGTGACTTTGATCAGGATGGACTTGATGATCATTTTGATGTAAAAGAAACCGTTTTTGATTCTGAAAACGGAAATCAAACCCCAGCGAGCTTTCCAGTATTGAGTATAGGAGAACGCTATCAGTACCTCGGTACTTATACCGCAGAGGGTACTCCAAATTATCTGGATACCGACGAAACTTTATCTACAGATTATATCAATAGAATTGATAGTGCATTGCCTGAAGGAAATTCTATACCTAATAACAATCCTAACTATATTTATTCTGGATATGACACCGACGTTATTTTGGAGAGCACGGCTAATATCAAAGTGACCTTCATTAACGAAAATACCACCTACAAAAACACATTAGGATATTATACCTATGATATCAATAGTCCATTACAACAAGCTCCTAGCCCTGAAGATATTACCTTGGTGTTCCCTAACGGATCCAAAACAGGAAGTGATGGCGGATTAGTTGCTGGTAATACGGTAGATCTAGGGAGTTTTCCTGCAGACACGGGTATTGGCTGGGTACTATTAGTAGACGGATGGAATGGAACTACCGTGGATTCGGGATTATGGCAGATTTATACTAATCCAGATTTCAATCCAGAGTGTGATGAAGCATTACGCCCCCACAATATTTTATTGGCAGACACTGCAAATCAGACGATTGTTCTTGGATTTGAAGATGCCAGAAGAGATTATCCATCTGTTGATCATGATTTTAATGATATGTTATTTCATATCAGTGCAGATCAATATTCATCTCTGAAGACCACTAATATCCCAGAGCTTACTGAAGAAGGCGTAGTGACCTCTGGTAATGACGGAGGATTAGAAAGTAATGGAGATCTTGCTAATTTGATTGCCAAAAGAAACTTTTTGAGAGCAAAAACAAACAAAGTATTCAATCAAAAGCGTTTACAGGAGAAGTTTTCGCCAGGATCCAGAAAATATCGCACAAAAAATGGAACAGACCTTAGTGCTTACTTCCCACCTACTGGTGCTGCTGGAATTGAAACTTCGTATGTTTCTAGCCCAGACGATTTAATCGGAATCACCAATGCCACTGCTGTTTTTTCTATTGATTATTACAATCAGGAAAATCGAGTTGGTGCTGCTCTTGCAATGACCACCAAAGGAGGAGTTTATGATCACTCCAAAACCATTTGTGATCGACTTAACGGTTCTATCATCGAAGATATCCGAACATTACGAGTAAGAAACTTCGATTTGGTAAACACGAGAATCAAAAGACCAGGAGGAGAAATCGAATATGCGCTACATTTTTCTGTGCGACTTGACGAATTTCAGAATGAATTGTATAGTTTATGGAATATTGAAGCCTATCCAGAAGGAGATTATTTGAATTTCCAGATCTGGGGAGGATCTATCCCACAAGCGGTACACATAGCCAATACGATTATCGATCAATTGGCTATAGAAAAGTCATTAGGAAAAACATTTATTCCTAACAATATCCCAGAAGTATTCATCCAAAAAGGATTTTATAGAGATGGACAATTGACACTGAGCATAGTGAATAAAGCACAAGCCAATCAAATTAATTTCAGAGGAAACAAAAGAGCGACTGAGCAAGATAATGAAGAATTAATTACTAAAAGTATTGCGTTATCTGGATCTTATTTTGAAACCATTAATGTGGATACTGGTTACTTATTTGATATTGGTTTTGCCATTACAGGTGATGATCCAACAAAAGCAGATATCTTGTATCTAGCCGATGGCCCTTGGGGTGTTGATTATCAAGAAGGAGGAGCAACAATCTCTGACTTCAGCATTGTGCAAAACAAAGCTTCAGAACAAGATACGGATGACTATCTGGTAGAAAGAGATGTAACTGTACAGGGATCTGTAAAAGAAACGATGAATCTATTCAGAAATATCCTTGGTGGAGATCTTACCTTAGATGTTTCAGAATTTATTGGAGTTACTTTCGAATTACAAGTCAATACCGATGTCGAAGTCATTTTGGTCTCCAAAGACCTCATCGATTGGAATGATCGCTTACGTTACAAAATAAAAGCTAATGACTCTCTACAAACATATACTATCGCATTTACAGATTTTGCCAATAAAGCAAAACAAAATATGACTATCAGTGATATCAGAAGTGTAGTATTTTCTATTCAGGGAGATTATAAGAACGCTTCTCCGTTTAAGATTGAAGTGAAAAACCTTGCTTTTACCAAGACAATTGGATCTGAAGATGAAGAAATCATTGCTGAAGAAGAAGACACCGAAGATGTAGCGCAAGTCAGAACTTCGGTACGTAACTCCCCTAATCCATTTAGTAGTCAAACCACTATAGTAATGCCTACACCAAATGAAAAGATTACCATTTCGGTGGTCGATATGTTAGGGAGAATTGTACAGGAAGAAGAAATAACAAACGATGGCGCAATGTCTGACACCTTCCTGTTTACAGCCAAAAATCTAACGCAAGGCGTTTATAAATATATCATCAGAGGAGATAACTTTAAAGTAAGATACAAAGGAAGTTTCCTTATAAAATAATCAAAAGTATTTGTTTCAGGTTTGGGTAACATTGAAGCATCTTATTTAACTATAATTATTTGCTGTTGGCTACTGTACTCTATGGGTAGAGTGCAGTAAGCTTAACAGGAAAAACACAAAACATTAATTGTTTACCCATTTAATTAATAGCACATAAAGTACTATCTTTAAGAATATGATCACGAGCCTCAAGGTCTTAAAACAAATCTCTCCAGAACAGAAGTTCATGGCCAGCGTAATTATCGTTAATGGTGGGAACTATCTGTACAATCTACTGTTGGGAAGAATCTTGGGTCCGGAACAATTTGCAGATGCTGCATTATTGATTACCTTTTTGCTAGTGCTGTCTTTTATTGCGATGACATTCCAATTGTCTACTGCAAAATTCTCGGTGTTATTTGAAAACTCCATTTTTAATAATTTTATCAATATCATTCATAAGTATGCAGCAATAACTGGTATTGTATTTGGAGTTCTAATTATCATCTTTGCTGGCCAACTGCAGCAGCTATTTAACACCCAAACTTCCTTAATGTTTATCCTCTTTGGTATAGGAGTACCCTTATACTTTGTAATGAGTGTAAACCGCGGTTTTTTTCAAGGAATTAAGAAATTTGACAAACTGGCCATCACTTATCAAGGAGAAATGATCAGCAGACTCCTGCTAACCCTCGCATTGATATATACCGTAAATCTTCAATCCTCTATTCTTGTTGCTCTGGGTATTGCTTTGTCTTTTGTATTTGGTTTGTTCCCTTTCCATTCTGAAGGTGTACAACCTTTCAAAAAATATCAACTCCCCATTGCAGAGAACAAGTATATCCTTAAATTCTTTATCCTCACAGCATTTTATGAATTAAGCCAGATCATTATCAATAATAGTGATATCCTTTTGGTAAAACATTATTTTGACACCTATAACGCAGGCTTATATGCTTCTTTGGCCTTAATTGGAAGAGTAGTGTATTTTGTGGCCTGGATGTTTGTCATGCTACTATTACCAAAAGTAGTACAACGCCAAAAAGACGGACTATCATCGGCTTCAATTCTTTTTAAATATGTCTTTTATATCACACTCTTATCAGCCTCTATAGTAATAGGTTGTTACTTTTTCCCAGAATTTGTAATCAATATCATGTTTGGGAAACAATATATCAGTATGGCTCCCCTACTTTGGAAATATGCTATTGCTACTTCACTCTTTGCAATATCAAACATATTTGCTTATTACTTTTTATCACTGGATCAATATATCCCTGTGATTATCTCTTCTCTACTTGGTATACTTCAAGTAGTGCTCATCATCTTATTTCACGATTCTTTATTACAAGTCGTCATCATGCAAATCGTTGCAATGGGCATACTGCTCATTTTCCAACTCTTGTTTTTTGCAGGTTATCAAAAAATAGCCGCAAAACACTTAACGAAAGGTTAGCCCCTTTCGTCGAAGGAAAAATTCTTCTCAACGAAGGATGGCCTGTACTACCGAAGAAAAAACAGAAATTAGAAATAAGTAACCTTTAAAAATTAGAAGTTATGGCACTGAAAATAACCCAAAATCAAGGAATCTATCAAGTAAAAGGAAGTATTGTTGCAGAGAATGTAAACTCTCTAAGACGTCATTGCGAGCAATTGTTATTTAGTACCGAAAAAGTGATTCTCTGTCTAGATAAAGTAAAAAGAATAGATGCTTCTGGTGTTCATGTGCTCAACTCTTTGTTTAAAAATGCCATGAAAGAAAACAAAATATTCTACATCATCGGCAGACAGAACGAGCAGGTAAAAAATGCTTTTGGAAAAGTAAACTACATGCTTAAGAACGATTACCTATAAATCACTAACCCCAAAATCTAGAAATCATGAATTTACAAATTGTACAAAACGCCAGAAAATTTGAAGTTATTGGAGATTTCACATTAAACAATACCATACATGTAAAAGAACATTTCAATTATTTACTTGATCACTATGATGAAGTTGTGATGTCTTTAAAAAAAGTACAAAAAATTGATCGTAAAGGCATACAGGTACTTAAAGATATTTATTCCAAAGCAAACCGAAGAAGTAAAGTATTATTTGTTTTTGGTAGAGATAACAATATTATTAGAAAAGCTTTCGAAAAAAACAAAGTGAGTTACATTTTTAAAGAAAATTATTAATCGGTAAATAATCTATTCGTTACTGTTGTTTTTTTGAGATAGATCTTCTAAATTGTAAGTAATTAAAGACGTACCCCTATTCGTCCTAAAATCTTGAAATCAACTTACCCCTTCGTATTTCGGATAGATTTTAATTCGTCTTGGTCTATTTTTCCAATAAATTAAAACCTTTATGAAATTAGCTATTGTAACTGCTTATCCTCCAAGCAAGGTAACTTTAAATGAATACGCATACCACTTAGTAAAACATTTTAGACAACAGGCAGATGTATCTGAGTTAATCATTTTAACAGACATTACGCCAGAAGAAGCTGATATTAATTTTACAGAAGAAGGATGCAAGGTTACTGTAAAACAATGTTGGAAATTTAACAGCTATCGTAATATCTCTTCTGTGATGAAGGCTGTAAAACAGACCAAGCCCGATGCTATTTTGTTTAATCTTCAGTTTATGAAGTTTGGTGATAAAAAAGTGGCCGCAGCGCTAGGATTACTGCTACCTTTATTATGTAAAAGAAGAAAGATTCCAACCATTGTTCTGCTGCACAATATCATGGAGCAGGTGGACTTGAGCAGCGCTGGTTTCACAAAAAACAAGCTCTTGCAGAAGATCTATAATTTTATAGGCACTACACTTACCCGATTCATACTACAAGCGGATTACGTAGCAGTAACCATTAGTAAGTATGTAGATATTCTGGAGGAGAAATATAAAGCAAAGAATATAGTGCTTATTCCGCATGGTACTTTTGAGCTACCCGAAGAACCCTCGTATCATCTCCCCGATGGCCCCTTAAAAATAATGACCTTCGGGAAATTTGGCACCTATAAAAAAGTAGAAATACTCATTGAGGCTGTACAAAAAATTAGAGGTCGTACCTCTGAAAATCTAGAGGTGGTCATTGCGGGAACAGACAATCCAAATGTTCCTGGGTACCTTGATACTATGAAGAAAAAATACCACGACATCCCGCAATTAACCTTTACAGGTTATGTTGAAGAAGAGGATGTTCCCAAAATTTTTACCGAAAGTGCTATGGTGATCTTTCCATACACCTCTACTACAGGTAGTTCTGGAGTATTGCATCAAGCAGGGAGCTACGGTAAAGCGGTAGTGATGCCTGATTTGGGAGACCTTTCTATTCTGGTTAAAGAAGAAGGATATCGAGGTGAATTTTTTGATCCCAAGAGTGTAGACAGCTTATCTGATGCTATCGAGAAAATCGTTAAAAGTCCCTCATATAGAAACGAATTGGGCAAAGCCAATTATGATGCTGCAACTGCATTCCCAATGAGTAGAATTACTGGAATGTATCTTGAGAAATTTACTGAGATCAAGCTTGCTTAATGCGAAATGTATTGAAAAGCTTCCTTTTTGTTTCCTGAAGCATCGATAAACCCAAAGTGTTTTTGTTTGTGTTTACGCCAAGGTAATCTTCCAACAACGCTGCTGGGAACATTCTGAAAATCATACAAAGTCCATGAGAGATAGTGAATATTCTTTTTCTTGATTATCTCTTGAAAGGTTTTATGGTAATCAGCTTGATTTCTCTCTGAAGATCCAAACGGACTCCATAAACCTCTGTTAGAGGACAAACCGAATTCCTGCAATACCAACGGTTTATCTACCTTAACATCCAAAAATGAAAAATCGTTATCGAAATCATCTATGTCCTTGTAATAATGAAAAGATACTATATCTACCTCTTCATTTAATAAGGTAGCCGACTCCATATCAGACCACCCAATAGTAACCAAGTGATTAGGATCGTGTTCTTTGATTTGATGGATCATTTCTTTTAACCATCCTATAACATTCTCCTTTCCTCTGCTTTCAAAATCCAGATTGGGTTCATTTTTTACATCCCATGCCAATATGGCTTTATGATCTTTAAAACGACCAACGATTTGCTCGGCATGTCTATGAGTGAGCGTCCAATCTAACACCGAATAGTCTCCATAAAAATCAAAAAGAGTAGCCACCACCATCAAACCTTTGGATTGAGCCATGTTAAGTACTTTTTCTAACTTTTCTAGTTTTTCGGTATCCAATTGTTCTTTTCCAAATTCTTCATAGGGAATAAAGATACGTATAGTATTCAACCCTGCTTCTTTAAGAATATCAAAGTCCTTGCCTATCACTTCGATATCAAAATCATCTCCAAACATATCCCATGGAGTTTTCTGCGGGTAGTAATTGATTCCTTTCATCTGATATTCCTGATCATCCACATAAATCTTATACCGAATCACCTTTGCAAAACTATTCGAAGATTGTTGGTTTTCCTGATGATTACTTTTTTCTTTTACCATATGCCGTATTCTCCAATAGCCATCTTCTAACAACAATAAAATCTTATAATTGGATATCTCTTTAGCTTGAAATAGTAATTGATTTTCTTGATATATATGTTGATACTCCTCTACTCCGGAATCACTAATTACTGCCAACTGTCCATCTGCACTATAAAAATCCAGTGAGAGATTGTGTGTTATCGTTGTACCATGAATAGAAATCTGATTGGATTGATTGGCCTCTATTATACTCACAATATTCTGCATTGCACTTGTGGTATAATAATCATCGATAGCTTTTAATTCGTTATTTTGATAGGCCACATTACGCACATACCAGGCATTCAGATAGTCAGTTTGTATGTCATTCATGGTTTGCTTTTCAATAGGTCTTCCTGGATTGATTGTATCTTTCCAAACCAATTTAGGCAGATACACCTTTTCTTTATTCAATGCGACATGTAACATTGAGGAACGATCAGCACCTGTGTTGAGATAAGCAAGGGTTTGACTAATTATAAAAAGAATAGCAATCACTACTCCCAAAAAGGAAATAATGACAAAGCTTCGGTATAAATTTCTATTCATTTTTATCATTGCAATGTCACGTTTTTAAAAGTTTTTGTTACCCCAAGCGAGCTAATATCAAAATTATAGTCCCCAGGAGGGTAAAATCCTTCGGCCAATATAAATTTAACTTCTCCCTCGAACGAGGTTTTCACTTTGGTTTCAATACGTTTATTATCCTTATAAATCTCCAATTTCACCAAGGCTCCATCAGGAATAAGTTGTTCCATAAAACTACGAAGAGGCCCTACCACAATTTCTCTATTGCCCGCATCAAAATTGACTTCAAAATCTTCTAGCACCGCATCAAAAACAACGCTTATCGTATTACTTTTTGCAATCCCGTCTACAAAAGCTTGTATTTGCCAGGTATCCTTATAGCTTGGATGCAATACTTTTCCTAGTGCTATACCATTTACTGTAGTGCCTTGCGCTTTCAAAAGTGTCCCTCCCTGATTTTTGATCACAAAGTTTACCATAGTACCATCGGCTACGATATTGTCAAACTCATCTCTTACTATGCCAGTTCTGAAGGTAATTATCTGATTTCCGTCTGCATACTTATGCTCCCGAAAACTATTGATCACAAAATCTTCGGGTAAGGCAGGAAATATTTCAACAGAAAATTCTTTTGAATCCGTCCCTCCAATTTGTGAAGAAACCAATAGTTTCCCCTTTTTTTCGTAAGCAAATATATTTCTCCAACCAATCAGATCTTTTGTTAGTTCTTCATACGCCTTCTCTGTCCCCAAAAACTGATGTTTAAATATTACTTTCGTACTATCTGGAAGAGGATTGTCGTATCGATCCGTTGGTGCAATTACATGCATGGTATAATCCCTATCGCCGGCTACAATACTTGGCGGGCCGATATAGGTTTCAAGTTCCACCAACGTATCTAAATTTGTACCTATCGAAAGGTGTCCCTGATATACACATTTTGTATTCTGTATCAGAAAATAATCTAACCTTCCTCTTTTCCTGGCCAAATACTCTGGGATGGTGAACTGTCCAGAAGAAGATGATAATAGTGTACTTCCATAAGAGTTTTTCAAGAACAACTGAAACGTTAGGGTAGTATCGTATGCAAAATCCAGTACAATTTTTTCTCCGGCCTGATATTTCTTTTGTGTGGTTTTAAGGGTTACCGATATCGGTTTTTCAACTTGTACGATGAGTGCAAATGAAATGCTAAACAACAGGCTAACACCCAGCAAAATGATATGTCGTATTCGTATTCTCATCAATTAGAAGCCCCTACGTAATTATTAATTTCAATTTTAATATAGTTGAACCCTTTTCCAGGCACCGGTAGTAGTTGTGATTGCATATATTCTGGCTTTCTATTGGGAACCATTTTATCACTGATTTCTTCGTTGGATAACCCATTCACTAAAACGTTTTCCATACGTTCATCCACTCTTTCTAGTTTGGTAAGATCCAGAAAATCAAACTCAAAATATAATTTTCTTTGAGGTCGAATCCCTTCTGGCAGATACTTTTGAGCCACCCATATCAATTTCTTGTTTTCATCATAGTATGAAATGATCAACTGGGGAATGGTTACCTCTTGTAACCCAGAATTAAATAACACTCCATCCACTCCATTCTCCCGAATCGAAATATCATTAACTACAACCCCCTTATAAAGATCAACAGTAGCTACATTTCCTGCGCATTGTAAGTTGAACTTTGTTGGCAGTCCATCCAAATTAGCAACAGTAAACTGATCAGGATCAAAAGTTGTAGGTTTATTATCCTCGAGGCTTCTCCAGGCAACCCCTTCAAAATCCATTCTGAAACTCGTGGTTTCTTTTGGCATTAACTTATGTTTCATTTGATGCTTCACATTATACGTCGCCAATTCTCGGTCATTTTGAGCATACAACGTACCGGTGACTACCACATCACTGGGAACATTATCAACATTTTGTAATTCCCCTATGATGTAATATTGATCTTCATTTTTTACTATTCCTGCATTCAAAACTTCTAGCACCGGCTGTTTTAAAACATCTTCATGATGTGTTTGTTCAGAAGTGATCCTTCTACGTCCGTGATTGTAATAGGAAACCACATTTTCTGAAAACAATTGATCAGGAGGAATATCCAAATCATAATCCAAAGGCAACACATACCATTTCCCTCCTTTTTTCAATATTTCATGGTAAAAAGTTTTCTCTATTTTCTCGAGTGGAGTAATCCAATTACCCTTTACTTTTGCTTTTGCCGAAGAGTCAGTTTGCGTTGTAATGGTAACTGCCAGTTCATCTAATTTTGCATACGAGCTCAATAAACCATCGGTTACGGAAACCTCGAGCATAAATTGATCTAATGATTTATTGCTTTTGGGATGTAAGTAAGAATATGCTCTTTTAAATTCTTTAAAATCCAACGCATCATAATACGCTTTGATTACATTTTCTGGTCTAATTTGAGTAGCATTTTTTATATAAACGAAATAAACCCCAATAGCAAATACAATGCACATAAGTATTGCCCACAAATACGAAATTCGAAATACGCTTTTTCTAAAAGAAGTATACTCAACTCCAAACTTAAAATATACCGGAAATGCTTTATACTTTGTTTTTAGTCCATGAATCCAGATAAACTGAATATTGATTACGAATGCCATGATGACCGTTAGTATAGGAATTAAACCCCACATTAATTTCTGAAATAGTGGTATAGTATCCTTCGGCAATACATTGGATAATGGAGGGACGTTTAGTTTTTCCCACACCATTATACCATTTTCTAATTGCCGTAAACGCTGCCAGCCACAGAAATATAATATAGGATCGTAAAACTTATCATTAGAAAATACATACTTCAAGTTGTATTTTTCTGGTACGGTCAAAAACTGCTGTAATGATCCTATTCCTTCTACACCTCTAAATTTTGAATTCTCGAGACGTTCTACAGCTCTTGTTGTTAGTTCTGGCAATCTCCTGGCCGAGTGATAATTACCGTCTACAGTCATTGCATCGGTTTGAGCAGAAAGCCACGCCATTTGATCTCCAAAACCCAGGGGTAAAAATCGCCAATGATCGTGCTGATCCTGTTTTAAAAAGTTAAGGATGGGTAGCATTTTGATCTGAGCAGGTTGTAATGGTCTGAAATACCCCAAACAAATAGTAAAGAATGTCATTAAGATCAACATCCCTCCAATTAATCCTACAAGTACCCTATGTAGTACACCTCCATATTTTTCCTTTATTTTTTTTCTTAGATCGCCCTCTATAAAACGGTAGATAAACTCTCCAAACATAGGTAGTGCCATCAGAGATGCCCAAAGTGTAAAACGATCCAGAGTTAAAATGTTAAATGCATTATCTCCCAGAATCATCTTAGGAATTGGAGTTGTCCCTCCTGTACCTAGTATACTAAGCAAGGTAAATGACAATCCAAAAAACAAATATCGTTTGCTAAAAAAACGATACCAGAAATAAGGCATAAAAAACAGTAAAATTCCCCAGGGAATTAAAAAAAACACCAATCCAGACGAAGTGACCTCCAAAAAATTATCACGAGAACCGTGAGGTATAGGTACTTGTGTAATAGGGTTATTTTTGGTGTTGATCCAATAAGGGAGTATACAGGTAATAATCAATAGTAATGACCCAAATCCAAAACCTACAATTCGTTTTAGCAATGCAAAAAAAGTCTGAATGAAATGTTTTAACCGTACCTCTTTATAGGAGTTTACTTTTTCTCGAGCACCATCCATTATTATCATTCCAATCAAAGGAAAGATGAAAAATACCATTCCAAATATAGGAGTTACATGATGTGAGGTAACAGTAACCGCAATCAAACTCAATGCATTGACCAGGTACTTGTACTTTCCTACTTTGATCCATAAATAAATCTCTGGTAGCGCATGCATCAATACCGAGATCCCAATGATACTGGGTAATTGCCCAAAAACATGTAAGGTTTCTATAAAAACAGAAGCAAAAACCGCTAATACTGCCGTATACCCTGCTACTGTTCGATTAGATGTCAATAATAATGCATATCGATATACCCCAGTGATAAAAAGTATAATGGCGATTAAAGCCACAGAAAACAATCCAAATTTTAAACCCCCGATGTATGACAGTAATCCAATACTTTGATGTACTAGTGGAGGGTATCCCATTACGGTAAATCCGGTATACCAACTATAACTCCAGGGTTCGAACCAGCTTGTTGCATAGTGATTTCCGAAAAACAAATGGATTAAGGCATCATACGTATACTCCAAAGTGAAGAAAATGGCAGTACCATGAAAGATTACTCCGATTAATAAAGCAATAATCAAATACTTGTTCGTAGATAAATTCATATGACTCGCCGTAGTTTCTGTTTAAATATACAACAAAGGTTTCGGATTCGACGAATAACCCATCTTTCGATAAAAACCTTTCGTCGACAGCAATTCTCCAATGAACGAAATAAAGGGATTTTGGCCATTATTCCAGGGTACATTCGAGGTATAACTCTAAAAAATTACCCCTATGAAAACCGGAATAATCGTGCCTTGCTATAATGAAGAAAACAGACTAAATGTATCTGCCTTCAGAAATTTCATTAATAAAGAAAACCAATATCACCTTTGCTTCGTCAACGATGGAAGTAAGGATAATACTATTGTACTTTTAAAAGATATACAAGCATCTAACCCATCCAAGGTAAGCGTGATTGATATCAAAAAGAATTTAGGAAAAGCCGCTGCAGTGAGAGCGGGTGCAAGATATCTTCACAGTAGAGGAGACATCGGGTATGTAGGGTTTATAGATGCTGATCTATCTACAGATTTCGACGATTTTGATGATCTTTTAAAAACACTAAAAACCAACAGAAAATTAAGTATGGTCTTTGGTTCTCGAGCTAAAAATGCTTCAGCGGGAATCCAAAAAGATAGCTTCAGAGCGGTATTTTCAAAAATCATAAAAATGTTGGTATTCTTTATATTAAGATTACCTATTGAAGACACCCAATGCGGAGCCAAAGTTTTCAGAGCAGAACTAGTCCCTATCTTATTTAAAAGGAACTTCTTCAGCAGATGGTTATTTGATATCGAAATGTTTTTAAGAATGAAAAAATATTATGGCGAAGTCACTATACTGAACAAAATATACGAACAACCATTACAACGATGGGTACATATGGAAGATTCCAAACTGGGAATTAGGGATTCATTAGAAATACCATACCGATTATTATCCATTTGGTTTAATTATAACGTTTTGCAAAATCTTAATTATGCAAATACAGAAAATACATTAGAACCATCCATAGAAATATTTGGTACAACACAACCTATATTTGCTTCATAAACAAAAAGCGCACAATTTCCCGATATTACATCCCACACCCGAGTTGAAACTCGGGTTTCTTTTTTGAAGGGTATCTACTTAGAAATCAACAGTTAAAACAAATAACAGTTTTTTTTCTTTTTATAGATGGGTATTAGTTTTTTTCATCTTAGTTGAAAACTCCAATTTTCTACAGCGTTTAGAAGTACGATCAAAAAGTATTTCGAATTTGAAAATAAGTTAAAATTTCCCCGGAATTTTCTTTTTTTAATGTAACTTATCACTAAACTCTTAAACCTATAAAAATGAGCGCAAGCAAATATTTAACTAGAATTAAAGCCAACATCAATACCTGGAATGAAATTAGAAACACCAGTATTTCTCTTAATTTTTTAACCTCGGGTTATGGCTTTACCGTATCGTACGAGGATTATCAAAATTGGAGTACAAATAATCCTACTACACTTAACTGTTATTTTGGTGTCGACGAATTTGAACTTAAATTCTATATCGTAGATAATGTGACTGACCAAAACCAGTCTTACCAAATAGGAATCAATCTTTTAGAAAAGGAATTTACAAGAAGTTTTAATACGACTGCCACCAAAACAAATACCGCATTCAAACGGGTTGCACTTTCCTGCAATGATCAAATAAGTAAAAGCGAAGCAGAACAAAGAATCTTGAACTGGATGCTAGGTGCAAAAAACTGGTTTAAGGATCAACAACAAGCCATAAAATCTGGTTCTAGTGGTTTGCTACGGTTGATGACCATTCCTTTTGAAGATTTATCTACATTATTTGGTTCTAGCCAAGAAAATGTTTTTGTATTGACAGCGCTTAACAACTTCGACACATTTGGGTATAATCTTGAGTTTATTCTTACTCGCGAGATCGAATTAAATGAAGGCGAAACTCAAAAATCAGGAGATAATGAATTATTTATGGACGTTTCGCAACCACATCCACCTTTCAGTTTGAGTAGTGACTTTAACTTACTCTAAATTAGTGCAAGACATATAATGGATACTACGGTAGTAATCGAAAAAATTATGGATATTCTTTCCATGCTATGTGTATTGGTTCTTTCTATAGGACTGGTATATAGTATGTTCAAGAAACATGCGTTAATTACCATAATCTATCTGGTATCCATCTTGTCCATAGAGCTTGTTGCTATTTTTGGTAAAGTAAATTTGTTTTTGTTTTCAGTATCCTATTATATCCATTTATTCTACCTTGGATACTATATTCTCGTGCATCTTTTCCGTAGAAAAAAAAGAAATTTCTTGTACCTCTCCTTGTTATTTATCATTCCCATGTTATTGAGTTTGGGATTTAACAAAGAAATTAGCTCATACCAGTCCTATGATCGTTTACTATACATCTTATGTATAATTATCTTATTAATCGCAACATTATTCAGATACTTTGATGGCAAGCTATTTTTATCAAATACACATATTACTATATTTTTAACGATTCTGTTCTATTTTGGTATTGACTTTATTATTGCTTTAACTACAAATTATCTTATCAACGAGCATTTAAATTTGGTAGGATGGATATGGCTATTTAGAGCTTTCTGTCTTCTCATGTTTTATGCGGCTTTAGTGAATTTGGCATGGAAGACTGGAAAAACCCTTTAACACCTATATTATGGATAGCAGGATCTTTGGTATTATTTTCCTTGCTGCTTCTATTCATTATTATACTTACCAAAAAGTACGTTACCCGAATTAAACGAGAAGAGCGCCAAAAGGCAAATCTAAAAATTCTTCATAACGAAGAAATGTTGCAAAATAGCATAGAGATTCAAGAGAAAGAACGCACACGTATTGCTGCAGATATCCATGATGAGCTTATTGGGCAATTGCGACGAATTCAACTTATGAATAATGATGATAGGCTAACGGAGGTTCTAAAAAACAGTATTGTTACGGCCAGAAGAATATCTCATGATCTTACTCCCCCTCTTTTGGAAGAAAGCACTTTAGGAGTATTATTTGAAAATGTATTACAGCCAATGAATACTATTTTTTCTGTTGATTTTCATATCGTTGACGCACCACATATTCAAATTCCGGATACGATCAAGATTAACATCTACAGAATTTTTCAGGAGGTAATTACAAATATTGAAAAACATGCCAATGCTACTCAAATTTTTATTAGATTAAAGGTATCTCAAAAACTAATTTTCCTATCCATACGAGATAATGGAAAAGGACTTTCGGGAAATCAAAAAAAAGGGCTTGGAATGAAAAATATCACATTGAGATCTAAACAACTCAATGCGACCTTTAAATTTGAACAAAACAAACCAACTGGCACAAGATTCGCCCTTTTACATCAAAGAAATGAATAACATAAAAATAGCTTTAGTCGAAGATGATAAGTTAGTCGCCAACTTACTAAAGGATTACTTAGATAGCATCGATGGTTTTTCGGTTATCTCTGTATCTTACAGCGGAAATTCTTTCCTGGATACACTAGACACAGAAAATCTACCAGATATTGTACTTACAGATCTAAGAATGAAAGATGGTACTGGTAAAGATGTGGTAGATGAACTAACGAAACAATATATTGGTATCAAAACAATAGTTATATCATCGCATTACCAACCCAATTATATTGGGTACATGTTTAAATCAGGTGCTAACGCCTTTATACCAAAAGAAATCGACAAAAAAGAATTGGTAAAAGTAATCCGTAATGTAAATGCCAATGGTCATCATCTAGACATCGAACAAATGGAAACGATGCGAAAACAAATTGCATCAAATACCCCAGTAATTCCTACCAATAATATAGCCGAACTTACTCCAAGAGAGATCGATGTGCTCAAACTGTTATGCTATCAACTGACCGCCAAAGAAATTGGAGAAAAACTCTTTGTAAGCAGAAAAACAGTAGAAACTCATAAGTCTAATTTGCTTTCGAAAACAGGAGCTAAAAACATTGCTGGTCTTATCATTTTTGCCGCACAAAATAAAATCATAGAGTTAGATAAGATTATACTGACCTAAAAAAGCCCCACCATCATAACCCTTTTTTAGTTTTTAATTTCAGCAAAAAACTCATGTGTCATATTGATCAGTTCTACATAGGTATTTGGAAATTTATGACTAAGAGGGATTGTAAAGTATACCGTAATTGCCGGATTTTCCTCATGTAAACCATCGAATCCTACATTTTTGCATCGCAAGTCTGAGTATGCCAAAGTGTTTTCGAAATAATTGATAAATATGTGGTCTTTTAAAAGATCAAAAATCCATTTTAATTTAGGTCTATGCGGAAAAGCCAAATACACCTCCTGCACTTTATGTTCTAATTTTTGCAGCCATATCCCTGATCTGTTTTTGGCCTCTTCTGTTTGCATAACATCTTTAAAAAAAGTATCCAATTCTGGGTGAATAAAATCCTGAACTTCTCTTTTTTTTAACCCGGTTTTAAAAATGTAATTAACTTTATCATACGATGCTTCATTTCTCCACCGAAACGCATTAATCGTATTTTGGTTTAGTTCATGTATATACAGGCATTTGTAGTCCTCTGTAAGTAGTGGCACTCTAATCCCATTATACATCGATGTCCCAATAGAATTCTGCTGAAATCTTAACACTTCTAATGGGCACCCTAATCTTTCTAACAACACATTTAGTTTTTGATATACTGAAAGATCGTTGGCCTTATGATAAACATAGAAGGTGGGTTTGCATCGAGTTTCAATTCTATCCTTAGTAATTTTAAGAGACCATTCCAATATTTGAAGGCTGTCGCTGTCAAATAATGATCTAAACAGTTTTAATGGATCTCTTTCCAAATCAATTTTTGAATCAGCTATCATTACCATTTTATAAGATTATTCTGTACGTTTTTTTGCTATTTGAAAGCAACTCATTAAAAAATTAGTAAACTCATCCGCCCCCAAATTCTCTACCATACCCCCCAATAGAAAAATAAAAGTTAAGATGAGTTTATTAAAATATCATTACCAATGATCCCAATGAGAAACTGCATGCCATATATCTTTGGCTGCAGAAGCAAACTTTCCTCCAAGAGATTCAAAAGCGTCTTTAATTTGATTGGCACTATATCCTGCACCTTGCATGATGTCATTGATAACTTTTGGTGCAATTCCAAATGCGGATTGTAGCGCCTGTGCAGTTTCTTTGGCTCCAAATCCTACTACTTTTAAAGCACTAGCCACTTGTTTGTCTGAAGCTCCAAAAGCAGTCTTTAAAGCATCTGCAACCACTGTAGCCGGAGCACCAAATGCAGTTTTGAGACCAGACGCCACTTCGTTCATGCCATACCCCGCTCCATGCATAATGGAAGCCACTTCTTGTTCAGATTTTTTAAAAGCGGTTTTAAGACCTTTTGCTACCTCATGAACACCGCTTATAAAAGCTTTCTTCACAAAACTTGCCCATTTTGAAGCATCTTGAATTATTTCTTTAAAAATAGCTTCAGCATTATCCAAAATATAATGTTCGACAGCGGCTAACAGATCTTTTATACTAGAAGTATTAATATCAGCATCAAAGGGTCCAAATCTTAAGCTCAACCCTTCAAAATTGAAACCACCGTGCACCTTAAAATCAATGTCTGAAGTTGAAGTAGCTATCGCAAGTCCCATATTACAATCAGCTTTCACCTTCAGCGTACCTAAACTAAATCCTGCAATGGTAGGAAATGGCACATTAATATCTAATCCATAGCTGAAATCACCCGAAAAATTATGATAATTTTGAAGTATACACTTCATTTTGGTCTGTAGGATAGCCCCATAATCCAACTCAAAAGCTATCCCTTTTTTGGATATAGAAGCAGCGATCTTTTCTTTGATTATATCAAACAAACTTACCTGAGCGCCCAAAGTAAAATAAGGAGATGATGAAGTACTTACGGTCATTTCAGGACCTCCTGGAGCAACCAATTGTTTGGTTGTTGCATTTTCTATTACCTTTTTCTCTGCAGCTGTCTTGGGGATGGTATTGTTTGGGATTGGATTTCCATTTGCATCAACTTTTATCGTTACTCCCTTTCCATCTCCTGATAACTTGAACAACTTCCCCATCGCCAAAGGAGACATCGTAATATCTCCAGAAACACCATGAGTCATATCAATCTCTAAAGCCCCGTAAAAGGTTAATCCCAAAATATCCATATATGCACTAAAACCATACCCTATAGGAGCTAATGATCCATCGGGTAGCACTACTGGCTCCATTGGGTTTTCTGCCCATCGAAATGACAAATCACTAAAAGTAACGGGCACATCAAAATTGTACGAGGTATTTGTAAAAATGGTAGTTACCTCATCAAAATCCAATTTGGGCACATAGAATGCCAAATACAACGGGTTAGGCACCTCTTCTTCCATTTCGCAAACAATGGCAAATTGATCATCATCTAACTTAATTCTATCTTTTTGATCACCAATATGAAAAGTACCGTCCACACCTATGGCAAATCCTGGAGGTTCAAAAATCAATCCCATACCTACACCAAAGGAATCAAAATGCAATCCCTTGACAATGGAAGGTGTTAACAGCGAAGTTTTATTACCAGTTAATTCTACTCCAACTTCTGCTTCGATGTTATCGATGGTCATGGCTATTTGTGCGTCAAAAGTTGGGCTTTTGAATATGTTAAAAGGTATAGTAGCTTTTATCTCGAATACGACAAATTTGAAAAGTGGATTGATGGTAAGCATTAGGGTAGGTTGATCAATATCAAAGGTCTTACTGTTTCCTATCGGGATCTTGATATCATCTAACATAAACTTCAGGCATATGACCCCCATACTAAACCCTGGTTTAAGCACCACTTCTATATCAAATGTAATCTCTGGACTTGGTAAAAAGGAAAGAACATGATCCAATACACCTTCTTGAAATGTGACATTATGGATATTTAGTTTTCCTCCCAGTCGCAAAATCTCGTTAGCTTCAGAACAAAAGAAATCTGAGATTACTACATCAGGAAATCCTGATGGCCAATCAATACCCATATACTTGGATAAACTGCTTAAGGAGTACTCTTGTTCTTGTGGCGGTTTGTTTTTGGCTTCTGGCGTTCTTGCAATCGTCACCGCTGCCAGCATGTACGAAATAAATGTACATGAGGTGTAATCTTTGGTACCCTTAAAAAAGGTATTTACTTCATTGGGCTTTGCGTTCCCGCCTTTAATAAGCTTTTGAAAAGCTACACATTGTGGATCGTTAGGTGATTTTTCAAGTAATGTAATAAAAGACTGAGTTTGTGTCATAATAGCTACATCACCCTGATCAACAGTAAAAGTTTGAGGAGCGTTACCCATCGTAAATACCCTTTTTATCGGGTTATGGTTCGAATCATAAATGATATATGTAGAGATTGGCCCGTGTATAGGTTCAAAAACTTCACTCGCTCCGGAACTAACTGAAGTGAGATCGGTTAGAGCCCCAAAAAAGTTAGACAGGCTTTGATCATCTTTGTTATTCTGAAAAGCATCATATACGATTACTTCTTCAGATAATTTGTTGTCTAGTGTTATTTTTGGAAATGCCATGGTGTTGTTTTTTCATGAAATATTTACCAACGTATGAACTATTTGAGTTCAACCGGTTCTGCCTCTTCGTTACCTATACTGGCTTCGTATTCTTTTATTGAAGAAGCTTCTTCTGACTCCTGATACTCGGTGTCTATTCGTTCCCATTCATCGCTTGCCGATTGTGCGGTTTCAATAGCTTTATCACTGCCCGTTATCAAATCGTCAACCGTACTCTGATGAGCCTCACTTAAGGTTTTTACAGCTTCTTTTAATGTAGCTCGAGAAGATTCTAAGTCTGTTATCGCCTTTTTGACACCTTCTCCACTTTCAGAAGCCTCCTTTGCTGCTTTCACCTTCTTCCCAAGATCTTCCAGAGCATCTTCGAAATCTTCTGTTGGAGCTATACCATCAGTCTCCATTTTTTCTTTAATACCACTTAACAGTTTATCTACATCTTCCAAAGAGCTATCGATAGTTTTTTTGGATGGAGTGGTTAATTCTTCTTTTATTTCGGCGATTTGAGATTTTAGTTTTTTCAAAATGTCAGCATCGCTAATTGTGTTAAAATCCTCTACTCCCATAATATCACATACTTTTCCTTTTAAAGCATCGGATAGTTGAGTACCTGTAACAGATTTTGTAGTAAAACTTTCACTTTCGCCATTAGCAATCGCATTATTGGCAATTAGGCTTAAATGTTTAGGCTCAATATCGGGAGGCAAAAAGGCTTTTGAGGCCACACTATTCCCAAAATGTGGCTCCGTTTGTCCAGGTGACATATCTACCACATTATCTCCAGTGGTAGGTGTTGTACTCATGGGGTCTCCTTTCAACAATAATTTCCCCGTGGACTTATCTATTGTAAAATCAGAATCAGGATACTCTGCTACCTTCTCTATAAAATCTATCGAAGAAAAACCTACAGCCCTTTTGTTCTTAAAAAAAGCTCCCGTTTCTCCTAGGTCACTTCCACTAGATCGTCGCCCTAATTCTAATCTGATCCTCACAAACTTTTTTGTTTCGGTATCATATTGATAGTAGGATGAAAACTTTCCGCTTCCTTCTGTAAATGTTCCTTTAGAAGGATCTGTAAACCATGTAATGATCATAATTGTATCTTTTTAATGTTGTTATAGTGCCATTTCTCCTTCTGGGATCGAATCTGTCTCAGGCATGTCATCGTTTTCGTTAAACCCAGAATCATCAGCCTCATCTTTTATTTCCTGATCGTGCTCTTCTTGTGCTTTATCCAAAGCATCAGACTCTTTTGCTGCATTGTCTACAGCTTCAGAAGACTCCTCTAGAGATGACTTTTCCCAATCTTCCAAGCTACTCTCATTATTCTTCAATGTTTTATCCATATTTTCAGAAACATCACTCAACTTGGTATTGGCTTCAGAGAAATTACCATTCTCTATATCTGTTTTAATCTCTTCAAAAGAATTTTCCATTTCACTTACAGCATCCTCAAAATCTTGCGTAGGGGTATATCCTTCTTCTATTTGATTGCTTAATTCTTCTTGAATATTTTTAGAGGTATCCTCCATAGTTTCTGTCATCACATTCTCCTGAAGTGCTTCTGAAGTTTGGTTATAGCTTTGAGAAACATCTTCGGCATCTGTATTAAATTCTGATTCTTTTGAAGTAGCTTCTACCGTTACTTCCTGGTCTGGTGTCTTGTCGATTGTTTCTTCTCCGTCTTTAAAATCCTTATCCGAATTTGCTTTTTCTTTGAGTTTATCCACTTTTTCTTTGGCAGACTTTCCTATTTTCATCGCAAATTCTCCCAAAAAGAGGAGTCCGACGATTAATCCTACCATTTGACCTAATTTTGCAAACGACGCATCAAAAGAAGACGCTTTCTTAGTATTTATTTTTTTACTTTCTGGTAATTGCCTAGCAGTTTGTGAAGACACTACTTTCTTGTTTGCTACTGTACCAGTTACCGCAGGTCCTGCTAAATAACTAGAAACGGGAGTTCCGTTTTTCATGCTTGTTTGGATCACATTCATCCATACTGGTGTCAATGTAACCGATACATCTTGCCCGGGGTTATCATCCCCCATGGTACCATCTCCATTCATCACCACTGTTGTATGCTGAGGTGGATTGGCAAAAACCGGATTCCCTTTTGCATCTTCGCTACACATACTCAATGTTGCTAAATTTTCTTTGGCACTGGACACAATATTCAGGGTAGCTATCAAAACCGGAACGTAATTCGCAGGTAAAGGAGTTGGTGCTTCCTCATACAAATAATAAGGGCCTTGCCAACCTGAAGTAAACATCTGCAACCACGTTTGTACAATATTCCAGGAGCTAAGCGTACAATTTTTGAAGTTTTTTGTACTCGCAAAAAAAGCATTTACGCTATCTACGCTTCCCTTTTTGAGTGCACTGTATAAATTTTTGGTAAGTGCCGAATTTGGATTAGCCATGGTAAAGCGATGAAACAAAAAAGATTGGATTGTTGACGCTTTATCACTGGTTTCTATGCTATAGGCTAAAGGTGGTGGATTATCAAAGGTGAATTGAATAGCCGACATCGTTTTTATCGGAAATTGATAATAGTATTTATTGTCAAGTTGTTCTATTACTCCGGTAAACATGGCTTGTAGTAAAGATCCTTTTCTGATGGTCTTTACATCTAAAGTCGCTCCTGAAGCAATTGTACTCAGTTTAGTATATTGATACGCCTCTTTTACTCCTCCTTTTGAAGGATTAAAAACATCATATACCTCGATTTCATGTGGTAAGTTGTTGGTTACTTTTACTATTGGGTATGTATTATTGGTACTCATATCATTAGGTTTTAAAAGAAAAGAGAACAATACCGATGGCACTGTTCTCTTTAAAAATTAGTGTTCTGAATGTACAGGAACATTATTTATTTTTCCTCTTCCATAAGAGAACCCTCCTTGGCCATTCCATGAATCGTCTATATCCATATAGGCAGTAAATTTCTGCAGGATAGAACCGATTGCTGGTGGTGGGAACGAGTAGATATACTCTCCTTCTAAATTTACAATCTTGGTAACTTTACCATATCCAGTAGATCGGATATTTCCTTTTACCGAAAATATCCCGGTATTTCCGTTTTCGATCGCCTGGGTGATTTCTACAGAACCTGAAACCGTGTTTTTGGATGGGACTACGACCAAAGAAAAATGCGCGATAGGTGCTCCAGGCATACCCACATTTCCTATTGTCCCTTTTGCCAAATACGCTTCGGCAATTGCAGAGTTTGATTCGAGCTGTGCTGTACTCATGTCTTTGTTATTTAGACTTTATTCCTACTCTATTCAGGGTTTTCGGATTACCCCTTTGGGGAAATAGTTCATCTTTCTATAAAGTTGAAAAGTGTTAATCTTGACTCTTATCAAATTTCTTTATCTCTTTCCTATTTTCTTTCAGTGTTAATATGGAAATTGGTAAAATCGGTAATATTACCCTATTCGATAGATCTAAGATCTTACTCTGACTTTCAACCTAAATCAAATCAGGAATACATCTTATTTTTATAAATAATGCTAATCCCAAATTTTTAAAATTGCACTGTATGTCGGTAATTATGAATAAGTTGTTATTTTTGCTCAGCAAACTTTTACTATGAACGTTATAAAAGCCCTATGGATAAGCATGTTACTGGTTGGTAGCACTTATTCTTCCTTTTCTCAAGATACACTTGCTACGAAAAACACTTCTGGAACTCCTCGTTCCTCAGAACAAATGACGACATGGCAGATTATCAAATATGATGGATTATCTGTATATGGAGGCGTAAAACATGCATATACTCAACCTTTTAAATGGAAAGAAAAAGACTGGGCCCTCTTTGGCGGTGTAGTCGCCGGAACTATGACATTACTTGCCTTGGATGAACCAGCAAATGATTATTTTACGAATCAGGCAGAAGGTGTTCCCGATTTTGTAGAGGAAACAGGATTCAGATTTGGAAAACCTTTGGTTAATTATGGATTAACAACAGGCATATATGCTATAGGCTTAATCACTAAAAATGAAAAAATAAGAAAGACAGGAGTACTTCTTATTGCATCGGCTACAGCAGGAGGTGTATTTCAGACATTCACCAAAACGCTGGTAGGGAGAGCAAGGCCAAATACCGACGAGGGAAACCTCAGCTTTCGTTTATGGTCTAATGAAGCGGGATACCACTCCTTCCCATCGGGACATACTATTCTTTCTATTAGTACTGCACACGCTTTGGCAAAACAATTTCAAAATCCATATGTAAAAGGAGGTATCTATGCAATAGGTTTATTATCCCCCGTATCACGTCTTTGGTCTGGAGCGCATTGGTTAACAGATGTTGTTCTTGGTGCTGCCATTAGTATCGCTGTAGTGGATAGCGTTGACAACTACCTTAAAAAAGAACAACGCTACGCTTACAATCCTAAAAAGAACAAAATACGATGGAATTTAAGCTTTGGTGCCGGACAAGTTGGAGTCGTTGGCAGATTCTAATCTATTTGAAGTAGTCTACCAAATTTCTTAGTTCTCCAAAATAGGAACAAAGATTTCGGCTTTCCAATCTAGCTGATTTCCACCAGCCATGGGATTGTTATGAAATACTTCAAAAGGTTTGTTATCCAACTTGATGTTTTCTCTTTTTGCATAATCCAACAAGGCAAACCAAGCTTCGTCACTAATAGCATAATTACCGTAAAAAGTGGCTTTTAAAGCTTTTTGAGACTTGACGTTACCAAATACAATATTGGGAATTGTATCGGGAAGGGTGTCCTTATGAGCAATAGGGATTCCAAAATCAAACGTAATAGTATCTTCCTCCGTATCCCAATTCTTTATGTTTACAAAGGGAGGTCCATCTTGTGTAATACCGTTTTCAGCAAGTTTAGGATATAGATACGAGTTTGCTTTCATCATAGCAGTTGCCTTCTTATCTCGTTTTACCTTTGCATTTGTAGTGATTATTTCCATTGCTGGCATTTCACTTTCTCCATCAATAGTTACTTTAAACATATTGGTATACTTACTAAACTGCCATCTAAACAAAATCAACTCATCTTTTACTGTTTTTACCAATGGTGATTTCTTGAATAAAGCCTGTAAACGATGTTTTATGGAATTTTCTGTAGTAATGATCCCTACGTTTACTTTGGTAATAGTATCTGCTACAGCTTTAAATTTCCAATCCAAAATAACTTTTTGATTATCTACAAGCACTTCCTGTTTAAAGGATTCGAAAAGTACCTTGTCTATTATAATAGCATTATCTTGTATCGAAGTGGTATCAATAAATTTTGCATCCTTAACATGGTTATATACGCTACTTTGAGACGCATTTGCATTAAATGTGATTACATGGTCGTGTTCTTTTACCATTAAAAACCAGACTGCAACTCCAACTAAGATGACCAAAATACCAATTACAACTTTCTTCATTATTTTTTCCTAAAAATTACTTTTTCATTTCAAGTTTTGCGATCACAAAACTACCTAAATTACGTCCTTGTTCCAAACCTAGATCTATAGCTGCCCGATAATGTATCCCCCCATACAATCTACTAATAGCTGCTTCTTCTGCCGCTTTATTAAAAGATAAGAAAGATCGAATAGGTAAACCATAGGGTATTTCGGTATCATCATTAAAAGCAAAATCATCACCAAAAATCTCTGTGAGTACCGTAGAAGCAGCACCAGAAACTACAGAATGTCCACTAGTATATTCTGGAAACGGAGGTGTTTGTAAAACGGGCTCCCAATTCTCATCAATATGCTGATTGATTAGCGTTTCTGGACGAATTAAATTACTTCGATATTTTTCGTCCCAACAACTTATAAAAGCATCGGCTATGGCTATCGAAGTTTTAGTATACGCATATACTGTCTTTTCAAAATCCGAATTTGTTTTTCTGGTAGCAATTTTGCATATCCCAATCCAGTGTGCTCCCGGAGTTATCTTCTTGGTGGCAAACATCAAGTGGCCTTTGTGCGTAGACACATAAGGGTTACAATCCCAAAATCGAGCGATTTGAATCCTTTCTGAGCTTTCTCCTTCCTCTTTAATGGCTACCCCCACCTCATAGGTTTCTAAAAGTTCTTTGTAAAAAGGTGATTCTTTTTCCAAGGAGAAATCTGGGTGTCTAGAAGGTGTAAATTGAGAAGCAGAATCAATGATTGAAGGCCTGATTTCTCTCCAATGTGGTTCTATCCCATCCATATAGTCCGGTGGTGTTGGCTGCCATCTGGATGGATCTTCAGTGTTTACAGAAAACTTGGGCATTGTTCTGGTCTGTGCATAATTATCCTTGGATAACCACTCTTTAACATGCTCCGCAACTTCTAATCCATAAGTTTTGGAAGCACTGTAACTTTTTGCATTTTTCTTTTCCCAAACACCATACAAACTATCTTGGTAAGATGCTATTCGGTGTTCAGAAAAAACCAATGTCTTTCCTACCTCCAGATAAGCAATCAATGCTGCCAGTCTAAAATTAATTCCGCTAGTGGTATCGGCAACCGGTATAGGTTTAAGATCATGTAACTGCCCTGATAAAGTGTTATATTCTTGATTTCCTTGCGCTATGATTTCGTAGGCCGCTATATTAGGATAATTGTATATTCTACTAGCAACAGGAGGTGAGAATATATCATGTACCATTACTGCCGTCAGGTTATCTATGGCAGTATGATAATGATCTGCAGAGATTTCAATTTCTTCGGGTTGCTGACAAGAGATGAAACTCAAAACTGTCCCTAAAACAGCTAGTAATCTATATGGTTTATTGATGAATCGCATAAATTTCTGCTTTTCCATTATTTACTGTAATTATCAAATATTCCTTATTTGCAAAATTAATGATATTACTCGCTACTACCGCTTTTTGTGTTAGGTTAATATTGAGCTCATTTGCTTCCAAAATCTTACCATTTTTTTGAAGCAATGCGCCTCCAAAACCGTCAAATCTTCCATGATATGGCGTAACTCCAAAATAGTTCCCGGCTAGCAGCACTTCTTCTTTACCATCTTTGTTAAAATCGTGTGCTAACATCGATGTGATCGGTGCTATTTGTAATTCATTACTAAACGGCACGAATGTAAAGGTTCCTCCTTCATTTTTCAAATATCCTGATGCCAATTGATGCACCTCAAACAGAGTAGCATTACTCAATTGTTCTTCGTCAAAAATCTCATCAACTGTTTTTCCTGCAAACGATGCATAGGTAGTAATTTTTTTTCGTAAAAAATTAAGTTGAGCGGATAATTCGTCTAGTCCTAGAGCGGTATAATATTTCCCTTCTCTAGGGATTGCCACGATAGTCTCTGTTTTTTGATTGCTATCAAAGTCATCGTAATACATCCGTAAAGGGGTATCTGCTGAGGCTTTGAATTTTGTGTTCAACCCCCAATTACCTAAAATATAATCCAAATCTCCATCATCATCGATATCAAAAGCTTCAATAGACTGCCATAGTCCATTTAATTTTGCTTTGGATACCGATGTCGTAGCATCTACTAACTTTCCATTATCATTCTTAAAAAATGTAGGTGACATCCACTCACCAACCACAATTAAGTCCTTGTTGTTATCTCCATCAAAATCGGTCCAAATGGCATCAGTGACCATCCCTACGCTTTCTAACAATTCATGTTCCTGTTTTTTAAAACTTCCCTTCTCATTTTTAAGAATATAAGAGCTTGGAATTTTACCAAAATCCCCTGGCACTACATATCCTCCAACAAAGAGATCTTGATCTCCATCATTATCCATATCACCGGGTTGTATTACGGAGGTATGATTAAATAATTCGGGGAAATCGGTTTTATGCATTCCTTCGTCGGTATATAAGTAACGCCGATCCAATACTCTTTTGGAAGGGCCAAAAACCTCTCCATCTGAAGAAGCTACCAAAAGATCATTTGCTTTATTATCATTCAAATCTGTGATGACCGCTGCTACATCTTCTGCAATTTTATCAGTTTCAAAAGTTGTTGTTTGTACTTTTTCAAAGCCAGTGTTGGTTTGTATAAATAGTTGAGAAGGACTATTTCTAGAGCTCCCGAAAAAAATATCTTCCTTACCATCATTATTGAGGTCTCCTACCGCAGTGGCTGGTCCCTTATTCGATACTTTGTAGGGAATCAGTTTCTGTCCATTGAAATCCACATAATTATTCTCTCTATGCTCAAAGTCAAACCCTGGGATACTATCCACCTTTGAAAACCAACCTTTAGAATTTGGAAAAATCGTTTTATAATCAATCGTATTTCTTTTGTTTAATAACCGGATAGTAAGTGTTTGGTTGGTTTTAATACGTTCCGCCATCTGTATGGTATGGTCTGGCCAGATGATCTTCAACGAATCCACATACTTTGTTTTTCCATATCCGAAGTGAATCATAGCTTCAGAAGAAGATTGAAACCCCTTGCTCGTATACATTTGTCGATATTGAGGAATCCCTTGATGATAAGAAATGACCTTGGCCCCGATACCGAATAGATTTGATTTTTTATATTGAAGTTTTAGTTTCAAATAATTGGAGGTAGTATCCACGGTATTCTTATAAAAAGTGGCTTGAGCTCCACTATTATTCGTTACGATATCCAGATCTCCATCGTTATCAAAATCGGCATATGCACTCCCATTGGAGATCACTGCATCATTTGGTAACCACGCTAAAGATTGATCTTTGAATTGAATATCTCCTATCCCCTGAAACATCATATTTTGTACTATTCCCGGGGGCATAATCTCTAATGCTTCCTGATCAATCAGCTTAGTCTTCGTTATTTTTTCTTTGATTTGATCATTGGATATATATCGGATATAGTCCAAATCATTAGGACGTTTCGGGATCCCATTTGAGATAAAAACATCTTGCTCTCCATCTTGATTATAATCTGCAAAGAGAGCGGACCAACTCCAATCACTTTCTGCTACTCCACTTAACAAAGCAGTTTCAGAGAAAAATTCTCCTTTGTGATTGATGTGCAACATATTACGTGCATACTGGTAATGATAACCCAATTGATTCGTTCTCATCTCCAACATGTCCACAGTTTCGTCCCCGGCAGAGGCTTTGAGTACTTTCTCTTCTTTAGGGATCATATCTAAGGTCATGATATCTATATATCCGTCGTGATTGATATCTGCAACATCACTCCCCATCGAAAACCGACTGGTATGCCCCATCTTTTCTTTTAAAACTTCAGAGAAGGTCCCGTTCTGATTATTCAGGTAATAATAATCATCCTCATGAAAATCGTTACTTATATAAATATCCGTGTATCCGTCATTATTAAAATCTGCCGTAGCAATTCCCAATCCATATCCGTTGGCTCCTCCATAAATTCCGGCACTTTCGCTTACATCTACAAAAACATCGCCATCATTACGTAGTAATTTATCTCCACTACGATCATCTCTTTGGTTTCTGATAGCTGCTTTTCCAAAGGAATGTTGTGTATGCACCGCATGATTGAGCAAGTACATATCCAGATCTCCATCATTGTCGTAATCAAAAAATGCAGCGCTAGTACTGTAATTCTTAAAGTTTACTCGGTATTGCTCTCCCTTTTCGGTAAAAGTACCATCGCCATTATTAATAAATAATTCGTTACCCCCTTTTAACCCTTGAATACCGACCACGGCACACACATAAATATCCAGAAACCCATCTCCATTTACATCGGCCATTACCGTACCAGTATTCCAATCGGATTGTCCTGCTACACCTGCCTGCTCGGTAATGTCTTCAAATTCAAAATTCCCCCGGTTTCTATATAGTTTATTTTCTCTCTGGTTCGCGGTAAAAAAAACATCAACCAAACCATCATTATCAATATCTCCAACAGCAACTCCTCCTCCGTTATAAAAATATAAGTAGTCCAGGATATTCAGGTTTTCCGTGTTTTGTAGTGTATTCTGAAAGGTAACTCCACTGATTTCCGAAGAAACTTTCTGAAATAAGGTATTGCTATTTTCTGTTTGCTTACAGGAAAACAAGCTTATTGCAATTAGTATTAAAACTCTTTTAATCATTACTAGTAAGATGAATGAACTAAACCACTATGCTCATTCCTTATTTTTGAGTTTAAACATTCTTGGAGTTTCATTATTAATCCCAGAAATTAAATATTTAATTCCGGTTTTATTGGACATCCAATTCAGATTTTTGATCTCTCCTTCTACCAAAAAACCGGAAGATGAAATCGGTTTGTAACTTTGTTTTCCAGTACTTAACAAGACAATTCCTCTACTTGCATCTAGTCGGGAATATTGAGGTTTAAAATTATAGTTATTACCTCCTAACACCAGATCTAGAACTCCATCCTCATTAATATCTATAGTTTCTATAGCATTGATGCACGATAACTGGGCTACTTGGGGTAAATGTACAAATTCAAAATTGCCCTGACCATCGTTATAAGCGATAAGGCTAGAAAAGGTATTCACTTCTTTAACGATAGTGTTTTCCAGAACTTCTTTCGGAAATAAATCTTTGATTGATTTTTTGGCGTATTCTGAAAACTTAATATTCTGTTTTTTCAAGGAGTTGATTTGTGCCGTTATCTCCTTTTTGAGCTGTATAGGAACATCTCTGGAAGCAATATGTTGTGTTACTATCTGTTCTACTGTACCATTGCTATCAAAATCGTTAACATATAACCTCATCGGGTGTTGCTCGGTGGCCTGGTATTTGGCATTGAGGCCGCGATTACCCAACACCAAATCGATATCTCCATCATTATCCAGATCTTCTGCTTTGACAGTATTAAACCACCCCGAGATCTCATTAAGGTTATTGTCCTGATACTTTAGTTTTCCTTTGGCGTTCTTGAAAATTTTGGGTGACATCCATTCTCCTACCAAAATCAAATCTTTTAGTTCATCGCCGTCCACATCTTTCCAGATCGCCTCTGTGATCATCCCTATTTCTTTGATTTCTGGAGCATGGGTAAGCACTACATCCTTAAAATTACCATTACCCACATTTTCTAATAGCAAACTCTGAGGAGAAACTCCATATACACCTACCACATTTAAGCATCCTACGAACAAATCTATATCACCATCCTGATCATAATCATACGAAGCAATAGTCGATACATTGGCATTGGTAGCAGCAACTATCTTTCCTCGAGAAAAATTCCCCTTTCCATCATTGGTATAAAACCGAACTCCGGTTCTTGCACCTTTAAAATTTCCTCCAGACCCTACGATCAGGTCCAAATCACCGTCAGTATCAATATCCAGAAATGCCGTAGCTGTATCCTCAAAAACTTCCTCTGTTTCAAAAGATGACGCTACTACTTTTCCATTTTTTTGTTGCAAATACAATCTACCTGATTGTTTGAAGGCTCCTCCAACAAAAACATCTTCATTTCCATCTCCATTCACATCACCAATGGCTATAGCGGGACCTTCTCGTGATTGCATTTTATAGATCAATCCCTCATAGTCAAAATCTACATAAGGATCTTCCTCATGCGGTTGTAAGCCTGTAGTAACCTCATCAAAATAAGTCACCTGGTTTTCTGAAAATAGTTTATCTTTTTTCTTTCCCGCTTCTTGATCGAATTGTAATAGTGTATTGACATTTACACTACTAATACTTTGAGTTTTTTGGTTAGGAAATGTCACCTTTACTGAATCTATGTTATTGATCTTTCCGATTCCAATAGTCATGATATACTCTGTAGAGGATTGAAACCCTCTTGTGGGTACGAGCTCCTGTCTGATAATCTCATGATTTGCATAAATCTCAACGACACTCCCAATGGCAAAGGTGTTTTTATCTTTACCCTTAATTTGCACTCTCACAAAATTGTTTCCTAATCGCTCACTTTTGTTTTGATATACCGAGACCGGCATATTAAAATTATTGACAATAAGATCCAGATCCCCATCATTATCCAAATCGCCATAAGCAGCACCGTTAGAAAATGTAGGTTCCTCAAAACCCCAAGCTGTAGTAGCATTGTCAAATGTCAAATCTCCATTATTCTTGAAAGCATAATTCGAAATTGGAGTAGAAGGCATTCTATTAATGATGGAGTCTACCTCTTCCTTTTTACCGGTAAGTGTCATTTTTTGAATGATATCATTGGCAAAAAAGTTCATAAAATCCTGATCCGTTAAATCGTGATAAATACCATTACTCACATAAATATCCTTATAACCATCATTATCCATATCAAAGAGTAATGCTCCCCAGCTCCAATCAGTTTCTGCTACACCACTGTAAAAGGAAATTTCAGAAAACGAACCATTTCCATTATTGAGCTGCAATGAATTCTGCATGTATTGGTTATAGAAGTCTCTATTTTTCTTGAGTTGGTAGATATCATAATTCTCAAAAGAGGTGGTCTCTTTGAGCCGTTGATCCTTTTCTGGCAGCATATCGGTAACAAAAATCTCTGGAAGACCATCATTATTGATATCCGCCATGTCTGCTCCCATAGAGGATAGACTTAAATGTTGAATCCACTTTTTTACTTCTTCCCGAAAAGTGCCATCTCCATTGTTAATGTACAAGTAATCCCTCTCGTAAAAATCATTAGAAACATAGATATCAGGCAACAAATCTTGATTTACATCTCCGATCGTAACCCCTAATCCAAATCCAATTAGACTTCCATAAATCCCCGCCTCCTCGCTTACATCAGTAAAAACTCCATTATCATTACGTAACAATTTATCCCCACCTCCTTTAAGGATCTCGGGAATATTCCAGTCTTTTGCCCGTAAATCTCTTTTGTTGGTAAATCCCAAACTACTTACCGGGATAAAACTATTGTTCAAAATATAAGCATCCAGATCCCCATCCTGATCGTAGTCAAAAAATCCTGCATGTGTTGTAAAACCACTATCGGCTAAATTGTATTCTTCCGCCTTCTCAGTAAACGTAATGATTCCCGAATCTGCCGAAGGTCCATTATTGATAAAAAGTTCATTTTTTTGATCATCTCCTTTTACATTTCCCGCATTGCAAACATAAATATCCAAAAAACCATCGGCATTGATATCTACCATAACTACCCCAGTAGACCATGAGTTCTTACCTGTAGTTTTTGAGGATTTGGAAATGTCTTCAAACTTAAAATTTCCTTTATTGAGATAGAGTTTGTTTTCTCCTTGATTTGCGGTAAGATATACATCTGGTAACCCATCGTTATTAATATCTCCGATGGCTACACCTCCTCCATTGAAATAATTTCTGTAGGTGAAAATGTTGAAGTCTTTCTGACTTTCTACGGTATTCTCAAAATGAATATTAGATGTTGCAGCCGTCACTTTGGTAAACAAAGGCTCTTGATCTATTTTAGTTTCAGTATTTATTTTCTCCTTTTTACAAGAACCCAAAACCATAAATACTAACAGGCAGCTATATACTATTTTATTCATTGGTTGTTATTTTAATTAATTGAAGACTATCGTTATTAATTCCAAACAAGAGATATTTTTCTTGGTTGACATCGATAGATTGTATAGATCTTATTGCTCCTTTTATATTCAATTTTGGTTTATTCCCAACCTCAAAAGTTCCTTTTTGAGTATTCAATAGTACAGAACCGTAAGAGGCGTCTAACCGACTTAATTGTGTATTTACTTCATATGTATTACCTCCCAGTGCAATATCTGGATATTCATCCTGATTTATATCAAGAACATGCATGGCATGCACCGAAGATATTTGTGCTTCCCATGGTAGCTCTTGCGCTTCAAAATTGCGATTCCCCTTATTTTCAAAATAAGTTGTCGCCAGGGTAAAAACCTGCTTGACTTCAGCTTCTTCAATTGCCAAAGCCGAAAAATAATCTTTGAAATCTGCCTTTGCAAAAGTAGTATACGATAAGAATTTCTTATTCAGAACTGGAATTTGTTTTGACAGTTCATCTTTGGTTGCTACTGGTGTTTCTTTTCCTTTATAAAAATAGGTGACAATAGGGTCTTTTTTTCCGTTTTTATCAAAATCATTCAAATACAATCGTAATGGCTCTTCAACCGAAGCAGTAAGTCGGGTATTAAGTCCCCAATTACCTGCAATGATGTCGATATCCCCATCCATATCCATATCTTGAGCTACCAGGCAATTCCACCAACCTTTGGTATTTTTCAGCGAATGGTTCTCTTCTTTTTTGAAATTGCCTTTTCCATCATTCATCAATATCGTAATTGGCATATAATGTCCAACTAAAATCAAGTCTTCAGAATCATCATTATTAAGATCCATAAAAGCAGCATCGGTTACCTGGCCTATGGTAAATAATTCTTTAGCAACAGCTGCTGTTTGCTCCTCAAAAACGCCCTTACCATCATTCTTAAAAATATATTGTTTTGGAGTAACTCCATATTTACCAGGAACACTATTACTACCAACAAAAAGATCCAAATCTCCATCATTATCAATATCTGCGGATATCACCACAGATGCATTGATAGTATGATCTACAAATGAATTTTCAGTTTTAGTAAAGTTTCCTTTATCATTAATATACAAAGCTGGTGGACTTTGATACCCGGAATAATTTTCGTTTCCTCCAAATACGGTAATTAGATCCTGATCTCCGTCTTGATCTGCATCCAAAAAGCACTGTTGTACATCTTCATATTGTTGATCCATCTCGAGGGATGGCAACCTACTTTTTATAAAATCTCCGTCTACAGATTGTAAAAAGAGGGACGTAGATTGTAGTTTTCCTCCAGAAACGACAAAATCCGTGCGTCCATCGCTATCTACATCTGTTATGGCAATATGAGGCCCTTCGTTAGAAAATGCGTATGGCGCTAAAGGCTCTATACTAAAATCCTTGGTTTCAAAATCTTGATGTTTGAATTTGACACCTCCCAAATTACGTTCTTTTCCTCCGATAGTACTAATATTTGAATCATTAGGTAGAGTATCATTCTTATTGACAACCAGCGTCTGGTTTGACATTATATTTTTGAGGATAGACCTATTACCCTCTGGCCAATGAATTTGTAAAGAATCTACCGTTGTATTTTGTCCCAAACCAAAATGTAAAATTGGAGATACTGATGATAAATAGCCTTTGGTTGTAAAAACTTCGGCATGTTGCATTTTGCCCTCAACAAACAAGATCACTTTGGTTCCTATAGCATCTAAATTAGGCTTTGTCCCTTTGAGTTGGATTTTCAAATAATTGTGATTTGTCTTCTCTAAGGAGGTATTAGCATACACAAAAGCAGGTTCATTTACATTATTAATCACGATATCCAAATCTCCATCATTATCCAAATCTGCATAAACCGCTCCATTACTGTATGAAGGAGGGTTTTCTGCCCAAACATCAGATGTATTTTCGAAAGTCAGATCTCCTTTATTCTGATAAAAATAGTTGGAAGTTTTCTTGCTGGGTAGCTCATTGATCAGCGATAGATCTTCTTTGGTCATTCCTTGATTAATCCTTTCTTGGATCTTTTCATTAGCAATAAAACTGATAAAATCCATATCATTGGTCGCTCCCTTGATCCCGTTGGAAATAAAGATGTCTTTGTACCCGTCATTATCATAATCTGCAATAAGCGGAGCCCAACTCCATTCGGTGGCTGCAACTCCAGAAAAAAAAGCGACTTCGCTGAAATTAGCATCTCCTCGATTTAGCTGCAATGTATTTTGCATGTATTGTGGTTGATACCCATTTTTCAAATATTGATTGTAGGTAGTGTAATTGTATTCGGTACCTGAAGATTTATAGGTCTCCAGATTCTCGGGAAGCATATCCAATGATAAAATATCAGGAAGACCATCATTGTTAATATCACTGATATCTACACCCATAGAAAAGTGCGAAGTGTGCTGAAGTTGTTTTTGATTTGAAGAAATTATTTCTTTAAAAGTTCCATCCTTCTGATTGACATACAAATAATCATTTTCAAAAAAATCATTACCTACGTATATATCTGGATAACCATCATTATTGACATCACTTGTTGCTATACCTAGACCATAGCCTATAGCTCCTTGAAAAATACCTGTTTCTTGGGAAACTTCTGTAAAAATACCTTGATCATTTCTATACAGCCGATCTCCAGAGAGTGAATCTACCTGGTTTCGTTTACTTCCTTTTCCATAGGTTCTATTGGGATGCACAGAATGGTTCAACAAATACATATCCAGGTCTCCATCAAGATCATAATCAAAAAAACTAGCTTGCGTAGAAAACCCAACAATATCCAGGTTATATTTTTCTGCCTTCTCTTCAAAAATCACTTTACCCTCTGGATCAAGTCCTTTATTGACAAATAACTTATTTTTTCCTTTTATCGCTCTGTATTTCCCAACTTTACATAAATAAATATCTTTAAGCCCATCACTATTGATATCCACAACGGTAACCCCCGTAGACCACCCCTCATTGTCTTCTAATACTGTTGGTGTTGCTTCTTTAAACTGAAAGTTTTGCTGATTAAGATATAGTTGGTTCTTGCTTTGATTAGCCACAAAGTATAGGTCTTCCCAACCATCGTTATTAAAATCGCCTACAGCAACACCCGCCCCATTGTAATAATAAAGATAAGTGAGGATATTCAAATCTTTGGAGTCTTTCAATGTATTCTGAAATGTAATTCCAGTATCAGTACCCGACAAGTTTTTGAAGAGATAAGACTTTTTCTCCTTCTTACAACAAATCAAGGTAGTGAAGAGAAATACAAGAGTAAGTATACGATATCTAAGGTTATAAATCACTTAAGTTCTTAAAACTATAAAAATACGAATTAGCAGAGCCCCTCAAAACTGAAGGGCTCCGTTTCTAATTCATATAAATTCACTTAAAAATCTAATATCCAGGATTTTGAGGGAATGTTGACAATGCTCCTGCCGGAATTGAAAATAACACTCTTTCTGGTCCAGACTCGAATGATTTTAATTCTTTTGCATTCAAATAGGTACCAAATCTGATCATATCATTACGTCTCCATCCTTCCCACCAAAGCTCTCTACCTCTTTCTGCATAAATATCATCAAGAGATCCTGTGATTGCCGCTTGAGAAGCTCTTGCTCTAATAGCGTTTACAATAGATTCTGCCGTATCTCCACCTGTTGGTGTTCCCCCTCTTGCAATTGCCTCTGCCTTCATTAATAACGCATCAGAGTATCTTGCTAATACATAGTCATTATCAGGACTACCAATATTATCATAGTCTGGCTTATACTTCACTCCACGAACACCAGCTGTTTCTAATGTACTACCTTCGGTAAGCAGGGAAATCTCTTTGGTAAATACCAGAGGGTTTCCGTTTCTATCTTCCAGTGCTGTTCCAACCCCTGGTCCTCCAGGGCCAAATTGCTGTCCAATCTGGAATCCTAAATTATACCCACTATTAGTTAATGCATCAGCATCTGGGTTATTGATCCTAATATCATTTGGATCAAATCGATCGTAGTACTCTGCCAGGGTAGTAAAACCATTCCACCCATCAGGGCTTTGGTTATAGTGGTTCCCCATTCTCCATCTAGATTGCACATTTCCACCATCTCCACCTTGTATATTTCTAGATGCAAAAACGATTTCAGGAGAAATTTCAGAGTTATTAGGAACAAAATTATCCCAATAATCTGTTGCCAAAGTATTGGTCATAGCATCTACGTTTTGAATAACCGCATTCATATCTCCAGCATCAAAAGTGTAAGGACCAGCTGGGTTATCGGCCATAAATACGGCTTTGTTTAGATATAGTTTTGCCAATAAAAACCTTGCTGCATCTTTGTTAGCTACCGTAGGATCCATACGATCTGGTAAATCACTGATAATACTTTCTAGTTCATCAATGACAAACTGTGTTCCTTCTGCTCTTTCAAAAAATGTAGGGTCTTGAGTAAGTGGACTCCCTAACTCTCTAAACGGCATGATCCCAAACATATCTAACACAAAATAGTAATGATATGAGCGAATTAATCTGGCCTCTGCAGCTTGTTGTGGGGATGGATTATTATCCAGGACTTGGTTAGCATTAAAAACTCCAGTTAACATATCATTCCACGAATCTCTAATAAATCCATTCAAAGGATTCCAGGTATGCACATGCAACTGTCTCCAAACTCCATTGTCGTCCCAATCGGCTCCTCTGGTTGGCCCCACCAAGGCATCAGAACTATGTTCTGAAACAATATGTGATCTTGCTTGGTCCTGATACGTTCGTAAGCCCTGGTAGGCTGTCTGCAATTGGGAATCTACCGGAATAGAACTCCCACTTCCATCATTTGTAATCTCGACACCGTCCAAAATCTCGGCATCCAAATCCGTACAGCTACATATCATACCTGCCGATATGATCATAGCTATAAATAACAACTTTCTATTTTTCATGACAATCATTTTTTTAAAAAGAAACACTTAAACCTAAACTAAAGTTAGTCAATCTAGGGTAGGATAAATAATCTATCCCAAATTGAGAAACTCTTCCAAATGCAGTAGCTGCATCAACTTCTGGATCAAATCCGGAATAGCTTGTAATTACGAATAAGTTAGAACCTGTTGCATAGATTCTAGCTGATTTCAATTTCAAGGTTTCCAGTATTGCATCATTAAAATTGTATCCTATAGTTACGTTAGATAATCGTAAAAAATCACCTTTCTCCAAAAATCGAGTAGATGCTGCCAAAGGATCTCCTACTGCCTGATCGGTGTTCGCAAGATCTCCTGGAACGTTATTCCCCGCATTAAATACCCCTCTAGAGAAAAGCGCATTGGTTGTATTATTATAGATATAATTTCCTGCTACCCCATACCACGTAGTGTTAAAATCCCAATTTTTGTAAGCAAGATTGGTACTAAAACCAAAGTTTACTGTAGGCAATGGTTGTGCATCAATAAGGATTGGTACCGCCGTACCATCTGATACAGGAGTGCCATCTGGCCCCGTATATAAACTTACTCCATTCTCATCAAAACCTCTAAAATCCAGTAAGAAATAATTATACAGGTCTTCTCCCGTGGCAATCACCTGGGTAAACGCTCCTGATAATCCCTGACCATTTACAAAACCTGTGGGCTCAAAAATTCCAGGAATATTTACTTCATTTCCTAAGAATGCAGCATTTGCACTAATATCAAAGTTTAAGTTTTCACTTTGATATACATTATAGTTCAGAGAAAGCTCGATACCCGAATTATCTAATGTACCATCAAGATTGATAAACTGTCGTACACTTGGTCCTGGCTGATTGGCCCCGAGTGTTTTGATAAACAGCAAATTTTCTGTTTCTCTGGTAAAGTAATCTATCGACCCTGATAGTTTATCTGAGAATGCAGAAAAATCAACTCCGATTCCAAAAGAAGTGGTTTCCTCCCATTTAAGATTTGGATTGGCTGCAGTAACAGTTGCAAAAGCACCATTTCCTGTAAATTCTCCGATCTCTACAGCCGAGTTTACCGGGAATTCCTGGTTACCGGTGATACCCCAACTACCTCTTACTTTCAAGTTATTCAACAATCCATCTTCTCCTTCAAATACTTTGTATCCTAAACCAACTGATGGGAAAAATCCATATTGCTCGTTCTCACCAAATTTACTGGATCCATCAACTCTAAATGTTGCAGTATACAGCAGTTTCTTATAATCTCCATTAACTCTACCAAAGAACGACTGCACATCATACGAATTTCTGAATACTTCATCAAATCGATTTGGATCGAAATCATTTCTGATTTCCGTCTGTACCGCTCCTTCTGTATTATTAATCAAATCCGTTTGAGCAGGCACAAACCCTCTAGCAGTTATTGAGTTCCCATCAAAATTATAGTCATAAAAAGAATATCCTAATATGGCATTAAAATTCAACTCATTCCAAAATGTATTTCTATAGGTTAGCGTGTTTTCAAAAATCCTTGAGAAGGAATTATTATTGCTAATATCAGCTCTTCCTAATTTTTCTTCGTTAGTTATTGGATCTGTAACTGCTAAACCTTGGAAATCAAAAGTTGGCAACAATTGACTTTTACGTTCTGATCGGGTACGATCAACACCAAATAAAAATTTATATTCTAAATGTTGTCCTAATTTCAAAGTAGCAGAAACATTTCCTAAGATTCGTAAAGTGTTTGTAAAATCCTTATACGAGTCCAATAGTTCCTGGGGATTCAAATTAGATTGATTATCTACAAACGTATAACTCCCATCTGGCTGAAAAAGTGGTCTGGTTGGATTCCAACGCAAGGCTGCAGAAAATAAGTCTCCAGTAAATCCAGCATCACTTGCAAAAGCTTCAGCTTCATCTTTAAGTGAAGTTACTAAGGCATTTACATCGATAGTAAGCTTATCATCGTAATATTTGGTATTAGAATTAAATGATACGGTGTACTTGTCTAAGCCGGTATCTTTAACAATACCTTCTTGAGATGTGGCACCCAAAGAAAGACGATAACTAGATCTTTCTGAATTTTGTGAAATAGAAATATCGTTATTTACCTGGATGGCATCTCTTAGGATCACATCTGTCCAATCATATGATCTACCTCCCAAATCGTTCACAGTGATGTTTGGATCGTTTTGTGCAGTAGAAACAAATGCCTCAGGACTTAATAAATCGATATCTCTAGCCAATGTACTTACTCCAAAAGAAGTATTAAAAGTAATCGAAGGTTCTATACTTCTACCTTTTTTTGTAGTAATCAAAATAACACCATTAGCACCTCTAGACCCGTAAATTGCAGTTGCAGAAGCATCTTTCAAGATGTTTATACTTTGGATATCATTCTGATTGATAAAGTTTAACGGGTTTCTTGGTGCTGTTCTACCAAAAGGACTGGCACCTCCAGCACTTACGTTTCCACCATCAATAGGTACCCCATCAATTACAATCAAAGGATTATTCCCAGATCGAAGCGATGCACTACCACGTACCCGAATATTTACTCCGGCACCTGGCTCACCACTTGCGGTCGTTACCTGTACCCCAGATACCTTACCTCTAAGGAGCTGAGCTGGAGAGGCTGCCGCCACTTCTTTAAACTTATCTGCCTGGATGGCATCTATGGCACCTGTTGCGTCGCTTTTCCGTACACTACCATATCCAACCACCACTACTTCATCTAATTCTGCTGCATTTTCAGACATGGTAACATTTATTGTAGTTTGTCCGTTAACAGCAACTTCCTGAGTTCGGAAACCAATGTAACTAAAGACTATAATTGCATCTTCGGCAACATTGTCGATAGTATATTTACCGTCAAAATCGGTACTGGCCCCCTGGTTAGTACCTTTAACGATAACATTAATTCCCGGAATTGGTCCATTGGCATCTGAAACCACCCCAGAAACTGTAATTTGTGCAGACATCATACCCCCGGATAAAAAAATCAGCAGAAATATGAGCCTTTTAAGTATCATACTTTTCATAATATAGAGTTTGATTTAAATTTGAAAGTTCCTAATAATTGATTTATGGTTAATATTACTATTTCTAAATAAGTTAAAGTAACAAGGGAGGCATCGTAGCCTCATTACCACATTCTGACTGATTTCTGCAATTATACTGTCTTAGGACACTATTAAGTTACAAAAAAAATTGATGCCTCCATTGTTACACCTTTAAGAAGTTCTCAATACTGAGACCTCTTCGCTAACAAACAAAAACTAATTTCACTTTCTACAGTATAGGTGTCTGTTTTTAGTTCATTTCCAAAATCACTCCCTGGTAAGGTTTTAGTGTCATTTGGTTATTTTCTATATTTAAATCTTCGTAATTACTAATCAATATTTCTGAAGCAACATTACTTGTATCGAATTTAAATTCAATCTCCTCTTCACTAAAATTAAGTGCTACCAGAATTTCTTCATTTTCTCTTTTCTTTTTATAAGCATAAATATTGGGGTTGTTGAATTCCAGTTCTTCAAAATCCCCGTGAACAAATACATCGTATTGTTTTCTTGTCTTCAGTACTTTTCGATAAAAATTTAATATTGAATCTTTATCCTTGTCTTGCTTTTCTACATTAATCACTGCATAATTTGGATTCGTCTTTAACCATGGCGTATGCGTAGAAAACCCTCCATTTATTTCATCACTCCATTGTATTGGTGTTCTAGCATTATCTCTTCCTTCTCGATTGATCATTTCCAAAGCATCTCGGTTAGAATACCGTTTTGTCTCCAGGTTTTCATTGTAAAAATTCAAAGACTGTACATCTCTCACATCTTCTACAGATTCTAATACAATATTGGTCATCCCTATTTCATCACCTTGATAAATGTTTAAACTACCATTTTGTGTGGCTTGCATAAGGAGTAACATCTTGGCCGATTCTGACCAATATGAGGTATCGTTTCCAAAACGAGATACCATTCTTGCAAAATCATGATTTCCCATTGCGTTTGCCAACCAACCTTTTTCGTGAACCGCTTCTCTCCATTTTTTAAAGATGTTCTTCAGATTAACTAGGTTAAATACTGAAGATTCTTCAAACTTGCCGTTTACTATGGTACACTCTAAAACATCAAAATGATATAGCATATCCAGCTCTTTTCTATCCTTATTGATATACAATCCGGCATTCTCATGATTGATTCCAACTCCTTCGGCTAATGAAAATGCATCATATTGACTGACCACATTTGTATTCATCTCTTTCAAGTATTCATGCACTCTGGGTCCATTCGCATATACTTCTTCAATTATTTTTCTGAATCCTTTCTTTGGTGCATCAGGATACCCTTCTCTTTTTGATATTAGCGGAATAACATCCATTCTGAAACCATCTACACCTTTATCCAACCAAAATCGCATTGCATTATAAATCTCTTCTCGCACCTTGGGATTTTCCCAATTCAGATCCGGTTGTTTTTTGGTAAACAAATGCAGGTAATACTCTCCGGATATAGGATCTAACTCCCATGCACTTCCTCCAAAAAATGACTTCCAGTTGTTGGGTGGACCACCGTTGGTAGCAGGTTTTCTCCAATGAAAATAATCTCTATAAGGGTTGTCTTTCGACTTTTTTGCTTCCTGAAACCAACGGTGTTCGTCGGAACAGTGATTGGCCACCAAATCTAAAATCAATCGCATTCCGCGATGATGCGTTTGTTTCAATAGTTCGTCAAAATCTTCCATCGTCCCAAACTCAGACATGATATCACAATAATCACTGATATCGTAACCATTATCATCATTGGGAGACTTGAAAATTGGACTTAACCATAAAATGTCGACTTCTAAACTTTTTAAATAATCTAGTTTTTCTATAATTCCTCTTAGATCTCCTATCCCATCATTATTGCTATCGTTAAAACTCCTAGGATAGATTTGATAAATAGTTCCTTTTTTGAACCAAGTAAGCTCCATGCAATTCAGTTTTAAGATTTTAAAATCGTTGGTTGCAAAATATTTGATTTTCCTCCTGCATTTTAAACAATGTTTAATTCGAATTAAGCATTATTTATCCTAAATTAGCATAGCCGCATGGCACCTTGAGCGTAAGGTATTTTGGGGAAAGTTGATTAAAAAAATGACTTTTTTAAGTAGGTATTATTATGAATTGCTCAAAAAATCATAACGACTAATACAAATTACTAAACAATTCATATAACTGAGAAACAATCGATAGGTTTAAAAAAATGCAAACGTTTGTATTATCATATTTTTAGCGAAATTGATGTTTTAATAACAATTTTTTAACGTAATTTTAGGTAAATTTGAAAAAAAGACGGGTAAAACTTGAGGATATCGCTAGAAAGCTTAATATTTCTATAGCTACGGTTTCTAGGGCCCTGGACAAAAATCCCAGAGTAAAACCGAGTACCCGTGAGAAGGTTTTCAAAACCGCAGAGGCCATGGGCTATATGCCCAATCAGATTGCAAAAAGTCTCAGTTCTGGTAAAACCAACATCATAGGAGTCATCATCCCCAGATATGACGAACCTTTTTTCATTGAAGTTTGTCGTGGCATTGACCATTATGCCCGAGAACACAACTATAAAATCCTTATTAGCTCTTCCAGAAACTCTTTCGAATTTGAAAGAGAAAATCTTATTTCCTACGAAAGAGGTATTGTAGATGGTATTATTCTATCTCCTACCCATGAAACAGAAACGTTTACCCATATCAGGAGCATCATTGGCAAAGGTATTCCTGTTGTTTTATTTGACAATATTAAAGAAGAAGTTTCGGGTGCAGACCATGTATTAATCCAGGACGATAAAGCCTCTTATGAAGCAGTAGAACATTTAATCAAAACCGGTAGAAAACGGATCGCTTTTATTGGAGGCATTAAGGAGAAAAAGGTTTTTCAGGATCGTTTCAAAGGGTATTTAGACGCCATGCAAGCAAATCAAATTGAAGTTCTTGACGAATTGATTCTACATTGCAAATCTTTGGATAGAGAATTTGAAGATACAGAAATCAACGAGTTCCTAAGTAACTTACCAGAGTTTCCGGATGCTATTTTTACCTGTACCGATAATTATGGTTTACTCACCATGAAAACATTGCTTAAAATGGGATATCGTATCCCCGATGATGTTGCAGTGATTGGCTTTGGGGATTTGGGATTAGGTGAAGTTTTTGTACCATCAATGACTTGTATTGCGCAGCCCAGCTTTGAAATGGGACAAAAGGTAGCCGAGTTACTTATTCAGCAATTTAATGAACCCATAGATAAAAATCATCGTAAAAAGGTTGTGAAATTAAAAACCGAATTGATTTTGAGGGATAGTACATAAATCCATATATTTATCTACCACAATACGCTAATAAACAATACTAACATAGTTCTAAAGCAGGAGTTAATGCTATTAAAGCACCTTAAATAGCACACTACTATTAACTTAAATTGTTTATTGTTATGATCACACAAAAAATCAAAGGATTACTAGCATTTCTATTTCTCATCACCTTAAGTACCACTGCTGTTTCTCAAGAAAATGGATGGTCAATTTCTACTACAAATCAAGAAAATTATACCGGAATTGTAGCCGCCAACGGTAGAATCGGGATCCTTCCTGCTTCCAACATTTTCAAAACAAAACAGATTATCCTGAATAACGTTTACGACAAAGAATCTCCACTTGGAGTTAGTAGAATTTTACAAGGGATGAACTTTGGAAATTTAGAGGTAAAAATCAACGGACAACTACTTGATAATAATGTTATTGACAATTGGACCCAAACACTACACATGAAAGAAGCTCGTTTTACAACCTCTTTCTCCTATAAAAACCTAGCGACCATTTCGTATAGCATCTATGCACTTCAGAATGTTCCCTATACAGGATATATTGATGTCGAGATACAAGCCTCAGAAGATATTGACCTAAAAGTAACTGCAAAAATTCAAACTCCAGAAGAGTACAACTCACCAAATAGTACTTTTCGGATTCTGAAAGATCTTGAAACCACCATGCCCATACTACAAACTGTAGCAAAAAGTAGACTCAACCGACATACCGTAGCCTCTTCTGGAACCTTTATTTGGCATGATATCAACTCTACAAGAGAACACCAGCGACCAAAATTAACTCATCAAAAAGTATCTGAGTACGACAATAGATTATCGTTTGAAAAGAAAATAACAAAAGGAGAAAACTATCAATTTGCCTGGACTGGTGCACAATGTACAACGCAAGATTTTTATGACCCACAAACCGAAAGTGAGCGTTTTGTAATTTTTAATCTACTTACTCCTCAAAAAGATCTATTGGCACAACACAAAAACCGTTGGAAAGATCTATGGAAAGGTGACATTATTATTGAAGGTGACCTGCAATCACAACTCGATGTGCGTTTGGCCTTATACCATCTATATGCATTCTCTAGAGAAGATTCGAATCTGAGTATTGCTCCAATGGGGTTAAGTTCACAAAACTATAACGGTCATATTTTTTGGGACACCGAATTATGGATGTATCCACCATTACTGGTTCTAAACCAGGGAATCGCAAGATCATTAGTGAATTATCGCTCGGACCGCCTTGAAATTGCCAAGAAAAAAGCCATTAATTTTGGATATAAAGGAGCCATGTTTCCTTGGGAAAGTGATGATACAGGAGAAGAAGCGACTCCGGCATGGGCACTAACCGGAACTTTTGAACATCATATTACTGCAGATGTAGGTATTGCTTTCTGGAACTATTATCGTGTTACTAAAGATAAAACCTGGTTAAAAGAACGTGGATATCCATTACTTAAAGAAGTTGCTGATTATTGGGTAAGTCGATCTTCGCTCAATGCGGATGGCTCATACACCATCAAAAATGTAGTAGGAGCCAATGAGTTTGCTCCAAACGTAGATGATAATGCGTTTACCAATGGATCTGCCATCACCTGCTTACAATATGCTGAAAAAGCCGCAACCGAATTGGGTTTGCCTTCAAATCCAGAATGGAGCAAGGTTGCAAAGAATATCGTGATCCATAAATTTGAGGATGGCACGACCAAAGAACACAGCACTTATGATGGAGATCGTATCAAACAGGCAGACGTTAATCTACTGTCGTACCCATTAGATATTATCAGTGATAAAGCAACCATTCTTAAAGATTTAAAATATTACGAACCCAAGCTTGCAGAAGAAGGGCCAGCAATGGCACAAAGTGTATTTGCAGTTATCTATGCTCGTTTGGGCGACGCCGATAATGCATTTCGATTGTTTAAAAGAAGCTATGAACCCAACAAAAGACCTCCGTTTGGTGCATTAGCCGAAGCTGCAACCAGTAATAATCCTTACTTTGCAACAGGCGCAGGAGGAATGTTACAAACTGTCATTTTTGGGTTTGGAGGACTTCATTTAACTGACGACGGGATCATTCAGAAAAATCCAATTTTACCAAAACAATGGAAAAAACTAACGCTTACTGGTGTTGGTCCCGATAAGAAAACTTATGTTATTGACTAAATCTAACTTTATTTGGTAGATTCTCTTACAATCAAAGAAGTTTTTACGATCTCGGTTGCGGTTTTATAGTTTTCATCAAAATCATCGACAAGATGGCCCAGTAAAATTTCGGCGGCTTTTGCTCCCAAATCCTCCGCATGCTGAGATACTGTGGTCAACTTGGGATACGAATGCTTAGATAATAATCCGTCTGTAAATCCAATCACAGAAATATCTTGAGGAATTTTATACCCTAACTTATGAGATATATTGATAGTAATAGCAGCAGCGGTTTCATCAAGACCTAATACAGCATCAAGATCATTCCCTTTAAGAAATTTCTCAATTTCGTTTTCTATGGCATTAGATTCTTTTTCTACTAAATCGATTATCGTGTCTTTTACTTCAAGATTTATTAATGAAACATCTTTATTAGCCTCTGCAGCTTCTCTAGCTCCTTCTAATCTCAATTTAGCAACACTAATATCTCCAATAGTAGTAACTATGGCAATTCGTTTGCATCCTGTATCGATAAGGTATTGCATCGCATTTTTGGAAGCTACTTTGTCGTCTACAATCACTTTATCGCATTCAATTTCGTCACTTACTCGATCAAACATTACCACTGGAACATTTTCTCTTTTCAATACCTTAAAATGGTCTAATTCATTAAGTACTTGGGTTTCCTGACTCAACGCCACGATAAAGCCATCAACACTACTATAGTTGAGCATCTCTACATATTCTACTTCTTTTTGGTAGGATTCGTTGGTAATGCAGGTTACTATTTTATATCCATTTTTGGCGGCCTCTTTTTCAATTCCAAAAAGTGCTTTTGCAAAAAAGTGATTGAGTATTTCTGGTAAAATTACCCCTATGGTTTTGGTTTTGTTACTTTTTAAACTAACGGCTAATGCATTGGGTTTGTAATTGTAAAAACTTGCTAATTCGTGAACCCTATTGATTGTTTTTTGACTGATTTCGGGATCATTCTTTAAAGATTTCGAAACTGTGGATATCGATAAATTTAATTCTCGAGCAAGTTGTTTTAAAGTAACCTTTTTCCTCATGACCTATGTGTAATAAATTATAATTCTTATTTCAGAAATAAGAATATCTCGCAAATTGACTTTCGAGTCTAAATTAAGCTTTTTTCTTAACGTAATATTAAAACATCGGCACTTTGTGCTCTTATTCCTATGATGTTTAAGAAATAACCATTTTATTCGTTAAGGTTTTTTTATATTACCTAAACTTTAATTTTTCAAAAAAAATAAAGTTAATTTTAGAAATGTAGTGTAAGTCATACACTATAAACAACGACAAATAAATTTATTCCCAAATAAAACAACAGCATATGTCTAAAACATATTATGACCCGGCGGATCTTAGAAAGTTTGGTAAAATCACAGAATGGAGCGAAGAATTAGGTACTAAATTTTTCGATTACTACGGAAAAGTATTTGAAGAAGGTGCTTTGAGTGCCAGGGAAAAATCTTTGATTGCCCTTGCCGTATCTCATGTGGTAAAATGCCCATATTGTATAGATGCATACACCAAAGATGGATTACAAAGAGGAATTACAAAAGAAGAGATGATGGAGGCGGTGCACGCAGGAGCAGCAATCGAAAGTGGTGCTACTCTGGTACATGGTGTACAAATGATGAATAAGTACGAGAAACTCTCTATGTAGTTTCAAATCGTAAAAATATTAAAGGAAAAATGTCTGAAACAAAGAAAAAACAGTCGCTACATAAAAGAAATGACCAGTTAGCCAATACCCAAAGACAACTGGAAATTTTAAACAACGGTATTTTTGCCAATGGTGAATTACCCAAGTTTGCCGACAAAATAGCTGAAATTAATCAGTTCCCATTACGGCCTCGTAAGCTTGAAATACTACAAATCAACGTGGGATATATGTGTAATCAGGTTTGTGAACACTGTCATGTTGATGCCGGACCGGACCGAAAAGAGATCATGACCAAAGAAACGATGATGCAATGTTTGGAGGTGATCAGAAATACAGGAGCGCATACGTTGGATTTGACAGGAGGTGCTCCGGAGATGAATCCTAATTTTAGATGGTTTGTTGAAGAGGCTAGTAAAGCTGGAATCAAAGATTTTATCGTAAGAAGTAACCTTACCATCATAAGAGCTAATAAGAAATACTTCGATCTTCCGGACTTTTTCAAAAAGCACAATGTGCATGTGGTTTCTTCGATGCCGCACTGGACTCGTGGTAAAACTGACAAACAAAGAGGAGATGGTGTTTTTGACAAATCGATCAAGGCACTTCAGGAACTCAATGAACGTGGGTATGGGATGCCGGATAGCGATTTGCGATTGGATTTGGTCTACAATCCTTCGGGTGCGTTTTTACCTGGGGATCAAGCTTCAATGGAAAAAGATTTCAAAAAGGCATTACTCGAAGATTTCGGAATTCAATTCCATAATCTGTTTGCGATCACCAATCTACCTATTAGTAGATTTCTGGATTACTTAATTGCTTCAGAAAACTATGAAGACTATATGTATGCCTTGGTAGATGCCTACAATCCTTCAGCCGTTGCCAATGTAATGTGTACCAATACCATTTCTGTAAGTTGGGACGGTTGGTTATACGATTGTGATTTCAATCAAATGCTTGATCTTAAGGTAGCAAGCAAAGTAAAACATATCAGCGAATACAACGAAGATTTGCTAAATAATAGAAATATCGTAATTTCACAACACTGCTATGGTTGCACTGCAGGTGCAGGTAGTAGTTGTCAGGGAACAGTAGCGTAATAATATATATGCATTCAAAAACAGCCATATTAGTTTTTGCAAATTCTGCCAAAGAAGAATCATTGCATAAGCCTATGAAAGGTGGTGAGCAACTATTTGCTCAACTTAATGAATCCACCATCGCTGTTGTAAAAAGCACTGATATTCCTTACTATGTAATCACCGAAGAACAACAATATGGGGTTGACTTTGGAGAACGTTTTGTAAATGCTGTCCAAAGTATCTTTAAGAAAGGATACGAAAAAGTAATTACTATTGGTAATGATACTCCGCTACTCAATAAAACACATTTGCTGCAAGCTGCCCAATTGCTAGAGGAAGATAAATTTGTAATTGGCCCTTCTGCTGATGGAGGATTCTATTTAATGGGATTATCTAATACCCATTTTGATCCTTCTTTGTTTTTAAATTTACCCTGGCAATCAAGAACACTTACTGTAAATCTCATTGCCACTCTTGGAGCTTGGGAAGTAGCTATCTCCAAACTCCAAGTATTATATGATATTGATAGTGTTTCTGATTTAAAAATTATTCAAAAATTTAGCAGGAGATTATCACTTGGGGTTCTAAAAGCGTTGGAACTCATTCTTTCTCATTCTAAAAGTATTCGAAACGTAGTTTCTCTAGAAAACACTACCATATATCATACGATTGCTTATAATAAAGGATCACCTACCCTGTAACATTCCTTAATGGTCTTTTTTCGTCATTCAAAAGAAGTCTTGATTTACGAATCAGTTATAACTTATAAAGACCCAGATATTCTCAGAATACCATGGAGAATAGTTATCAAAACACCATAATGAATATTGAATAGCAAAATATTGCGCTAACTATATGCTTGTAAAAAAAGGTATCATCCTACTTTGTTTCTTATTCCCTTGGATTCATTCAGGTCAGGATTCTATTGAAGAATTATTGACCATGTATAATACCGAGAGCATCCCATATGTAACCATCGAAGATATAAAGGATGAAATCGACAACATTGTGGTTCTTGATTCTAGAGAAATAGGTGAGTATACGGTTAGTCATTTAAAAAATGCTATTCATATAGGATACGATCAATTTGATATTACTAAGGTTTCTGAAATCCCCGGAATCGATAAAAACACCAAAATTGTAGTGTATTGTAGCCTTGGGATTCGATCAGAAGTGACTTCAGAAAAATTAAAACTAGCAGGATATCACAATGTATATAATTTATACGGCGGAATTTTTGAATGGATCAATCATGGCTATCCTGTTTTCAATAGTAAAGAACAACGAACAGACCAAGTGCATCCCTTTTCTGAAGAATGGGAAAAATGGTTAGAAAAAGGCACTAAAAGATATCAGGAATGAATACAAAAAACTTGTTATTAATATTTACCCGTAACCCAGAACTGGGCAAGTGCAAAACACGACTGGCAGCCACCATTGGAGATCAGGCAGCTCTAGATGTGTACAAAATGCTTTTGCAACATACCGTTTCTATTACAGAAGGGTTAACATGTGTAAAAGAGGTACACTACTCGGTATCTGTAAACTCAAATGATATTTGGGATCCAACCATATACCAAAAGAAAGAACAATTTGGAGAAGATCTAGGTGCCCGGATGAAATACGCATTTGCCGAAGGGTTTAAACAGGGTTTTGAGAAAATTATCATTATAGGTAGTGATATGTATGACCTTGAGCAAAGGGATCTAGAATTTGCTTTTGAGCAGCTAGAAAATTACGATTATGTAGTAGGGCCAGCCCAAGATGGAGGATACTACTTGATGGGAATGAAATCTTTAAACAATGCTGTTTTTGAAAATAAAGCTTGGGGTACCGACACTGTTTTTAGAGATACATTACATGACATAGAACAACATAGCCATAAATTATTAGACATACGAAATGATGTGGATTATTATGAGGATATCAAAGATATTCCTGCATTTCAAAAATTTTTAAAACAAACAGATGATCAAATACATTGAAGAAACTACGAATTATTTAAAAGATAAAGGGTTTGAAGCCCCTGAAATCGGAATTATCTTAGGAACCGGATTAGGTCAGTTATTGAATAATATCGAAGTGATCAAAGAGGTGAGCTACAATCACATTCCTAATTTCCCAACAGCCACAGTAGAATTTCATAAAGGAAAATTAATTTATGGAAAGCTAGAAGGAAAAAAGGTGGTTGTTATGCAAGGGAGATTTCATTTGTATGAAGGGTATTCTCTTCAGGATGTGACATTCCCGGTACGTATTATGCATCAGCTTGGGATCAAAAAATTATTGGTTTCTAATGCTGCAGGTGCGATCAACTTGGATTTCAAAAAAGGAGAACTAATGCTAATTGACGATCATATCAATCTTCAGGGAGGATCCCCTCTGGCTTTTAAAGGAGTGGAACAACTTGGAAGTCGCTTTACCGATATGAGTGCTCCTTATCATCCAGAAATCAATTCAAAATTAGAGGCTATTGCGGCCAATCACAATATAACACTACACAAAGGTGTATATGCCTCTGTTGTGGGGCCACAGCTTGAAACTAGAGCAGAATATCGCTACTTGAAAATTATTGGTGCCGATGCTGTTGGTATGAGTACAGTACCAGAAATCATTGTAGCCAATCATCTGGATCTTCCCGTTGCAGCGGTATCCGTTTTAACCGATGAGTGTGATCCAGACAACCTGAAACCTGTTAATATCGAAGAAATTATCCAAATGGCTGGAAAAGCAGAACCTAATTTGATTCTCCTTTTCAAAGAGCTAATAAAATCTATGTAAACAAAAAAAGAAAGAACTATGAGTTATTTAGATACAACACATGATGTATATAAAGAAGCAGCCATAACCCCAGATGTTGGGTTATGCTGTACTACAAATCCTATCTGGGAATTACCAGGCCTTAAAATTCCTAAAATCATGCAGGAAATGAATTATGGCTGTGGGAGTACGGTAAACGCAAGAGATTTGACTAATAACCCCAAAATCCTTTACGTTGGTGTAGGTGGTGGAATGGAATTATTACAGTTTTCGTATTTCTCTCGTCAAAAGCACGGTGTAATTGGTGTTGATGTGGTTCAGGAAATGTTGGATGCTTCCAAAAAGAACTTTAAAGAAGCCGAAGCACAAAATGACTGGTTCAAAAGTGAATTTGTAGATCTTAGATATGGAGATGCACTTAATCTTCCTCTCGAAGATAACAGTGTGGATGTAGCTGCTCAAAACTGTCTTTTTAATATCTTTAAAGAAGAAGATTTAAAGAAAGCTATCGAAGAAATGTACCGTGTATTGAAGCCACATGGTAGGTTGGTGATGAGTGATCCTACTTGTGAGCAGCCTATGAATGACAACCTTCGTAACGACGAGCGGTTACGAGCACTTTGTCTAAGTGGAAGCTTACCGATTGCTGATTATGTAAAAGCTTTGACGGATGTAGGGTTTGGTACCATCGAAATTAGAGCACGTAAACCGTATCGTATTTTGGATCCAAAGAATTATGATACCGACGAATTGATCTATATCGAGTCTATAGAAGTTGCTGCCATCAAAGATCCAATGCCAGAGGATGGGCCTTGCGTGTTTACAGGTAAAGCTGCCATCTATTATGGAGATCAAGACTATTTTGATGACAAAAAAGGACATGTTTTATTAAAAAACCAGCCTATCGCTGTATGCGATAAAACTGCCGGTGCACTAGCAGACCTTGGCAGAGATGATATTTTTATTAGCGAATCTACTTATCATTATGATGGAGGAGGATGCTGCTAAAATTCAAGGCTAATTAACTATAATCATGAAGCCGGGAGCAATTGTATTTGCTTTCGGCTTCTCTGTTATGCAAATTTCTTGGCCATCGCTTTTCTAAACTCGTAAACAATTAGAAACATAGAACACCAAAGCGGGCTCATATTACGTTTCAATCCCTTCCCTTTAGAAAATCGTATCAGTTGCCTGGCATAAAACCCACCCTCTGCAGCGTCTTCAAACTGTTTCATTCCGGTTCTTAACACCAAATTTTCAAGTACTTTAACTTCTCCTTTCAAAAATCCAGGAATATCGTCGTTGTTCGTAATAAACGGACGCCCCATACCAATGAGGTCTACTTCCCCATTTTGTAAGACTTCATTACAAAAATCATACGATCTGAAACCACCTGTAATCATCAAAGGTAGTGTTGTAATTGCCCTAATTTTTTTTGCGAAATCAATAAAATAAGCCTCCCTTCTTTTGGTGCTCTCTTTTACCTCTTTCCCTTCTTCATTTAAGATAAAAAAAGCGAGTTTCTCATACGTCCCTCCAGAAATCTCTAACAAATCAATCTTTTCGTTATCCAGCATTTTTACCACTTCAAGAGACTCTTCTTCTGTAAATCCTCCTTTTTGGAAATCTGCAGAATTCAATTTTACGGCTATCGGAAAACCTGGCCCTACCTCTTTACGAACTTCTTTTACGATAGTGATTAGTAATCTACTTCGATTCTCAATACTACCTCCCCATTGATCTTTACGAACATTGGTTCTAGGTGATAAAAACTGACTCAACAAATACCCATGTGCCGCGTGGATCTGAACTCCTGTAAACCCAGCATTCTTTGCAATTCTTGCTGCTCTCACAAAACCAAGAATCACTTCTTGGATATCTGCTTCGGTCATTGCTTTGGGTTTTCCGAAGAGCCCCATTTTTTTAAGTTGTACCTCTGAAGGGGCTAACGGCCTTCCTGTACTAAATTTGTTAGTTTGCCTACCAGAATGTGAAATCTGTACCCAAACATGATTGTGATTTGCTTTCGCCGCATCAGCCCAACCACTTATTTTGGGCAACATGTCTTCGGTATCAAAGCATACATTACCGGCCGATTCTAAGTGTTTACGATCAATTACTACGTTTCCCGTAATCAATAAACCTGCACCCGTATCAGACCACATTTTATACAGCCTGTTATGACCATTGGTGGGCTCAAATTTTTTATCACTAATCCGCTCTGTCATTGCAGATTTAACTAACCTGTTTTTGATAGTCACTCCACAAGGAAGTTTCAATTCTGTACTAATCATATAAAAATAGTTCGATTACAATAATACATAATCCTGTAGGATAATACAATCTCTACTTGTCAACAAATGTTAAAATTTTAACAATTAAAACAAGTTTCTACTTACAAAACCTACGTTTAACCTGTAAATTTTGCATTTTATCGATAAATTTCGTTATTTTATGGATATAAAAAATATAAACCGATTCATTCTTAGTTATTTGAACAAATCTTAAACCTAACAAAGATGAAAAGATATAGAATACTCACAATATTTGTTTTATTGTTAACCATTGCTCAGACTTTCTCTCAAAAAAGGCCTGATCATACGGTATGGGATCAAATACTTATCCTCAATGTGACCGAACAGGGTAAAGTAAATTACGAAGGTATTATGAAAATCAGTCCTTTATTCTATAAATACTTTAGGTCTCTATCAGAAAACCCTCCTACAGACGAGTGGTCCAAAGACGAAAAACTTGCCTATTGGATTAACGCTTACAACTCAATTGCCGTAAAAATGATCATCGATAATTATCCGGTAAAAGATATCAATGAGTTACATGATCCTTGGAATCAAAAGTTTTTCAGAATAAAAGATAAACGATACAGTCTTGATGATATAGAACACACTATACTTAGAAAATTTAATGAGCCTAGAATTCACTTTCTAATCAATTGTGCGTCATTTTCTTCCCCTAAGCTAATGAACAGAGCCTACACTGCCGAAAATATAAACATGGCACTAGAAAAGTGTACCAAGGAGTTTATTAACGACCCTACAAGAAACATTATTACCCCTAGCAAAGTGCAAATTTCTCAGATTTTTGAGTGGTATAAAGATGATTTCAACCGAGGAGATGTGGTTAGCTTTATCAATAAATACTCTGACGTAAAAATTTCTGAAATACCTAAAGATGGTTACATCACTTATAATTGGGATTTAAATAATTAAATTCCTGAAAGGTTACCTGATCGGATTCGACCAAAAGAACTTCGCACGGGAACCGGAAAAATTGCATGTAGGAAACCACCAAACTTTGCCCCAAAATACTTGGACCTGCCAAGTTGGCCTGAATTTTGGTCTTAACTTCCTGCAAAAGAGATTGATTTATAGTATTTGATCCATATATAAAACGATATATCTATGGAAACACATACCATATTCGTCGAAATGTAGCCCAAAACCAGGTTTAACCCAATAAATAAACGAACTATGAACAGAGTACTTTTTATGTTATTGGTAGGGATGTCTTTTTCTTGCACTACAAGTAAAGCAGCAGTCCAGACCACGCAAGAAACGCCTATTGCCGAAAACATAACTGCTGAAAAGGATACTGATTCTCCTGATGTAATTATAGAGGAGAAAGCTCCTGATACCATTATTGTTGAAGAAGTAGAAGAAGAGAAATCTGAGAATATTACTCCCATAACTGACACTATTCCTAAAACAATAAAAGAAAAACAAGAACCTATAAAGGCAATAACAGAAAACACTTCTTTTGATCATGAACCATGGAACACCTTATTGGGTAAATACATCTCCAAAGATGGAATGGTAAACTATAAAGGGTTTAAACAAAACGGAAAAGCCTTTAGAGCTTATTTGACTTCCTTGAGCAATAATCCTCCAAAACAATCCTGGAGTAAAAATGAAAAACTTGCCTATTGGCTAAACGTGTATAATGCATTTACCGTAAAACTTATCGTGGATAATTATCCCGTGGTCAGTATAAAAGATATCAAAGACCCATGGGATCTTCGTTTCTTTAGGATTGGTAAAAAATGGTATACGCTAAATGATGTAGAGCATCGAATGCTGAGAAAAATGGGAGATCCAAGAATTCATTTTGGGATTAATTGTGCTTCATATTCTTGTCCAGCATTATCCAATAAAGCCTTTACCGCTCAAAATGTAAATCAAGAGTTGGAAAGGTTAACCATTGCCTTTATTAACGATACGAGTCGAAATCATATATCCAAAGACAAGATTGCGCTATCCAAAATTTTCTCCTGGTTTGCAAAGGATTTTAAGAAAGAAGGTACCATTATCGATTTTTTAAATAAATACTCTAAGGTTACAATTAGTAACACCGCCAAAAAGAGTTTCCTAAAGTACGATTGGGCATTAAATGAATAATAATTCATAGCTTTTTCTTATGTCTTATAACTCGTTACAACCTTTTTAATACCTTTAAAATCAAAAAGTTAATTTTTTTATAAATCTTTAATGAGTAAAATTTGCCTGGTTTGATCTCAACTAAAAAAGGCCAAAAACACAAATAACTGTTTTTCAGTTATTTACAATTTTTAATTTTGAGATTATTTGCATAAAACTCTCTGTTTCTTTGTTTATCAAATTCCTACAATCAACAACAAAAACCTGCACTTTGTGTAAGGTTAATTCTTAATTCCCTACTAAATCCCCACAATAACTGATCAGGTTACGACAATAAAAAACAATTAAGTATTAACCATTCAATTTAAAAACACAAAGAGATGAAAGCTCCAAAAAATATATTCGTTCTAATAGCAGTTTTATTTTTTACTCAAATCAACGCACAGGATAAATTTGATCATAGTGTTTGGGATCAAGCACTTTTACTAAACGTTTCTGAAGACGGAAAGGTAGATTATGACGGTTTTATGAGAGATAGTTCTCAATTGTATAGATATTTTCAACAACTTTCTGAAAATCCGCCACAGGAAGACTGGTCTAGAGAAGAAAAACTAGCATACTGGATCAATGCATATAATGCGTACACTATAAAATTAGTGATCGACAGTTATCCAGTAAAAAGTATTAAAGATATTGATAACCCATGGGGTAAGAAATTTTTCAAGATAGATGGTGTATGGCACAGTCTAGGAGAACTAGAGCATAAAATCCTAAGAAAGTATGGAGATCCAAGAATCCACTTCGCTATCAACTGCGCATCTATTTCTTGTCCAGTAGTATGGAACAGAGCATATACAGCAGAGAATTTACATACGGCTCTAGATCAGCAAACCGAAAAATTTATCAATGATCCAACGCGTAACGTAATTACAGAAAAAGTGGTAAAAGTTTCTAAAATATTTAGCTGGTACAAAAAGGATTTTAAAGTAAATGGTGGAGATGTAAAAGACTTCATCAACAGATATTCTGCAGTAAAAATCACGAATCAGCCAAACAAAGGATACAAAGATTATGATTGGGGATTAAATAAAGGAGCACAAGTAACACCAGCTTTTGTTGTTGACTAAACAAATAGCAAAACAACAGATAAATTTGGTACTTAAATATGTAAATTTATAACCTAATTCTAAGACTCCAAAATTGAAAATATCGATTGTTATTCCTATACTTAACGAAGCAGCTACCATTGGTAAGCTGCTTTCTTACTTAATTCAAAATAGATCTAATAATAATCATGTACAAGAAATTCTTGTTGTGGATGGAGGAAGTACCGATGGATCTCAGGACGTCGTCAATCAGTATGCCATCAACAGTGAAGTACAAGTTAGGTTGATCCCTTCAAAAAAAGGAAGAGCAGTACAACTAAATACCGGAGCGCGAAATGCTACAGGTGATATCTTGTATTTTCTTCATGCAGATTCTTATCCTCCAAAACATTTTGATCATGATATTGTGACCGAAGTTACTAATAGCAATCCAGCAGGGTGTTTTAGAATGAAATTTGATTCTCGTCATCCCTGGTTACTGTTTCTGGGTTGGCTTACACAATTTGAAAGTAAAAAGTGTCGAGGCGGAGATCAAAGCCAGTTTATCACCAAAGAACTATTCGACGAAATTGGTGGATATGACGAGGCTTATATCGTTTATGAAGATAATGATTTGGTAGATCGGCTTTTTGAAATCAACAAGTTTGTCATTATTCCTAAAAATGTGATTACCTCGGCAAGAAGATATCGAGAAATTGGGGTATGGAGACTACAATATCATTTTTTGAACATCCATATGCGAAGATGGCTAGGTGCATCTTCAGAAGATCTCTATCGATACTATAAAGAAAAAGTTGTTTCTTAAAACTTCTTCTTTATCTTTAAAGAAGTGAAAACATTTGATATCTTTTTGGTAGTACTACTTTGTATTGGTGCGATACAGGGTATTGTTTTTGGTATAATTTTATGGCAAAGACAAGGAGTACATTATATTGCTAACAGATTTCTTTCCACTATTCTCTTCTTTTTTTCTTATCGACTGCTGGTAGAAACTTTAAATCTGTTTGGACTTGGCAGGTATGATTTATGGTATCATATTTTATTAGAATACAATTGGATTTATGGTACTCTAATTTACTTCTTTGTAAAAAGTTACGTCAACCCAAAGTTCAAATTACTGAGGAGAGATTGGATTCATTTTCTACCCGTAATCATAGAATTTATTTGGAGTTTTTTTATCAAAGCTCAAAACTTCTTTTGGGATGGAACAAGAGAAAGCCTAACTTGGTTGGGGTACTGGGGGTATGTTGTTTGGATGCACTACCCAACAATGTTTGTCATTTCCGGAGCATTAATTATTTTCTATTGTATCAAAGCAGAAAAAATATTAGATAGAGATCTACAGATTGAAGGTTATCAAATTATCAAAGAAAAATTGATTTGGATTAAACGAGTAGTCACAGTTATGAAAGTATTTTCTATCATTTATGTGTTAGGAATACTCATTGACTTTTTCTTTTTCAATTTCGCCAGTAACTTTTTCTATGGTCACCCCGTATTTATTGGCATGGCTATTATCACGTATTGGTTGGGGTTAGAAGGGTTTTCTAGGAGAAAAGAAAGTGCTTTTAAAGAAGTAGCCACACTATCCACAAAAGAAAAAAAACAACTCGAAAATATAGCAAAAAGCCTGGAAGCAAAAATGAAAGATGATCAACTGTATAAAGATCCAGAGCTTACCTTATCATCCTTATCCAAAGCACTTTCTGTAAAACCCTATTTGGTAACAAAATGTTTGAACACCATTTATCAGAAAAAATTCAATGATTATATTAATGAATGCAGGATTGAAGAGGTAAAAAGATTAGTAAACGATCCCAAGAATGATAATTTCACCTTGCTTGCCCTGGCCTATGAGGCTGGTTTTAACTCCAAAGCTTCTTTTAATCGAGCAGTAAAGAAAATAACCGGAAATCCTCCTAGCGCTCTAAAACTGGCCAATTAGAGGTTTCAATTAAATAATTGAGCCCATTAACTTCTTTCAAAATAGTCTCATTTGTAGAATTGAAACGATTCTCTAATACTTCTGATTCATATTTGTACTCGTAAACATTTAAAATCAAAAAAATGAAACGATCAAATACCGTAGTACTTACAATTTTTATTACCATACTCAATGTTTCAGTTTGCTTATCTCAAACAGATACAGATAGATTGAATGTATTTCTTGGTGAATGGAAAATAGATCTCAGTCCTCAGGATACTACAGATACCAACTTTGCTATGATGCGAATTGATAAAATCAATAGTAAAACAGTAAAAGGTACATTTTATAGGGAAGGAGTAAAAATTACCGAGGGGAGAGTGAACACCCAATTAAATACTGTCTATGTTGCCTTGGTATCTGGCGACAACAGTGGTAGCTATAATACTGCATTTTATTATAAAGATGGAAAATTATATGGTTCTACGCATTCTATCGACAAGGATTTTCTGGCCGTATGGATCGCAGAAAAAAAGAACTAATCATGAAAAACATTGTACTTATTATGTTTGCTTTCAACTTATTTGTTGGCTATGCACAGAGAAATTATGGGACACCTATAAATGACGAACTACCTCAAGAGTTAAAAGAGCTTCGTAAAGTAATTGAGGTAACCAACTTCCCTAAAAAAATTGACCCTATAAAAATAGATGATCAATACTACTGGAAACACAATACGGCTATTTTGTGCAAAGAAAGTCAGATACAAATTATAGAATACGGGGCCTACCTCTTCTACAACGATAAATGGAACTTGAGAAAAAAATACCCGTTGAAAGAGCTCAACAAAAAATTTGGAACTAAAAAACAAATAATACTGCAAGCACATCCGTACACTTGGACAAATAATTGGAGGGTAGATAAAACATTATACGCTGGATGGGCCATGTGGTACTTTATCGGAATTACCAAAAGTGGAGAAAAAGTCTGCGGATACCAAAGGATCCAAACTACAGATCAACTTCTAAATTAACAACTTATGAAAAGCATAAAATTCATATTGATCTTGTCCATACTAATACTGTCAAAATACCAGTGTTGGTCTCAAGAATTTAAATTAGACATAAAGAACTCCAAAATATCCTGGACAGGTAACGCAGCCTTTAGCAGTTATTCACTTACCGGAACCTTAAAAGCAAAAAGTGGTATCCTAAAAATGGACCAGAAAACAATTACCAATTTAAAGGTTGTAATTGATATGAAAAGTCTAAACCATGAAAATAAAGATCTGAGAAGGCATCTCAAAAGTGAAGATTTTTTTGAAGTAAATAAATACCCCACATCCGAATTCAGGTTAGAACAATCGACTTCGGTAGATAAAGGTACCTTGTCTGGATACCTTGTCATAAAAAACCAAAAACATCAAGAAGACATCCCAATAACGTTCCTTATCGAAAAAAATCAAATTTCTTTTATTTTCGAATTTGATGTTGATCGTACCAAATATGGGATTAATCACAACTCGCCAAGTATCTTTAAGAAGCTAAAAGAAACTGCAATCGCCGATAATTTCAAATTAAAAGGACGATTAGTATTTACCAGGTAACTTTTATAGTAAGAAACCTTTATTCTAATATTCTAATTAAAAGTCTTACGAAACGCCAATGGCGATTGATTGGTTTTATTTTTGAATAATTTGGTAAACGAAGCAGGTCGCTCAAAGCCCAGGTTATAAGCAATTTCACTAACAGAAAGTTGAGTAACCGAAAGTTGTTCTTTTGCTCTATCGATAATCGTGTTCTGGATATGTTGTTGCGTGCTCATGCCAGTTAAAGATTTCAGCATGCTACTCAAATAGTTGGGAGAAAGCGTTAATTTACTTGCAACATATTCTACACTTGGCAATCCTAATTCTACCAAATTATCTTGATCAAAATACTCAGAAAGTATAATTTCTAATTGCTCCAAAACATGGTGATTGGATTTATTTCGGGTAATAAATTGTCGCTCATAAAAACGTTCTGCATAGTTAAGCAATAACTCCAACTGAGAAATAATGATTTTCTGACTGAATTTATCAATGTTTGCCTGGTATTCGAGTTCAATATTCTTTAAAATACGTATCATCATTTGCTCTTCTTTTTCTGACAAAAACAAAGCTTCATGAACTGAATATCCAAAAAATCCATAAGATTTGATCTTTTGGGCCAGAGTTGTATTCCAAATAAAATCAGGATGGATAAAAAGTAACCACCCTGATGGCTTTTTGGATCCTATATTTGGATTTTTATCCATACTCATCACCTGATTTGGCGAAATAAACGTCATCAACCCTTCATCAAAATCATACTTCTGCTGGCCATAGAAAAACTTATAAGGTACATTACGTTTTAAACCGATCGAATAATACTCTTGTACTAGTTTTATCCCCTTAACATCTTTTGGATATTGCACCCGGCTATACTCCACCAAACTAATCAGTGGATGTTCTGGTGCGGGAAGATTTGCAAAATTATGATAGTCGCTTATGGTCGAAAGTCGATGTATTGCTGCCATTATAGTAAAGGTATGAATTCACAGTTAATTTTACACTAGACAAGCATCCCTCCAGAAACTTCAAGTCGCTGTGCATTTACCCAACTTGCTTTGTCCGAACATAAAAAGGCCACTACACCTCCGATATCTTCAGGTTCACCGACTTTGCCCAAGGCAGTTATCTGTGAAATAATCGCTCTCTTTTCTTCATTATCACGATTTACTCCTCCTCCAAAATCCGTAGCAATAGCGCCCGGTGCCACTACATTTGCAGTGATTTTTCGATCTCCCAATTCCTTTGCCAAATACCTGGTAAATACTTCAATTCCACCTTTCATCATAGCGTAGACAGAAGCCCCCGGAAAACTAAATCTAGACAAACCACTTGAAATATTGATAATACGACCTCCTTCATTCATAAAGGGTAGAGCTGCCTGAGTTAAGAAGAATATACTCTTCAAGTGTATATTCATCATTTCATCAAACTGAGTTTCTGTAGTATCCTTTATCAAACTATGCAAGCCTGTACCTGCATTGTTAATTAAGAAGTCGAAATGTGTATTTCCCTGTGTCTCCTGAAGATAAACGGTTACCTCATCTATGAATTCTTTTCCTGAAAGTGGTTTTGTTGCATCATATTGAAAAGCTTTGGCCTTTGCTCCTAATGCTTCAATTTCAGAAATGACCTCGTTCGCTTTGGTAACATTTTGATGATATGAAAAGATAATGTGTACTCCATCTTTGGCTAAATTTAATACCATGTCTCTTCCTAATCCACGGCTACCTCCTGTGATAATTGCTATTTTTTGACTCATCTTTATTGTTTTTAAAAATTACAATACAAAGTTGAGCTAATTCTAGCATCGTTTTTTATCCAAATCTTCGTTTATATTGCCGATATCTACTATTTTGATACGGTTCCTTAAAAATACTGTCCAATACCAAACACAAAACCATTGGTAGCATCTTCGGTAACTCCATACCCATAATCTATTCTAAAAGTGGCATTAAAGATCCTTTTATGTATAAATCGTAGACCTACTCCAGGATACAATCGAAAGTTTTGAGAATCCCCAAAATCTCCAAAATCTCCACCAGGATTCCGCCAACTTCCTCCATCGATAAACATATTACTTTGCAGTACAAACCAATCTTTTTCGTACAACGTATGTCTGTATTCTGTATTTAATACAATCACTCCGGTTCCTCGATCAATGGTATTTCCTACACCTCGAATATTTAAGTTATTATCTACTGCAAAAGGAGCAAAGGGAGAATCATCATTAGACGCCAGACCTAAGCGAAGTCTCGAGGCCCAGTTTCCTTTTTTTCCTATACGAGCATGATATAAAAAGTCATTCCACCAAATGATGAAATCAGGGAGCACATTCTGTGTACTAATCACATATTGTGCATTAAACGTACTTTTAAAACCTGAAACATACTGATAATCATAATCTAAATTATCATACTCATATATAAGCTTGAACAAGAGTTTATTTACATCAAAATCCTGAGGAATCCCTTCTGCAGTTACTCCTCTTTTGTACTCATAATCTTCATTAAAGTAATTTACCCCAAGTTCTACTCTATTCTGAAAGTTGAACTGATAGAGACCTAATAATTCATATGAAGTATTGTTATACTTATAATCTGCAGTTCCATTCTCTAAAAAAACAGGTTCTTCGGTAGTGAGGTTACTATAATTTAAAGCCAATCCAAATTTCTTACTAAACAAAAATGGAGCTCTTAAATTGATTCCATAAGAACTATAAATATCATATTGATACAATCCTCCCAAGGTAATATTACGACCTAATAGATTAAATTCGTACAATCCCAATCTGAAGGCAAACTCGTCATCATTAGTAGTATAAAGATTAGCAGAAGGAATGATCGTAAAGTTTTCTTCAACTCCATAAACCACTTGATATCCTTCTTCTTTTTGATGCACCTGATAATAGGCATGCGCGATAGAAGGTAATCTTTTTAATCGTTTGATATCTTCTTCAATAAGCAACGAATCCAATGCAGCTCCTTTTTTTATAGAGCTCAATTTGAGTAGTGCCGAAGTCTTGGTCTTTTTATTCCCTTGAATAACAATTTCTGAGATGGTATTCTCCTGGGCTTGACCAAAAAAGCAATACAATAGGGTAAGTAAGACAAGAATTAGTCTTTTTCGCATTTAGTTCGATTTGTATGAAGCAATTTTATCACAAATGTAAGTCTTATTACACTCTAAATCAAAAATATTGGCCAATCCCAAAGGTAATTCCGTTGGTAGCATCATCACCAATACCATAACCATAATCCAATCTAAAAACAGCATTAAAAATACGTTTGTGGATCAAACGAATTCCTAAACCAGGATAAAATCGCAAGGTGCTGCCATCTACTAATTCTACCAGATCTCCTCCCGGATTACGCCACGTTCCTGTATCAATAAAAACATTACTCTGCACTACAAACCAACCTTTTTCGTAAAAGGTGTGGCGATATTCTGTATTCAAAACAATGGCTGCAGTACCTCTATCAATGGTGTTTCCTGCACCACGAATATTCAATTGGTTATCTACAGCAAAAGGAGCAAAAGGAGTATCGTCGTTTGATGCATAAGCCAATCGCAATCGGCTTGCCCAGTTCCCGAGTTTTCCGACTTTTTTGAAATATTCAAAATCATTTCTTCCAATAAAAAAGTCGTTGAGTAACCCTTCTCCACCAGTTACAAAACGTACATCCAATAAACTTCTAAAACCAGACACATACTGATAATCGATATCAATATCATTATACTCGTATTCTCCTCTATATGTGATTTTATCTGCCGTAAGCCGAGTTGGAGTTCCCAAAGGCAGATCACCGTCCAGAAAATCATATTCTTCGCTGGCGATGTTAATCCCTACTTCTGCTCTATTGTGAAAATTAAATTCGTATAACAGATTTGCTTCAAAAGTCCTGGTATCAAATCGATAATTTACAGTGTTGTCATTTTCGAAGAAAACAGGTTCTTGAGAGACCAGGTTTTTGTAATTGATCCCAAATCCAAACTTATTGGTAAAAAGGTAAGGAGCTTCCCAATATCCCCCATACGAATCAAAGACATCTCGTTGATAAAATCCACCTAAAATCTGATTTCTTCCTAATAAATTAAATTCGAAAAGCGAAACCCGAAACGCAAACTCATCATTGTTATCGGTAGCAATATTGATCCCAGGAATTATGGTGAAGTTTTCTTCAATAGTATAGGTAATCACATAATCAGATCCTTCTTTTTGCAGCTCTGACTCGGCATTGGCGACTCCCGGAAGTCTTTTTAGACGTTCTATATCGGTAGCTACACGTAATGAATCATAGGCAGCACCCGGTTTTACCTTAACTAATTTTCTTATAAAAGATTCCTTGGTTCTTTTCAATCCATTAATGCGTAATTCTGTAACTACCGCATCTTGAGAAAAAGCACAACAAGACATCAAGAAAACCAGAGAAATTAGGATCTTCTTCATAGCAATTTTTTTGTACTGCTATAGACGAATGAGTATGGCTTAGCTTACAAGATTATGGGATAAATCAAGGCTGAAATTGCCTTTGAAGCAAAAGATTGACCCAATTATCCTCGCTCACTCCCATCAATGTATATCCATAATCTTCTCCTACCTCTAAAGTAGGAGGAGTATCTCTGGTAATATTAAGGACAACATTATCTAATTTGTAGTATTGAAATTGCCTTTCGAAAGTATATGTACCTGATAATAATTCGTCATTACGATCAGAAACGACTTGAAAATAGATCTTGTTATCATCAAAAACCCCATCATTCCAACTAAATATTGGCATCCCTGCAACTCCTGTATCAATGGTTACTTGATCACTAAATTCTGTAGGTTTTGTAAGATGTTTCAGCCGAATCGGATTAGAAATATGAAGAACTTCATTTTCAAAAAAGGTGATGATCACCCATTTTTCATTGTCTGAAATTCTATTGAATTTTTTGAGATATCCATTAAAAAAATCAGTAGGAGCTATAGCAACGCTGCGGTAGGCAGTAAAATCATTTTTATCCACATCTAGAGAAGATGTTTCAAAATATCTGATATCTGTGGCTCCAGGTCTGGGATAAAGATAGGTAATGGTCTCATTTTGTTGGTCTGGAGATGAACTGGCACAAGCAATCACATTATCAATTTCTATAGTATTGACAGCTACCAGAGCGGCCAATGTATTGTCCACAACCTGATCATCATCACTTTTACAGGAAAAGAAAAAGATGATTACCAAACCTATACAATATGATAGATATCTATTCAATTTTATATAAAGATCTAATTAATGCTTCTGCAGGTTTATTCTGAATGGTAAAACGATTATTGTTTTTCCCGCCTACATCATCATGATTGTGATACCATTTCCATAAAAACCCTCCGGCAAACCATTTTTCTTGCCAGAATTCTTCATGCAACGCTGATAATGCATTGTTTTGCGCTACCAGATTAGTTTGTCCCTGATTTCTGCTAGAATCCCAGGGTTCTTTGCCTGTATAATGGATACTTCGATATCCAAATTCAGTAAACAAAACAGGCTTTTTTATTTTGTCTTTTAAAGCTACAATCTTTGCTTTATGTCTTTGCCAACCCGACTTTAATTCTTCTATACTTGGCGTATGACTATCTGAGACAGGAAAGTATGCATCTATCCCGATATAATCCAACTGGCTCCAAAAAGGAGCCTTTTCAAACTGATCCCAGTTCTCGGCATAGGTCAACTTGCCCTTATAAATACCTCTGATTTCTTTGATTAAATCGTTCCAATACTTTGGTCTGGTTTGCACGAACGTATGCAGCTCTGTGCCGATACATAGAATTGGTACTTGCATTTCTTGAGCTAAACTGGCGTACAAAAGAATAAAGTCCTTGTATGATTTCTCTAATTGTTTCCATTGTTCTTCAGATTTCATGTTAATATTACCAGTAAACTCACCTCTCCAAACCCAGATTTGTGGCTTTAACATCACCTTTATACCTCGGGCGTTAAGTAGTTCTATGGTTTTTTTGGCACCATCCCTTCGTTCTCCCCACCATTGTCTGTCGATATTAAATACTACAGTCGGTGTTTCCAGATTTCTAAGAAACCCAAAAGGCATCACCGCAGCCCAATTGGCATTTAGTTGCACCACGGGATCGATAGTTTCGGGACCTATCTCTTGTGGAGAGCCAACAAAACTAATCCCATTAATCTTGTTTTGCTGACCCGAACATCCACTTACAATGATTGTAAAAAGCAGTAAAAAAACCTTTTTCATTCGTTTTTTTACTGCTGAAAATACAATTTTATTAGAATACGGCTCTTAAACCTATATTAAAAGTTTCACCTAATCCAGTACTATTTCCTCGGACAAAATTGGTATAAAGTGCTTCTATATTTAATTCTTTGGTAAGCTGATACTTTGCTCCTCCGCCTAGTGCGGTAAAATCTTGTTCGAAATCATTCCCCAAATCAATTAGTTGAGAATGTTGCGCTAAAGCCAACACCGTAAATTTTGAGCTTGGGAAGTAACTAAAAAATACTCCCGGAGTTAGACGAATACTATTATTTGCAAAACTTCCTTGAACTGAAGTTCCGTTTTCTACGATATCTTCTTCTCCAAAGTTTAATTCAGAGTTTAACTCAGTAAATAATTGGAACTTATTCCCAGGAAATGTATAATCATAAAAGAAACGATTTTGCCAAATAAATCCGTTTTGATCAAAAAACACTCCATTTTCAAATTCATTATCCACTAATGGAATAAAAAATGAACTTTGGATCGAAAAGTTATTTACATTTTTAAAAGGAACAAACTTTACCGACGGAGCAATTGATGTTAATCCTGATCTTGCAGTATTACTTTCTCCATCAAACTGAAAAACCTCTAGCGCACCTCTATCTCCTACTACATTTGATCTAAACTCTAATATCAATCCAACATTCCATCGTTTGTTATCCCCAACCCCAGTGTAAGCCTCCAAAGTTGAAGTGAAAAAAGTTTCTCTATCCAAATCTTTGGTTACATCTCCATTATCGTTCGCTGCTCTAGTCTGCGTATATAGGTTATTGAACCATTTAATATCGTATTGACCTTTACCTATTAATTTTGAGGGTGTTAATGTTTGAATTACCGAACCTCCCTGATCATCTTCGTCTTGTGCAAATCCTACAGTGATCGCGAACAAAAATAAAAAAGTGGTTACGATGTTTTTAGTTGATTTCATTTTTTGAGTATTTATCATATTACTAAAACACACAGGGCATATCACTCCCTAATTTTAACAACATGTAGTTAATTATTATGATTATTTATTTGATTGCATTTAAATTCCAGTTGTATGGATAGTAGGAGATCTTAGCTTTGGCAGGAATCTTTTCTTTTCTGAATTGATTTACATAATCGATTTCTGACCCATTATGGGTAAAATCTTCTTTGTACCACTCAAAGATTTGAGACAACTGTACTTTGTTTCCTTTTACCTTGATAAACCTTGGATTATTAAGCGCCTTGGTCGTTTGACGTTGTAATTGTTTATCTAAAGACTCAGGGGTATATGCTTCAGAAATAATTGGGGGACATCCTAAACCAGCACATACCAAAGAAAAGTGAAACCTAGCTTCTTTTGGAAAATTCTTCCGAAGGATCTTATTCTCCAAATCATTAAGCGTAGTTTGCTTACCTCCTAGATTGTAAGTGGTTTTATCAAAAAACCCTTTAATGTTCAACGGTGATTTTACTGGATATTTATTCGTTACTCCTTTTATCACTGCCAAGTTATAGGCATTAATATAAAAAGCTTGAAATGTTTTAGGCTCACTTTTCGAAACTCGAATTTTTGCGGCCTGATCGATCAATTCATTTAATGAAGAGGGGTCTTTCTTAATCTCTGTATAGTTTACTTTACCGTTAACCACATAGGTTTTAAAAAATGCGTCCGCTTTTTTGAAAAACTCCGACGTACTTTGAGAAAACCCTAATTGGGAGATCAACAATATTGCGATGATGATTACTTTTTTCATGAGTATTTTTTTTGTCTATTTATCCTTTATAATGAAGATAAATCCTAATTTTCTACAATTCTAGATTACCTTGGTAACGGTCAATCAGTCGCACCCAAAATGTGCTGCTTACAAATAAATTTTGATTTTGTTCAATTTGTTTTCTACAACCAGAAACAAAGTGAACCATGTTCGATTTAGTTCTCGTTCCTTACAAACTCAATTGTTTTTAGACTGATTCTAAATTATTTGAAGCTCTTAAGTTCTTATATTTATGTACGACTTACTTTGGGAAGTTTTCACTTCTCATTAAAAATTGACAATCAACAACTATCACTTATGGAACACATCGTTATTATCGGAAATGGTATTTCGGGGGTCACTGCTGCTCGGCATATTCGTAAAATGTCTGACAAAAGAATCACCATCATTTCTGCCGAAACAGATTACTTCTTTTCCAGAACAGCGTTGATGTATGTATATATGGGGCATATGAAGTTTGAACATACACAACCCTATGAAAATTGGTTCTGGGAAAAGAACAATATCGAACTTAAACAAGGTTTTGTATCTCAAGTAAAGCATGAATCCAACGAATTAGTCTTTGATTCTGGAGAGACCATGAGCTACGATAAGCTTATTATCGCAGCAGGTTCAAAACCCAATAAGTTTGGATGGCCTGGTCAGGATTTGGATGGTGTCATGGGAATGTACCATAAACAAGATCTGGAGAATCTAGAGAATTATGCTCCCGATAATAAAACATGTAAAAGGGCTGTAGTAGTAGGTGGTGGATTGATCGGAATCGAATTAGCCGAAATGTTACATTCTAGAAGTATTCCGGTTACTTTTTTGGTAAGAGAAGATAGTTTCTGGAATGGTGTATTACCTGCTGGAGAGAGCGCAATGATCAATAGACATATCCTAAATCATCATATTGATTTACGATTAGGAGTTAACCTAAAAGAAATTTTGGCCGACGAAAATGGTAAAGCCAGAGCGGTCGTTGTACAAGAAACCGGAGAAGTAATTGATTGTGAGGTTGTTGGATTAACTGCCGGAGTATCTCCAAATATTGATTTCTTAAAAGACTCTGGGATAGAATTAGGCCGTGGAATCAAGGTAAATCGGTTTTTAGAAACCAATATCCCTAATATCTATGCTATCGGTGACTGTGCAGAACAACACGAATCTATTGGAATGCGAAGACCTATCGAAGCCGTTTGGTATACTGGACGTATGATGGGTGAAACGGTAGCACAAACAATCTGCGGAAATCGAATTGAATACAAACCTGGACACTGGTTTAATAGTGCAAAATTTATGGATATTGAATATCAAACCTATGGTTGGGTATTTGGTAGACCACAAGAATACGAACAACAATTTCATTGGAAACACGAAGACGATACCAAATGTATCACCGTATCCTTCCATAAGGACACCAAAGAATTTTTGGGGATCAACACCTTTGGGATACGAATGAGACACGAGGTTTTTGATCGTTGGCTGACCGAAAAAAGAGATGTGGATTACGTCATGACCAATCTGGCTGAAGCTAATTTCGATCCGGAATTCTACAAAAAACATGAATCCCAAATTCTTTCGGCTTATAACAGTCATCAATTTCAAACTGCATAAGCTTCAAAAAATCAAAACAACAAAAGTCTTTTGACTAAAAAATATTAGAAATGAGTAACAAATTAAATCATAGTATGTCTCTTGCTAGTCCAGATGCCAAGGGAATTACAACCAAACAAAAAGTAGCACTAGCTATTGGCTTTGTAGGAATGTTTATCATGATACTGGCTCTTGCCAATACCAATTTCCCTAACAAAGGAATCTTTTTAACCGCTGCTTTGGGCTTGATTACCCTGGGTACAGTTTTATTTGCCAACAATGCCTATCTCACAAAACTTGAAGGAATAAAAAATGACGGTGTTTGGTTCAAGTCGATGTCTTCTCGAGGAGTTTTAGGATGGCTTACCGGAGTAGTGCTTACCGCATTTTATATTGTGTTGTACTTTTATCCAGAATTATTGGGAATGGGTACAAACGGAGAAGCCAATACAGGATTGATTTCGCTTTTTGATCCCCTAAGTAATTTATTAAGTGGTAGACCAGCAAGCCAGTGGTTCGTTTATGGAACCTTATACACTATAGCTATTCTTGCTTTTGGATATAAATTCATTCTGAAATACAGACATAATAGATACCAACAGTTGCGAACTGTTTCGGTAATGTTTTTTCAATTAGGTTTTGCATTTTTGATACCCGAATTTATGTATGTTATGAATTCAGATGTGCCTTACTATGATCTTAAAAATATGTGGCCTTTGAATTATTATAACTTTGATCAATATAGAATAGATGCCTTTATCAAGACTGAAACTATTGGTCTTAGTCTATTAGCACTTGGTATATTATCCATTTTTGTAATTTCTCCGTTCCTTACCTATAAATATGGAAAAAGATGGTATTGCTCATGGGTTTGTGGTTGTGGTGGATTGGCCGAAACTGCAGGAGATGCATTCAGACAATTATCCAGCAAAAAAGTAAGCGCATGGAAACTAGAAAGATGGTTAATTCATACCGTACTTGTTTTTTCTGTAGTAATGACTACTGCGGTCGTGTATACCTATTTAGGTTATGATCCCAAAAAATATTGGCTGACAAAAGATGTATTCTTGATTAGCGTTGCTGTTTTCTTAACGCTAGTTTTTGCCGGAGTCTTATTATTCAAAAGAAAAGAATTAGGTAAAGATGCCAGATATGGTGCAATAGGGTATTTTGCAGTGATTATTGCTCTTGTAGCGATGCATTTTTCCGGTACTACAAACGAAGTATTTTTAATTAAGGCTGGAACGATGAGATCTGCTTATGGTTTATATATCGGTTCCATATTCTCTGGAGTAATCGGTACAGGATTTTATCCCATACTAGGTAACCGTGCCTGGTGTAGATTTGGTTGTCCTATGGCTGCAATCCTAGGATTTCAACAACGATTATTCTCAAAATTCAGAATTACTACAAATGGAGGACAATGTATTTCTTGCGGAAATTGTTCTACCTATTGTGAGATGGGTATCGATGTAAGATCTTATGCCCAAAAAGGAGAGAATATTGTACGATCGAGTTGTGTAGGTTGTGGAATTTGCTCTGCAGTATGCCCAAGAGGGGTACTGAAATTAGAGAATGATAAGTTAGAAGGTAGAATCAATCCTACAGAAGTTTTATTAGGTAATGATGTGGATTTGATGAATTACGTAAACAATAAATAAGCATACATACTGGAATACTTTCTTCATACAAATGCCACATCCAAAAATTAGGTGTGGCATTTTTAATTCATTAACTTTAAAAAAAATGTTAGTATCCCTATTAGCTTTCGTCTAATGCAGTGTTGTTAACTAATACATCATGATTCATAAATCGTTACTTCTCATCTTAGCCGTTGTATTTTCTGGCCTCACTGCGTTTTCGCAAAAAGAATATCATTACGATTTTTACGCAGATGGTACTGTAAAAGCCGAAGGTTGGTTAAAAGATGGAGTTAAAGTAGATTTTTGGCATTTTTACTATCCCAATGGTGTTGTTTCTAAAGAAGGACACTTTAAGAATAACAAGAAACATGGCTATTGGTATTATTATTCTAAAACCAAAGAATTAGTAAAAGAAGGTCATTTTATTAATGACAAAGCCGAGAAATGGTGGATTATTTACGATATTGCAGCCGGAATAACGCGAAAATACCAATATAAAAACAATAAAAAAGAAGGATATTGTCTACTGTATAGAAACAGCAAACTTTTCAAAGCAGAACGTTATGTAAATGATATTAAAACCGGTGAGTGGACCGACGTTTTCAGCTTTAAAAGAGACAACCCCAACGCTTCATTATAATGCCACCAATCATAAAAGTAATCATACCAGCTTTTAACGAAGAAGATTCTATTGCTCATGTTATTAAAGAAATTCCTGACATTGTTCAGGAGGTAATCGTAGTGAGTAATAATTCTACAGATCATACAGAAAGTGTGGCAAAAAATGCTGGAGCCACAGTATTGAAAGAACCTCAAAAAGGATATGGTTTTGCTTGCTTGAAAGGGATGGAGTATATCGCAGCGCAAGATATTAAACCCGAAATAGTGGTGTTTTTGGATGGTGATTACAGCGACTATCCCGAAGAACTTACAAAAATTGTCAACCCCATAATAGAAAAGGATATAGACCTTGTGATCGGTGCCAGAGTAAAAAATCTGCGAGAATCTGGTTCTATGACTTTTCCGCAAATATTCGGTAATTGGCTAGCAACCAGTTTGATGAAACTTTTTTTTAATGCAAAATTTACCGATCTTGGTCCTTTCAGAGCTATTAAGTACGACAAACTTCTTGACTTAGAAATGGTAGATAAAACCTATGGCTGGACTGTAGAAATGCAACTAAAAGCATTAAAAAAGCATTATAGTTATACCGAAATCCCAGTTCGCTATAAAAAGAGAATTGGTGTCTCAAAAGTTTCAGGAACCATAAAAGGTGCTATATTTGCAGGCGTTAAGATTTTAAGTTGGATTTTTAAATATAGCTTTTCATAATGGATATTGCTATCATTATAACGTATACATTGGCCCTACTCATTATTTTTATGTATAGTTTGGCACAACTGAATCTGCTTTCTAATTATTTAAAAGCACGAAAGCAACCTGATAATGCTCCCACTTTTGATTTTTCCAATCCAGAAGAAATCCCTCATGTTACTGTACAGTTACCTGTTTTTAACGAATTGTATGTGATGGATCGTTTACTGGATAATATCGCAGAGTTAGAATACCCAAAAGAGAAGCTAGAAATTCAGGTACTTGATGATTCTACAGATGAATCTGTGGTTTCTACAGCTGCTCATATCGAAAAACTTCAGAAAACAGGATTAGATATAAAGCATATCCGAAGAGAAGATCGATCTGGGTTTAAAGCCGGAGCCTTGAAAGAAGGACTTAAAATTGCCAAAGGAGAGTTTATTGCCATATTTGATGCCGATTTTTTACCAGGTAAGAAATGGTTATTACAGACGATTCCTTATTTCAAAGATGAGAATATTGGAGTGGTACAAACTCGATGGGGACATATTAATCGAGATTATTCGATGTTGACCAAAATTCAGGCATTTGCTCTGGATTTCCACTTTACTATGGAACAGGTAGGAAGAAATTATAAAGACCACTTTATCAATTTTAATGGTACCGCAGGAGTTTGGAGAAAGAAATGTATAGAAGATGCTGGAAACTGGCAAGGAGATACGCTTACCGAAGATCTTGATCTTAGTTACCGTGCCCAGTTGAAGAAATGGAAATTTAAATACTTGGAGGAAGTAGAAACCCCTGCAGAATTACCGGTAGTGATAAGCGCTGCGCGTTCTCAACAATTTAGGTGGAACAAAGGTGCTGCCGAAAACTTCCAAAAATTATACTGGAAACTGCTTAAAGACAAGTCGGTTCCTTTCAAAACAAAGTTTCATAGCTTTTTCCACTTACTAAATAGTAGCATGTTTTTGTTAGTATTGCTGGTAGCTGTCCTAAGTGTACCTGTGATGTATATCAAGAACAGCAACCCAATGTTTAGTTGGTATTTTAATGTGATCGCCTTCTTTGCGTTGAGCACCGTAATCTTTTTCTTTTGTTATTGGTTTACTTTCAAAAAAATACACGGAAAAGGATTCTGGAATTTTATGGAATACATCAAAATGTTCTTTACTTTTTTCTCTATTGCAATGGGATTCTCTGTTCACAATTCGATGGCAGTACTTGAAGGTCATTTTGGAAAGAAAAGTGAATTCGTACGTACTCCAAAGTTCAATGTAAAATCGTTGAAAGACTCCTGGAAAGGAAATAAATATATCAACAAAAATATTTCGGGGAATACGATTATAGAAGCCCTGCTGATGGCCTATTTCGGCTTTGCATTGTATAGCGCATTCGAATTGCAGGATTTTGGTCTGTTTTTATTCCACATCATGCTATTCCTTGGTTTTGGTTTTGTATTCTTTAAGTCGGTAACCTCTAAGCTATAATGTTACAACAATGGAAATACCATAAGTTTTCCATACTTCTTGTTGTACTGGGGTTATTATTTTATTGGAGTTTTGCCTACCAATTAGTCCGAACTGATTTTGTAAAAATGATTTTCCTTTGGGGAGGCTTGTTTGTTATATACTATAAGCTCATCCAGGAAAACACTACTCAATGGAGATTTCTTGCCATTGCTGCCCTACTTTTTCGATTGGTGTTTTTGTTTGCCATCCCCAATCTATCACAAGATTTTTATCGTTTTATCTGGGACGGAAGAATGCTATTAGAAGGGTACAATCCTTACCTATCCTTACCCGAAGTTTGGGTTGCCCAAGGCAATGCTCCTATCGATCAGGCTGCAGAGCTCTATGCAGGTATGGGAACACTAAATGGAAGTCATTTCACCAATTATCCCCCCATTAGCCAATTAGGCTATTTGATTGCTGCAATTTTTGCCAACAAGAGCATCCTAGGTTCTGCTATGGTATTTAGAGTACTACTCATTTTGGCCGATGTCGGCACCTTTTTCTTTGGAAAAAAGCTATTAGCATCACTCAAAATACCGACATATCATATATTCTGGTATATCTTAAATCCATTTATCATCATCGAACTTACCGGAAACCTTCATTTTGAAGCCATTATGGTATTTTTCTTAGTTTGGGCTTTATACCTTTTACATAAAGGATATTGGTATTGGGCTGGAGTCATTTTTGCATTTTCTATTTCGGTGAAGTTAATTCCTATGCTTTTCTTGCCAATATTCTTTCAGAAGTTTGTTTTAGCACAGAAAGAGAATCAAAAATCGAAACCTCTCCAGGGGCTATTGAGATTAACAGGGTTTTACGTTATAGTTTTAACAACAGTAGTCTTGACTTTTGCTCCCTTTTTATCTGAATCTTTTGTACAAAACTTTACCAAAACCATTAGTCTTTGGTTTCAGAATTTTGAGTTTAATGCCAGTATTTACTTTATCATACGCTGGATTGGTTATCAAATTGTAGGTTGGAACGTGATAGAAACCGCTGGTAAAATCCTTCCATTGGTAACTATAAGTATTCTTTTGGCCCTCACATTTTTCAGAAAAAACAAATCCACACCACAAATGATCACTGCTATGGTGTTAGGTATTTGTGCATATTATTTCTTATCGACCACAGTACATCCATGGTATTTGGCCGTACCATTAGCATTATGTGTGTTTACCAAGTATAGATTTCCGGTAATATGGTCTTTCACCATTATATTTAGCTATACGGCTTACATTCATCCTGATTTCAAAGAAAACCTATGGATGGTAGCTTTAGAATATCTAATTGTTTTTGGATTTTTAACCTGGGAAATTTACAAGATGCGAGGAAACAAAACTAATGAAGTACTTACAACATCTTCAGATTGATCACTTCTTGTTCGGTTAGTTTTCTCCAGTGACCACGAGGTAAGTCTTTCTTGGTTAGGCCACCAAAAATTACTCTATCCAATTTGATTACATCATATCTAAAATGCTCAAAAAGCTTGTGTATGATATTGTTCTTTGTAGAACTCAATTGGATTCCTATTTCTTTTTTTGAAGCGCCTTCGATATAAGAGATTTCTTCAACTTCGATATAGCCCTCGTCTAGCTTCACACCATTTTGGATCTTCTCGATGTCTTCGAACTTAAGATTTCGATCCAACTCTACATGAAAAATCTTTCGCACATCGGTATTATGATGCGTTAGTTTTTTCTCAAGGTCAACATCATTGGTAAACAACAACAAACCTGTAGTATTGCGTTCTAATCTCCCCACAGGCTTAAGCTTGACTCTTGAAGCGTTTGCCACAAGCTCCATAACCGTTCGGTTTTTATCAGGGCTTGTTGTCGTAATAAAACCTTTGGGTTTGTTCAATAAGATATATTCTTTCTTCTCGGGTGTGATGAGACGACCATCAAACTTTACCTCATCGGTAAGCTTCACCTTATAACCCATCTCGGTCACTGGTTTTCCATTCACCCATACACTTCCTGTTTGGATATACAGATCTGCTTCTCTTCTGGAACATACTCCAGAATTAGCTACAAATTTATTGAGTCGAATCTCATCGGATTCTTGTTTTACCACATTCTTTGGTTTCCTTACAGGCGCACCACTTTTGGAAGATGGTTTTCTTTTTGAATTACTCCCAAATTTCCCTCTGTTATTTCCTTTGCCAAAATTACCTCCTCGACTCATGTATTTATTTTTGTGCAAAGATAGTTCTTTAGAAACAAGGAAAACAACTATTCTTCATCAATCCACACCGTGCTTTGTCGTTCGCGATTCACACTAAGCTGCGTTACATCTGGTCTTGAATAATGACCTACCGGGTCAAAGTTTTGTCTTTCTTGGAATACTCTGTTAAAATCGAGTGTTTCTATCAATAGTCCTTCTGTATGCAATACAGGCTCCATCACCCATTCGCCATCCGGTCCGGCAATACAAGATCCTCCGTTTCCTAAAATCTCCGGAGCGTTCTTTAAAATTTCGTTGAGATGCGGTGTGTCTTTCGGGAAATCATCTTTTCGCATCAAGCTTGACACGGATATAACATAAGATCTGGATTCTCTCGCAATAAAGCGCGTAATGTCTTTGGTATTATAATCACTACCTGGCCAAACCGCAATATGCAGATTCTCTCCCTGACCATACAAAGCCGTTCTAGGCAAAGGCATCCAGTTTTCCCAACAATTCAACCCCCCAACAGTAAATGCTTTAAGAGGGTGTACTCTAAGGCCATTTCCGTCTCCTGGAGCCCAGGTTAATCGCTCTTCGTAGGTAGGCTGTAATTTTCTGTGCACCGACTTGATTTCTCCCTGTTGATTAATATAAACTAAGGATGCATACAAACTATGACCTCCTCTATCCAAAGGGCGTTCTATGATCCCCAGATATACTGCCAAATTATGTTCTTTGGCAATCGTACAAACAGTATCCAGATCTCCTTGTTCAATTACAACAGCGTTTTGGGCATAGTGCGCATGTATTTCCTTTTGTACAGCACTATCAAATTGAGCCCCATCGGTAAGAGAAACCCAAAAAGGATACCCCGGTAATAAAGCTTCTCCAAAAATGATTAATTCGGCTTTTTGAGCTGCAGCTTCTCGCATCGAGTTTTCAATTTTTCGCAGGGTCCCTTCCTTGTTTAACCACACCGGTGCTATTTGCGCCAAAGCGACTTTTAGTAATTGATTTTCCATTAACTAGTTTTAGCTATTTTTATTAAACTTTGATCAAAAATCTACTGATCCTTTCTTTATACATCATTAGAGAAATTCTAAGATTTCATTAACAATAAATTAACATGTAAAAAACTGATTTATAGTGGTTTAAATTCATTTTTAAGAAATTCAAAAAAAGTATTTCTTAACATTAAGGAAACATTAGAAAGGTCTGAAAAACGAAAAATTCGCATCGTTTTGAATCCTTTACTAAGAATACAGCAACACTAAAATCTATTCTACTATTAACCTCGAAAAGTAAACATATAAAAAGTATGTTTTAATCAAAGTTTAATTTACGTTAAAACGCACACATTTTAACTTAAACGTAATCCTAATGATACGTTCTAATAAACAACAAACCTCAAAAAAAATACACACTCGATCTAAATTTGTCTTGTAAAACAAAAACAACAATATTTATTTAATAATCTCAAATCTTAAAACCCAAAAACAATGAAAAAGTTAGCCGTAGTAGTATTAGCAATTGTATTAGGAACAAGTTCGTTATTTGCTTCTAATGAGAACCCTACTAAAAATGCTGAAAAAGATCTAAGAGATCAAATCGCAGTATTATTAGAGAGACCAGAAATTAAAGTAGAGAAACAAGAACTAAAAGCAGATATCGAATTTGTTTTGAATAACAAAGGAGAAATCGTAGTACTTTCTGTAGATGCAGAAAAAGAAATCATTGAAGATTACGTAAAAGCACGATTAAACTACAAGAAAGTAGCGCTTGAAAACGTAAAAATCGGAAACAAGTTATTTCAATTAACTTTAAAAATCGTAAAGCCACAAGCGTAGTTTTCGATCAACAAAGAACAAGACAAATTAAAGCAGCTGTAGTTTTTACTACGGCTGTTTTATTTTACCAGAGAATTCGATCCAAAATCATATTGACATCGATAAGAACAATACTAAAAGTACCTGCAACAATAATTAATTTCAGGATATTGTGTAACCAAACATAATGTGTTCTCCCTTTTGATATCCAAAGGGCAAGTAGCAAGATAAAAAGTAGTGCCACACAGAGATAAAAATACAAATACATATACCCAATCTCATAAGTGGTTAACAAGAGGTAGATAGGCCCACAAGAAATCAAAATAAGGACACTTATGATTCGTTTTGAAGTCAATTCTCCATAGGCTACAGGAATGGTTTTATAATTTTGTGCCATATCCCCTTTCAAGTTCCCCAAATCCTTTATCATTTCTCTAATCATGAGCATCAAAAACAAAAAGGTAGCATGAACAAAAATGACCTCATCAAAGTTCCTGTAATAGATAAAAACCGCAAAGAATGGAATAATGGCGAGTATAGATGCCACTGTATTTCCAACAATTGGAAATTTCTTTAGTTTATGAGAATAGAACCAAATTGCAAAGATGTAAAGCGAAAAGAAAGCCACCGCCCTAAAAGACACATAGCTTGCCAATACTACTGACAAAAAATTTAAAAGAAAATACCCTGTAAGTTTAGTCTGCTGACTTACCAAACGATCAAGCATGGTCTTTTGAGGCCTATTGATCAAATCTTTTTCTTTGTCGTAGAAGTTATTAATGATATACCCTCCTGCAATTACTCCAGCAGACGCTAATACAATCACAAAAAGATTAGGATCAAAAACAACATTTCTCAGCTTGATATGAGGAGCCAGAATAAAAATAGAGGTAAGATACTGAGCGATGATGATGATTAGAATGTTATAACCACGCACCACAGAAAACAAACTCAATAGTTTTAAAAAAAAGAGTTTATTTCTCCTACTCAACAACATGAGTTAATCCCTAAAAGTTGTAAACCACTTCTAACTTGTAGTCTTTAAGTGAAGCTTGAGCCTTTTCAAAATCCTGGGTAAAACCTAAGATGTAACCACCTCCGCCAGAACCACAAAGTTTAAGGTAGTAATCGTTGGTCTCAATTCCATTTTTCCATAGCGTATGGAACTGTTTTGGAATCATTGGCTTGAAATTATCCAATACCACGTGTGATAGTTGCTTGATGTTAGAAAACAAAGATTTTACGTCTCCTTTAAGAAAATCATCAACACAAGCATCGGTATATTTCACGAATTGATCCTTAAGCATGTTTCTGAAACCTTCTTGTTTCATGTTTTCCATAAAAATACTAACCATTGGTGCAGTTTCACCAACAATACCACTATCTAACAAGAAAACTGCTCCTTTTTTGTGTTCTGTACTTTGCGAAGGAATCCCTGCAGGCTCAATATTATCTTTAGAATGTATTAAAATTGGTAGGCTTAAGTAACTATTCAATGGATCCAATCCAGAACTGCTACCGTGGAAGAATGACTCCATCAATCCAAAAATTTCTTTCAGCTTTAATAGCTTATCTCTGGTTAGATTCTCAAGAACGGTAATTTTATCCTCGGCATATTTGTCATAAATCGCAGCTACCAATGCTCCGCTACTTCCCACTCCATAACCTTGAGGTATACTACTATCAAAATGCATCCCGGCATCGATATCTTCTTGAAGCTTTTGTAAGTCAAACTTGACCACACCTTGCTCCTGGATCTCTGCTAAGTATTTTGCAAAATTTCTAAGGTTTTGGTTAGAATCTTTGGCTTCTTGATCCAAATCATCAGCAACTTTTAAGGCGCCTTTGAAAAAATTGTAAGGAATAGAAAGCCCTTTGGAGTCTTTAATAATTCCGTATTCTCCAAACAATAATATCTTAGAATAAAATAGTGGTCCTTTCATTAGTTCTGGGTATATCTATATCTTATATGTCGCCTTACTAGGATAAAGTTACAATATTTTTGCTCCCCATCCTACTTTATCGCAAATATACTGCCCATTCTGGCAATACGCAACTAACTCGCTAGTAATGAACTCCAAAACCTGTTCTTTTTCCGAATTTGGGTATAAAACATGAACATTTGCACCCGCATCCAAAGTAAAACATATCTTGGATCCTGTTTTTTTACGATATTCCCAAATTTTCTCAATCACCAACAGCGTATTGGGTTTCATCAAAATAAAATACGGTAACGAAGTCATCATCATCGCATGTAGTGTCAAGGCTTCACTCTCTACAATCTCAATAAAAGCATCAAGGTCCCCAGAAGTCAATACCTCTTTTAATTTTGTTATGTTTTCTGTTGCCTGCTCAAATCTCTTGGAGGCAAAAGGGTGTCCATGCATCAAATCATGACCTACAGTGCTACTTACTTGTTTTTCGCCTTTGTCTATCAACAAAATCGTATCCTGATAGTTATCGAAATGTTCGTGTATTGGATATGGAAATTTGACTGCGAAGCCATCACTACTTCCAGTTATCTCCTGGTGCTTTCCCCAAACTGTCATAGGTCCCTCTATACTGCGACAGGCACTGCCAGACCCCAATCGTGCCAAAAATGAAGCTTTTTGCAAACATTCTTCATTGGTCATTTCAGGATGTATCATTTGCTCTAACTGCATGATGCAGAATGCTAATGCACTCATACCACTTGCCGAAGAAGCTATCCCGCTACTATGCGGAAATGTATTACTCGTTTCAATAGTAAAAGCGTATTTTTTTAAAAAAGGAACATATTTTTCGATACGTTCGAAGAACTTCTTAATTTTCGGGCGGAATTCAGGTTTGGGTTTTCCTTCAAAAAGTAAGGTGAAATTAAAATCCTCTGAAATTAGATCTTGATGCACATATTTAAGTGAAGTTGTTGTCTTGCATGCATCCAGTGTAAAACTGATTGATGCATTTTCTGGCAACTGCACTGGGCGTTTCCCCCAATATTTCACTAAAGCAATATTACTCGGAGAAGAACAGCTTATTATTCCTTCTTTTGGTAAATTTGCACCAACAGAAGAAGTAAATTCAAGATAATCGTTCATGGGATAAAATTTAAGCAAATATAAGTGCTGTATAGGACTTAAAAGTATAAGTAGTTAAAATAAATTGCTATTTTAGTATTGCACTAACTCATTTTAATGAAAATAAAGTTATTTCGTATTGGTATTGCCGTCGTATTATGCCTTTTAATAGGTTTTTTAAGTAGTATTGCTACTAAGACATCTATCGATACGTGGTATCAAACACTTAATAAGCCTTCATTTACCCCACCAAACTGGCTTTTTGGGCCGGTATGGGCGGTCTTATATATTATGATGGGTGTTGCAGCAGGAATTGTATGGAGCAAAGGTTTTTATCATAAATGGGTAAAAATTGCGTTATATCATTTTGGGTTTCAGTTATTACTGAATGCTGCATGGTCCATTTTTTTCTTTGGATTGCAAAACCCATTAATTGCATTACTGGATATTATTGCCCTTTTTATCCTGTTATTTTTTACCATTAGATGGTTTAAAGTTGTAAACAAAACTGCCGCTTACCTACTTATCCCTTATATTGCCTGGGTTGCTTTTGCGACTGCGTTAAATTTTGGCATATGGCGATTAAATTAAATGAAGAATAAGGAATAAGTTTTTGTATGAGCAAAAAAGCAATAGTCTTACAGACTACTCTAGAATTAATTACTAAACAAGGGATTAATGCAACCTCTCTTTCACAAATTATCAAAGAATCTGGCGTTGCAAATGGAACAGTATATCATCATTTTAAGAATAAAGAAGAAATTATAACAGAGTTATATCTAATGCTTACTCAGGATTTTGGTACGGTAGTTATGAGAAATGTACCCGAAGATGATTTAAAAAAGCAATTTACCGTGATGTGGCTCAATTTATTTTATTATTTCATCAATAACCCTTTGGCGTTTATATTTTCTGAGCAAATTGCCCGTTCTCCAGAGATCCCACAATCTCTTAAGGATAGGGCACGTGATTATTACAATGAAATTCAGGAATATTTTAAGAAAGGGATCAAAAAGAAAATCTTCAAAGCATACAACACCCTTGTTATGGAAGAATTGTTCTTTGGAAATGTAGTGTCTTTGGTGAAAATACACGAAAACGAGCAGCTAAAACTTCAGGAAAAACATATTAATCAGGCGATAGAAATCTCGTGGAGAGGTTTTTTGAAAGATTCAACGATTATCAATTAAAAATAATAAAACCCGCATTTTGCGGGTTTTATTTATATCATTTTTGATGCTAATTAAACACAATATTCACACAGGAATCTTTATACAAATTCTTTAAAACAAATTCTACAGCTTTTCTAGAATTTTCTGCTCTGCCTATGTCCCCTCCTTTAAACGTAAGTTTACCAGTATCTCTGCTCCAATAAAACTCTTTATTATCAGATTTGATAATTCTCTTATTGTCTTTGGTGGTTACCTGAAACGCATCAAATTCCTGACTGTATTCTAACCCTGTTGGAAAATATACTTCGGTAACAAACTTGGTAGTCCCTTTACCATACAAGTAGCAAACGCATTCTCCTATATCTTTAGCTTCAGAAACCCGAACCATATTATTTTGTACGATTTTCCATACTCCATTGGCTCGAATAGCAACCATATCCATCAACATTGTTCCTTTTTCTGCCAATCGCTTGTCGATAAAAGATTCGAAATTAACTACTGCAGAAATGGTTCCTGCTCGTTCCTTTTGGGTTTTGAATACTACTTTATCCAGAGTCAGCCTGAACTTGTAGTTATTATCATCAATAATATCATCTAATTGGGACGATATATCCTTCTTACTGTAGTTTTTCCTTACCAATGCTCCTGATAAGTTTACATACACTGTATTTCCACTATATTTCTCATCAAACAGCTCTAATACGTCCATTTTATTGGTTCCTTGCGTAAGGGCATTCATCTTATTGATATACTCGGATAGCAATTTTTCAATCGGTTGCCCATTGTTGGCCCAGCTGGCCGATCCATCAAAAACAAAAAGCAAAACAAGGAAAAGGGTAATTTTTTTCATAGTTAACGAGGTATTGGTTAAACTCCTTTAATTTACGAAAAAAAGCTTAAAATAGCTAGTTAACACCCTCTTAAAACCTACAACAAATTACTTAATTCCAACAATTTAACCACAGTTTTCAAATTCCGAGTAGTAGCACTGCAGTTCAATTTTTTTTCAAAAAAATTGTTACTTAGTTTTGTTTTTCCATAGCCATTGCCTGCATAGAAGTATACCACTTCGTGTCTAATCTCAATTTTCTCTTTTTCGTGCGAAGCTGCTGAAATTTCATGCATACGAGACTCATTAGGGGGGCTTCCTAAAAACGTAAACAGCATTTTTTTCTCGTCCAGTTCTTCGTTCTCTAATTGTGTAAAAAAAGGATTAGCATGATAAATCGATAGCAGCACATTGGTAGACAATACCAAAACAGGAACATCAAAATCAAATGTATCTTTGATTCCCTTTTTGATTGTTTCGGCAATCGTATGTTTATCTATCATTTCACTTTCAAAAACGACATTCCCACTCTGTATATAGGTAGTTACATTACTAAACTTCAATTTCTCAAACACGGATGTAAGATCAACCATTTTTATTTTCTTATGGCCACCTACGTTGATTCCTCTTAATAGTGCTATGTACTTTTGCATCTTGGTTATGGTATATCTAATTTTTATTCTGTGGTAATCTCCAGGCCGAAAGACATCTGTATTACGAATTTATAGCTTGTGCGGCAATAAAAGCACCAGTCCAAGCATTCTGAAAATTAAACCCTCCGGTAATAGCATCAATATTCAGGACCTCTCCTGCAAAATATAGGTTTTTATGTTTTTTACTTTCGTAAGTCTTGAAATTAACCTCTTTCAAATCTACTCCTCCCGCAGTTACAAACTCTTCTTTAAAGGTACTCTTCCCTTTTATGGTGAAAACACCTGCAGTTAACTCTTTGGCTAGTGCCTGAAGTTGATTTTTATTGATATCTGCCCATTTTTGATCCGATTGAATTTGAGCTGCAGTAACCAGGCTTTGCCAAAGTCTTTTAGGCAACTCAAACTGTGTATATTTTGAAACCTGTTGCTTCGCCATTTTTGTTTTAAAAATCTTCAGTTCTTCAAGGGTTTCATCAAAGGTGTAGTATTCCCTCCAATTTACCTTGATTTCGAAATTGTAGTTTAGGGCATGCAGCTCTGCTGCTCCCCAGGCCGACAACTTCAAAATGGCGGGCCCACTCATCCCCCAATGCGTAATCAACAATGGGCCTTCACTAGATAATTTGGAGTTCTGAATCTTTACGGATGCTTGAGTAACCACTCCCATCAACTCCTTAATTCTCGAGTCTTTGCAATTAAAGGTAAACAGCGATGGAACCGGATCAACAATGCAATGACCCAAATCTTTAAGCATTTTCCATATCTTGGGATTGCTACCTGTTGCAATCATCAATTTCTTGGCTTCAAAATCACTCGCATTAGTAGTTATCCTCCAACAATCATCCTTTGGTTGAATTTTTTTTACCGCTTGATTGGTCAACACCTCAATATTCAATCTTTTGGTTTCTCCCAGAAAACAATTGATAATAGTTTCTGAAGAATCTGTAACCGGAAACATTCTACCATCTTCTTCTATCTTCAACTCAACACCTCTTTGTTCAAACCATTCTATAGTATCTCCTGTCATAAAGGTATGGAAAGGTCCTTTTAATTCTTTTTCTCCTCTGGGGTAGTTTTTTACCAGTTCGTTAGGAATAAATTCGGCATGAGTAACATTACATCGCCCACCTCCAGAAACTCGTACTTTTGACAATACTTCTTTTCCTCGTTCCAGAATAGCAATTTTCAATTTTGGATTGTGTTCTGCGGCATTGATCGCGGTAAAAAAACCCGCAGCACCACCACCCACAATAATCAAATCATAGTTCATAGTGCAAAATTCGGAAAATCTGTGATCACTCCATCAACATTCCACGATTTTGATTTACGAATCAACGATATATCGTTTACTGTCCATACAAATACCTTAAAACCCTTGTCTTTTGCCAATATAACTTCTTCTTTGGTAAGGTTGCGAATTGGCGGATGGACAGAAAAGGCTTCTAATTCTTTTGCAACCAGTAGAGCAACAGCAATACTTTCTTCAGTGAGCACACCAATTCTGTATTTTGAAGTAACTGTTCTAAACTGTCTTAGTTGTTGGTGATCAAAACTAGATAAGATAAAATCAGCGTTTTGCCAATTTGAATTTGGAATATACTCATCCAATAACTGTAAAGTGGGTAAGGCAGTGTGTTTCCCTTTCAACTCGATATTTAATTCACATCTGCCATCAATGAGCGCTAATACTTCTTGTAAAGTCGGAATCAAAAAACCCTCTTCGGTACTGAATTGTCGTAATTCTCGTAGTGTAAAATCAGAAACCTCTCCTTTGCCATTGGTGGTTCTTTCCAAAGTTTTATCATGAATCACGACTAACTCTCCAGAACGGCATTGATGGATATCAATCTCGATCCCATCTACTTTGAAACGCAAGGCTTCCTTTACTGATTCCAGCGTATTTTCTGCTACCAATCCGGCAGCCCCTCGATGACCAAATATTTTCATATCTATTTCAGAAAAAAAATCTTCAGTTTCAGAATTTGAAACTCTCCCGCTGTACTATTGCCTTGTAGATGAATTATAGGTTTATGAATAAGGTATATAATGAGTACCTAAACAATTATTCTTCTATGGGAATATAAGCTTCAATATCCATGCAAGGGTAGGACGAGACATCGGATTTGAAGCGATACAGTCAATTTATTTGCTTTTGACGATTAACTGTTTTTTTGCAATTCCCTAAATTCTCCTACACCGAGGTGTAGGAGAATTTTATAATTATTATTTAAACGCCGGCATCCCGGTAATATCCATACCTGTGATCAACAAGTGGATATCGTGAGTCCCTTCGTACGTAATTACACTTTCCAAATTCATCATATGTCTCATGATACTGTACTCTCCTGTAATTCCCATACCTCCGAGCACTTGTCTTGCCTCTCTTGCTATTTTTATGGCCATTTCTACATTATTTCGTTTTGCCATAGAAATCTGGGCAGAAGTTGCTTTTCCTTCATTTCGAAGTACTCCTAAACGCCAGGCCATTAACTGTGCTTTGGTGATCTCGGTGATCATTTCGGCCAATTTCTTTTGTTGTAACTGGGTAGCGGCAATTGGCTTATCAAACTGAATACGTTCTTTGGCGTATCGCAATGCAGTATCATAACAATCCATAGCAGCTCCAATAGCTCCCCAAGCGATCCCATATCTAGCAGAATCTAAACATCCCAGAGGTGCTCCCAATCCACTTTTATTCGGTAACAGATTTTCTTTGGGTACTTTTACATTATCAAAAATCAACTCTCCAGTGGCAGATGCACGAAGTGACCATTTATTATGGGTTTCAGGTGTTGAAAATCCTTCCATACCTCTTTCTACAACAAGCCCATGAATCCTTCCTTCTTCATTTTTGGCCCAAACCACCGCAATGTCCGCAAATGGCGCATTGGAAATCCATAGTTTGGCTCCATTTAACAAATAATGATCTCCTTTATCTTTAAAATTGGTAGTCATCCCACCAGGATTAGAACCATGATCAGGTTCGGTAAGACCAAAACACCCCATGAACTCTCCTGAAGCTAATTTGGGTAAATATTTTTTACGTTGTTCTTCATTTCCATATTTCCAGATCGGATACATTACCAATGAAGATTGTACCGACGAAGTAGAACGTACTCCAGAATCACCTCTTTCAATCTCTTGCATGATCAAACCATAACTAATTTGATCCAGCCCTGCTCCTCCATATTCTTCAGGAATATAAGGTCCAAAAGCACCAATTTCTGCTAAACCTTTGATAATCTGGTTGGGAAATTCTGCACGTTGTGCATATTCTTCTATAATTGGCGAAACTTCTCGTTTTACCCAGCTACGAGCTGCATCTCTTACTAATTTATGCTCGTCTGAGAGTAATTCATCGATTTGATAATAGTCTGGAGCTTCAAAAAGATCTGGCTTCATATACAACAATATTAATTTATGATATCTTCAAAAATAGTGAGATTCATTAACAAATAATCAAAATAGTACAGGTTTTATTTTCCTTTGCTTTAAAAAATGTTATTTCCCTTAAAAGAACCTTAAAACAAAACAAATTTGACTTTCCTCTATATTGTTTTACTGTTCAAAAACCTCAACTTGAGATACCTCTTTGTACCATAATTCACTATAAAATTCGTGTACGAATTCCGCAGTCAATATTCTTTTTCTACACAAATAAGAATTCCTTAACAATTTTTATGAAAACGTTCGTTTCATGTTCAAAAAATTGAAAATCAAATAGATACACCAAAAACACACCTTTAAACTTCTTATGGCATAATTCTTCTATTAGATAAAGCGAATTAAATTTTTAAAACCTAAAAGAGATTAAACGATGAAAAAATTATTTGTATTGCCAGTATTAGCATTAGGGTTATTAGTAGGAACACAAAGCATTAATGCTCAAGAAATTGCCTCAAACGATACAGAAACTGTAACTCCGATTCAGGATAAATATATCGATTTGGCTGTAGAAAATCTTCCACAAAAGGTCTTGGATGCGGTTGCAAAAGATTTTGCAGGAGCTTCTATCGAAAGTGCCGCAGCCAAGGAAGATGCTTCTGAGTTCAAATTGATCCTAAAACAAGGAGATAAAGAGATGGAGGTATATTGTGATGCTGATGGAAATTGGATCACGAAAAAATAATAGTGTACGATCTTAATTCACGCTGTTTTCACATTTAGCGAATTAAGCTTTGTAGAGTGATTGGATTTCGGGAAAGGAAGGCTTTTGTAGCTTTCCTTTTCTTATTTTACATTTTTAGATAGAAATCTTTTACAAGGTCAACGTATTCATCAGTATATAGATGTCTTGATTTTTCGATTACCAGCTCCTCTACTTCTACTTCCTTTCTATCTCTGGTAAACACTAATAGGCTTCTTTTTATTTTGGTACTAGGAGCACCTTTGACCCTGGTATTTTTTTGCACAAACAATCCTACTTGCTCTGCTATACGTATCACTTTTTCTTCTTCCTGAAATGGGACAATGATTGCCAATCTGCCACTTTCAGATAACAATTTTGATGCTCCGATCAACAAATGATCAAACGGGAGCGCATCCTGAAACCTTGCCAAATCTCTTTGATCACTATCGGTTTTGTAATCTTCAGCAAAAAATGGAGGATTACTGATCAGTAGATCATATTGCTCATCGATTTCCTGCACGAACTCTTGAAAAGAAGCATGATAACAAAACAATCGATCTCCCCAGGATGAAGCTTCAAAATTTTCTACCGCTTGCTCATAGGCATCAGCATCGATTTCTAAAGCATCTACAATTTGAGCCTGACTTCGTTGTGCCATCATCAAGGCGATTACACCAGTACCTGTACCAATATCTAAGATAGCGTTAACAGTGTCGTCTATTGGCACCCAGGCACCAAGCAATACCCCATCTGTACCGATTTTCATGGCACAACGGTCTTGTTGAATCGTAAATTGTTTGAATTGAAAAGGCTTATCCATAGGTCTCCCGGATTCTATTGCAAGTATAAATCGATCAACCCTTCTGGAGTGGTTACATGCACCGTCTTAGTATCTCGATCTACGCTATCGATAAACTCATCGTTCATTGGGATCAGAATTTCGATTCCTTTCCGATCTATCTCGAACAATGCCTGAGCCGTACTATCGTTGATCGCTTTGATGACACCTACTTCTCCAAAGGAAGTATCTATTATCGTAAAGCCAATTACCTCGTGATAGTAGAACTGATTTCCTTCTAATTTTGGAAGTAAGGACAACGGAAGATATATTTCTGCTTTCATCAGATCATCGGCATCTTCTTCAGAATCTACATCTTCAAATTTTACACGTAGTAAATCACTTTTATGCAGTTTGCTTTTTTCAATAAAAAATGGAACCAAGTTATTGTTGTAATTAACAAAAACTGATTCCATTTTTAAATAACTTTCGGGCTCATCGGTATCCAATTTAATCAATACCTCCCCCTTAAAACTGAATTTACTTACGATTTTACCTAGATAGAAGCAATCTTCTTTCTTCATCATAAATAAAGCAACTATTCTTCTTCGTTGCTAGCTTCTTCGGTTACTTCTGCTGCAGCTTCTTCTGCATTAGCCTCTGCTTCAACTTGAGCAGCCTCGGCCGCACGCTTAGCATTAACTTCTTTTTCAGCTTCTAAAATTTTAGCTTTTGCATCAGCATCAGCTTTAGCAAGTGCATCTTTTTTAGAATTGATACTACCTTCTTTTTCTGCAACCCAAGCCTGGAATTTTTCCTCAGCTTGTTCTTCAGTCAAAGCTCCTTTTCTTACACCACCAAGTAAATGGTTTTTAAGCATCGCTCCTTTGTAAGATAAGATTGCTCTAGCAGTATTGGTTGGTTGCGCTCCATTTTGCAACCACTGTACAGCTCCATCGATATTTAAATCGATACTCGCTGGATTTACGTTTGGATTGTAAGTTCCTAATTTTTCAAGAAATCTACCATCTCTTTTAGCTCGAGCATCTGCTGCTACGATCCAGTAAAAAGGCTTCCCTTTTTTACCATGTCTCTGTAATCTAATTTTAACAGGCATATAAATTAATTTTTGGGTACACGACCCGGTTCATAATTGAGGGCGCAAAGGTAAGTATTTTGAAACAAACAATATACAATTTAGCTATTTATTTGATTTATACTCATCTCCCTCTTCAAAATTCATCAAACCCTATAGCATTAAACTCTCTATAAAGCCACAAGAAAATTCGTATAAACAAAACAATATTTCTTTAAAAAACATCATAATTGTGTATTTCATCGATAAAATGTGCTTTTTTTCGACCAAAAAATTGTTTTACTCAGATTTTCATTATATGTTTGTATGGTAAACACGTGACTATGGTCCTACTGTAGTCTAAATTGCAAAGCCCCAAGCCTATGACTAAAATAACTACTCTATTTTATGTACTTCTATGCCTTTTAATTACGTCTTGTTCTAAAGACATTGTAATTAATGATCCTTCATTACAGGCAGAAATAGAAGGAGAAACATTTAGAACTTCCATAAAGAAGGCCGTTATTTATGATGATGGTACTTTAGTAATTTCTGGTAGTGAAGGTGAAAGAACGATAAGTTTTACCACTTCTTCTACCAAACTTGGAACTTATAAATTAGACCAACAAACTGTAAGCAAGGTTAGCTACAAGAATTATGAAAAAAAATTCATTCCTGTAGATGGAGAGACCGCTGGAGAAGTAATCATTACTGAAATTTACAACAATGAAATTTCTGGTAATTTCTATTTTAAAAATCTTAAGGACGATAACGGTGACATAGTAGACTTCAATCATGGATGGTTCTATAGACTACCTTTAGAATCAGGAAATGTCGACGAAGAGCCAGAAATAGAAATCAACCCTTGTTTATTAAACGCTTCATTGACAGCACTTGTTGATGGTAACGAGATGATCACCGACGATCATACTGCAGATATTTTTGGTGTAAAAGATACCTCTATATTAATAAGAGCCACGAATGAAAATAGTGAAATCGTAATTGTAATGCCCGCAGATACAACTCCAGGAACATATTCATTAACTGGATCTGGTGATTACAGTGCTACTTATGCATGGAGAGGTGATAAATCATCTGCATTGTCAGGAACATTAATAATTAGTGAACATAATATAGATACACAATGTATCAGCGGAAGTTTCGAATTTGAAACCAGAAGCGGTACACAAGTAACTGAAGGTTTCTTTGATTTTGGTTATTAAACTCAATCTCAACTTGACCCGAAAAGCGCTTATCTTGACCATAAGCGCTTTTTATTTTTTATGCCTCCCAAATTACGAATTCGAAAGATCCAAAATTACCACTCACAACTACTCAAACCTTCCGGACTCCCAGTAAAATAAGTTAGCTAGCTAACATTTACCTCTTTCAAGAGCACGAAAAAAAGAGCTGATTTTTGTTAATTAACTCTTAATAAAATGATAAAATTAGCACTTTAACAATCATCCTTGTAAGCTACTTTTTGAGCCCTTATCCCTCATAAACACTCATATTTTTTACTTATTGAAAAAAAATTAACAATAAGTTTCTTCTATTATTTAGTTTTTTTTGGTGTAAGTCCTAATTCTTGTGGTCGTCTCAATTTATATCAAAATCGAATGGTTTTGATTTTGAATCACAAAAACGATTGGCCAGTTGTTTTTCATGAAATATAAACACACAAAAAAAACGAAAAATGAAAAATTTAAAGACCGTATTCTTAAGCCTATTAGTTACTTTTTTAGCTGCGTCTTGTAGTGATGATGATGCAGTGATCCCACCACCAAATCCAGATCCTTCTGAAGCAAGTTTGTTATTAGAAAGTATCAGAGAGGATGGAGGTATCCCCTATGATGCAGATAATCCTGCACTAACCTTTACTGATGCACAGAATGTATTTTTACCAAGTGTATTAGGTATTGACTTTCGTGTAGATCGGTCTGTGGTACCGGCAGGACCTACAGCGCGTTTTCCTATGTTCCGTGGTTGGGAAACTACACCAAACGGACCAAGAGAGTTATATTATGTAATCACTGAAGCTTCAGACAGAGAAATGGCTAGAGACTTGGGAGTAATTTTTGCCCCTAGAATGGCGGCCGCTGTCGGATCCGGAGGAGAGCAAAATGCAACTTTTACAGATGATGGAAGATTGGTATTTGAGGGGTCTGTTGATTTTTCACCAAAACGATCTCTAGTTGCTGGAGGACAAGATGGGTTGTTATTCGGGTTCCCTCCTGCAGAAGTTAACCCTGGTGCTATTGCTGATGCAGCATGGTCTTCATACGTAGTATTACCAAGTGGTATTGTGATTAATGCACAACCTGTAGCAAATAGTACTGGAATTCATGATAGAATCCCTAATCCAGCAGGTAACGAGCAAGAGCAAGAAGATGACTTAAACAATCCTAATTTTGCGCCAGATCAAGCTTCTGTAGTATTGCAATTGTTAGACGGATGGCATGACGGAAGACCATATTACTTCCACATTGTAACAGATACTTCAGATCCTGCTCCAGCAACGATAGAATTAGGGGTTTTTGCGCCAAGATTAGCACAATTACCAACTTTTGGATTGTTCCCAGGAGGATCTATGCTACCATTTAGCCCAACTGCAAATGGAGTATTGCCAGAAGCTAATAACCCAAATGGTTTCCAAGGTTTAAACACAGCTTCTTTAAGTAATCGTCAGCAAAACGATCCTACAAACACATTCCCAATTGACCCTAGCGACGAGAGATACGCTCCAATGTGGGATGCACATATCACCGAATTTACAATTCCGGCAGAAGATCGTCCAATCCTACAAAGTTTTGAGCAAATTAATGATCTTTTGGCAGATGGAACTTTAATTCCTTTCAGAGGAAATATAAACCCAAGCCCACTAGATAACTCATTATCCAACTTACTTACTGCAACAGGAGCTATCATTAACTGTCCGGTTATTACACAACCAGATGCAAGTGTTATCGGAACTCAGATAGGATCACCTCGTAATAATTAATAATAGATATCATTGAAATAGAATTAGCAAAAAATATTTCTTGGAATATCTCAAAGCTTGGCTACAAAATTAGCCAAGCTTTTTTGTTTTTTATTCGGTTAATAATTCTGGATAACTTTTCGAAAATCCAACCTATTATTTTATGTATTTTTGAGAGTTAATTGTTAGGGATACACTTTCTTGTAAAAAAACTTCTATGTATTTAATTTTCGATACCGAAACCACTGGATTACCGAAACGTTGGGACGCACCTATTAGTGACACTGATAACTGGCCCAGATGTATCCAGATCGCGTGGCAGCTACATGACGAGTTGGGAAATTGTATCGAGCATCAGGATTACCTGGTAAAACCAGAAGGGTTTAATATCCCTTATGACGCAGAAAAAATACACGGTATATCTACCGAGCTTGCAGAACAAGACGGAATAACGCTACAAGAAGTTCTAGAAAAATTTAATACCGCTCTTTCGAAGACCAAATTTGTGGTTGGTCAAAATGTTGGATTCGATGTCAATATCATGGGGGCCGAGTTTTACCGACTTGGTGTACCCAATAATCTTCAAGAATTACCGGTATTAGACACTTGTACAGAAACTACAGCTGAACTTTGTAAAATCCCTGGAGGTCGTGGAGGTAAATTTAAACTTCCTACACTTACTGAATTGCATGAACACCTATTTGGTGTAGGTTTTAACGAAGCACATAACGCAACTGCCGATGTAGAAGCCACAACGAGATGTTTTTTGGAACTGATTCGTAAAGAAATCTTTACGATTGAGGAGCTAGATGTGCAACCAGACTATTTTCACAATTTTAAAGAAGTCAATGCGGATCCTATACAATTAATTGGACTTAAACATATTAATCTCAAGAAGGCTTCTCAAAAAATCCGTGAAGAAATTACTGCGCAAGGCACAACTTCACTTTCTCAAGAAGAAATTAATGAAAATATTGCCGCTCTTGATGAAGTTGGTTTTGCACACCTGCATAATCATACTCAATTTTCTGTCCTACAATCAACAACAAGTATTCCCGATTTGGTAAAAGTAGCGGCGCAACATAAGATGAAGGCTGTAGCAATGACAGATCATGCCAATATGATGGGAGCTTTCCACTTTGTTCAAGCAGTATCTAACCATAATAAAAGTGTAAAAACCGCCAATGCCGAAGCTATTGAAAATGGGCAAGAGCCCGAAGGCATAGAAATAAAACCAATTGTTGGCGTTGAATTTTTTGTTTGTGAAAATCACAAAGACAAATCTCGTAAAGACAATGGGTATCAAATTGTGATGCTTGCCAAAAACAAGAATGGATATCATAACTTAGCAAAGATGTCTTCTATTGCCTTCGTAGATGGTTTCTACTACCTACCTAGGATCGACAAAGAAGTTATCAAAGAATATAAAGATGATATCATTGTTCTAACAGGGAATCTATACGGCGAAGTTCCCAGCAAAGTCTTAAACATTGGAGAGAAACAAGCTGAAGAGGCACTACTCTGGTGGCACCAGGAATTTGGAGATGATCTTTATATTGAGATCATGCGCCATAATCAGGAAGACGAAAATAGAGTTAACCAAGTACTTATTGAGTTTGCTAAGAAACATCAAATAAAGACCGTTGCTACCAATAACACCTATTATTGCGAGAAGAAGGATGCTAATGCACATGATATTTTATTGTGTGTAAAAGATGGTGAAAAGCAAGCTACTCCTATTGGTCGTGGTCGAGGATATCGCTATGGATTACCTAATCAGGAATATTATTTCAAATCTCAAGAAGAGATGAAAAACCTCTTCAAAGATTTACCTGAAGCAATTATTAATGTTCAAGAGATTGTTGACAAAATTGAACCTTTTGTGCTTGCTAGAGATGTACTATTACCTGCCTTCGATATTCCCGATGAATTTTTATTTGAAGAAGACAAGTTGGATGGAGGGAAACGTGGAGAGAATAAATATTTAAGACATATCACCTATGAAGGTGCTAAAAAAAGATATGGAGAAATCACCCCCGAGATTGATGAACGTTTGGATTTTGAACTTAAAGTAATTGAAAAAACAGGATATCCTGGATATTTTTTGATTGTTGAAGATTTCATTCGTGCAGCACGTGACATGGACGTATCTGTAGGACCCGGACGAGGATCTGCAGCAGGTTCAGCAGTCGCTTACTGTTTATGGATCACAAATCTGGATCCGATCAAGTACGACTTACTTTTTGAGCGTTTCCTAAATCCGGATCGTGTAAGTATGCCCGATATTGATATCGATTTTGATGATGAAGGACGAGGACGAGTAATGGATTACGTAATCGAAAAATATGGAGCTAATCAGGTAGCACAGATTATTACCTATGGTACCATGGCTGCCAAATCTTCTATACGGGATACTGCCAGGGTACTGGATCTTCCATTAGGTGACGCAGATCGCATTGCCAAGTTGATCCCAAACATGTCAAAACTGGGTAAAATTTTTGGTGTTGACGAAGCTACATTAAAGAAAAAATTCAGAAGTGACGAATTAGAAAAAGTAAACGAATTACTTAACATCGCAGAAGGTAGTGATCTCGAAGCAGAAACTTTGAACCAAGCACGAGTTCTGGAAGGATCTGTTCGTAACACTGGAATTCATGCCTGTGGGGTAATTATTACTCCCGATGATATTACCAAATTCGTTCCTGTGGCTTTGGCCAAGGATTCTGATATGTACTGTACGCAATTCGACAACTCGGTGGTAGAAAGTGCAGGACTACTAAAAATGGATTTCTTAGGTCTTAAAACTTTGACCTTGATCAAGGATACCGTCAAAATTGTGAAGGCTAAACATGGTGTCGAGTTGGACCCAGAGAATTTTCCCTTGGATGACGAAGAGACCTATGCACTTTTCCAGCGTGGTGAAACAGTAGGGATATTCCAATATGAATCCCCTGGGATGCAAAAATATTTGAAAGAGCTAAAACCAACGGTATTTGCGGATCTCATCGCCATGAACGCACTGTACCGCCCGGGTCCACTAGAATACATCCCTAGTTTTATTAATAGGAAACACGGGACCGAAGAAATCATTTATGACCTCGAAGCCTGTGAAGAGTATCTACAAGAAACCTACGGAATCACAGTATATCAGGAGCAGGTGATGCTACTTTCTCAAAAGTTAGCAGATTTTACCAAAGGTGAAGCCGATGTATTGCGTAAAGCGATGGGTAAAAAACAAAAGGCGGTACTTGACAAAATGAAACCCAAATTCATTCAACAAGCAGCCGCAAAAGGGCATCCTGAAGACAGACTCGAGAAAATCTGGAAAGACTGGGAAGCTTTTGCTGCATACGCGTTCAACAAATCTCACTCTACTTGTTATGCATGGATCGCATACCAGACAGCATACCTCAAAGCACACTATCCTGCAGAGTATATGGCAGCAGTACTATCCAATAACATGAACGATATTAAGCAGGTCACTTTCTTTATGGAAGAGTGTAAACGAATGAAACTAGATGTACTGGGGCCAGATGTTAATGAATCCTATCGTAAGTTTTCTGTAAACAAAGACGGAGCGGTTCGCTTTGGTATGGGAGCGATCAAAGGAGTAGGAACAGGTGCAGTAGCTACCATAGTAGAAAATCGTAAAGAAGACGGTCCTTACAGATCAATTTTTGATCTCGCTAAACGTATCGACCTTAGAGCAGCCAATAAAAAAGCTTTTGAAAGTTTGGCACTGGCAGGAGGGTTTGATTCATTTTCTGACACGCATAGAGGGCAATATTTCCATGAAGAAGGAGATGGGATTACCTTTCTCGAAAAAGCGATGAAATACGGATCCAAATACCAGGAAAGTGAAAATTCCTCGCAGGTAAGTTTATTTGGAGAATCCAGTGAAGTGCAAATCCCAGAACCTATAGTTCCACCTTGCGAAGAATGGGGGACCATGGAGAAATTGGCACGAGAGAAAGAAGTAGTAGGGATTTATTTATCTGGGCATCCGCTAGATGATTTCAAATATGAAATGAAATATTTCTGCAATGCCACGCTATTAAATTTTGCAGATTTAGAAAGCAATGTAAATCGAGAACTTTCTTTTGGTGGAGTAATCACCAATGTAGAACATCGTACTTCAAAAAACGGTAAAGGATGGGCTACGTTTACCATTGAGGATTATAACACTGCACACGAATTCAGAATATTTGGCGAAGAATATTTAAAACATCGACCCTTTTTGGTAAAGAGCACATTTGTATACTCCAAAGCATTTATAAAAGAAGGATGGGTAAACCGAGATACTGGAAAAAAAGGAGATCCCAGAATTCAATTCAATAGCTTTCAGCTGTTACATGATGTAATGGAAAGTTATGCCAGAAAGCTAACAATCCAGCTAGATATCAACGAATTGTCAGATGGTAGAATCGATCAATTAAAAGAGTTGTTTACCGAACATTCTGGTAGTCATACACTCAACTTTGTAATTTACGAAATGGCTGAACAATTAAAATTGCATATGCCAAGTCGAAAACAGAAGGTGAATATTTCGCAGGAATTGTTGCGGGCTTTAGAAAATGAATCGGTATATTATAAGTTGAATTAATCAAAAAAACTCAGCGCCCAATTTTCCGCTTCATCCAGTTCATTAAAGAAAGTAAACGCTTCATTCCATAAAGGTTGTTCCTGCATGGCTCGTTTGATCTCTTCTGGATTCTTGGAAACTATCGCAAAACCAATCATATTCTTTAGTATCCTACCTTTATATACTGCAAGATCAATATCATGCGGATATTTGCGGTGGGTAATAAAAATAAAATTTCGCTCTTGGTAATATGATGCCAACAGATCGGTAATCTCTGCAGCTGTTTCGATGGTTATGGCAGATCCCTGGTGCATGACTAAAATCGCATGTGTTTGTTTGAACACCAGATTGCAATATGGTAATTGGATTTCTTTGGGCATGTTAGTTAATCTGATATAAAGATACCGTTATTTTTTTTCTTTCTTCCCGACATATTTCAAAACATGATTTTGAGGTAATTATTTTTTTTAATTGTAAATTACAGTATATTCCCTCATTAGGCAGAATATGATTTTGTATCAGAAAAACAAATGCCTCTATAGGCAAAACAAATATTACGTTTGTAAGCTTTGGCAGAATTATTGACTAATTTTGTGAATAATTAAAGTAAATAGAAATTTTTAAAACAATAAATAACTATGGCACTAGAAATAACAGACGCTACTTTTGATGAAGTAGTACTTAAAAGTGACAAACCGGTATTGGTTGATTTTTGGGCAGCGTGGTGTGGTCCATGTAGAATGGTAGGTCCTATCATCGAGCAAATTAGTGACGAATACGAAGGAAAAGCAGTAGTAGGAAAAGTTGATGTTGATGCGAATCAGGAATTTGCTGCTAAGTACGGAGTAAGAAACATCCCTACAGTGTTAGTTTTCCAAAACGGAGAGGTTGTTGGACGTCAAGTAGGAGTATCTCCAAAAAATGTATATGCTGACGCATTAGATTCTTTATTGTAACAGCATACTTAATAAAAAAAAGCAAAAGGTTTGACGAATTGTCAAACCTTTTTTATTTTCACAAAAATCAATATGCTTCGAATGGATATCCAGAAAGAAATCAACAAAACAGGAGGTTTTACTAATCTCGAATTACTTGCCAAACAAGTAGTAGAGGGTTTTATTTCTGGCATGCACAAAAGCCCGTTTCATGGGTTTTCTGCAGAATTTGCAGAACACAAAGTGTACAACAACGGCGAAAGCACCAAGCATATCGATTGGAAACTTTTTGCCAAAACGGACAAACTTTTCACCAAACGTTATGAAGAAGAAACCAATTTGCGATGCCACATCATTTTGGACAACTCCTCTTCTATGCATTATCCTAAAATCAATGAGCATAGTATAAACTCTTTAAACAAAATTAGTTTTTCGGTTTTGGCTGCTGCTTGCCTGATGAATATCCTGAAAAAACAACGTGACGCTATTGGATTGAGTATTTATAGTGATGAATATGATTATTATGCACCAGAAAAAGGAAGTGAAAGACATCATCAAATGCTCTTAAATCAGTTAAATCAGACCATCACTCACCCACCCGTTGAGAAAAACACAGACACTTTTCGATTTTTACATCAAATAGCCGAAAAGATTCACCGAAGGTCTATGATTTTTTTGTTTACGGATATGCTTCAAGCCTCTTCCAGCCCAGAAAAGCTATTTGAAGCGCTAAGACATTTGAAATACAATAAACACGAGGTCATTCTATTTCATACTATCGACAGCGAGAAAGAAATTAATTTTGACTTTAACAATAACCCTACTCGATTTGTCGATGTAGAAACCGGAGAATTTATCAATCTCTATGCAGATAATATCAAAGAGAATTATAAAGACGCAGTATCCTCTTATTTTTATGATCTCAAAATGAAATGTGCTCAATACGACATTAAATATGTTTTGGCAGATACCACAAAAGATTTCAATAAAATACTTACAACATACTTGGTTGAAAGACAGAAATTTGCTTAATCTATTTTTATGAAAGCAAAAAAAAACTAAAAAAACATTTGCGGGTAATAAAATGAGGTGTATATTTGCATCCGCAATAAGGCACTGGTCTGGTAGTTCAGTTGGTTAGAATACCTGCCTGTCACGCAGGGGGTCGCGGGTTCGAGTCCCGTCCAGACCGCAAAATTGTAAAAGCTTCAATCCCTATTGAAGCTTTTTTTAGCAATTAAAAATGTTGTGTTGTCTCACGCTTGTCGTGAGTGGTTTAGTAGTAAACCAATGAGAAGCTTTTCCATTTAAACTTGGAGAGGCTTTTTTTAATTCTACACGATATATTTTCTAGAAAAAATTAGACCAATGATCCCAAACCTGTTGGATAAATAGTACAAGAAAGGCAACGGCTACTATAAATTTGATAAACGTACCAGTCAAAAAGCCGATAAACGACCCAAACGCTGCTTTTAGCGCTTTTGAGGTTTCAGAACTATCTCTTATAAACTCACCTAAAAAAGCTCCCGCAAAAGGTCCTATAATGATTCCAAAAGGTCCTAAGAACAGAATCCCAACGATAAGCCCCAAAGAACTGCCAATCATCCCGTATTTGGTGCCCCCAAACTTCTTGGTCCCCAAGGCAGGTACAATATAATCCAGTATCCACACCAAAATAGCAACCCCAAGGGTAATGCCCAAAAAGGTCCAGTTTTGCGGAATGGCATCCGAGAAACTAAGCGTAAGCAACCCAATCCACGAAGTAAATGGACCTGGTAATACCGGTAGAAAGCTACCGATTAGCCCCAATAAACAAAGAAGAAAGCCAATTATTAATAAGGCAATATCCATATCTGTCTTTTTACCTATTTGACGACAACTGCATCAGTTTGTTACATTTTTTTAACTAAAAAATTAGTTTAAACTAAAAATTTAGTTATATTTGTTCCAAACGTTCTCAACAATTTTTAGATTTTATGAAATGAGCCTGATCATTAAACTAATTCTCAGCAAGAATGATTAGTGGCGATTTCCATGTGACTTCTAAAACAATTTTAAAACACATGAAACAACTCACAAAAGCAGAAGAAGAAGTAATGCAACTATTGTGGCAACTGGAAGAAGCCAATGTAGCCACCATTATAGAACAGATGCCGGAACCTAAACCAGCTTACAATACGATCTCTACTATCGTTAGAATTCTCGAAAACAAGTCCTTTGTATCCCATCGAAAAAAAGGTAAAGGATATATCTACTTCCCTTTGGTAATGAAAGAGGATTATAGCGATCAATCTCTCAAAAAACTAATGAACAACTATTTCAATGGGTCTTTTAAAAATATGGTATCATTTTTTGTAAAAAAGAACGATATGGATATCAAAGATCTAGAGAAGATTTTGAATGAATTTGACCATAAAAAATGAAACCATGCTTCACTATATTTTACAAATCTTAGCTTTTCAAACCCTTTTCCTTCTCATTTATGACCTTTTTCATAAAGAAGATACATTTTTCAACTGGAATCGGTTTTACCTGCTCTTCACTCCGATACTTTCTTTGGTATTGCCTTTTATCAAATTAGAGATATTTCGCAATCAACCCTCTCAGGTAGTGGTCACTCAGGTAGAAGAAGTAATTACCTTATCTTCTGATAGCTTAGTCATTTTGGGTACCACAGGGCCTGAAGAAAATCCGATAAACTGGTGGGCACTTACCTACTTTATTGGTTTTGGTATCAGCCTGCTTATACTCGCTTTCAAATTATATAAACTTAAGGTTCTTACTAGTTTTTCTTTCATCTCGAATATTAGCAATAAAAAAGTAATTACACTTCCTAATAGCAACCAAGCATTTTCATTTTGGAACACTATATATATAGGGGATCAATTGCACGATCAAGAAAAGAAGCAAATTTTGATTCATGAACTGATACACGTAGAACAGAAACATTCTTTGGATCAAATTTGGTTTGAGATTTTGAAAACTTTCTTTTGGTGGAATCCTTTGGTCTATATCTATCAATCCAGAATGACCGTATTACACGAATACATCGCTGATGAAGCTGTTACCAAAATGATCAATAAAAGAAGTTACATAGACCAATTGCTTAATTCGGTTTTCCAAACACAGGAAATCTCATTTGTGAATCAGTTTTTTAATCATTCATTAATTAAAAAAAGAATCCTCATGCTACAAAAACCTAAATCCAAATCCGTAATGAAATTTAAGTACCTTTTATTAGTCCCATCTATTGTTGGAATATTGACGTATACCTCTTGCAAAGCAGAAGGTAGTGATACTAATAGCATCGAAAACACAGATAATCCGAACTATGTTGGATTATTATCTATCAACGAGCCTGAATGCCCGAATAAGAATTCAGAGTACGATAAAGAGTTGGATAACTACTTAAAACTAACTTCTGGAGACAATGAAGAAGTGATTATCGATATAATATCACAAGAGACTTCAAAGAAGATACGAACCGTTCATCTTACTCGAAACCAAACGTATCGCGCACAAAACATTCCTGAAGGAGTCTACCAATTACAGCTATTATATGGGGATGGTTATGCTGAAAAGACAGTTGATGATGAGTGCGTTAGTTATTTTGAAAAGCCAAAAGCCAAGGAATTAAGTCATCAAACGCTAGATTTTAATGCTGTTATAACTCCTAATAACCAACGGAATATTCCTTCATACTCTATGGATGTATATTTGAAAGATCCTCAATCGCCAGAACAAAATTTAATGGCCAAAGTACAAGATACCGTAAAAAAAGATATTCCATTCGCAGCACTAGATAAAGTCCCTTCTTTTGAATCCTGTCAAGAATTCACAAACAATAGTGAAATCAAAAAATGTGTATCACAAAAAATTCAAAAAATTGTGGCTACCAATTTTAAAACCGAAGTCCTGGCAAAAAAAGGATTAGTTGGGACTGTAAAAATGTATGTACGGTTCAAAATAGATACCACTGGGAACATTGTAGATATTAAAGCCCGTGGCCCGCTACCCGAGGCAGAAGCGGAAGCCAAAAGAGCAATCACCAAAATCCCACAAATGATCCCTGGCGAGCAGAACGGGAAAAAAGTAAATGTACTGTACTCTTTACCCATAGTTGCCATGATTAAAGAAACAGGGGTAAAAATGGAAAAAGAAAAGCAGGAAGCCAGAGCAGCTAGTCTTGCGAGTATGACTGACGCACAAGTACTAACGGAGAATTTAGGCGATTATAATGAACATGATATAAAAGCGGGATATTATTTGGTTACCAGTATTTTTAAGAGTCCATCTTATTTTGAGAAAGGTTTAAACAATCTAAAAAAAATAGGGCTTCCCGCAAAGGGATTTAAAAACCCAAAAGATGGATACTATTATGCTTACCTTGAGAGGTATGATTCTCTAGAAAAGGCAAAAGAAATGCTATTCAACAATTTTAATGATCAATATTTTGGAGATACTTATATCTTAAAAATAATTACCGAATAAATAGACGCTGTAACCTATGGATAACAAAATTGCATCACTTTTCCTTTTTGTTCTTTTTGCTGGAATTGCCAAACATGTTGCTCAAGACTCTGTAAAGGTTGCGGATAGCCTCTACACCATTGGAGACTACTCTTCAGCGATAAAAACCTATACAGACATTACGCCCAAAAGTGATCATATATTGGCTCAAATGGCTCGATCACATAAGGCAAAAGGCACTTATGATGATGCCCTGGTATTTTACCAACAAGCTATCGAAACTAATCCTAAAGCATTGATTGTAAAAATGGAATACGGTAAATTATTGATGACCACCAAAAATTTTCAAAAAGCGAACGGCATTTTTGAAGGATTGGTGGCCAAACATCCCCAAAATCCAGATTTTCAATATCAATTGGGGCTCACCAAAGAAACGCTAAAGGATAGTGCAGCGATCTATCACTACAAAAAGGCATTTGATCTTGACCAATCGCACCAAAAAAGTTGCTATAAAGTAGCCAAGCACTTTTTGGTACGCAGAGAATTTGATAGTGTAGTAAAATATGCCCAAACAGGATTGTCTTACTACAAAAACAATGTAGAATTGATCAGCATCCTCGGGCAGAACTATTATAAAATGGAAAGATTTGACAAAGCTATTCCCTACTTCTTACAACTGGTTGAGCTTAATTATGTTAATGAGTTCATTTATCGCTACCTGGCAACATCATATTACAAAGAGTATGAATATGAAGAGGCCTTACAGTATTATAAATTATTGCTTAACTACGATGATGAAAACCCAAGGTTGTACAACACGCTTGCCGAGGTAAGTAGTAAACTAAAAAACTATAAAGATGCAGAAAAATACTACCTCACTGCTATAGAGCTACTTGATTATAATCTGGATGGGGAATATTATAAGCTAGCAATGACCTACAGATTTCAAGAAAAATGGGAAGATGCCATGGCTTATATGAAAAAAGCAATAAAAGAAAACCCTGGTAATATTAATGCACAGTATGAACTGGCCGCTTTTGCTGATGCATATTACAAGGATCCTGAAATCAAGCTTTCCTACTACAACAAATACTTAGATAAATTTGGAGAGAAAGAGGATCCCACAGATAAACCCACTAAGATGGCCTTTAAACGTTTTATTCAGGAAAGAGTACAAAAAAGAATACGTCAGTTAGAGCAGGAAATAGCTACAGATAGTCTTGGGGCAAAAAAGTAATTCTTGTTTTACAAAAAGAAAAGGGTCGCTTAAAACAGCGACCCTTTTTTATAACATGATGTTTTGGATTATTGCTTGATTATTTTTTGTGTTGAAATAACCGTATTGGATTTATGTTGTTCCAAAACATTCAAAATATAATATCCCGAAGGTAGATCACTAACATCAATGGTATTGTAACCATCTTTGATCACCATTTCCTTCTGCAAAATACCGATAGAATTAAATATCTTAACTCTAGCGCCTTCCGCTGCTCCCGAAACCTGAATCATATTGGTCATTGGGTTAGGATAGGTTTTGATATTGCTATTATCTGCCTCAATTCCTCTCTGTGCTACATTAGGCGAAGAAGAATAGGTAAGGATCAATTCTGGTTGTGCGATGTTTTGATTCTCTTTTGAACCAAATGCAAAATCATTACCAGAGGTCATGTTCAATACCAAAGAAATTTGATCTCCGGTTATTGCTGCTGGATCCAGATCTATGGTCTTCTCATTCCCTAATCCAAAAGTAGTGTTCAAACTACCTAGCAAAGCTCCTGTAGCAGGTTTATTCGCATTAGACAAGTTAGTTTCGGTCCATGTATCAGAAGCTCCTTTATGGATGGTAAGGTTTCCGTTTCCTGGATCCGAAACCACTGTAAATTTCAGTTTCGCGTCGATTACCGTTCCGCTAATAGAAGACAGATCGAACATGAGGTATCCTGTTCTGCTGTTTTGCTCAATTCTAACGATAACCTCGTTGTAATTGCTTGCCCCTTGAAGATACGCGTCATGAACTGGCGATAGTGTAGTCGTTTGTTCTACCGGCTCTATTTTTGAAGCCTCAACCTTATCTACATTAAACAAATAACCTGCACCACCTCGATAGGCTAATTTTAAGGTCTTGTCTCCTGCAGATAACGAAACGTTTACCGAATACTTTTGGTAATTATGCCACTGTCCGTTTACAGGAATCGCAACGCTACCTATAACACTATTACCTTCAACGATATCAATTGTTCCTCCTGCACCTGAACTAGATCCGTAGAAATCAAAGGTATATTCTCCTGCAGAAGCTACAGTAACTGCATACTCTGTATAATCTCCATCGTTAATAAACCCTAGGTTTTGGCCCGAAGTACCAGGAGTACTCTCGATACGTACACTTCCTGACTTGGTTGCAAAGCCTTCTGCTTCAAAACTACCAGGTATATTGATTGCTGGTGGCGGTGGTGGAGGCGTATTATCCTCTACAGTAATATCTACAGCTCCAGAAGTAGCAGTAGCTCCTTGATTATCGGTAGCTTTTGCTGTTACTGTATAGTTCCCTGGTGCAGCAATTGTTGTAGTTGTATCGTATGGAGCCTGGTTCTCTGTTGCTACCAAGTTCCCGTTTAAGAAAAATTCTACTTTTGCAATGGTACCATCACTATCTGAAGCCTCTGCGGTTAATGGTATAGTAGCTCCGGTTTGATATGTACCTCCATTTGCCGGAGAAGAAAGATTAACCTGTGGAGCAGTGTTATTTCCACCACAATCTACTAACACCTCAGCCGGTCCAGTTCCTGTAGGTTTGGTATACACTTTCGAAAGTACAAACTTATCCAGTTCAAATCCGTCTTCTCTCATCGAAAAAGATATGGTGTGCACCCCTGCTGTAGGCACATTAATGAAGATCTTTTCTGGCTCTCCACAGTGATTTGCACTGGTACGTTGCTTGCTCTCCCAAGTCCACTGGTTTTTACCAGAACACCATTGCATTCTTTGTCCAGAAGCTGGCCAGGTTCCATCGATACCAACGTGTACTCCATTATCCTCAGATCCGGTAGAATGTGCTCGCACCCATACAAAGTATTTTCCTGGGTTTGTAAATTTTACCTTGTAGTTAATAATCGCTACTTGTCCAGGTGTGTTTGAGAAGCTTACTCCATTTTCCAAAGGATCCGAATGTGTAACTCTGGTATCTGGTAAAATCTCTAAGTACCCACCTTCACTAGCTCCGCTAGCATGATTTGGATCTGGGTCTGGTGTTGGTGTTCCTGTAGTACTGGCATCAAAAGCATACCATTCTCTATTGGCAGTTTTGGTCTGGTCTACAAAATGCTCTGCTTCTACAGCTACTACTCCATTTTCTTCCAAAGCCACACAATCACCGCCAGAGCCATCTCCGCCGTCTCCACCGCCATCGTTACACTCAAGCTCAAGGATTAACTTTGGAGCAACACTCCCTTCTTTTGACGAAAAAGAAACATCATTCCCTCCAGTTTGTTTTACAATAAGAGAAATGGTTTCTCCGGGAGTCACTCCTGATAGTGTCCATTGATAAGATTGACTCACTCCATAGCTAGTATTCAATGATCCTAATTTAGCTCCTTCTCCCGGCTTATTGCTGTTAGAAAGATTGGCCTCTGTCCAGTTGTTTGAAGTTCCTTTAAATACTTCAATTAATCCACTTCCACTATCTGAAGACACTGCTAATTCTAACTTCACTGCAGTAACCGTCTCTGTAGCCGAAGGCACGGTAAACTTAAGATATGAAATCCTGTTACCACTCTCTACACGAAGGTCTCCGTTGTTAAAACGAGTGGTTCCTTGTAAATATGCATCATCTGAAGCAATAGCTACTTTGGTATTATCACATCCTCCGCCGTTTCCGTTTCCATCTTTGCTAGTGATTAAAGCCACCCAGTCATTATTATCTGGAGCTACCAAATTACCACCTAAGGTTGTTTTAGCAGTAAGATTTCCACCAGCTCTTGGATTGTACCATTGTACATCATACTTATTGTTCCCTGCAGGTAGACTTAGTCCAGTAGATCCTCCATTCGGACGATATACAGCGTATACATTTCCTGCTTTGGCCAATACATAATCATTATTGTCTGAAGTAACACCATCTGCACTTACCATATCAACCATGGTGCTTTGCAAATGATCATTAAAGAATTTCAAGGCATAACCACCTTCTTTGTATTTCTTACCTCTTTTTCTGTGATCATTACCATTGATATCACCATCGTCGTTGGTATATCCGCTATAGTATTCTACTCCGGTTCCTCCGGCCATTAGGGTTCCCCAAAGCACTCTATGTCTTACTTCTTTGTCAGATATTCTAACTCCTGTAGAAGCAGGACCTTGTTCATCATTGGCTACCACCCACTTTTTACCTGCATTTCTTGATTTCTCTAACCATCTTTTTACATCATTATGTACATTGTTTTTTCCGGTTTGTATCGATGCTCCGGTTAGTTCAGAATTGTTTCCTAATAGTGGATTGTAACGCTGGTCTTGCTGGTTTGGATAAGTATGTATCACGATATTGTGATCATAAGGATCTACATTTTTGATATATGCTGCCGTAGCTTTGGCCACATTATCTGTTAATGTAGTCTCCTCAGTCAAATTCCAGTTCAATGCCAAGTGGTGCGCAAAACGTGCAATAAGTTCTCTGTAGTATAACTTTCGTTCTCTCCCAAAGTTATTTCCATCCATTTTATTGTCGTTCTCGGTCTCCATGGTTTTAAAATGCAGGTAAACTCCCTTTTTATCTGCATACTCCATGATCTTTTCCCACTGATCCGTTTTTGAAACATCAAAACGATCGTGATGTACTTTGTTCCACTGTTGACCTCTGGAGGTATTTCCATATTCCTGCTCGGACACTTTTAGCACATGAGGAAAAACTGCTCCTCCGTCACCATCGGTGTTCCAGGTCAAGAAAGACATCACATTGGCTCCTTCGCCAGAAAGGTAATTGATCACCCCTAGCATTTCGGTTCCTTTGCCATTACCCCAGGTATATGCGCTTGCATCTGCTGCTACATAATCCCTTTGGTGAGGCTGCCAGGTTTTGCTTCCTATCTTATTCAAATTGTTATTAAAACTTGGCGTAGCATCAAAATCCACATAGTTCAATGCGTTTTCTGGAGAATCCGCTCCTGCCTTTACAAACCAAGGTCCGTTTGGATTTGCCGGGTTAGTTCCCACGTGCTTTAAATAGTGTTGTCCTACATATTTAAGTCTTCCAAGTTCTTTACTTCTGAAATCTCTTTCAGACTTATCAGATTCTGCCACATTGAAAGATCCGGTAGCACCGTTCATAAAGCCTGCTCCAGAACCTCCGCCGTTGATAGCAACGTTGGATCCCTGTTTGAAAGACACCGACCAGTTCCAGGCCCCTGTTTGATCTGGCGCAAAATGTACTCTCCATTTATTTCCCGAAGCACAGCCATTATTTGCTGCATTCCCACAAGCAGCAAAATAACCAGGAACTTTGTAACTACGGTTACTCGCCTGATGTGTAAAGGTTACTTCCAGATTATAATCTGAAAATGGATTCGGGTTGGCCGTTTCTGAGGTGTTTGGCCCATTAAATGTCAAGGTAACTTTGTGCCACCTTTTTAATTCTCCTTCTGGGGTTTGGGCTTGTGCCAATAACCCCAAAACGAAAAATGCAATTAAGCAATTAAGTTTAGTAAGTTTCATAATTAAATTGATTCTAGTTAAACGTATTATTTGTTTGTAATTAATTTAATGACTCTCGTCATCCGTGTAACTAGGGGTAGTGCTTGCGAGGTGCCCACACCTCATGTTTATGATCTATCGGTTAATTATTATTTTTTTTCTGATTTGTGTATTTGTTTTATAGTCTACAATTTCTAAAATGTAGATCCCGGATTCTAACCCATCTACAGGTATTACCGTTTGAATGTTTTGTTTTCTTTCTTCAATAAATTTTGTAGTAATGGTCAAACCTGTAAGGGTATATAGATGTAATTGTAACTGAGTGATTCCACTATGTTTTTGTAGTTCATCTTGCAATATATCTACATGAATATAGTTTACCGCTGGATTAGGACTTATCACTACATCCGTTTCTGTCATCCTAGCAGCAGTAGCATTGGTGCAATCTGGAAAAATAGAAGACGTACTGAAGTATATTGAAAATCCTTGCGATTTGGAAACCAAAACAAAATTGCTTCCATCCAATCCTACCCAATAATCTCCGTCAAGTCCAGGAATTCCCGAGGCTGTTATCAAAATTGAAGGTTGTGGTGTATCAAAACTATGGGTTACCTTCGGTAAGAGATCATTCCACCAATTTGGAATACCATTGCTGGTATTCATAGAAAATTGATAAAATCCACTATTTGTTTGGTCCCAGTTTACTTCAAACTTGATAATATTACTTAAATCCGGACCACCATCTCCCAGAACGAATACATTCTGGAAAGCACCGTTGATTGATGGAAGTGCACTATCCAGTGGAGTTCCAAAAGTGCAATCACCACCGCCACTGTTTGCTGGATTTCGGAATACGGAAATCGAATTTGAAAAATCGAAATCCCCAACTAAGGTATTGATGTTTACATTCATAGCTAACCCTTGTAAACCATCTTCGTAACTCAAATGCCAAATAAGACAAGTCCCTGCACCAGCGGTATCAAAATCAACAGATTCAATAGTCGCTGGTAAGCCAAGAATGTTATTTTGATCATCGGTAACCACCCATTGTGAGTTGGCTCCCGTATTACCAACCAACGAAATACCAGAAACATTATCAATCATACCATCTCCAACGGTAAAAGAGAAAGGTCCACCAGAAATACTTCCTCCATCGACTACAGGAGTAGGTGCTGTCCCTCCATCGCAATTAGGTGCAATCACCGAAGTACTGAAGTAAATGGTAAATCCACCATTTTTTGACACTAGCACGAAATTATCGGCGTCGATAGTAGCCCAATACGAACCATCTAAACCACTAAATCCAGAGTCGGTTATGGTAATTTCTGGTTCTGGCGAATTAAAATTCTGGATTACTTTCGGTAAAAAATCATTCCACCAGTTTGGTGAACCATCATTGGTACTCATAGAGAGTTGATACAATCCATTGTTACCTACATCCCAATTGATTTCGAACTTGGTTACATTATCCAAATTTGGACCCCCATTCCCTAAAACGAATACATTCTCAAAAGAGGTATTGATCGAAGGCAAGGGAGTTGCCAAAGGCGCTCCAAAAGCACAACTTACATTTCCATCGGTAACTGTAATGGTCTTGGTGACACTATCTGTTTGACCAGATGTATTCGTCACTACAAGTTTTACCGTATATGTTCCTGGACTAGAATAGGTAGTCGTTGTTATTGCCGTTGTTGCCGTTTCTCCATTATCAAAATCCCAACTGTAGGACAAGCTTTCTCCTGAAGGATCGGTAGACCCAGTACCATCAAAAGTTATTGTTACCGGCGCCACTCCTCCATCTACATTAGAAGTTATTGAAGCAATCGGATTTTGATTATTGGTATCAGGTTTATATATCTTAAACTCTCCTGCCAGATGCATAAAACTCATCATGTACAGCAAACCATCATAATATCGAAACTGTCCTGATGGTATCGACAATTCAAATAGTTCATCCACAAAAGGCCAAATCTTGGCATCTTCCAACGCTAAACTCCCCACTGCATTACAGGCTACCAACCCAGGATTGTGATCTGTATTTCTAGGTGTACCATCGAGTGTCCATAAACCAGGATAATTAGGTTTATCTTTAAAAAAGTCGATCTGTCTATTGATCAAAGGTTGAATAGATGTTTTATTTTTCTGAAACCAGGCAAAATCAAACCCCATATTCATGATATTCCTCCAGGCATCAAACTCAAAATTCGCATGTGTCCCAATATTTTTGGGAGTCCCGTCGAATTCTGAATAATCGGGCATAAGACCTGTTACCGGATGTGCAGCTCTTGGTAAAAGATAGGTTCTACTCACATCTGCCATTTCTGACCAAAGTGTATTATTATTATCCGCATACAATGCCCATATTTCATAAAACCCAGCCAAATGATACGAAGGATCAGTAAACGTTGCCGATGTACCACAAGGGGTAAAAACGATTTGCTTCTCTGTGAGATTAACAAGATCCGTAGGACATTGCCCACTATCCGAACTTGGTTTATTAAGCATATTGTCCAGGATATAATTAGCCTGTCCTCTATAATCAAAGACATCCGTCTGCGGATCAAAATTACCATCAGCAACGCTCCCCCATTTAGCATCAGCAAAGAACAATGCTGTGGCAAAATACTCTTCGCCGTCGGGAGCCGGATTTTGATCAATCATAGAAAAGTCTGTTGTGGTTAACTGCCATGCAAAAAGCCCTTCTCTGGTAGTACCTGGTTGATGCTGACTATGCGTTTTCGCAAACTTCCATAGTTTATCAAATTGTTCTTTCTTATCCAATTGCACACAAATCATCATTCCGTACGACATCCCTTCAGATCGAATATCATTATTTCCCGTATCCAGAATATAGGCCATGTCATTACCCACTTCATAATACAAGCGCTCAGAATTCACATCTCCATTAACAAAGAATTGATTCCATATTTGATCCAGTCTTGTCGAAACTTCAAGAGTTGTTCGCCCAGATTCTACAAACATGTTTCTGTAGATATCGGTTGTAAATGAAGGCTGATCAGGAATAACTGGCGCAGGTCTGGAATCACCATTGCTCACAGTTATTATTTTTTCTGCTTTTGAAGTACTTCCGTTTCCATCATCAACAGTTAACATTACCGTGTAGGTGCCCGGATCTGCAAACGTCATTGAAGGAGTTACGGCGGTCGCCGTTTGCCCATTTCCAAAATCCCATGCATATGTTAAAGTATCACCATCGGGATCTAAGGATGTAGAAGCATCAAAATTAACTTCCAAAGGCGCTGCACCAGAGGTTACACTTGTAGTAAATGCAGCAACAGGAGGATTGTTTGTTGTATCTCCTTCTTTTGTAAAAGTCATTGTAGAGAAGTTAAACGAACCACCATCTATAAATATTCGCATCACCTGCTCTCCTGCATTGAGCGTTACGTTTGAAATCTTTTGAGGGATGTAGCTTGTCCATCCACCTGTAGAAGTTACCTGTTGAATTCCGGTAACATCAATTCCATCAAATTCTAAATGGTAAGCCCCTGTAGATACTGCCGAAGCTACTAGCACATCAATGGTATACGTTCCTGCTTGCACTACATCTAAGGTGTATTCTATCCACTCTCCTGTAGCAGTATATCCAATGTTTCCACCATCACCTCCAGATTCGGTATCCACATCTTCGTCTTGTCGTATCCCGTCACCTTCATTTCCTACGGTAGTATCATGATAGGCAACCACTTCACCACCCAGATCAAAAGAAGTAGCCTTTATTTTTCCTGGGATACTTTGTGGTTGTCCGTTTACATAAGGCACTTGCGGTGGTAACGGTATTGCCGCAAAAACCACATTGATCGTATGATCACTGGCTACATTAGAGAATGTATAGGTATTTATCGCTCCCAAAGAACTTCCATCTACTACCACATCTTCAATCTTAAAGCCCCGATCCGCTGTGATATCAAATATCTGGTTATCATTTTCAGAAACAATAACGTCTCCCGAAGGCGATATACTACCTCCTGTATCGGCTGATGCTACAATGGTATAAGTAACTCCACAAGCGGGAATACCTGGATTTATCATTGATTGCGGAATCACAGAGGTGTTTTGTATAGAATTTATATCGGTTACACATACTTCCTCTGCAAAAGTTGTTGCCCAATTTCCAAACACTCCATCTGTAGTGATATCTAATTCGCTATTGGGTGCTCCACAATCATTATTATCTACAGCTCCCCATGACCAGCTTAACCAACCGATTTTTTCCTCTTCCAATCTTTTGATCATTTCTTTATAAGGAAAACCTTGCCCACAAGCCACTGGAGAAGCTACTTTCTGTGGGCCTTCACCTATGATATAGGGAAGTTCTTTTTGTCTCGCATCAAGAATCATAGCATTAAGACGATCTATTTTAGCTTGATCATCACCATTAGTCCAATAGGTATGTACCGCAAAAATGATATTGTGCAACGGGTCAAATTCTAGTAATTCTTTTCCTCCTTCAAGAAAATAGCGTTCCTGATTTCCGTAGCCTCCACAATCTATCATCAAAGGGGTATCTACTCCCGCATCGCGCAGTTGTGTAATCGCATCTTTGTAATAATTTACCCATTGGGCGGTAGACTCGGATCCATTACCGACCTCATTTCCGATATTAACGATTAACCATTTTTTATACTTTTGAATGGTTGCCAAAACCGCTGGTTTTTTCCAATAATCCAACAATAGTTGAAGTTTACTAAAATCACCTGTGGCATCATGTAATTCTGCTACAGGAACCATTTTATTCTTAATACTATTATTAATTAAAGCATCCAATTCATTTTCTGGACCTTCGGTTGTCCAAACCAATCGTACGGCATTGGATCCTGTTTTTGCTATTTCAGGAAGAATTCTTTCACCTGTTCGGTCCTGAGACCAAACAAACATTTCGTTAACTCCCCTCATTACTATTTCTTCTCCACAAGAAGAATAGATTTTATCTCCTTGGACACGTATCGTATTTTGCGAAAACACTTGATGATTATTCCATACTAAAACCAATAGAGCAAACACCAAAAGTGTTTTTAAAAATTTACTTGGTATATTCATGATTGCTAGTGCTTGGTTTTATTTTATCACTTGTTTTACAATCGTCTTATCCCCTTTTTGAATCCTAACAAAATAGGTCCCAGGACGTAATGCGCTAAAGTCAAATGATGTACTATTGATATCTTCTTGCACTTGCTTTTCCTGGAATACTTTACCGGAAAAATCAATCACCTTGATGTTTGTATTTTTAAAAGATGTGGTCGTATTTACTATTAGCTCGTTTACTACTGGATTTGGTGAGACGATCACTTTTGAAGACGCTATCGTTGCAGAAACAGCAGCAGGTTCTGTACCCCAAATTAGGTTTCCATTTTGATACATGGTAATTTTATCATTCGCCGTGTAATCCAATGCTGTTGCATTAAATGAGTAGTCGTCGGCTTCATCAAAAGGAGTCCAATTTGTTTTGGCAAAACGCCCTTGTATCGGACCAGAATTTTGCGATGCACTTATACTTCCGGCAGCTGGATCAAAGGATATTTCGAGATAATCCATTCCATTGGCCTCTCCAAAAACTCCATTTACAAAACCACTACCCAATTGAGCCCAATCACACCAGAAATTAAGGTTATTATTCTCTTCTGAAGTGAACCAATATCTAATCGTAAGATCACTATACCCTACAGGCTGATTGCTGTTATTTACAATTCTCAAATGAGGATTGATCATATTATCAGCGGTGTTTCCTCGCCCTCCATCTTTATACTCAATAGCTAAATCAGATACCGTTGGCTCGTCGGTAACCGTAATAGTAACGGATGCTATGTCTGTTCCTCCTTGTCCATTATCCACAGTTAATACAACGGTATATATTCCTGCCGAAGTGAATGTATGTGTTGCTAATTCTCCAGTCCCAGTATTTGTATCTCCAAAATCCCAGGTATAACTCAATACATTCCCCTGTGGATCCAAAGACCCTGTTGCATCAAAATTTACAACAAGCGGTGCTATACCAGAGGTCACATCTGCTGCAATACTGGCTATTGGGTTTCCGTCTGTAATCGTTATTGTTTTGGTTACCGAATCATCAAGTTGACCATCATTTACGGTAAGTTGTACTGTAAACGTACCTACCGTATTAAATAGGTAAGAAGCAGTTACTCCTGTCGCTGTATCTCCGTTTCCAAAATCCCAGGTATACGTTAAGGTATCATTATTAGGGTCTGTAGAAGATGAAGCATCAAAATTAATGGTAGCTGGCGCAATAGCGGTATCTGTATCTACTACAAAAGAAGCTACCGGAGGTTGATTAGGATCAGTAACGGTAATCGTAATGGTATCGGTATCGGTATTACCACTAGGATCACTAACTGTTAAGGTTACCAGCTGATCCCCGAATTCGGTAAATTCGTGATCTATAGCAGCTCCTGTTTTGGTGATTCCATTTCCTAAATCCCAAAGATACGTCAACACATCTCCATTAGGATCTGTAGATCCAGAACCATCAAAAGAAACTAATAATGGTCCGTTACCAGATGTGGTACTAGCTGTGATCAAAGCCGTTGGTGTATCTACAGTAGTTCCCGGTTCAATACCACTAATCAATTTCCCGTTAAGGTACAGCGCTACTTTTTCCCATACGGCAAAGTCTTTTTTGGTGCCATCATATGAGTAATCGTTTGCCTGATTTGTTATAGACCAGGTGCTATTTGCTATTTTCGGCTCCATTCTACCAGAGCCATCATTTCTTCCCAATAGCCCTGCAGCAGGATCAAAAGTAATTTCAAGGTAGTACATGTTACCTTCAGTATTTACGATAGTACCTTTAATATTTTCACTTCCGATCATGGCATAATCCACAAAAAAGTTAAGAGGTAAGTCTTCTTCGGTTTCAAACCAATATCTGATACTTAAATCGGCATATGGAACATCGTCTGAAGAATTATTAAATATTCTGAAATGTGGTTTTATGATATTGCTTTCTACCGCAGTTGATGCATCTTTATATTCTAATGTTAAAATACCTTCCCCTCCTATCTGAATATTTCTCGCAGAAGAGGTTTTGGTCACCCCATTTACTCCTGTGGCCACTGCAGTAATCTGGTATTGACCATCTGGTAAATTATTTAAATCCAATTCGTAAGGAGCAAAAACATCTTCTCCTACCAACGCTCCGTTACTAAAGAATTCTACTTTGGCGATTGTATTGTTTTCGTTTAATAAATTGGCTTCAATATGTACCGGACTGCCAGACACAAATTTATCTCCTGATTTTGGAGAACGTAGCGAAAGGTAAATCGCTTCTCCTCCCGACATTTCTTCCATTCGGAGTGCATGTTCTTTGTAGATCGCGACCTCAACATCACCTTCAAAAACCGCGAACTTATCTCTCGGGGTATTATTATCCGGGAACCACCAGAAACCACTAGCGCCAATCTTATTTTCTTCGATAAAGCTATACATCTCTTCCCACCATTCGTAACGTTCTTGTATCTCTACATTGAATTCGCCGATGTATAAGGGTTTTTTGATAATATTATGGGATTCGTCTGCCCATTGTGCCATTAATTGCATGGTTTGCTCCAAAGTAAAGTTGGACCAGCTCTCCCGTATATACGGGTGAGCAGAAGTAAAATCTACATAAGGAGATTCATGAATTTTGATAAAATCATTCCCTTCATCTCCTCCAAATCCATATTTTAATCCGTGTGCCTCAAGACCTGTTCCTAGCAAATGGTTAGGATCTATGGTTTTAATAAAAGCTCCCATTTCGTCTACCCAAGCTCTTAAGGTTTCTGATGCCAAATCGTCTCCAAACCCTTGATATCTGGGTTCATTCATCAGCTCCCAAGCTAGGATGGTAGGGTCATTTCGGTATTCGACTCCATCATAATGGTTTACCCGGGTGATGAAGTATTCTACATAATCCTTATATCCTTCTATAGCAGATCGATTGGTAAAAAACTGTCCTTGATCATGTATCCCTGCTCCTTGTACATCAATTCCTTCCCATTTCAGGCGGTCTTTGATTCCCCCATAGTCGTTCCAGTAATTTTCGAGCGCGACGATTAACTTGATTCCGTTGGCCTCTGCGGATTTTACCACATAATCAAATAGGGAGAATTGCCCTTCGCTGTAGACTCCTTTTTGAGGTTCAAAACCGTGCCAGTCTTCATGACTAAATCCCCATAATCGAACTACCCGTACTCCATTTACATACAAACGCCTCATATGCTCATCGATACGATCTTTATCCATGAATTGAGTTTCGATATCACCACTTGATGATCCGTATGTGAAGAAATCATAAACGTTGGCTCCAGAAAAATAGAATGGTTTTCCGTCTAACATAAATTTATCTCCTTCGGTATAAACAAAACCTGCTGGAGGGGTCGTTTGTGCAGTCATAAAACTGACATTTAGAATCGAAAGAAAGCTCGCTAAGAGTATCTTTCTAATTGCTGTTATTTTCATTTTTTTGTGTTATAGTTAGTTGGTGTTCTTGTACTTTTTTATGCACTGATTTATCATCAGTAAGCATTATTTATATTTCAAAATTTGCTTCACTACAGTAGCTCCTGCATATTGTATTTGCATGAAATACATTCCTGATTCTATACCGTCTGTAGCCAAAGTAATTTGAGATGTATCTTGTTGAACTTGATGGGACTGTATAATTTTCCCGTTAAGATCAATGATGGTAATACGAGCTCCCAGAAGAGTCTTTGCGTTACTAATGGTAATCTGATCAACAAAAGGGTTTGGTGTCATTATTACCTGTAACTTTTTATCATTGTTCGTGGCTTTTACAGCGTTTTCACAATTTGGTGCTGTAGCTGCATTACTGAAGTATATGGTAAAAGTTCCTGCTTTGGATACCATCACAAAATTATCTCCATCTTTTGCTACATAATATGTTCCATCAAAGTTGGTAATACCGGTACCGGAAAAAGTAATTTCTGGTTGCGCCGAATTAAACGTTTGATTTGTGCTATTGGCCATCAAATTCACCCACCAATCCGGAACACCATTATTGGTGTTGATCGATAATTGCCATAGTCCGTTATTTTCCAGACTCCAATTGATTGTAAAATTGGTCACATTGCTTAAATCAGGCCCACCAGTACCCAACACATACATGTTTGAATAGGTACTGTTTTCGATCGTGGGTAACGGATTTGCAAGCGGTGTTCCAAAGGCACAATCATTACCCCCAACAACAGGTTCTTCGATTACGATGTTCTGGGTAGTTGTATCTGAAATACCATTTGCATTAGATACCGTTAGGCTTACTACGTAGTTTCCTGCAATAGTATATTCATGAGATACCGCTGCTCCTGCATCAGAGGTTCCATCACCAAAATCCCAATCATAGGACAATACACTATTATCTGAAATTGTAGAACCAGACCCGTCAAAATTAATGATCGCAGGTGCTGTAGCAATTCTCGCATCTGCTACAATATTAGCTGTAGCCGTTGGAATTGAAGGGTCAGTTACCGTAATGGTAACCGTTTCTGAAATATCAGAATTTGCTCCATCACTAATGGTAAGCACAACCGCATAAGATCCTGTTTGTGTATAGGTATGCGAAGGATTTTGTGCTGTACTTACATTTCCATCTCCAAAATCCCAAGAGTAGCTAATCACAGCATTACCAGGAAATACAGAAGATGAACTATCAAAATTGACTACCAATGGCACAGTTCCCTGGGTTGGTGTAGCCGTAAAATTAGCTTCCAAAACAGGTATGGGATTGGTTACAGTGATCCGCACGGTTTCAGTATCAGCACCTCCCTTGGAATCATTGACCGTAATAATCACATCGTAATCTCCCGCTTGTTGATAGGTATATGCTACTACCGCTCCCGTGGCGGTATCTCCATTTCCAAAATCCCAGTTGTAGGTCAACACATCTCCATCGGGATCACTAGACCCAGAAGCATCTAAGTTGAGCGCTAGCGGAGCAACACCAGAATTTGTATCTACTGTAATGGCCGCAGTTGGAATCCTATTAGGAGTTGGCACATTATTGCCATCCGGCTCCAGCCCCCAAACCAAAGTCCCCTTGTAGTATAAGGTTATCAATACATGGGGTTGTAGTGAGGTTTTCCCTGCATCATACGAGAAGTCATTACCTTGATTGTGCGTTTGGAAATTAGAGTGATGTAGTCTTGTTTGAATAATACCTGACTTTCCATTGGCTGGTAAATTTCCTGAAGATGCATTAAAACCTAATTCAAGGTAGTTTTCTGCTCCTCGAGTTCCAAAAGTCCCTGCCACTCCGGTCACTTGTGCATAATCTATATTGAAACTCATAGGTGTATTATGCTCTGGAGTAAACCAATACCTAACCTTAAAATCGCTTAGTGGTAAACTTTGTGCAGACTCACTTACAATTTGGAATATAGGTTTTAATTCCGAAGTCGATACGGATGAGCTATTATCACTATATTCTACACTAAAATCAGTATCGGGCAGATTATTAAATCGTTCATCTACCGTTATTGAAATTTCTGCAGGATCTCCTGTGATTTCTCCGTTGGCTTTGGCTAATACCAATTTGATGGTATGTTGTCCTTCAGGAAGATTGGATACTGCAATTGGTGCTATCGAAAATACTGATCCTTGCTCTACATCATCAATGAAGTATTTGACATGTTGCCCACCTGGAGCAATATCCCACAAAAATGTTGAGAACTCAATAGAAAAATCAGGGCCTACCAATCCACCATTAGAAGGAGATTCGATGATCGCTGTCGGATTTTGAGGTAAAGGATCATTGGTTACAATTACGGTAATAGTTTCTCCAAGATCTGTTAGAGAATTATCACTTCGTTCCATCTGTAATGTTAACTCATGAGGTCCTTCTGATAGTGCAGTGGCATCTGTAAATTCTCCTTCTGCACCGATCAATCCACGATCACTACCATCGATTCTAAATCGAAGTTTGTATTGCTGCGACGGCAGATCCCAACCTTCAGTTTCAAAATTGATTTGTAAAGGTGTATTGACCAATTGCCCATCTGTTGGGGATTTAAAATATACATCGGGTAATGGTCCGATTGGAGTGGTTGCATCTCCCCCGTGTAATGTCCACAGTACAGCAGCATCAAACATTTTGAGCCCCTGATCGGTAAGCAAATGCATAAACTGATCTCGAAGTGGAAAAGCAACTCTACGAGAAGGAATTGAAATACTAGGTTCATACCCAAATAGTATCGGTTTTGTACCTGCTTTGGCAACCACTATGGCTTCGTCTGAAGGGTTCCCAAATGGCAAACTTTGTGTAATCGAATATAAAGCCGTTTGTATACCAGCTCCTGCAGCCATAGGGTGATCTGTAGCAGTAATGGTTACATTAGTAAATCCATCGGGAGTAATCCCATACCCCGTATTTAACTCTCCACTGGTCATTCTTAGTTTCCCGTACATAAAAGGATTCCAGGTCATTAGTGGGACTCTCGCCCCTTCCAGGTCGTTCCCTAGTTCTCTAGGATCTACAGTAGAGGATACCAAGACCAAATCGAATGGGTTTGCAGATTGTGGACTGGTAGCTTCTTCGTCAGAGAATAAGGTGATTACAAATCCTAATTTTTGCTCCAATCGAGACTTAATTCGCTGGTCTTCACCAGACAAATTATTCTTATCTCCAACCACAAACATGACCTTGATCGTGTTCTTGAATTTGGTATTGATCTCTGGTGTAATTGAGGCTGTCTTTCCATTATTATAAAACACTTTGGCCGCAATGGTATACGATTTCCATATAATCGGTTGCCAAGAGGATTCAAAAGGTGGAGTAGTTACCTCATCTACCAAATCATTATCTACATAATATTCAATCTTTGTAACTCCTTCAATATTGGTGTTTACACTTAGTTTTACTGGATCCGAAGTATCAATTTGAGCTCCATCTTTTGGCGAGGACATTTCTAATTCTTGTGCAGATGTTACTCCAATTTCAGACCCGTCTATTTGTTTAATATAGGCTTCAAGCTGATCAATTTGAGTTTGACTTAAAGAAGATATGTTACCATGTGCATCCCCGGTATTATAGGTGGTAAGAACATCCCTGATGGTCTTTGCCGAACCATTGTGTAGGTATGGAGCTGTTGCCCATACATCTTTTAAGGTAGGTACATCTATCCCTAGCAATTGTTTTTGCAAACGGTTACCACTATTGGCTACAACCGTTCCTACATCATGCAATTTACCAGTGTTACTATCGGTAAAGCTGCTCCCTCCGTGACAGGAGTTACATTTCAGATCTTCGAACAAGGATTTTCCTGCTACCCCTTGTGTGGTAAGAGACCCATCAGGGTTTCGATATGGACTAGGATCAAAGGCATTCAGTGATTCGATATAAGCGGTTAAGGCATCCAAATCTGCAGATTTTCCAGCCTTAGGACTCCCAAGAGATAAGGCAGTAGTTCCATCATTAAAATCGGCATTACTCATAAATCCTTGCCCCTTAAAATGGAATCGGATATCATTCTCAAAATCCTGAATTTCATCAAAATTGGCACTCCAATGCACTCGCCCATGCCCGGTACCTGCTCGTCCAATCAACGAAATTGTATTCCGTAAACCTTCTCCTCTATCTGTAAAATCCCAGGTTCTTCCGTCTTGAGTACCGTCGATATGACAACTAGCACAACTTATATATCCATCAGTACCCATTTTTAGGTCGGCGGCATCATAAAAAATTTGCTTCCCTTTGAGTACTGTAGCACTAAGTTCTTCTTGACTTACTGTAGTAACATCAGATACTTTTTCTAAGGTTGCGGTACCATTTTTAATCATTTGTTCTGCATCAAAAACGGTTACCGATCGATCCATAAAATTCTTTACAAAGAGTCGATTGGTTACAGGATCAACAACAAGTCCTTGCGGTGCTTTACCTGTATCCATTTTTAATAGTTCTATGCCTCGTTTTGGGTCTATTACCACGATCCGATTATTCCCTTGCATGGTTACAAAAAGGTAGTTACCACTAGGGCTAAATAAAGCAGAAGACGGCTGCCCATGATTGTCAATATCCAACCTACTGGGGAGTATTTCGGTACTGGTGACCAAATTGATTGGAGATATTGCTGTTCGAACAACATTATCAAATGTTAGGGGCTGACCGTCTCTTGCCAAACCTCTTAAAATATTATCTTTTTTGGCCACAGACCAGGCCGTTTGATTATTAGGGTGTATTGTTACGCCGGAAATGTAGTTGGGTAATCCTCTACCTGCATTTCCATTATCTTGTGTAAAATCATCAAGAGGCAAAGAAATGGTGTTTTTGAGACTGCGAGTGTTGATATCCACTTCCCAAATTTGCCCTTCACTATCTGGAGATATAAATCGCGTAACTAACAAAGTTTCACCATCTCCAGTAATCCCTAATGCTCTTGGTGTATCCCCGATACTAAAGGATGTACTCACCGAATTGGTTTGCGAAGAAACTTCAATAATATTTCCGGATCCGAATCCAGAAACGAAGCCTTTTTCTCCATCAGGAGTAAAAACCATTCCGTATGGTCTGGTTCCTTTGTCCAGGGCTATTGTTTTTTGTACGGTTCCTTGTGTATTTAGAATATACAATTGATCAGAGTCTCGACAACTCACCCAGGCATTGCTATTCTTATCTATCGCAACACTAATAGGATCTTCACCTACTGTAACTTCTTTGATTATGGAAAGATTATCTGCATTGATAAGGGTCACCGAATTATTATCCGGGTTTACAGACCATACGATTCTATTGATTTCATCTACAGCAATTGGACTGGATTGGGTAGGACGAAGAGCAGATAGATTTCCTGTTACTACCAAAGATTGCGAAGCTACAGCAAATCCTCCGTTGTTATCGCTTACCTGAACCTGAACGGTATAGTTTCCTGAATCTGTATAGGTGTGCGTAACCGTATTACCTACCCATTCGGTTTTTGGAGAGCCATCTCCAAAATCCCATCGATAATTGAGGGTATTTCCTTCCGGATCTGAAGCCTCGGCAACAAACTGAAGCTGAGTTCCTGTAGCAACAGGCGAGGGTTGATCCAAGTTAATCCCAGTAATACTAGGCGACTGATTGGAAGCATCTCCTCCTGTGGTGAAATAGAAAATATATTCTTCCATCCCGTTACCCACGGCATCTTTGATTCCTCCTTCTACAAATTTTACTTCGTACGTAGTATTGGGTAGTAATTTTTCTTTTGGAGCGTAATTGATAACCTGATAAGAGGTTGTGGTTACATCTCCACGTATTGGGTCACCTCCCAAAGGACTTACCTGAATGGTTTGATCATTGAGTGTTAAATCATTTAGCGTTTCATTGATTACAAAACCTATGGTAGTGGTAATAGGTTGATTGATGGCTCCTGCTATAGGAAAGTGATGCCCTACCGAGGGCGGGTTGGTATCCAAACCATCTTGATGTGCAAAAATTGAAGTTTTATCATCTCCACTCGCTACCAAAATATGTCCAATAGGCATCCATTGATTATCGATAAACTGAAGGGTTTCATCACTAGACGGAGGAAAAAATTCCTGTTCGATCTCCATCGTTTCAAAATTGAATTTTACTCCTCTGTCAAATCTTCCGGAAAAACCAAATTCATCCTGAAAAATCATATAACGCCCTAATGTAATTTGATCCGAATGCAAGCTGAATCCTCTTTTTACATCAGTTGGGTCACTAATATCAAATCCAACCAGTGCATCTGGTCCCTGATTTCCACTCATAAATACCAGGTAGTTTCTCCAAAGTTGAATCCCAGTACTATATTGCTCGTGAGGAATATCTCCTCCAAATGAGCCTAAAAATTTGATGTCGTTTGGATCTCCAAAATCAAAAACAGTAATAGCTCCGGTTTGCGGAGCGTAAAATACATAGTTCCCAACTCGGACCACAACATCGGGTACCGCAGCAGACACAGGAATATCATCTACTTGTACTCCAGATCTCATGTCAAAAACACGACTTCCAACAATCGTATGGGGGAAAGTTTCTAAATTATCGTAATTCGCTTGCCCGTCTTGTACCGTATACAAAATATCGGAAGCTGTTACCGGTTTACGATCCAACATGTCTGATAAATCGAGGTATTTATATCCTGTTCCTTGTACTTCGGGCACAGAATATTCACGATAAAACAAATCCCCTTCCAGTTTCCACCAACGATGTCCGTTATTGGCTGCATCACTAAATTGAACTCTTTTGGGTGCTGTAGGATTCGAAACATCCCAGATTCCGGTTCCAGCTTGACCGTTGATCATTAAATAGTTTCGGTGATAAGTATTGATTCTGTCTCCTTCAGGGAAATTGGCAAGAAAAGTCCCTGCTGGCCAGGTTTGTGTTGTCATTTCAGGCCCCTTGGTGCCATCGTACACTTGTCTTACTGACTTTACCACCAGACCGAAGGAAATAAACACGGCGATGGCTATCCACAAGCGATAGTTCGTTTTTTTAAAAAGCATAAGCCAGCTAGCTCGCTTTTTATATGCAGGCTTCATAGTTATGATGAGTTTGTGTTTGCATGGGTTCCTAAAAACCCATTAAGTCTTAAGAGAATGATTAGGTGTAAGGGAGGAAGCTTTGAGCTTCCTCCGCTTTGGTTTTCATTTCAGAATTGATCTATCTATTTTTTAATAAACTGTTTGGTTAAGGTTTGTTTGTTTTGATATATTTTAATGAAATATAATCCTGAATTGAGTTCGGAAATATCCATTGTCATTTGTTTTGTGGCTTTATCTATAGTGATTGATTTTATCACTTTCCCCGTCATGTCGATAATAGTAATCACACTACCTAGCATGGATTCATTTCTAGAAATGCTGATTTGGTTGATCACCGGATTTGGAAAAAGTTTTATATCCGTAAATCCAATAGCTTTACTAGCACTTTGACAAACAGGAGGGGTGCCACTATTGCTAAAATAGATGGTAAAGTTTCCTGTTTTGGATACCATAACGAAGTTAGTGCCATCCATAGTCACGTCGTATGCTCCATCAAGGTTGGCAAAACCAGTTCCTGAAAGCGTAATTGAAGGTTGTGCACTATTAAAAGTTTGACTGGTAGTGTTACTCAACAGATTATTCCACCAATCTGGCACACCATTACTGGTATTCATAGAAAATTGCCACAATCCGTTATTCGTCAGGTCCCAATTAATAGTAAAATTGGTTACGTTACTTAAATCGGGGCCTCCATTACCAAGTATATGTGCATTGGAGTATGAACTATTTGCAATCGTTGCTAATGGATCGGCTTGAGGTGCCCCAAAACTACAATCTCCACCTGGTGGATTTGATGTTGTAATTGTAACCGAAGTGGATGCGGTATCCGACACTCCATCAGGGTTAGTAGCAGTTAATGTTACCGTGTAATTTCCTGCTGCCGTATATTCGTGAGCCACCGTAGCACCACTTCCTGTACTCCCATCTCCAAACACCCAAGAATAGGTTAATGTACTACCATCTGAGCTTGAAGATGCAGATCCATCAAAAGAGATGGTCACTGGAGCAACTCCTCCTGTACTACTTGCTACTATATCCGCTGCAACAGTTACCGGAGTTGTATTACCCACTGTAATGGTTGTGTTTTGAGTATCGTTTAGAGCTCCATCGCTTACGGTAAGTGTAACCTGATAAGTTCCTGATTGAGTAAACACATGAGAAATTCCAGCTCCTGTAGCTGTGGTACCATCACCAAAATTCCAGGAATACGACAGTGTATCGTTATCAGGATCAGAAGATCCTGAAGCATCAAATTGCACCGTTAAAGGAGCATCTCCCGAAGTAATATCTGTAGTAAAACTTGCTACTGGTGGTCGATTACCGTTTCCTCCTACCACATTAGGAATAAAAGGGGCGAAATGCGGTCTTAATACATCCATTTTCCATTCGTTTACTGTAGACCAATCATCTGCCAGAATACCTCCGGTATCTCCAGAATTAGGATTCATGGTCCAAAATGTCCAGGAATAGATATCTCCCATAAAATTCACCCACTCCGTAAACCAGGTAAACGCAATCCCATTGAAAGCATCCTGATCTTTAATACCAAATTCTCCAACAAAAATGGGAGAAGTTTCGTTTTCGTATAAATAGTGGAAATGATCTCTCCAGATCTGAGGCATATTTTGAGGAAAATTAGAAGCAGTAAACCAATCCTGTGTGGCTACTTCTGGTCCATACTCATGAGCAGAGTACATCAATTTACTTGGGTCTGATAATTGAACTGGGTACTGTTCTGCCCCCATCAATTGGCCTCCCCACCAGTAGGAATCTCCTTCAAATTCTCCTACACCTTCTACAATGATTAAAACGTTAGGATTCACTTCCAAAATGGCATTTCCACATCGTTCGGCCGCTTTGTTCCAGTCGGTAGCAGGGTTGCTATTTCCCCAGGAAGAACCATGAGGTTCATTGTTTAAATCCATACCCACTACAGCAGAGAAATTTTTATATCGTTCTGCCATAAATAACCAATCGTTGATCCAACGCTCTTCAGAATATTCATCGGTATACCAAAAAGCCTCATTTAAGAAGCCATCGGCTGCACGAGAGTGATTATCCAGTACAATTTTTATATCATTATCCTGACACCATTGTACAATTACATCCATCAACTCTATTGGTGATTTGATATTGGTTTCAACTTCATTCATAGGAGAAATACCCGTGTAGGGATCACTTCCATATGAAGGTATATCAATAGTAGCTCCCGGATTTAGCATTTCATTACACCACGGTACTCGAATCGTATTAAATCCCAAATCTTTGATCTGCTGAAGGACACTTTTGGTATCTCTAGTCCATATTCCATGAGGCATATAAAGTGAGGTCTCAAAACCAAACCAATTTACCCCGGTTAGACGTACTTCTTTTCCTGTGCTATCATACAGCTTATTTCCTGAAACATTTAGGAAATTTTGTTGCTGTGCAAGCGTATTATTAGTAGAAAAACCTATACATAGTACTCCTAATACTATCAAGGCTTTCTTTAAAAATCTAGTAAAGTTTTTCATGATATAAATAGTTAAAAAGAGAGAGGCGAGCAAACACCTCTCTCTTATATTCATCCTATTATCGAGTTATAATGATTTTCTTTCTGGTTTTTTGATTCGTATTAAAATCAAGGATTTCTAATACATACAATCCAGAAGGCAATCCATTTACATCCATGCGAGTTTGTTTCTGATAGTTTTCTACGTACTCCATTTTGATAACGTTTCCGGTAAGATCCACTAATCTCAAACGCACATTTTCAAGTCCTTTTTTGGTAGAAACATCGATAAAACTTTTTGCCGGATTAGGGCTAGCGGTAACATCGATTTCTTTTACTACCTGTACAGATCCTGCAGAAGTATCGTTAGCAAAGAAGAACCCATATTCTGCATTGGCAAGAGCCACTTCGATTTGTGCCCAACTTCTGTGGTAGCGTTGTGTATATTCCTGACCAGCATTATAGGCCGTTTCTAGTCTTGCAAACTCAGGATCATTTCTTAAATCTGATCTGATATCTAAGAAAGACACTCCAGGCTTAATTTCATCTCCATTTGGCATCGTTCCTGTAAATCCGTTTGGAACGAATACTTCTTGTTCGAAGATTCTGGCAAAATCACCGCGATCTTCTACTGATGAAACTCCTTTTTCGTCACGATATGTCACCCACATTCTATCCAACACTTCTTTGGCCAAGTCTCTAGCTTCAGTATCTAAAGTAGCATATTTGCGAGTTGCAGCAGCATAGTAAATCAAGGCTTTTGCCATAGAAGCAGCTACCCCAAGATCTTGTCCGTAATCAGTAACTGTAACACTTAAGTTATTATTAGCCCCTGGACTTGCTGGATCCCAAGTATCAGGCTCTCCAGTCCATTCTAAAGTAGCAGGGATTTCAAAGTCATCACTTCCGATTAATCGAACTTCGCTTTTCACCCAAGTTGCCCATTTGTCCATTAAGTTTTTGGCCATTGGATCGTTGGTGATGTAGTAGTACTCTGCCACTCGCTCCATAGACCAGGCTTGCCATCCAAACCAAGTACCACTACCTGGATCTTCGTATACTGGATTGTCATCATAGGCCATATCATAGAAAGTTGATTTACCAGCAGGATATGGACTGTAATCTCCATTCCAACTATTGGTTGCTCCACCGGCAATTGCTCCTTCTTTTGATTGTAACCAGGTATAAAACTCCATTTGTCTCTTCAAACTCTCTGTCCAGTCTCTAACTCCATTTTGTGAAGTTGGTTTTAACTCATCTACCTGAGTTAGTGCATAAGCTGCAACTGGGTTTTGATATCCAAAGTGACAGTGGCTAGAACTAATTCTAAATGCCCATTGTGAAGCAGGATCGGCAGAACCACCCCAAGACATGTACCACGACATTAAATAGTGAGCACTGTCGTATCCAGATCCCGCTCCACTGGTTGCACTTTGCACACCTAGAGGCTTGAAATATTTATCAAACATTGAGATTCTTAGGTAATCTCCCATCTTGATTGCTTTGTCTAAGTCTAAAGACGAAAGGCTTGTACCTTGTTCTTTGGCATATACCTGAGCCCAGTACATTGCTTGTACCGCTCTGGCATCTGCATCAGGAGCACTTGTATATCTCCATTGCTTTGCATAATTCTGATCTAGAACAAAAAGTGGTAAGTATCCACTTGGTCCTCCCCAATCAAAACTCTCCCAAGAAGGGTGTGGTACAGTTTCGTATACAGACTCTTGCTCTCCTCTTTGGAAAGTATTGATGTATGAAGGCGTACTCACACCATCACCTCTGTTTCCGTATCCATAGAAGTTATCATTATCTAACAACCAGTGCATCTGATATATATCTGGCCCATAGGTTGCTGTTAGGTCTGAAGATACTGGATCTGCTCCTACTGGCGCACTAAATTCTAGTGGAGCCGGATAATCGCTAGGTAAAGGGAATTCGCTTGCATACGCAGCCGGAGATGACGGATTGTAAGCCGCGTTTGTTGGCTGATCTGCAGTAGTTGGAATAATAAATTGTTCTATTTTATTCCAAACATTGTTCAATGGAGTCCAGTCTCCTGTTACACGTCCATTCATTACCTCAAGCCATAACCAGTATGAGTACAACTCACTTGTAGACTCGTGTCCATGGTCTGGTGCTTCTACAATTAATGTTTCTATTGAGTGGTGTGGAGAACCATCTGCACTGAAATATCCATTGGCAGGATCATAGAACTCATTTCTCATTTCTATAAAACGATCAACATACTCATTATCTCCTGTTGGTGGATTGATAATGATATCCCCATCGGTAACGGTTATTGAAATTATGGCTTGATCTTGTCCGTTATTACCGTCATCTACTGTTAAGGTAGCCTGGTAATTCCCCAGAGCAGTAAATGTGTTATCTACCGTTACACCAGTTCCTGTGTTTCCATCTCCAAAATCCCAGGTATATGTCAATGCGTCTCCATCGGCATCAGAAGATCCAGAAGCATCAAAAGATACTAGCAACGGCGCTTCTCCAGAAGTTGGTGTTGCAGAAATATCAGCAACTGGATTTGTATTTCCTCCTGTATCACCACAAGTTGGTGCTGTAGCAGAAGTACTGAAATACAATGTAAAACCTCCTGTTTTGGATACCATTACGAAGTTTCCTTGATCTTCGGCAACCCAATAATCACCATCTAATCCTGTTATACCTGTTCCAGAGAAAGAAGCTTCTGGACTTGCTGTATTAAAACTATAGGTAAGACTACTTCTTAAATCCACATACCAATTAGGTTGACCGTTGTTGGTATTGATTGCAAAAACGTACAATCCATTATTCGCCAAATCCCAGTTGATATTAAACTTGGTTACGTTATCTAAATTTGGTCCTCCATTTCCTAGCACATAAATGTTTTCGAATTCTGCATTAATAGCTGGTAATGCATTTGCTATTGGAGTTCCAAAAGAACAATCTCCTCCTGTAGATACAGGATTTCTTACCACTTCGATACTATTTGACAAATCGAAGTCTCCGGCTAAGCCAGCAAGGGTTCCATCCGCAGCAAGACCTGTAATCGTTCCATTATAACTTAGGTGATAAATAAAACAAGATCCAGCACCAGCACCATCAAAATCAACAGCCTCTGGTGTAGGAGGCAATCCTAGTATTTTTCCTTGATCATCAGTGATTACCCATTGACTAGTTTCTCCAACATTCCCTGTAAGGGTTACTCCTGAAACATTATCAGCAATACCATCTCCTACAGTAAATGCAAATGGACCACCAGCAATGGTTCCTCCGTCTACGGTTGGTGTAGCTATAGGGTTTCTTACGACTTCGATGCTGTTTGACAAATCGAAATCACCAGCCAAACCAGCAAGAGTTCCATCAGCAGCAAGACCTGTAATGGTTCCATTATAACTTAGGTGATAGATAAAACAAGATCCAGCACCAGCACCATCAAAATCAACAGCCTCTGGTGTAGGAGGCAATCCTAGTATTTTTCCTTGATCATCAGTGATTA
>NZ_JBSWWU010000012.1:0-152059 GCF_056160245.1 Aquimarina sp. AWH4_224 | reverse complement strand
AGGTTTAGCAATTTTGACGAAGTAAATGTTGTTTTGAGATAAGGATTTGTATCTCAGCACATTGTAAAACTAACAAGTATTTGTAAAACTTATTTACGGCAAAACCTCATTTTTTCTACGGAAGTACCAAAAACTGTGTATTTCATCGAAAATAGGTTGTTTTTCATTGAAATTTTAACATTTTTTATTCAAAAAAAGTAGTCTTTGTACTACAATTGTTAATAATAATGTGGATTTCCTCAGTAAAAATGAGTTAAAAAAATGCGGTTTTACCCTCTTTTTTGGATCACTTTTTAGTAAAAAATGTTAAAAAAAGTCAAATTTGATCAAAGTGTGTTTGAGAGTTAAAAAACTTCTCCCCATTTTGATAGCGACTTTTTGAAGTAATGTGTATTTTAACATACATATTAACCCGGATATTACACAATGCGCATAAAACAATTTGCTCTATATCTTTTATTTTTTTCATCTTTTTACTCGATTATGGCGCAGGATATGCAACAAGGATTTGCGTATCTGGAAAGCGGAAATTATAAGGATGCAAAAGTTTTTTTTGAGAAAGTACTAGAGGAGTATCCTGAGAATAAAACCGCGACATTATGTTATGGTCGGGCCGTTGGTTTATTAGGAGATTCTGAAGAAGCGATACACATCTTTACCGATTTAAAATCGAAGTACCCTGATGATTTTGAAATTAAACTAAATTATGCCGAATCTTTGCTTTGGGATCGACAATTTGAAGTTGCCGAAACATTTTATGAGGGATTAGTACAAGAAAATCCAAAAAGCTTTGCCGGGGTTTTGGGGTATGCCAATACCTTATCGAACTTAAAAAAATACACAAAAGCTCTAGAGTGGGTTAATAAAGCATTACAATTATCACCAGGAAACGCAAATGCGCTTACCTCAAGAAAATTTGTACGCCTGGGATACGCATTTACATTATCCCAAAATAAACAGTATACAGAGGCCTTACAATTACTAGATGAGAACCTGAAGGATTTCCCAGGGGATAAAGACACCTTGCTTAATAAAGCGAATATATTTTTGATCACCAACCAACTTACAGAAGCAGAACAGGTATATCAACAAATAGCAACAACGCCCAGAGATAGTATTGTTGCTTTTAACGGATTGTCATTGGTGGCGAATAAACAGCATAAAACCAAAAAGGCGTTAGCGTTGGTAGAGCTGTCTCGAGAAAAAGTGGCATCGTATAAAAAAGATGATCCCTTGTGGTTAGCTACTCAAGAGCGTTACGTACAAGCTTTGTTATGGAATCAAAAGTATAGGAAGGCAAAAGCAGAACTCAGCAATCTAAAATCAGGATTTCCTGATAATAATAAAGTATCTTCTCTTGAGGCTACTTATGGGATGTATACCAGTAATTTTGGAATTAGCCTGGATCGATATTCGGCAATTTTGGGTAATGAAGCCAGCTCTTTTGATGGTAATTTGGGGATTGCTAATGCCTATCGCGCCTCAGGAAATGATATGAAAGCGTATGAGTATGCTTTTAAGACGTTATATTATTATCCCAAACAACCCGATGCAGAGAAGTTGATCAAGACCTTAAAAATTTCGCATACTCCGTTTGTAGAACAAAAAACGGCTTACACTTTTGATAATGGGGATAACGAAGCATTTAGTGCAGGTGTAGCCGTCGAAGTCCCCTTCTCTGCGAGATTCAAAACGATGTTTCGATATACCTATAGAAAGACTGAAAATACAAGAACTGAGGTAGAAGCCACCTCTAATGATGTATCCTTGGGGATGTCGTATAAATTGAGCGGTCGAGTTTCTTTTTTAGGAAATATCGGGATTAATAACTCTGAAGCTATTACCACTGATTTTACACAATTAACCGCTGAAGCTGTCGTGCAAACAAAACCTTTTAAATTACAGAGTTTGGATGTGGGATACAAAAGAGAACTTCAAAATTTCAACGCAGATCTAATCAATCGAGAAATTGTAATGAATAATTATTTTGCCAATTATAATTTAGGAACCAATTTCAGATTAGGTTGGTATACACAATATATCTATACGACGCAGACCGATGATAATGTTAGGAATTTATTATTTACCTCATTGTATTATAACGTATTAAAAAGACCAGGGGTAAAGGTAGGAGCAAATTATCAATATATATCGTTTAAGGATCAAGTGCCTGAAATCTACTTTAGTCCAGGAACGTTTCATCTGGGAGAGGTATTTGCAGAAGTAGTAAGTAATGCTGAAAACGATTTGTTTTACAGTTTAAGCGCTGCTCTGGGCAAGCAATTTGTGGATGACGAAGATGCCTCGACTACTTTTAGGGCGGAAGGGAAGATAGGATATCGATTTACTGATCGTTTTAAGGCCAATTTATATGGGAAATACAGTAACATTGCTTCTGCTACTGCTGCAGGATTTGAGTTTACAGAATTTGGGTTTAAATTGAAATGGTATTTCCTTAAAAAACCGCTTTTCGACAAGCAGATAATGAAACTAAAAAAGAATAGCGAGAACAATGATTAATGCTGCTCCCGCTATTCACCCAAATCTGAAACACTTAACACTCTAATTAGTTTCTTTTATAAATAACCTTCCTTTGAATCTTCTCATTTGTTGTCCTCTGATCATGTAGTGATAGATTCCTGGAGTTAAATTTCTTGTTTCAAAACGTATGGTATTTCTGTTTACCGCTACATATTCTTTTCGTACTGTTCTTCCTACCATATCGATTACTTCGATTAATACTTCTTGGTGTTCACCAGGAATTTGGATCGTAGTCTCTGAGATGAATGGGTTAGGATAGTTCTTTACCTGTGTCACTGCATTTGGATCAAAAGTATCCTCTTCTACAGCGATAATTTCTTCGTCTTCCTCTTCCTCTTCTTCTTCGGTTGTTGTATCATCTTCTTCTTCGTTGCTAGCAATCTTACCAAAGGCTAATGCAGATACTTCAAGTTCAAAAGTGTAGAAGGTTTGATAATCACCTTGCACAGAGAATACAACACTCTTTACTTTTTCTATGATTCCTGGCTGATCGTTACCATCTACAAAATCTGCAAATGCGATACTATGACTTTCTTTTTGGTCAGTAGCAGGAATGGTATATCGCAATCTGTTGTTCCAGTCTTGTAATCCTTCTGTCACTAATATCACCTCGATATCTCTAGTGTTGAACATTTCGAATTGAACAGCTTCGTATGTGGTTACATCAAGCGATAAATCACCAGGCATTACATTTCTGAACAAGTTTAATGTTTCTTTTACTTCTCCTCTCACAGTAGCATTTCGCTCTACAATATGTTTGTTGTCTTCTTTTGCATTCTCATTCTTTCCGATTACAAAATCGTTCACTACAACACCGTTTTCAGCATAGTCAATACCCCATGGTCCATCTGCAAGATATAAGGCATCTATTTGAGATGATGCAGCACCTTTGATTGAGAAACCAATATCGAATAGGTATCCTGTATCGATGGTTACTTGCTGATTATAGGCACCCGATAGCGCTACGGTCTTGGTTGTATTTACTTCTTCAGCTTGCTCGGTAGTTCTTAGGTTACCTACAAATTGCATGTTTGCTGATCTTGATTTGTTAACTACGGTAAGCGTTAGTTTTCCATTTGCGTAAGCTCCTTCTTTTACAAATACTGTAGGTACAACCTCTTTCAGCTTATTACTTCTCAAGGGCTTTGTCGCTACAAAAGAGTCGATAATATGGTTGGCGATATTCGCTACTTGAGATACAGTTCCTCCCCATACCTGGAAGTTCATATAATCTCCTTCTGGGTAGCCACCTATATTCCATAGGCTATAGATTTCATTTTCGAATTCTGCTTTTCTTACAGAGAAGGTCAATGCATATTCGATTTCTCCTGTGGCTCTTTCAATTTTTGTGCTTACGATAGTATGTTTTCTTATTTGTACTGTTCTTACATCTAATAATTTTGAACCGTTTAATCGATCACAAATGGTTTTTGAATGATCATATACAGATCCTTTGGTAGATGTTGCCAGGGCAGCTGCTACTCTGGATTCTCCTTCATAATAATCGATAGAAAATACCGCCGCTGCGTTGGTGATTCCTACTAAATCTTCTGGACTAGATACATAAGTAGTTTCTGTTCCTTTAATTCCTGTAGCAGGGAAATGAACGCTTAAATCTTCATTGTTTGCTGATTTGTACGAAACAAATTCAGGCATAAATGGTTGTTGTCTTTTTTTGGTATTGAAAACTTGATTCGTTTTAACTCTATTGAAGTTACGTTTTGCGATTAGGCTGGCAAGATCTCCGTTACTTTCTAATCCTCCGTCGTTTGCAGAAGTTACATCGGTAGCACTATCAATATCTGCATAGTTGTCTGTTTTGATTGCTGTAATTGGGCTAGCTGTGATGTAGAATAAAGCGTCATTAAAATCTTGATCACAAGAAGCATAGTCTCTTCTGATATCTTCGAAACCAAGGATGATTCTCTCACTATCAGGGTCATTCAACAATACATTATGGTATCTTAAATCTTCTTCATTTTCTGGATTGTAATCTGGGTTAGAGTGCAGTTGCCAGTGTCCTGTGTCTACACAACCGTTGCTCCATGCATTGGCCAACAATACCCAACCGATACCTGTGTTAGGAGGGAAGCTTCCGATTTTTACTTTATCTCCTACTTCTAATTCACCTCCACTACCTACAGCAGACACATTTGGAAAAATGATCGTAATGTCTTCTGGTTGTGGGATGGTTTGCGAAGGGTTGTCGATATCATAGGTGTAGAATCCTAGGGTATTTCTATATCCAGCGCCTTCTCCAACAAAAGTCACCCAGATCTCTGCTTCTTCTTGAACTACAATATCGGTATCATATCCTGAAGAAATATAGTGCGGATTAAAATCTGGTACAGGGTATCCTTCTGGTAATGCATTATTGATCATGTCCAAAGTTTCCTGGCTTACCACATCTTGCCCATCTAAGTATAAAGGTTTTCCGTTGCTGTTGAATTCTCCTAAATAATTATATCTGTCGCAGATAGCCGGGATAGGGAAACTTTCTGGATTTTGACCACCATTTTCTGGATCGAAATTCGTTTTTCTTTGGTCAAAGTTGTTGTCTAATCCATCTCCATCTTGATCGATTCCAGAAGGTGTAGTTTCTGCAACACCGTCTCCATCATTGTCATATGCTTCTAAGAAGTCAGAAACACCATCATTATCAGAGTCGGTATCCAAATGATCGTATCCATCAGTACCATCTGTATTTACTGTTCCGTTGGTTGTACCTCCAAAATCAGCATCAAAATTATCGTCTAATCCATCTTTATCTTCGTCATTACCCGAAATTCCTAAGTACGTTTCGCTGTTCTGTCCTTCGATGATATCTACAATACCATCGTTATCTGAGTCAATATCGTAGCAATCAAAAACACCATCTCCGTCAAAATCTAATGGAGTAACCGTTGTACCACCTTGATCTGCATCAAAAGCGTCTGCTACACCATCTGCATCTACATCTTGAAAATTAGTGTCCTGACCATTACATATCCCATCGTTGTTGGTATCTGCAGCACCTTGACCTGCTTCTACGATATCATAAATCCCATCATTATCTGAATCGATATCCAAAAAATCAGGGTTTCCATCTCTATCTCTGTCAAAAGCATCCTGTACTACATTATCACCATTACCACTCACATCACCATCAAGGTAGTTGTACATACCATCATCATCATCGTCACCATAAGGATCCAATCCTTGACACTCTACTACATTCAAAATACCATCACCATCACAATCTGCATCCATAGAGTCCAAAACACCATCCTGATCTTTGTCTAGAGGTGATACTCCGCTTGCACATTTAAATCCATCGTTAGAATTTGTGGTCTCAGTAAGGTTTAACATGGTAGCAGAAGGGTTGTCTCCTTCATAATCATTGATCAAATACAACCCTCCGCTATTATCAGAAAAATACAATCTATTGTTAGCATCCGCATATGCAGCTCCAAACGTGCTTGAAGGCAAGTTGGCTACATTTTTACTACTAAAAACAGGGATGCCAGAGGACAAGTCCCACTTAAAGATCTTCCCTCTGCTACCCCCATAAAAAGCACCATTCACGTATACAATATCTGCACATGTACTAGGGGCTGTAACATCTGCTTCTATCACTTCAAAGACAGGAGAAGTACTCCCGTCATAATTTGCCAAATTTGTGATTTTGTGAAAGGTTCTTTTATTATTATTTTGAAATACCCATAAGTTTCCGTCAGGATCTACATCGGCAGCGTACCCTCCTCCAAAAAATACAGTTCCACTTGGAGCGACAGCACCAAGATCGATCACCATATCTTTTGCGATTCTTAAAAGGTGGTTATCTCCCTTTTTGATCGCATACAAATAATTATCAACTACATTGTATCCTCCAGCATTATAAGCATCGTAGGTGTGTAAAGCATCAGAATAAGACCCTGTTATTGGATCATACGCCTTCATGGCTCCAGAGATTACCTGGTAAAAGGTTCCATCATTACAATCAAAAGCTTGTTGCGCTTTTAGAGAAAAAGTGATAATGATTATTAGTAGGGTAGTTATTCTTTTCATAATGGTACGATTTAGGTTTTTCGATACTTCAAAATTAACCTATACCTACCATGATGAGGACGGTAAATCGATAAGTGGTAATTTACTGTAGACGAGTTGTAATAGTTAAGAGATAAGCTTGTTACAACAGGTTTAGCCGCTTCATAAGTTCGGGTCTGTTGGATCTGCTTACGGGAATTACATCTCTTTCGATCAGTACGCTATTATCTTCGATATCTACAATTTTCTTGAAGTTAATAATGTAAGATCGATGTACTTTTAAGAAAAGATCATCGGGGAGTTTTTCTTCAATCTTTTTTAGGGTAGAGTGCACTGTATAATTCTGCTTTTCAGTTTTGATCAATATATAATCTCCTTTTGCTTCGATAAGATTGATGGTTGGGATATCAATCTTAATTAGTCGTCGGTCAATATTTACATATAAATCATTCTCTCCAGAACTAGTAGAAGTATTTTCTTCTGAGGAAGTTGTTTCTGCAGGTGCAATTGTACTACTTTCGGCTTTTTGTACAGCTTTAAGAAAACGTGGTAAGGTAATAGGTTTTGCTAAAAAATCTACAATACAATCATATTCAAAAGCGGTTAAGGCAAAATCTTTATCAGAGGTAGTAACTACTATTCGAGGGGGATTTTTCAGAGTTTGAATAAAATCAAAGCCGGTAAAATCTGGCATATGAATATCCAGAAAAATAAGGTCGACCGTATTGTTATTCAGAAATTTAATAGCTTGAATCGCATTCGGAAATTCTTCAATAACCGTAAGTCCATCTACTTGTGAACATAGTTGTTGAATAATTACTCTTGCCGTTTCTTCATCATCGATTATTATGCAATTCATAAGATCTATTCTTTATATGGTTTCTAGAAAATTGTCTATAGCACCTAAAATTAACATAAATTTTGAAAACAAAGTATATTCTTTTTCCTTGAGTTCTTCTTCAAAATTGATCGTTAATTGGTAGCCTTCTTCAAACCCCAACATGCCGATTTTGTGTTTCAGTTTGTGTACATTTTCTGCAGCCTTTATAAAGTGTTTTCCTTCATAATTGTTAAGGAACTCCTTTTTTTCTTCTGGGAATTCTCGTTTTACGATAGCAATTAACTTTTGCTCAAATTCTACAGAGCCTGCAGCTAGTTCTTTGATATAATTTAGGTTAGGGGTTTCGTTCATGTTTTTATTTTTTTAAGGTGAAGAAAAACGTAGTCCCTATACCTTCTTGTGATTCTATCCATATCTTGCCTTCATAAAAGGCTACGATTTTTTTAACGATAGATAATCCAATACCTGTGGATTTGTCTTTGGTTTCTAATTTTTGAAATATTTCAAATACTTTTTTGTGGTACTTTTCGGGAATCCCTTTCCCGTTATCTTTGATTCCAAATTGCCAGAAATCCGGAAGCTCTTCAAAAAGAACACAAACTTCTCCCTTTTCTTTATCTATCGCCTTGATAGCATTAGTAATTAGGTTTTGAAATAGTTGTTTTATTCTTGAAGAATCCGCTTGTATTACAGGAAGTATTTTTGGAGTCTTTACAGTAATATGATCAGGTATTTGAGTAAGCTCAATAATTTCATCGATCAAAGGGCCCAAAATTATTTCGGATTTTAGATTTTGAGTTTTATCATCTACTACAGAATACTCCAGGATTCCGGTAATCAAATTATCCATTTTTTCGATGTTCGAATCGATTCTTTCAAGGTGGTCCTGAGTGGATTTATCCAGATTATCACCATTATCTTCTCTGATCCAGGTGATCAGGGTGTTGACCGTGCGAAGCGGAGATTTTAAATCATGAGATACTACATGGGCATAATCATTAAGATCTCGGTTACTTTTTTCGAGGTCTTTGAGTAGAATCTCTCTTTGTTTTTCAATTTTTGAAATCTGCAAGGCTTGTTCTTCAATAAGATTAGCCAATTCGATACCACTTAATTCTTTACTTTCATTATCGCCTTTATCCTTCTTGAAAGAAACCGATCGCAACGTTTTGGTAGCTTCAGTCAAACTAGCGATTACTTTTTTCTGTTCCTCGGCTTCCAATTGTAATTTTCTATTAGCGTCAAATAACTCTTGAGAGCTGATTGCCATCGCTCTTTGAAGCATAGTAAATTGTTCTTCATAATTTTGATAAGAACTGTTTACGGCTTCCAGAAATGAGTTAATGGTTTCGGACTCTTTAATTTCTGCGTCCAAAAACTTCCGTATTTGTCTTTTAAGCAATGAGTGCATATTATTCACTAAACAATGTTAATGTCATGGTTTGGTTGTGCAATTCGCAGGCCAAATATCCAGTAAAAGGAGCCAATTCGCCATAGGAGTAAAAACCAGTGATCGTAGCCTGATTTCCTATAGATTCCATTACTTCTTCGATTTCTTCCTCTACTCTTTGATCCATCACCAATTTTCTGCCAATACAACTAACTAGAATGGCCAGTTCTGGTTTATGTTTTCGGGCTTCCATCCCAATATCTGCCGCTTGCAGTGCACCATCAACAATATGATCGATATTAGCCATCATTAGTTGAACCTTGGAGCCTTCTGGCACATCTCCCGCAAGGGTCATCGTATTTTGATCTTCATCGATATTTAATATCGTACGTACAATGGCTTCTTTTTTATTTTCTGACTTTACACTCAATGGATATAAGAGTGCAGATTGCGGAAGTTCTTCTACCTTATCCCCAAGATATTTTTTATACAAATCCAACGCAGGTTGATTGTCTAATTCGAAAAGTACATTTTGTTCAGATTTAGTGATGATACGTTCAGGTCCAAAAGGAGTCCAGCCACCGTATTGTGCAAAGCTGATTTCAAGAGTTTCCCCATAAAACGCTATTAAAATTACTTCTCCTTCTTTGGGATTTTCATTATAACTGGCAAGGGTCTTTTCAAATCTGGAATCATCACCGCATAAGCCTCCCGTAATCGCAATGCCATCAATTTCGGTTTCCAAACCATCGATCAATGCAGAACCATTAACAAAACTACCTTCAGAAACGACAAAAATATGTTTCAGACCTTCTTTTGGTACTTTTTGGATAAGTCGTTTTCCTAATTCTAAAGAATCCTTTTCATGATCCATGCTGTTTTCTCGATAAATCATGTAGCTACTGTTTTCAAATTCTATCGCGGTTAGCGTAATAGAGTCTTCGAGTACTTTATCCCCAATAATTTCTCCTGCAGTAGATCCAAAGATGATATCTCCTTCAGGAAAAAGTTGTCTTACCTCCTCATAAATGGTATCATTATCCAAGGCATATCGATTACCAAATACTAAAACTAAGGGGTTTTTTAGTGACGTGTCTGTCGATCCTTTTGGGGTCCAATCCTGATCTTTTTTCTTTTCGAACTGTTGAAATTTCATAAAAGTTATTTTTTTAAAGTAAAGTGAAACGTGGTACCCTTTCCCTCTTCTGAAGTTACCCAAATTTTGCCATCGTACAAATCGATGATTTTTTTGACAATAGAGAGTCCAACTCCTGTAGATTCTTTGTTGTCGTCAAGAGTTTGAAATACTCTAAATATTTTTTCGTGATATTTTTTTGGGATTCCCGGCCCATTATCTTCTATTGCAAATTGCCAATGCGTTTTTTGTGGGATACAGGATACTTTGATCCAGCCCTTTTCTTTGTCATTATATTTTACGGCATTATTGATTAAATTCTGAAATAGTTGTTGTAGTCTAAAATTATCCCCTTGTACCACGGGCAAATCTGAAGTTACGGTAACCTCGATATGATCTGGGATATAAATAATATCAATAATATCTTTTACGGTGCTATTAAGATCAATGGTCTTTTGTATATGTTCTCCTTTGTCGACGCTCGAATATTCAAGGATACCATTGATTAAATGGTCCATCTTGTCTACCTTTTTGAGTAACATATCAAAAGATTGTTGTGCGCCTTCATCCAGAACGGATTCATAATCTTCTTTTAACCAGGTAATCAAAGCATTCATACTTCGTAGAGGAGATTTTAAATCATGCGAAACGATATGTGCATAATCATTCAGCTCTTTGTTACTCTTTTCTAAGTTTTTGAGTAGCAAATCTCGTTGTTTCTCATGTTCTCTCTGATCAGTAATATCTTCTATTAAAGCCACTTGATACTGCATATCACCATTTTGTTTTCTTACGGCAGCTACGCTGGTTTTTGCCCAAAAGATACCTCCGTTTTTTTTGCGATACCTTTTATTGATGGAGAATCCTCCGATTTCGCCACTGGTCATTTTTTTCATGTTTTCCTCGGATTCTTTGTATTCGTCGGGCATAGAAATTTCTTGGACATCCATCTCCAAAAGTTCTTCCTGAGAATACTGCAATAGGTCCTGAAAGGCTTTATTGGTTTGAAGAATTTTACCCATTTGGGTGAGTACGATACCCAAAGAAGAATTTTCAACGATTACCGATAATTGTTGTCGTTGATTCTCAAAAATACGTTGCTGTTCTAGGGTAGTGGTGATATCTCGCACAATGCCTTGTGCGGCAATAGGTTTTTTGTTTTTATCTTTTATGATACTGGCATTGATGTGTACAGTACGCACACCATTATGTTTGGTGTATACCCTGGCTTGATAGTCAGAGAAAAAACCATCTTGAGTAAGCTTAAAAAAGGAAGTCATGGCATACTCATAATCTTCTTTGTAGATCAGTTGAACCACATTCAGTTTTTCATTACGTACATCGTATCCAAACAATTCGACGGCCGCCTGATTCATTTCCTGAACATTTCCGTGTAGGTCCATGAGTACATAAGCATCTACCAAATTGTCGAAAACACCTTGAAGCTCTGATTCTTTTACATCGACCAGATCCTCTAGTTGCTCGTTAGCTTTTTTAAGTTGCTGCGTTATAAAATATAACTCTCTGGATTTGTCCTCAAGAATTTTTTCTGCTTGTTTTCTCGCTGCCTTTTCTCTTGCTAAAGCTCTTTTAAATATTTCTTGATCATTACCCATTCGTTTTTACAATACTAAATTTTACTTCGGTTCCATCTGATGATAATTTTTCGTAAGTAATATTGGCTTTAGTATCAAAGTGTTCAAAAGTCTTGCGCATCAATCCAAGGCCAAAACTATACATGGCTCTACTGGATTTATAGATCAGTACTAATTTGTCTTCTGTTTTTTCTTGTACCTCAAAAGTAGGTAGTTCTGCATCTGGATAGATTTTTTGTACTTCTACATGTATGTGATTCTCGATAGAGGACAACATGTCTAACGGATCCTTATAGCGTTTTATCAGATCGGGATAGCTTTCTGCCAATACCCCAAAAAAATGTTCTGCATATGTGAGTAAGAGATCGTCTATACTTAGGCCGCTGTTTTCGCTTAAGTTTTTGAGGAGGCTTAACATTTCCGAAAAATCATAAGTACCAATTGCGGTGTAAGCACCTTGTGATGGTAAATTTGACTTCTCGATAATGGTATCGACCATTTCTAGGCCGAATTTATCCTCTACTAATTCCAAAAACTCAGTAAAAACAATACCTTTCATACGTTATGTAGTTTTAAATTTATGCGTTCACAAATTCGTTTACACTCCAATAATCGATCATACACTTAATTTTGTGCGCGTAATCTTCATATTTAAGAGGCTTGACGATGTATCCCGCTACTCCAGTCTCATAACTATCTTTAAGATCATTATGATTATTAGAAGTACTAAGGATAACTACAGGGGTATAATTTAACGATGTATCGGACTTCAGTATCTTTAGAAATTCTAGGCCATTCATCTTTGGCATATTCAAATCTAAAAAAATAATATCTGGTAAAGAATCTTTTTTCTCTAAAATTTTTAAAGCTTCTTCTCCATTTTCGGCTTCAAGTAGTCTGTGATTGAAATTGTTTTTTTGCATGACACGAGCAAATTTCATTCGCTCAATTTCATCATCTTCGATTAATAAAAATGTTAAACTCATTACGTTTCAGTTTTTAGGGGTATTAATATTGTTTCTTTTTGACACTTCAAAGATTGGGCTTTTATAGGTATTTTACTGGGATCTTTCGTTTAAGGGTGTTTTTAGTGTCGACGAATGGTAGTTTAGTGTAGGCGAATGGTAAAATGATGATAAACGGTATTAAATTTTTATAAAGGATATCTTTATCCTTTATAAAAAAAATACTATCTTTGACCCATAATTGTTAAAGTATGTTTTCAAAATCTTGTGAATATGGACTTAGGGCAGTGATTTTTATCGCTCAGCAAACTACCAAAAATAATAAGGTAAGTTTAACCACTATTTCTGAAGAGATAGATTCTCCGCAGGCTTTTACAGCAAAAGTACTTCAGCAACTTACAAGAAATAATATTGTGAAATCCATAAAGGGACCTTATGGTGGTTTTGTTATTGAAGAGGAGAAAATGAATACAAAGCTGAGTGAAATAGTGAGTGTACTTGATGGAGATTCGATCTATACGGGATGTGGATTAGGATTGAAACAATGTGACGCAAAATCCCCTTGTCCTTTACACCATAGATTTGTAGCCATTCGAAATGATTTAAGAAGCATGTTAGAAAGTACATCACTGCAATCACTAGCAGAAGACTTGAATGCAGATCTCGCTATATTAAAACGATAAAAAAATTTAAAAACATAAAGGATAAAAAGATCTTTTAATCTGTTATGAGAAAAAGCCTAAACATTAGTATCGCAACCACCTTTATATGGATTGGATTTGTATGCGCGATTAGCTTTATGGAGGCCTGGTTGAAATTTCAGGCAGACGGAGTAACAACGGCAATAGGATTGAGTATTGGGAAACTCGTTTTTGCGGCTTTAAATAAAGTAGAAATAGGCCTGGCTGTGGTATTGGTGTTTACAATATTTCGATTAAAGTCAGGATTACGAATACCGTTTGTTTCTCCTTACATCATCCTTCCCTTTGTCATTTTACTACTACAAACGCTATGGCTACTTCCGGTCTTGGACCAAAGAGCAGAACAAATCATTAACGGAGTCGAGGTGCCGAATAGTAGTATACATCTGTGGTATGTATTACTCGAAATAGGCAAAACTGCAAGTCTCTTTATCTATGGAAGTAAACTATTAAGAATGATGAAAGTTGCTGAAGAAACCAAAGAATGAATATAACCAAGGAATTAAGAATAGAGAAAAATTTTCAAAAGATAACACCCGCTATTATGGAAAAAGTATCACTTACAAAGAACATAGAATATACAGAAAGTAAGCCAGCTATCACGGTCTTACTAAAAACCAGAACCAGTAAAGAAATAAGAATTGTAATGAAAAAAGGACAAGAAATGAAAGAGCATATAGCTCCGTATCCCATCATGGTAGAATTATTTGAAGGCACCATAGATTTTGGAGTCAATGGTAAAAAAACACTTCTCCAAAGAGGGGACTTGGTAGCTCTGGCAGAAAATGTACCTCATGATTTGACATGTATAGAGGATTGTATTATTCGATTGTCTATCTCCGTCCATGATAAACCCAACAGAATTAAAGGTTTAATCGATTAGTTCCTTCGCAAAACAATAAAGACATGAAAAAGATTTGGATCGGATTTATAACAGTAGTCACACTATCGTTTGTAGCATTAATCTGGGTAGGAACAGAAATTTATCAAACGCAACCACCTATTCCGGATAAGGTCATAGTGGGCGAAACTCAAGAAGTCGTATTGACCAAAGAGGATATCCAAACAGGGCAAAACGTTTGGGAATCTATAGGAGGAATGGAAGTAGGATCTATTTGGGGGCACGGGAGTTATGTAGCCCCCGATTGGACCGCCGATTGGATTCATAGAGAAGCAGTGTTTATGCTGGATGCATGGGCTCAAAAAGACTTTGAAACTAATTATGAGCACCTTGATGAAGAAAAGAAAGCGGCTTTAAAAGCAAGATTGGTAAAAGATATTAGAACAAATACTTTTGAAACCAATGACAGGACAATTACAATTTCTGTAGAAAGGTATAAGGCCTTCAAAGAAAATGCAGCGTATTATGCCTCTATTTTTTCAGAAGGTCATGAACAATATGCGATTCAGAAGGGAGCATTAACCTATCCTCATAAATTACATCAACTCAATGCATTTTTGTTCTGGACCTCCTGGGCTGCAAGTACAAATAGACCCGAACAAAATTATACGTATACCTCTAATTGGCCTCATGAACCGTTGATCGAAAATACAATTACCCCAGATTCTCAAATTTGGTCTGGATTTTCAATCATATTACTACTCTTGTTTATAGGCATATTAGTGTATTACTATGTGCGTAATCATGAAAAAGGAGAAGCGCTAACGCATCCTAAAGAAGATCCAATGCAAAGGTTACAACTGGTAAGCTCACAGAAAGCGGTATTGAAATATTTCATCATCATTTCACTACTTATCGGCTTACAAATTATCCTGGGAATCTTGACCGTTCACTACACAGTAGAAGGACAAGCTTTTTTTGGTTTTGATCTGGCTAGTATTTTACCTTATTCGATTACTCGTACCTGGCATACACAATTGGCGGTGTTTTGGATTGCGGCAACCTGGTTAGCTACGGGGCTGTTTTTAGCTCCGATGATTAGTGGCAAAGAAATGAAATACCAGGTTTTTGGAATTAACTTTCTATTTATTGCCTTACTGATTATTGTTCTGGGATCATTAATCGGCGAGTGGTTGGGGATACACCAATTTCTAGACCTTACGACTAATTTTTTCTTCGGTCATCAGGGATATGAATATATGGATCTGGGAAGATTCTGGCAACTTTTCCTGGCCGTTGGTTTGGTGCTGTGGGTGTTTATGGTTGGGAGACATATTTTGTATGGAATTAAAAGAAATGATGATTCAAAACACCTACTCATCATCTTGCTGATATCTGTAATGGCTATAGGAATGTTTTTCTTCTCGGGGCTAATGTATGGAGAGAATAGTAGTTTACCAGTTATTAATTACTGGAGATGGTGGTTAGTGCATTTGTGGGTAGAAGGTTTTTTTGAAGTTTTTGCTACCGTAATTATTGCATTTATCTTTCTTCGTATGAAGATCTTATCTGCTAAGACAGCGGGTAAAGCTTCTATTGCCTCTGCCACCATATTTTTGGCAGGAGGAATTATAGGAACTCTACATCACTTGTATTATTCTGGGACCCCTGTACAGGCCATTGCCTTGGGAGCTACATTTAGTGCACTAGAGGTGGTACCTCTTACTTTGATGGGATTTGAAATTCGAGAGAATTGGAACCTCTTGAAATCTACGGAGTGGATGCAGAAATACAAATGGCCCATATTCTTTTTTATAGCAGTTGCTTTTTGGAACATGTTGGGCGCAGGAGTATTTGGCTTCTTGATTAACCCTCCTATTGCATTGTACTACATACAAGGGCTTAATACCACAGCTGTACATGCGCATACTGCTCTTTTTGGAGTGTATGGTATGTTAGGTATGGGGTTCATAATTATATGTTTACGCTTCTTTTCGGATAGAGCATGGGATAGCCCAAAACTTAAGATTGCTTTCTGGTGCCTGAATGTTGGTTTGATTGCTATGGTGGTGCTTAGTTTACTTCCGGTTGGTATTATCCAGGCCTATACTTCGATCACCAAAGGATATTCTTTTGCAAGAGATGCAGAACTGTTGTATTCCCCGGTGGTACAAACCTTAAAATGGCTTCGTATGGTCGGAGATATCATATTCTCTGTGGGAATATTTTACTTCTGTTGGTTTACGATCAATGAAACTTTCTATTGTTTTAGAAAAGGACAAACAGTTCGAAACGTACAGTTTGAAGGTAAAGAACTGCAAACAAAAAAAGCATACTAAAATGAATCGTTTGAAAGAAATACATAATAGAGAAGATGTGTTTGTGTTGGTGTCTACATTTTATAAACGAATACGAAAAGATGATACACTAGGCCCAATTTTTAATCATCACCTAGCCGAAGAGCAATGGCCAGCACACATACAAAAACTCACTGATTTTTGGATGACTGCGTTATTCGGTGTTGCTAGTTTTAAAGGAAATCCGCTAAAAGCGCACAAAAATGTAGATAAAAGTCTAAACCATACAGTCACCCAGCTTCACTTCGGTAAATGGTTGCAACTATGGTTTAGCACTATAGATGGACTTTATGAAGGAAAGCTTGCACAACGCGCAAAAGATGCAGCTAGAAAAATGGCTACCAATCAATACATCGCTATTTGGAAGAGTAGGCCTCAAAATATGAATTAACAATAATAGAGGTAAAGCGTCTACTTGCCGCTCTACTTCATTAAAAATAAGAACTATGAAAATTTATCAAAGTTATTTAGAAGAGTATGAAAAAGGAATTATAGGATATTCGCCTATTGCCATTATAGGTCAAAGTTGTTTGGGATCGGTAGCAGCTATGTTTATTTTAATGAATGGTAATTCTGTGACCCAAATGATTCAACTGTTTGTAGTGACCATTTTATGTATGTTTTACAATGGGGCCATCCTATCCCAACAGAAACCTAAGATGAGTTTTAATCTTCTTATTCTAAGTGTTATATCTAGTACAGTGTTTGTAGTTTTTAATTTGTTGTAGTCTGTAAAGCTTAGCAACAATATGGCATAGACCTTCAAATTAGAAGAGAAGAATCATTCTGTTTATTTTACTACTCCCCATCAAAAATATCACCAAATAATGGTTTTGATGGGGTTTTAAAAGAATTGAACTAGAAATTAGAAAGAAAAAATTGAATCATAAAAATCAAAAACATGGAACAAAAAGAAGTATGGTTGTCAAGTTTAATTACGCCTACACCTCAAGAGGGTTTTGAACTGGCGATAAAGTTATCTCGTATGGGTGTAAAATCGACACAACCAGATATGGAGGTATTAAAAAGGCTGAGAAAGGATTATGCTAATGACGCCTCTGGATTAACCGCAGCTTCTCAAGTAATTGCGATCAACTTTCAAACAATTTCTGCCGCAAATAACTATTGGAAATAATAATAAACTATTGATTATCAAAAAAAAAGCCCGAACAAACTGTTCGGGCTTTTTGAGGTGGTGCCTCCAGGAATCGAACCAGGGACACAAGGATTTTCAGTCCTTTGCTCTACCAACTGAGCTAAGGCACCTCGCTGTAAGCGGATGCAAATATAGAACGCTTTTTTTAATAGTCAAAAGAAAAATTTAAAAATTTCGTTTTGTATTTTTATCGCTTAGCTTTTGACATATGAATCTTATCATTGATGTAGGCAATACATACATAAAAATAGGGGTGTTTGATCAATCCAAAATTGTGGCAAAAAAAACCATTGTTCAAGATGATTTGGATCAGGAGATCCTAGATACCCATAAAAAACACCCATTAATTCAACAAGCGATTATCTCTTCGGTATCCGATTTGAATCCTGATACCGTAAAACAGATACAGGAACTTTATGAGACATTGATTGTGAGCCATAAAATTGCAATGCCATTCTCTAATTTATACGAAACTCCAGAAACGCTTGGGATTGATCGATTGGCTTTGGTTGCTGCAGCTGTAGATCAGTATCCAGAAAAGAATGTGTTGGTAATCGATGCAGGGACTTGTGTTACCTATGATTTTAAGAATGAAAAAGAAGAATATTTGGGTGGAGCCATCGCTCCCGGAATACGTTTACGTTATCATAGCTTAAATAATTACACCGCAAAATTACCATTATTAGAACCTAAACTTCCTGAAAATCATATAGGAAACACTACAAATGAAGCCATACATTCTGGGGTTATTCAAGGAATTTTATACGAAATACAGGGAGTTATTGAAGAATATTGCAACATTTATCCTGATTTAACAGTTATTTTAACCGGAGGAGATGCACATTTTTTGTCTAAAAGATTAAAAAATGGCATATTTGCCACTTCTAATTTTTTGTTGGAGGGATTAAACTACATTTTAGCTTTTAATAATAGTAGATGATAAAGAAGATTTTAGTAATCATAGTGGCTTTTACGGCCATAGTTTCCAATGCTCAGGAAGGAACCGCTTCGCCTTATTCTTTTTATGGGATAGGGATCCAGAAATTCAAAGGAACGGTAGAGAATAGATCGATGGGAGGATTGAGTATTTTAGCCGACAGTATCCATTTGAATCTACAAAACCCTGCAGCATTCGGAGAGTTAAGACTTACCACATATACCGTAGGAACGTCATACAGTAATTTTAAAATCAATAATGAAACCGAGTCTTCTTCGGGAGATAATGCCTCTTTGGATTATCTGGCTGTAGGAATACCTGCTGGGAAGTTTGGATTTGGATTCGGAGTTATCCCTGTAACGTCGGTAGGATATCGACTCAATTCTATAGATGCAGATGGGGCCGAACGGAGATTTACAGGAACAGGAGGCTTAAATAAGGTTTTTTTGTCTGCAGGTGCTAAAGTTAACAAGAATCTAAGTGTAGGTTTGGATTTTAATTATAACTTTGGAAACATTGAAAATAAAACTATACTGCAGCGACCTGATATTCAGTTTGATACTAGAGAAATTACAAGTACTGATCTTGCATCGTTTAGCTTGTCTCTAGGGGTGAATTTCAAGACGATGATAACCGAAAACTTAGAACTTCAGGCTTCTGTAGTTTCTACACCTTCTTTTGGGTTAACCGCAGAAGGAACTAGAGAACTAGCTACAATCATTATTGGTAATAATGGAGCAGAAGGAGTAATAGATAGACAAGAGACGGAGTTAGCGGATCGAGACATAGATCTTCCGGCAGAATTTAAGTTTGGAGCAGGTATCGGTAAACCGAAACAGTGGTTTGTTGGTGGAGAGTATGTTTTTACAGATTCAGGAGGTGATACCAACCAATTGTTTGTACAGGACAATGTGGATAACGAAAGTGGTTCAAAATATAGATTGGGAGGATATTATATCCCAAATTATAATTCGCTGACGAGCTATTTTAGCCGGGTAGTATATAGAGCTGGTTTCCGATACGAAGAAACAGGTTTAACAATTGATGGGACCTCGATTGACGAGTTTGGCATATCTTTTGGAGTTGGATTACCAGTTGGCCGATTGTTCTCAAATGCAAACATTGGTTTTGAGTATGGTCAACGGGGAACAACGGATTTTGGATTGATAAAAGAAGAGTTCTTTAATCTATCCATTAGTTTATCACTGAACGATCAGTGGTTTAGACAGATTAAATTTAATTAACACAATAAATACAGCTATGAATACTAAATTTTTATTTGTTATAGCGACAGGATTAGTTTTAAGTGCATCAAATGTGAATGCTCAGGCTACAGATTGTGCTACTACAGCATCTATAGCTTACGAACATGCGAAGGTGAAAAATTATGCAGCAGCAGAAGAGCCCCTATGGAAAGTAAGAAAAGAATGCCCTACCTACAGCGTCGCTACATATCAGTTTGGAGAGAAATTATTAAAAGACAAGCTTAAAAAAGCGGCAGCAGGAGATAAAGTAGCAATTGCAAAGGAGATGATTCAATTGCTTAAAGAGCGTTTTCAGTATTTTCCTGCGAAAACAAAAATAGGAGATATGCACTCTACTATTGGGCAATTGATGTATGACAATAAGATAGGGTCAAAAGAAGATCAATTTGCAGAATTGCATAAAGCTTGGACAGAGGATAAGAAGAATGTTGATAATCCTAAAAATGTGTATACCTATTTCTCTTTATTAGTAGATCTTCATGGTGAAGGAAAAAAGGAATTACAGGAAGTTTTTGACTTATACGATGGAGTAATTGAAAAAATAGAAGATGAGGAGAGTGCAAAAGCAAAAACGATTGCTGAGCTTACTGATAAAGAAGAAGCTGGTACTGCTTTATCTAGCAAGGAAAAGAAATCTTTGAAAAGATCTTCAATAATTTTATCTAATTATAGTAAGGTAAAGGCTGGAGTAAACCAAAAGCTGGGAGAATTGGCTGATTGTAAGAACTTAATTCCTCTTTACACAGGTCAGTTTGAAGATAAAAAGTCTGATATCAATTGGTTGAAAGGTGCTGCAGGAAGAATGTCTGCCAAAGAATGTACAGAAGATCCGTTATTCTTTAAGTTGGTAGAAGCATTACATAAAGCTGAGCCATCTGCGAAGTCAGCGTATTATTTAGGTCTTTTAGCATTAAAAGACAAAAAGACAACTACAGCTTTGGATTATTTTAACCAATCTGCAGAGTTAGAAACTAAGTCTAGTGATAAAGCTAAAGTATACTTTAAGATTGCTGAGACTTTAAGAAAGAAAGGAAGCAAAGGAAAAGCAAGATCATACTATAGAAAAGCATTGAAATATAAGCCTTCTATGGGAGTATGTCACCTACGAATTGCAAGTATGATTGCAAGTAGTGCGAATGCATGTGGTACAGATGTATTTAGCAAAAGAGCGGTATATTGGTTAGCAGAAAATTATGCAAGAAGAGCTGGAAAAGTTGATCCAAGTTTGAAATCTACTGCTAACAAAACTGCAGCGAATTATAAAGCAAAAGCACCATCAAAAACAGACATCTTTAATAATCCAGGTGTTACCTCTGTTAAGATTGGATGTTGGATCGGTGAAACGGTAAGAGTACCAAAATTATAATGCAGAATAAAAATTATAATACACTTATATACATTGTCACAGCATTTGCTGTGACAATGTTTTTTTCATGCCAATCTAGTCAGGGCAATCAAAATTATATCGTATCAGAAGAGGCTCCCATAGCAGAAGCCTTTGATGTTAATCTTAAGTATACAGATTCTGGGAGGCTTACCGCTGTATTAAAAACACCCAGAGTATTAGATTTTACAAACAAGTCTTTTGGGTATCATGAATTTCCAGAGGGCATTGTTTTGGATGTAATAGATAAAGAAGGAAAAGTAAGTGTTATTACTTCAGATTATGCCATCTCCTATCAACAAACAGGATTGATAGATATGAGAGGTAATGTAGATATCAAGACAGCAGATAGTACACATTTACAAGCAAATCAATTGTACTGGGATCAAAATATAAGCTGGATATTTACAGATCAACCCTATAAAAGTTTATTGCCAGATGGCACCATCAATGAGGCTGATGGTTTTGATGCTAATCAGGATTTTACTATATTGAATTCAAGAATCAATGAAGGTGTCATGTTTATCGAGGAGTAATCCATTGTTATGATGAAAGTATTTAAGTTTTTTCAGTATGCTTATCTAGCTATAGCATGCTTTTTTATTTATGAAGCGTATTTAGAGTGGGGCCAAGAAGGAGGCAAAAGCATGATGTACCTCTTTTTTGCCGTAATCGCCGTTTTTATGTTCTTCTTTAAAAGAAACTTTGGTAAGCGATTTGAGGCCAATAACAAAGAATAATTCATGGAATTACATGTTGTTGTTATTGTCATTTCTTTAATTCTCTCGGCTTTTTTTTCAGGAATGGAAATTGCCTATGTCTCCTCGAATAAAATTCATATTGAAATTGAAAAGAAACAAGCGGGATTCCTGTCTGTACTACTTACTCGTTTAACCAAAAAACCATCCAAATTTATTGCCACCATGTTGGTTGGAAATAATATCGCATTGGTAGTATATGGTTTTTATATGGGAGATGTGCTTATGCACTATATCGAGGGGTATTATCCCAATATGGCCGGTAGTGTTAGTCTTTTGGTGCAAACTGCGGTTTCTACATTGATTATTTTGCTTACTGCAGAATTTTTGCCAAAAGTTTTTTTTCAAATTTATGCCAATAAATTGCTCAAGATATTTTCGTTGCCAGCGTATGTTTTTTATCTATTTTTTTCTCCAATTTCATGGTTTGTGATCTGGGTTTCAGATGTAGTATTGAAACGATTTTTTAAAACAGATGGGGACCAGGTGCAATTGGCTTTCAGTAAGACAGAATTAGGAGATTACATCAATGAACAGATGGAAACCGTAGAAGAACATGATAAGATCGATAGTGAAATTCAGATCTTTCAGAATGCACTGGATTTTTCAGACGTAAAATCCAGAGAAGTGATGGTGCCCAGAACAGAAATTGTGGCGGTAGAAAAATCGCAATCTATAGAAGAAGTAAGTCAATTGTTTATTGATACAGGTCTCTCCAAGATTATTATTTACAATGGTACTGTAGATGATATTATAGGGTATGTGCATTCTTTCGAACTGTTCAAAAAACCAAAATCCTTACGTTCCATATTGTTACCTGTAATTTTTGTTCCTGAAACCATGTTTGTAAAGGATGTGCTTAATCTATTGACCAAAAAGCATAAAAGTATTGCTGTGGTAATAGATGAGTATGGGGGTACCAGTGGGATTATTACGGTAGAAGATATTGTTGAAGAGCTTTTTGGAGAAATTGAAGATGAGCATGATTCGTTAGCGCTTATAGAAGAACAACTGGACAAATCTCGATATCGTTTTTCTGCAAGATTAGAAGTAGATTACCTGAACGAAACCTATAAACTTAATTTACCTGAAAGCGAGAATTACGAGACGTTAGGAGGTATGATCGTTAATCACACCGAAGAAATTCCTGAAAAGGATGATGAGGTATTGATCGATTCCTTTAAGATTAGTGTTGTGGATACATCAAATACCAAAATAGAAATCGTAGAGCTAACCGTTATTGAAGAGGATTGATTTGTTTTGACCTTACTCCAAACGCAAAATAATAGTGCTAATTTTTTTGCTGCATTGTATGCAATGATAGTACTGTGCGATCTTATTCTTGTGTACCTGTTTTCAAATCCTGAAGTTAGATATGTGACCAAGCCAGCTATTGTTTGCTCGTTACTTGTTTTCCTTATACTTCGCAAGACCACAATCCCTTTTTTTAGATTTAGTTATTTATTTGTGGCGCTTGTTTTTTCTCTGGCAGGGGATGTTTTTCTGTTGTTTCACGGGCAATTATTTTTCATGTTTGGGTTGGCTATGTTTTTATTGGCTCACATCTGTTATATTTTGTTGTTTTTGAAAGATAAAGCTTTTGGACAAAAGAATAAGTTCTTCCCTATTTTAACAGCAGCATATGGATTCGGATTGTTTTTTCTTTTATATCCCAATTTAAAAGCCATGTTGATTCCTGTAATTGTATACATGATTGTTATTTTGGGGATGGTAAATACTTCATATTTTAGGTCTCAAGAGGTGGGTAAGAAAAGTTATCTATTTGTACTTATGGGAGCCTTGGTTTTTGTGCTTTCAGATAGTCTATTGGCGGTAAACATGTTTTATGCCTCTTTGGCCTATAGTCACATATGGATTATGAGCACCTATGCGCTGGCTCAGCTCTTAATTGTGTATGGAATTATCTATCAAAATCCACCCTTATATTCTGAAAAAAACAAGGGATAAAAATGCTTTAATTAAGGGATCCAAATTTTAGGAAAAAAAACTTCGTAAGACTTTAGTGTTTTAATTGGTATTATTCTAATAAAATGGTATTTTCGCCCACTATATTTGAATAAATTACACGTAACATGGCAGTTTTAAATAAAATTAGACAGCGCTCAGTTTTTTTGATCGTTATAATCGCACTAGCACTTTTTTCTTTCGTGCTTGCTGATTTGATACGTAATGGAGGAGCTATCTCTCAAAATGCTGAGAACACTATCGCTACAATAAATGGAAAAGATATTGATAGAACTGACTTTGCTAGAAAAGTAGAGGCTGCTTCTAGAGGTTTTGGAGGAGGATCTTCAAGCATTCAAGCTGTGAATTATGTTTGGAATCAACAAATTCGTGAAGCTGTTTTTGAAGAGCAATTTGATGAACTTGGCATCCAAGTTGGAAAAGATCAGGTAAATGAATTATTGGCAGAAGGATTGGCAAACAATCCTACTTTTCAGAACGAAGCTGGTGTTTTTGATAAATTAAAAATGCAAGAATATGTTGCTAATGTAAAAGCAACATCACCTCAAGCATATCAGCAGTGGTTAGACTATGAAGCATCAGTGAGTAAAGGAGCTAGGGAAGAGACCTATCTTAATATGATTAAGGCAGGAGTAGGAGCTACCTTAAAAGAAGGAGAGCTTTCTTATAAAATGGAAAATGACAAAGTAGATATCAAATACGTTCAGCTTCCATATTCTGGTATTCAGGATGCAGATGTTCAGGTGTCAGATGCTGAGATCAAAGAATATATCAATAAGAATGTAGATCAGTATGAAGCAGAAGCTTCTCGAAGTATTCGTTATGTAATCTTCAACGAAAAGCCAAGTGAAGAAGACGAAAATGAAATAAAGGAAAGAGTTGCTTTATTGTTGGATGATAGAGCAGAATTTAACGAAAATACAAAAAAGACAGATACGGTTCCTGGATTTAGAAATGCAGAGAATGCAGAAGAATTTGTAAATCAGTATTCGGTATTGAAGTTTGATGATAGCTTCAAGTTTAAAAAGAATCTTCCTGCTGCTGTAGCAGATACAATCTACAACTTAGAGATCGGACAAGTATATGGACCGTATAAAGATGGAGACTTCTTTAAAGTATCCAAGGTAATAGCACAGAAGCAAATGCCAGATTCTGTACAAGCAAGTCATATTTTAGTGGCTTGGGAAGGTCTTCGTACAGCTGGAGAAGTAAAGCGTACCAAAGAAGAGGCAAAAGCGTTAGCCGATAGTATTGCCAATGTGGTAAAAGGTAATGCAGATAAGTTTACGGAATTGGCAGCTCAATATTCTGCAGATAACTCGAATAAAGATAAAGGAGGAGATTTAGGATATTTTGTGCCAGGAACTATGGTGCCATCTTTCAATGATTATTGCTTTGATAATGCTGTAGGAGATCAAGGTATCGTTGAGACTCAGTTTGGATACCACATCATTAGAATTGATGATCAGAAAAATCCACAAAAAACTGTAAAAGTTGCTACAGTTGCTCAAAAGGTAGAGCCTAGCGAAAAAACAATCAATGCGATTTTTACCGAAACTACCAAGTTTCAAATTGCTGCAAGAGACAAGGATTTTGAAGAAGTTTCTAAAGAAAATGAATTGGCAGTGCGTCCTGTAAATAAGATTAAAGAACTTGATGAAAACATCCCTGGTTTAGGTGCCAAAAGAGCTATCGTTCAATGGGCGTTTAACGAAGAGTCTAAGGTAGGTGATATCAAGCGTTTTGATATTCCTGATGGATATGCGGTAGTTCAATTAACTGCAAAAGCAGATAAAGGAACGATGACTGTTGCAGACGCTAGCCCAACAGTAAAGCCAATATTAATAAAGGAAAAGAAAGCAGAAATGCTTAAGAATAAAATTTCTGGTAGTTCTTTGGATGCTATTGCTAGTTCACAAGGACAGACTGTAAAAACTGCTGCTGCTTTAACTATGAAAACTCCTACCATTGGAGGAGCTGGTACTGAGCCTGTAGTAGTAGGAACAGCATTTGCATTAGACCAAGGAGCGGTATCTAAGCCAATTGTTGGGAATAATGGAGTATATGTAATCGAAGTGACTAAGAAAGAGCCAGCGAGTGGATTAGATACATATATGAGCTATGCTTCTCAAGCTTCAAAATCAAGTGCAGGATTGGTTAATGCCTCCGTATTTGATGCGCTTAAAGAAGCCGCGGAAATTGAAGATAAAAGAGCTAAGTTCTACTAGTAGATAGAGAACAAAATAAAGCATAAAAAAAACCTGAGTATTTACTCAGGTTTTTTTTATGTATTTGAATTAATTAAAGTCGATATAATCCCGATTAACTTCTCACTTTTTGTTCCCATTTCCATGCAGAACCTAATGAATCGTCAAGACTACTCTGTGCTTTCCAGCCGAGAATGTTATTAGCCTTTGTAGTATCTGCATAAGCAGCTGTAATATCTCCTTCTCTTCGATCAACAATTTTATAATTTAACTTTTGCCCCGAAACCTTTTCGAAGGATTGAATAACTTCTAACACGCTACTGCCAGTTCCTGTGCCCACATTAAAAACTTCGTAATTCGATTCGTTTTTGCTATTAATCAAGCGCTGTAAGGCCACAACATGTGCTTTTGCCAAATCCACTACATGAATGTAATCTCTGATACATGTGCCATCTTGTGTAGGATAATCGTCTCCAAAAACTGAGAGTTGTTCTCTTAGCCCTATTGCGGTTTGAGTAATATATGGTACCAAATTTTGAGGTACACCAATAGGTAATTCTCCAATCTCTGCAGATAGATGCGCACCAATAGGGTTGAAATATCGAAGAGAAATGGCTTTTAAAGAGGTGTTTACTTTGCAAGTATCCCTAATGATCTCTTCGCCTATTTGTTTTGTGTTTCCGTATGGAGATTCTGCGGTTTTTACCGGAGCATTCTCTGTTATCGGTAACTCTTCTGCCTGGCCATAAACGGTACAAGAAGAACTAAAAATAAAATTCGAAGAGGCTTTTGCGGTAAGCTCCTGTAAAAGATAGACCAAAGTAGAAAGATTGTTTTCATAGTATAACAATGGGTTTTCTACGCTTTCTCCAACTGCTTTGGAAGCTGCAAAATGGATGACACCCTGGATATCCTGATGGCGATTGAAGAAATCTTGAACCTTATCTTTTTCTCTAAGGTCAAATTCTTCAAAAACGGGTTTTTTTCCGGTAATTCTGGTAATTCTGTCCAAAACATCAGGAGATGAATTAGAACAATTGTCAATGATAACAACTTCAAACCCTTCATTTTGCAATTCTACTACAGTATGAGAACCTATAAAACCTAATCCTCCTGTAACTAAAATTTTCATATTCTTTTAAATTAATTAAGATTCTCTTTTTATAAAGGGGGTTGACAAATTTATACATTTGAAAAAGAATCAAAAAGTATTACTCCCAAAGAATGATCGTTTTACCAAAATTTAATCATTAAGAAACCTATTGCCGCCAATAAGATGACAATGTGATACCTGTAATCCAGATACCAGGAAACTTCTTTTTCTGTTTTCAATAGTTCTTTGTTGAAGGTGTATAACTGGATCTTTTGCGCTTCCGGAGGTGACGAAAACTGGCTAATAACTATAAATAATATACTACTTATAACTACCATGATTCCTACATTATAGGTATAGTGAAGTGTCCAAATATCTTTTTGTCCCAGAACAAACAAAATTACACCACCCAAAGTCCCTAAAATTAAAGTCCAAAATGCCCCCGTACCATTTCCTCTTTTGTAAAAAACGCCTACCAAAAAAAGAACAGCAATAGGAGGCACAATGATTGAAAACATTTGTTGTAGATATGCCCAAATACCACCAAAATTTGCGATCAAAGGTGCCCACACTGCAGCAATAATCATAAGGACCACAGTAGTTATTCTACCATAGTTGAGCACTTGTTTTTCTGTAATATCTTTCTTTCTGGTCTTTATGAAATCGATTACTACCAGTGTCGAAGCAGAGTTTAATGTAGAATCTACACTAGACATAATAGCAGAGATCAATCCGGCCAATACCAAACCTACAAGACCCACAGGCAATACTTTCATTACCGTAGTCGGGAATACCTGATCTGGATTTTCTAGACCCGGAAATAATCCAATGGCCATTGCTCCCGGGATTACCATAATAAAAAGTGGTACAATTTTGAGGAAACTAGCTAGTATAACACCCCAACGCGCATGCTGTATGTTTTTGGCACCCAGTACTCGTTGTACGATATATTGGTTAGTAGTCCAGTACCAGAAACCTAAAATCGGAACTGCCATTATTAAACCAGGCCAAGGTAAAGATTCATCGTCTGCCGGGCGAATAATCGATAAATGCCCTTCTGGAGCGTTGGAAACCACATTACTCCAGGAGAAGTCTAGTTTTTCGAATAGCATATAGGATAAGACAGAGCATCCTATAATCAATATAATTGCTTGTATGGCATCTGTGTATACTACGGCTTTTAGACCTCCAAAAGCGGTATATAGACCAGCAACCAAAGCCAGAATTAAACAAGTTTGCCAAATCACTAATTCTGGAAAAAATGCTTGTAATACAATAGATCCGGCGTACAATCCTCCTGCAGTATCTACAACAATACTGGTGAATATGGTGATCGCAGAAAAAAATGTTCTGGATCGATTGTCAAAACGTAGTTCTAAAAACTCGGGAATGGTGGTGATTTTGGATTTTAGATATAGCGGGATAAAGATTAGTGCAGCTATAATAAGCGGTATACCTGTCATCCATTCGTATACAGACTGTACAATACCCGAGCTATATGCCGCTCCAGATAATCCGATGATGGTAGAGGTAGAGATGTTTGATGCAAATAGTGATAATCCAATGAGTCCCCACCCAAAAGATCTTCCGCCAAGAAAAAGATCTTCGCCAGTTTTGGTGCTTCTTGCTACGTAAAGACCAATGAGCATCACTGCGATAAAGTAAATAACAATTACCGTGATATCTATAGTGCTAATTTCATTCCCCATGATTAGTTGATTTCGTGTTTATAGTAGGTGGCTGCATCTCGTAACAGCATGTCTAAATATTGATTTTCGGATTGCAATCTATCTTCGTCCCAACCCAGGTATTTTACCAAATCTTCTTCGACAATAGATCGATATTGGTGCACACTATGGATGTCAAAATAAAGCCTGCCAGTTCTTCTTACAAAGAAATCCGATAGTCCATTCGTCATTTCATGGTGTATGCAATACCATAACTCTGCTCTAATCAATTGCTCTTCGATCGCATCATTCAAAAAATAACTCGCCTTACCGATAATAATATCAGATTGTTTTCCATAATTGGATACCAGGTATTGCCCATAATAAGGATCATTAACCTTCAATTCTTTTAACTCTAGCTCAATTTGTTCTAAATACTTTTGTACTTCGTTATTGTCATGAAGAGGGTCACTGGTAAGCGGAATCTTATCCGTATGCGATCTCGAAAATTGCTCTCTTCTCTTCGAACTCATAGTTTTTAACACCACATCAATAACGCGTTGCGACATTTTTCTATATCCTGTAAGTTTTCCTCCAGCAATAGATATTAGTCCTGTGTCAGAGTGAAAGATTTCGTCCTTTCGGGATAATTCTGAAGGGTCTTTTCCATCTTCGTGAATCAAAGGTCGAAGTCCAGCCCAATTAGATTCGATATCTTCTTGTTTTAATTGTAATGATGGAAACATATGATTTACAGCTTCCAGTAGATAGGAGGCATCAGATTCTGTAGCGACAACTCGATTCAGATTTGCGCTGTAATTAGTATCTGTAGTGCCAACGTAGGTTGTTCTTCCTCTGGGAATGGCAAATATCATTCTTCCATCGGGGACATCAAAGTAGACGGATTGAGTGAGTGGAAAACGTTCTCTGGAAAATACAAGATGTACCCCTTTTGTAAGATGCAAGTGTTTGTTATTCATGGATTGATCCTTTGTTCTTAAAAGATCTACCCAAGGTCCTGCAGCAGAAACAAAGTTTCTGGATTTGATCACAAATTCCTCTTGCGTATTATGATCCAAGCATTGTACACTTTGGATTTTTCCTTCTTCGCTGTAATTGAAGGATACCATTTCACAATAATTAATGCTGTTGGCACCATACGTGGCTGCTTTTTTAAGAAGTTCAATAGTCAATCGGGCGTCGTCTGTTCTGTATTCTGCATAATATCCTCCACCTGTAAGCCCTTCGTCATTAAGTAATGGTTCTTTGGTTTTGGTTTCTTCGGCATTTAGCATTTGACGTTTATCATCACCTTCAACATTGGCCAAAAAATCGTATACCTTTAACCCAATAGAAGCCATAACTTTTCCATAGGTGCCACCTTCCACAAGTGGGAGTAGCATTTTCTCGGGAACTACAAGGTGCGGAGCCAGTTTGTGCACTGTGGCCCTTTCGGTTCCGGATTCTTTGACGAGGCCTATTTCCATTTGCTTTAGATATCGAAGTCCACCATGAACAAGTTTTGTTGATTTGTTACTGGTACCAGAAGCAAAATCATTTTTTTCTACCAAACATACTTTTAATCCTCTCGATGCTGCATCCAGGGCGATGCCTGCTCCGGTTACGCCTCCACCAATAATCACCAGATCGTGTTTTTCTTTTTGTGCTTTCAGTATCTGTGTTTTACGATCCAATACCGAAAAGCGAATAGGAGCATCTTCTTTTACGGATAGCATGTTGGTGTTTACAGTTTTGGTGCGTTCTACCGCTTGTTTCCAACCTGTGTATTTTCTGTTACGCTGATGTTCGGTGATTTGCGGAGTAAAAACCTGATCTACGTCACGTATCTTAGCGATATCCTTTTTGCTCCAGATCCCCGCTTTTATCCCAGCCAGGAAGGCTGCTCCAAGAGCAGTTACTTCCAGCATTTTGGGGCGATCAACATCTACATTAAGAATGTCGGCTTGAAATTGCATCAAGTAATTGTTTGCTGAAGCGCCACCATCTACCTTTAGCTCCTTCATCTGTTTGCCACTATCTTCTATCATTGCTTCCAAGACATCCCTTGTTTGATAAGCTAAAGCTTCAACAGTGGCTTTAATGATTTCGTTCTTACCAGAATCTAAGGTAAGTCCATAAATAGCTCCCTTGGCATCCATATCCCAATAGGGAGCGCCTAACCCAGCAAAGGCGGGAACAACATATAAATCTTCTGACGATGTGGTAGACATACAGATTTCTTCGGTTTCTGAAGCTTTGTCTATGATTTGAAGTTTGTCTCTGAGCCACTGAATAGAGGCTCCGCCAACAAAAATACTTCCTTCTAATGCATATTTGATATTATCTTCTGGAATACTGCTACATAAGGTAGTTAGCAGTCCATTCTTGGATTCGTATGGCTTTTTTCCAGTATTCAATAGCATAAAACATCCGGTCCCGTAGGTGTTTTTTGCGATTCCTGATTTGTATCCTCCTTGACCAAACAGAGAAGCTTGTTGATCTCCTGCTACACCATAAATAGGAAGTTCTTGACCTTTGTGTACAATGCTACCAAAATCAGAAGAAGAGTACTGCACTTTTGGAAGTACGCTTTTCGGAATATCTAATGCTTGTAAAAGTTTTTCATCCCATTCTAAATTAATAATGTTATAAAGCATGGTACGAGAAGCATTAGAATGATCTGTAGCGTGGATTTTTCCTTCAGTAAATTTCCAAATAAGCCAGGTGTCGATGGTTCCAAATAATAAATCACCACGATCTGCTTTTTCTCTTGCTCCTTCTACATGATCCAGAATCCATTTCAATTTGGTGCCAGAAAAGTAAGAATCAATGACCAAGCCTGTATTCTTGGATACATAGGGGCTTAAATTTTTGGCTTTTAAAGCTTCACATATTTTAACCGTTCTTTTATCCAGCCAAACGATAGCTTTGTGGATTGGTTCTCCTGTTTTTTTATCCCAAACCACTGTTGTTTCGCGTTGATTGGTAATACCTATAGCTGCAATTTCTTCTACCGAGATATTAGAAGTTTGTAGCACATCTTCAAAAACCTCTTTTTGATGCAAAAAAATCTCCATAGGATCATGCTCTACCCATCCCGGTTGGGGGTAATATTGAGTGAGTTCTTTTTGTGAAATTCCACAGATGGTCCCTTGATGATCAAAAATAATAGCTCTGGTGCTTGTGGTGCCCTGATCAAATGCTACAATATATTTTTTATCCATTGATACTGTTTTTTTGATGTGTGAAGCGGGGTTTTCTGATTGTTAAAAAGAGATTTGTAACCCCCTGTTACTCATAAATATCTGAATTATTAAGTCAATAGAAAAGATAAATTCAAGTTTAATGGAATGTAATCGTTTGTATTCTTTGTTTTGGTATTTGCTTTCATTCAAATCTTATTTTTCTGGAAATTTTTAAGAGGTTTTACTTTTTTTAAGTCGAATAAGTCCGCAAGCTGGAACCTGAATTTGTACTACTCCGATCAAAAGCATGATATTAGATTCTTTTATTTTTTTTCCGGTACAGTCATAAACGATACAATGGTATGCGCCGTGATTTTCTTTACTGCTAATTACAACTTGATTTTTTAGTTTCCCATTGATGATATCGATATTGTCTGTTGGTTTTTTTAGATCAATAATATGATCATCATATACGCCAATAATAGTAGTTGCTCCTTTGGTAGATTTTAAAATAGGGTAGTTGGCCAAAGGTTTATAGGGTTCAAAATCACCATCAAGGAAAATTGATGCATTTTTTTTCCAGTAATGGGTATAGAAATAAATCATAGCCAATTCCTCTTCAGAAGCGTTTTCGAGCAAAATAGAAAGTTGAGGAACACCAAAAAGTGCATTCACTAATTGTAGAGCTTTTAATTCAACAGGTTCGTCGGAATGATAGGTAAACATATCACTATGTACAACAGTTTCTCCGCATAACATTTTTATGTCTGTTATTCTCACACGGTTCATTGCAGAATCTCCTGGACAATCAAAGGCTCTAAACATATTTCCGTATTTACGCATAGCAGGTCCGGTATATTTTTGTCGAAACTCGATCACTACATCTGGTTTGATTTCGTGTAAAGAGTTGATAACGTCGGTCATTAATCGGTCTACCGCTTCATTTACTGAAGAATAATCTCGCTCATTATCGCGATTAAGAACGGTTTCTGGATATACTTTGAATTCGTCAATAAAATCAAGTTTGAAACCATCGATATTCCAGTCTTTTAATGCGTTTACATAAAGACTAATCAGATAAGATCGTACTTCCGGATATCTTGGGTCTAAGACTGGAGCCCATCGATGTTCTTCTGTTAGAAATTTACCTTTAAATTTTTGATATGCTTTTGATTTTTTACCACAAAAAGGAACGGAGTACCACAACGCTAATTTCATCCCAGTTTGATGAATTTCTTCTACGAATTGAGCGATATCAGGAATTCTTTCCGGGAACCAATCCCCTGTGTAATCATATCCTCTGTTCTCATCATTGGTTTGCCAACCATCATCCAAAATAATGAGTTCGTACCCCAGCGATGCAGCCAGTTTACACTCTGATACCAGTTTTGTGGTGTCTAGTTTTTGATGAAATTGATACCAGGTAGAATATACGGGTACTTTAGCCAAATCAGGCACATGAGTGGGGGTCATATTTTCAAAAGAACTCCACCATTGGGATACTTCCTCCAAAGCAGTAGAGAAATGTTTTGGGTGTTGATCTATTCTCAGTTGTGCACTATAGGAGGATATGGTGTGATGTCTTTCGGTAAAAAAAGTAATATGACAATAAATATGGTTATCCTCTTCTCGGTATAATGCATTTAGTTCTTTGGCATTAATGGTATCAGAACAAGCAAATGTAATTACGTTTTGGTCATCGTGACCAAATAGGGAAATAACTGGCGCATCTAATGAAATTCTGGATTCCATATGTGTTAATTCCCAATCATCCATGATTCGTTTTGCAAAATCGGTGGTAGGCTTCCAGACCCCTTTGACATTGATGGCTGGGATTTTCCATTTTATCGTGATGGGTTGTGGCCGAAATGCTGTTTCAGAATTCAGACTAATTTCGTAAGTCATTACTCCATCATGCTCATGAAGTGGAGTGATACTCACTTCAAAATTGTCAGTCTCCTTTAGTATTTCTATGTTATGAGCAATGGTTTTATTCATACGGTTATATTATTTGAAGCCTAATTACAAATTGTGTAAAATCCTAGGCCTATCTGGTTTTGGGTTTACGGTAAATACCCGAATACTATCATTATTTTGAGTGGCTAATACAAGTTTTTTCCCTGATCTATCTGTGGCGCTAATAATGTGGTTTGATTGTTTTGGTACAAAAAAACCACTGTCTCTTGTCTCTTCTGTAATCCATCCCTTTTCTGTTCCCCTCAGAAATATCCCTATTAATGCATCTTGTCTTCCGTAAGTAGTTTCAGAGGAGTAATTATTCCCAACCAAAAGTACATCTTTATATCCATCCCGATTGATATCCTCTATCAGGATATCATTGATAGGAGAGAGCTGACATATTTTTGGTAATGCGTGAATTACAAAAGTGTGATTCCCTATGTTTTCCGCATAGATGGATTCAAAAGTATGAGCGTTTAAAGTTTCATTTTTCAGATCTTTAATCGTAAGTAATTCCTGAAACGTAGCTTTAGAAAACTCCTCATAACTCGGATATTTCTTTTTCAAGGTAACTAATTGTTTCATTACGTCATCTCTGGTATGCACAGGTTTTAGAGATTGCTCTCCTTCATTTCCAAAATACTGTGCCAAAATAGGATCAATACTTCCGTTACCATCATGGTCCTTTTTATATACGTATACAGGTTGTTGATGGAATGGTTTTATAAACCCATTTATTCCTTGATTACCAGCAATGATATCCAGATCCCCATCATTGTCGATGTCTGCAGTACGAATACAGTTCCACCACCCAGATATTTGTAAAGGACTTCCATCGGCAGTGGTCCATTGTATTGGGACTTCTCGTACTTGTTCTTTTTGAATGGAAAATATTTTAATAGGTATCCATTGTCCGGCTACAATAAGTTCTTTTTCTTTTGTATTATCAATGTTAGCCCAGGTAGCATCAGTTACTATACCTAAATCTTGAAAAGTGATTTTCTTGCTTTCAGATAACTCCCCATTTTGATTAAATATCAAATAACTCGGTGTAGCCAATGGATATTGACCAAAACGAACACCACCACCAACAAAAATATCGATATATCCATCCTCGTTAACATCGGTTGCGGCAAGACAGGAGGTGTTGGTGACAACTTTTTCTAAAACAGTGGCTTCAGAGAAATTCCCGTTTCCTGTATTGAAATATATCCTATCAGACAACAAGGCATTGTCTCCGATAGCATCTGTTCCACCACTGCCGATGTATAGATCCTTTTCTCCGTCATTATTGATATCTACAAATAGCACAGCAGTATCTTCGTATTTGGCATCAAATTGTTGAAGAGATATATAGGAACCCTCTTTGTTTTCTGAAAATAATTGCCCAGGATGTCCTTTGCTACCTCCGATAAACAGTTCGTCACCCGGATTGTTGTCCAAATCAGCGTTTGCAATACAAGGTCCATTAGTATTGAATTGATGTGTAAGCAGGGGCTGCTGTAGATAGTCGTTAAAAGTATTTTCTATATGTTTAAAAGCAAGTTTTTGAGCGTTTAGCTCAAATAACGGAGAACTGTTTTTTTGTTTAATTTCAGATTGAAAATTGACATATTCTGCAGTTATCGTTTGATTAGCAGCAAGCGTTCTATATCTGTTGATCTTCCCATCGGGCCAGACAATTTGTATGGAATCGACTTTGTTGGTTTTTAGACCAAAATGTACAATTGGTTCTACAGAAGATAAGTATCCTTTTACCACAGATTGGTAATGAAATTGAGTGCTTTGGTTTTCCCAGAGTATTACTTTGGCTCCAATACCTTTGGGGTTGGATGTTGTCCCTTTGAGCTGTATTCTTATGAAATTTTGTTTTTTTTGATCGCTGTGATTTTCAAGGATAGAAGCTGGGCTATTGATGTTATTTACGATCAAATCCAAATCTCCATCCAAATCTAAATCTGCATAAGCCGCACCGTTAGAATAGGTGTTCTTTTCTGGGATCCAGCTTTCAGATACATCGTCCAAGTGTAGCCCATCTCTATTGTGGAATATTACATTGGGAAGGTAAATCCCGGGGAGTTGTTCTACAAATTTTTGAAGCTTTTCTTTACGGCTTTGGGGAGAACCGAAAATGTTGTTTTGCTCTGAATAGTTGATGAAATCCAGATCAGTAATATCTTTAACATACCCATTGGTTACGTAAATATCTTTGTTTCCGTCATTATCGTAATCCATGATCAAAGGAGCCCAACTCCAATCGGTGTCTGCTACCCCAGAAGCAAAAGAGACTTCTGAAGCAGGGAGTGCTCTATTGTTCAAAATACCATTGTGAATTTGCAAGGTGTTATGTACATATTGCGGGGTGTACTCATTTCGTAAAGAGAGTAGAAACTTATCGTAATTGTTTGATCCAAGCATTTTCTTCTGTCTCTCATAGTCTTTGGGGAGCATATCCAGGACCATGATATCAGGTAGTAGATCATTATTGATATCGGCAATATCAACACCCATGGCATTGTAGGTTTGTTTGGCTAAAATGGTTTTATGCTTTTCTTCAAAACCTAGATGTTGGCCGCATGCATTTTTCCCTTTATTGATATACATCAGGTCGTTGGTAATAAAATCATTACTCACATAAATGTCGGGTAGTAGATCGTTATTGAAGTCGACCAAGGCGACGCCCAAGCCAAACCCTTTTTGAAGTACTCCCATAGTATTGGAAACGTTCTTGTAGACTATTTGCCCAGTTTCGGGATCACTTTGACGCTCTAATAGTATGTCCTGGAGATAATTCGGGAAATATTTTTGAGGTATGGGGATATTTTTATCCCTTCTCGTGTTGCCATTATGGACAATATAGGCATCGAGATCTCCATCCAGATCATAATCAAAAAATAAGGTTTGCTGACTGTAATGACCATCATCAAGCCCGTATACCTTGGCTTGTTCCTTAAAAGTGATTCGTCCTTTATCGTCTATGCCTGTATTTACAAACAATAGATTATTGCATTGTTTTTTCAGGCAGTCTGGACCACCTACACTAAGGTAAATATCATCCAGATCATCTCCGTTGATATCGACAATACTCACACCGTTTACCCAGGCGTTTGTCTTGAAATTTGCCGATGCGGAGATGTCTTTAAATTTCAAATTTCCTTGATTGAGATAAATTTTACTAGAGGTTTGATTGCCTGTAAAAACAATATCGGGTAAGTTGTCATTATTGAAGTCTCCAATACCCACACCACCACCATTGTAGCAGTACTGAAAATCTAATACGTTTATAGTATCGTTTTCTAGAATAGTATTTTCGAAATCTACATGAGTATGAGTGTTCGGAACATAAGAAAATAGAAAGTCATTGTTTTTTCTTTTGCAAGAAAAGATAAAAACTAGGCTTAAAATGATATGTGGCACACTGTTTTTCAAGAAAAAAAGAATGTTGGTTATAGTTAGCAGAGAGCAAACCCAATTATTGATTTACTCTCTGCTTGGTAAATGAAAAGTATGAGAACTGTTTAATCTTTATTTAGTATCCAGGGTTGGGTCTTAAATTAGGATTTGTTGCGATCTCACCTAACGGAATCCAGATCAATTCATCTCTTCCTGATTGGAACGATCCTCCTACCAATGATTTAGGGTGCGGAGTTCCGTGAAGAGAATTAGAACCAAGAAAATCATCTGCTAATTCCCAACGTACCAAATCCAGGAATCGATGTCCTTCTCCTGCAAGCTCCATGGCTCTTTCGTCAATAATTGCATTTCTCATATCTTCTTGACTTAGCGCATTTAGTAATGTGATTTGGGCTCGTTCTCTAACCATGTTAATGTACATTTCTGCTTCACCGGTTTTCGAATTTTCGTTAAGAGCTTCAGCAAGCATTAGTAACACATCAGAATAGCGTATTATTCGCCAATTATTTTCCATAGTATGCCCTAATTGTACAGCAATTACTTCTTCTCGTGTACCCAGGTCCAATCCGGCATATTTTTTAGAAAAGATAGGTTCCAAACCTTCGTTGGTAGCGGTTGCAATATCGTTGGCAAAATCTGTTAGATAATCGACTCCCCCGTATCCTGTTGCTCCTGGATAATCATAAACCAGGGTTTCATTACGTCTTATTACATCTCCATTGTTCTCAAACAGATCTCTTAACCAAGGGTTAATGAGGTGTCCTCTATCCGGAGATACTTCTGGAGAAGCATAGTCGATCAAGAAATTAGCTTGAGTACCCGTTCCTGGTATATCCTGTCCCCACGCAAAACTGGCTACCCCTTGAAATTGCAATTCGAAGATAGACTCTTCGTTATTTTCGTTAGTAAATCCAAAATTCTCTCCGTAACGGTTAGAAGGAAGTAAATTGTAGATTCCTGAGTTGACTACTTTTTTAAATTCGATTTCTGCAAGCTCCCATTCTTTTCTAAACAGATGACTTTTACCTTTTAAAGCAATGGCAGCACCAGATGTAGGTCTTCCTAAATTATCACCTCCCCAACTATCGGGTAGCATTTGCTCGGCCATCGTTAGGTCGTCTATGATCTGCTGCCATACCAATTCTGGATCGGCCTGCTCAACAAGTAAATTGTCTAGGTCTGGTTCTTGTGTAATTAATGGGATATTACCGTATAGCGTTAGTAAATACCAATAGTCGAAGGCTCTAAGGAAATATGCCTGTCCTAATAAGCCGTTTCTTGTAGCTTCATCAGGAATCCCTTCTTCGTTTACATTTAGGATGATCGTATTACATCTCCCAATAGATTTGTATAATTGTTGCCAGGGTTCTAGCGCCCAACGATCTCCTGGGTTTGCTCTAAGTCCGGCCATAGCGGTGTTAGAACCAAAAGGAAATACATTAAATTCGTCAGATCTTTGTAAGGCACCCACATGTAATACTCTTCCCCAGAAAAATGCAGTAGTAAGCGGATGGAATGCTGCATTTACAGCACTCTCTACCTGATCTGCTGAGGTCCCAAAGTTACTAAGCGAAGTACCATTGTTATTCTGTTGATCCAATAATTCATCAGAACATGCAATGACTAGTAAGCTGAACAATCCAAGAGTAAACAAGGAGGTAAGCCCATATTTATTAAATGTTTTCATCTGCTCTTTTTTTATTGTTTTGATATTGTGTGATTAAAAAGTTGCCTGAACGCCAAAACTGAAAGTTCTTGCGTTAGGGTAGGCTCTGGCATCTAACCCTCTTCCTAGTAAAGGGTTTACATTGTCTCGTAATCCTGGTACTCCAGAATTAAGATTGGCGCGTCCTCCATTGGTTGAAGAGACATCGGGGTCATAACCGCTGTAGTCGGTAATTACAAATACATTTTGAATATTGAAAGATACTCTGAGATCCTTTAATAAGGCAGATCCCAGTACATCTTCATCAAAGTTATATCCTACTTCTAATGTTTTTAGCCTGAAATACGATCCGTCTTCAACAAAAAATGAAGAAGGTGCCTGGTTTCCTGCGGGATCGCTTACCGAAGCTCTTGGAATATTAGTATCTGTATTCGTAGGAGTCCAAGCATTTAATACTTCGGTTAGCTTCCCACCATCCTGCCACAAGATGTTGTAATATCGTCCTAGATTGTAAATTTCATTTCCTTGTACTCCTGCAAAGTTTAATGCAAAGTCAAAGTTTTTATAGCCAGCATCAAATGTTAAACCATACACAAAATTAGGTACGGGATCACCAATAAGTGTAATGTCATCGTTGTCTATGGTTCCATCTCCGTTAATATCTCTTCTTACAAAATCTCCTGTTGCTGGATTTACTCGATCTTCTACCACAAAACCATAAAAGGCACCAATAGGTTGGTTAGGTCGAGTAGCATTTACAATTCGTAAATCCTCATCTATGGTAGGCCCGAGAATTGGATTTGGAATATCTCCTGCGCGGCTTTCTACATTAAAAGAGAAATTCGTTCCGATTCTATAGGTAAAATCTCCATCGTTTTTAGAATAATCGATATTGAATTCCAAACCTCGATTTACAAGATCCCCAGCATTACGAATTACCGGTAGACTTACTCCTGTAGTAGAAGGGATATTGGTAGCGACTAATACATCTTCGATATCTTTGGAATAGTAGTCAAAGGTTAGGTTTATTTTGTTGTCTAACAATGACATGTCAAAACCAATATCAAAGGTCTTTGTAGTTTCCCAGGTGAGATCTGGGTCTGCCAATGCCGTTTGTGCCAGACCTGGTGCTGCAGAGTTTCCGAAAGTTACATTGGACTGCCCACTTAGGAAAATGGCATCGGTTGGGTAAAATTCTCTGGTGGTGGATCCTAGCTCTCCATAAGAAGCTCTAATCTTGAAATAATTAATTTCAGGAACGTTCCAAAAAGATTCGTTTGAGATATTCCAGGCTCCAGAAAATGAAGGGAAGTACCCCTCTCTATTTTCTTCTTGAAAACGAGAAGAAGAGTCTCGTCGTAAAGTCGCAGAAAACAGATATTTTCCAGCATAGTTATAGTTTACTCTACCAAAATAAGATTCTAACCCGGCAGTGTTGTCGGTGCCTAAAAGCACAATTGAACTACTGGCGGGTAAATCACTAATTACCTGTATGTCGTTGGATTGTGTTCCCTGACCAAAAACACCGGTACCTTCTTCGTTTTCCAGAAAATAAGTATATCCAAGTACTGCGGATACTTTGTGATCTCCAAACTCCTGTTTATAGTTGATGGTTGGCTCGACCAGTACGTTAAGCACTTCGGATCTAAAATCGGTTAGATCATTTTCTTGATTATCGTTTCTCACTGCATCTACAGAACTCATAAAGAAGGTCGGCGTAAACTGAAAATTACGTTGATTGGTATAGTCTAATCCAAAATTTACAGATGCGGTAAAATTATCGGTGATATCGAAATCAAATTTGGTACTACCAAATAAGGTTCGAGTAGTAACCAAGTTGTCTTCCAAAACAGCTTGTGCAAATTGATTTACCCCTCCTGGACCCTGTACATCTGTTGACGGAGCTTCAAAACCACCTTCGTTATTTGGGTTGGTCAAAGCAACTGTTGGTGCTGTAGTACCATCAAATCCATACCATCTATTTTCTTGTAGCTTTCCTTGGGTTAAACCAAGCGATTGAGTAACATGAAATCTCCCTTTATCAAATCGGTTATTAAATCTGAAATTTATTCTTTCAAAACCTGAACCTACAAGAATACCATCTTGATTAAAGTAATTAGCAGATACAAAATGAGAGGAGTTTTCACCACCTCCTGATATTGAAAAGCCATAATCCTGTACGATAGCACTGGAAATATTTTCATCTTGCCAATCTGTGTCTACACCATTCCATTGGACTACTGTGTTTACACCGTCATTCGCAAAACGCTGATTGATATAATCTGTGTATTGTTGACCGTTAATGAAGTCTAGTTTTTTACTAGGTGTATCAACCCCCGTTCTTAGGTTTATCTTTACTTCAATGTCTTGGTTCTTTTTTCCGTGATTGGTTTTGATTAATACTACACCATTTGCAGCTCGTGACCCATAGATGGCAGCTGCAGCAGCATCCTTTAACACAGAGATATCTTCGATGTCCGCAGGGTTTATAAATTCCATACTATCGACAAAAAGACCATCAACCAAAAATAATGGGTCAGCGCTATTTAAAGAATTTACCCCTCGGATAAAAACATTGGCTCTACCTCCAGGTTGTCCACCAAAACTTTCTACTTGTATCCCGGGCACTCTTCCTTGTAATGCGGTAACAGGGTTACTGGCAACAGCGGTTTGTGTTACCGCCTCTCCTTTGATTGTGGATATTGCTGTAGTTAAATCTCTTTTGGATTCTGAACCGTATCCTACGATTACGATTTCGTCCAGAGATGCTGCGTCTTCTTGCATAGTAACATCAATTACAGTTCTACCGTCCACAGGAACTTCTTGAACCACAAATCCTATGTATGAGAACACTAGAATAGCGTCTTCTGCAACATTATTTAGGGTGTATTTTCCATCAAAGTCTGTGGTAGTACCTAAGTTGGTTCCTTTTACAGTGATGTTAGCTCCTGGTAAAGGTCCATTAGGTTCGGTTACCGTACCGGTTATGGTTTGTTGTGCAAGAACCCCGGTAGAGAGAAGCCCAATAAGCATCATCATAATACGATTGATTGTTTTTCGCCTCATATGATTTGTATTTGTGTGATTAATTTTAAAGTCTATCGGAAATCAAAACGGAGCAAGAGTTTAAATGCTATGATACTCTATGCTACTATTCAAATGTATATGATTTTTTATTAAATCAAAATAAAAACTTAAATAATATTAAGATTTACACAAAGAAATACTTAAAAATTAATGAAAATAGTAATATCTATTGAGCAAAAGAATTACTCAATAGCCTAATATTTCTTAGGATTGATTCGTTTTATAAAGGGGAATGGATAGTCTTATAAAGAATTTCTGCGGTAAAGATGTGTAGGAACAATTTCGTGAACATGATTGCCTTCTTTTACAAAAAGAGCTGCTTTTTTTGCCATTAAGTTGAAATCTGTAGAGATGGTAGTTATACCTCCAAAAGCAATTTCTCTCACGATGTTGTCATTGTGTGCCATAATACCAATGTCTGAGCCAATTCTATATTCCATTTTGCGAGCATCTTTTAGAACTTGCCATAGCTGAGTGTCGCTGATGCAGAAGTATACGGTGTTTTTATGTAATGCCTCTGATTCGTAAGTGTCCAAAACCTCACCTTTAATATGATGATCTCTAATAAACCGATTAAACGCAACAAGAATTTCGGGAGGGAAGTCTGAATTCTTTTTGAAGAATAAAACAAACTTGTCATATTTTTGGATTTGAGGTATTAACTCGACTAATTTTTGGTAAGTTACTTCTTCAAATTCTTGAGAGATAAAAGAGTATTCTTGAGGCATTTGTAATTGTCGATCTACAATTAACAATCGGTTCGAAGGTATTTGCTGTAATAGGTTAGAAACCTCTTCTTCCTGGATAGGAGCTACCACATACATTCCATACTTTTTGGAGATATTGTCCATGATAGTTTTGAAAAGAGCTAAGTTATTGTGATGAAAGAATACATCAATATGGTATCGTTTACCTAATTCTTTTCTAAATGTATTGTAAAACCCTTCCTGAAAACTATGAAAAGCAAATAGGATTAATGCTACTTTTAAGGTCACATTGGTTTCTTGGCTGATAATATAATAGCCTTTTAAGTTTTTTGATTCGACCAACCCACGCTCTTTAAGCTCGTTATACGCCTTTACAAAAGTCTTTCTAGCATAACCAACTTCGGCAACCATCTCATTGATAGAAGGAAGTTTATCGCCAACTTTAAGTACTCCAGAATCAATAGCTCCTATGATCCCATGAACAATTTGTTCGTGCTTGGATAAGCTGTTTACATCTTGAAGTTCATGAATTTTCTGAAGTAATGGCGACATTATTGGATAATGGTTTTTGTGTTGCCTTAAATTTAAGCTTTATAACTAAATTTCAAAAAGATAGCTTGATTTAAGTGTTTTTTGATACGCTACATGTTCAAACTTTTGTAGATATTCTCCAGTTTATAAGTTTGATGATGGAATGAAAACACAATACTTTTTAGGTCTCTAGGTTATCATTTATCTGCGATAAAAGACATAACAAAATTTTATAAGAAGTCATATGTTATGAAAGAGTTTATCATTCCATTTCCTATTGTAGAAATCACTAGGAGCGATAATACGTATTGGATACAAGATATTTGCAAATCCACAAAGATATATTACTCCATCACCGATTGTAAATACAATACACGAGCAGAGCAATGTCCACTATAATTCGAAGATAAAATAGTAACCTATTAAAGGATTTTTGCTACTTCTTGATTTACAAATTCAAGAAAACGTTCATCTTCTTCATTGAATGGATCTGGAGTTTCCGAATCAATATCAATTTGACCGATATTTTCACCATCTTTAAACAGCGGGATTACAATTTCTGATTTCACCGCAAAACTACAGGCTATATAATTATCCTGGGCCTGTACATCAGGTACCACAAAATTTTCATTAGATAGGGCTACCTGACCGCAGATTCCTTTACCAAAAGGAATAATATCATGTTCAGTTTCGGCTCCAACGTAGGTTCTTAACTTTAATTCTTCCTTGTCTCCATTTTTAAAATAAAAGCCAACCCAGTCGTAATAGGTGATATGATCTTTTAATAATTGACAAATTTCATGAAGTCTTTCGGTTACCGATTGACCTGTATTTTGAAGTATAGAAACTACTTCGGGCTTTAAATCTTCAAACGTCATTCTTGCAATTTTGATCGGGTAAAAATATTTAAAATATTTAATAAAATGAGTAATCTCAAATGGTATAGTTTTGTTAAAACTTTTCTCATCAAAGGAAAAATGTACTGGCGAATGTTTTATTTATAAAGTATTTTTGCAGACTTATAAAGAATTCAAATTATAAAATCTGAAAGCTGATGCGAAACTTATTTCTGATGTTATTGTCGTTTGTTGTTTTGATGAATATTTCTTGTAAAAGAGATAAGCAAATCGACACCAAGGTGGATACAGTTATTGCCGAAGGAGGAGACCTGAATGCTACTAAAACAAATTCTACCGTTGCATTTTCTGATCAGCATACCCAGCAAATTTATGATGCCTACCTTTCGATTAAAGGAGCATTGGTAAATGGTGATTCGAAAGCCGTTAGAACGAATTCTGAACTATTAAAATCATTATCAAAAGACAATAAAGAACTTATCGCTACGGCAAAATTGATAGCGTTGACCAAGGATATAAAAAAACAAAGAGATTTTTTTGTGGCACTTACCGTTCAGATAGAGCAAATTATTGAAAATGCCACCGTAACTAAGGGAGAAATTTACAAACAGTTTTGCCCTATGGCTTTTGATGGAAAGGGAGGGTATTGGCTCTCTGATTCTAAGGAAATACGAAACCCATACTATGGAGCAGCTATGCTCAACTGTGGAGAAGTTAAAAAGACTATTAAAAGTAATTAAACGCGATTTATTGTCAATAATTGGGTAGTTTATCGATGAAATTGCCCTTATAAAGAAAATATTAATTATCTTTAAAAAAGATTGAATGTTTTGAATCTGAATTTTTTGAGGGAAGAATTGTCGATGCATGATACATTTTGATCTTTTGTAATTGGAGTAAAATAGAGAAATATGATTGAGAGAAAATTAATTTTGCTGATTTTTTCGGCATTGGTTTTTTCTTGTAATAACGCTAAGGTTGCCCCGGGGATACAAACATTATCTCTCTTAGAAAAATCAAAAGCACTTAAATTACGAGGAGAAAAGGTAGAGCAAAGTATGCTCCGAAAGAAGGATTCTATCGAGAGACTTTTTGATGGAAAGCGTGATCAGTCTGTTAAGAGAAATGACGAGTTTGTTGATGTAGAAAAATTATCGGGGAATTTTGTACTGGATATGAAATATGCGACTGCCGATAACTTCCTGAAAGAAAAAGTATATTCCTGCGCCAAATGTTATGTTCGTAACGAGGTAGCACAAGCCTTGTTGAATGCTAACAAGGATTTTATGAGGCAAGGCTATCGTATAAAACTATTTGATTGTTATCGCCCACATAGTGTTCAAAAAAAGATGTGGAAAATCGTTCCAAACCCTGGGTACGTAGCTGATCCCAAAGGAGGGTCTGTTCATAATAGAGGAGCGGCTGTAGATATTACGTTGACCGACCTTAAAGGAAATCAATTGGATATGGGTACTTCCTTTGATCATTTTGGTAAAGAGGCAAGACATTCCTACACACAATTACCAGAAAAAGTGATTGCCAATCGAAAAATGTTGAGAAGTACCATGGAAAAGCATGGTTTCACAACTATAAAATCAGAATGGTGGCACTATAACTTCAGTACGGGTAAGAAGTTCAAAATATCTGATTTCCGATGGAAATGTAAGTAGTTTATCGGTTAAAAGGACGTTCGCTTATCCAGCGAAAACCCCGGTTGATTAACAAAAAGTCTTCTCTAGGCTTCTTTTTAGTTTTGATTTTTAAAGTATCCCCTTTGTAGATGGTTTCGAAATAAAACAAGCTGTCTTTTTGTTTAAAATAAAAACTCATCACATCTGTACTGTCTGTATTAGATGTTAGCTTAAGGATTTTAGAAATGGTATCGGTTTCCTCTTTGAATCTGATAATTTTTTCGTCCATGGTCTGGATTCCACTATACCATTTGTCTACTATTATACGTTTCCAACGAATACTATCTGTTGCTAAAGGCGGTAATGTGTCATTGTTTTGTATAAATTCTTCGACTTCATAAATCCCATACAAAGCGGGTTTTGGTGCTTTTTTACCCCATTTTTCTTGGTTTTTTATAGCTCCACCAAGGTTATTATATATCAAAAAACCTATAAACAAGACTTTGAAAATTAATACTGTTTTTTGATATTTTGAATTTGAGAAATAAGGTAATATGGTTTTAGGATATACTGTTTTGTTAAGGATGAAAAAGTTTAAAGTACGTTTGATATCCGGAGATAACAAGAACAATCCCATCATGGTTATAAGACCACTATATAATTTTCCAGGGATATCGTAACTCATATTCATCATAAAAACATTAAACATGACTCCTATGACAACTATGGCGCCGAAAACAACAGTTTTTCTAAAAAGTAATAGTGCTCCTGCGATTACTTCGGCAAAACCAGAAAACCGAGTATAGGTGTCACTATACTCCATAAAATTCCACATTAACCCCATAGGAGATTGATCTCCAAAAGTCTTTATTAAATCAAAATTATTTAGTTCTGAAAATTGTAAAGGGATAACTTTACCAAAACCATAAACAAATAGGGTAGAAGCTACATAGTATCTTATAAAAGCCCTAAAGTACAAAAGTACCTTGTCGTAATTTTGTCTTTTAAAATCAATAATACTCCAAATTACCATGATAATCAGAGATATTACGGCAATAATGAAATGAACAATGTAATTTGAAGTGGTATCTCCACTACCATTGAAACCAATAGTTATTTCATAGTTAATTCCTAGTACGTTCTTTCCAACCCAAACGGAAAGTTGTTGCATCCCGTTTGTATAAAAAGAAAATAGGTTATTCCCTAAAAGTGTATCGAGATAACTTAGAGGAAAAGGGAAAATGTGAAGAAAAAAGTAAACGCAAAAAAATCTAAATGCGATTTTGGTAGCTAGACTCCAATTGGTCTTTGTAATATCTTGATTAACAGTCATAGTGAACAACAAGATGTATTTCAGGTTTATAGTAAGATAATATGATTACAAATTAGGAATTTATTATAAGAAGATCAACGGGAATTGTATTAAAATGAAAACGACATTCATCGTAATGAATGCCGTTTTCGAGCACAATAATAAAAATCGGAAAAAAATTATGCTAATAGTTACAATTGCTCAACTTTTGTACTTCCCTCCATATACTTATAGATGATTTACTCACTGCAATCCCATAATATACAGCTTATAGTTGTAGTACCTATAAAACATAAATTATCATTATTTAGAGATACTGATAAGCCGAAGTAGTTAAGAACTCTTCAAAATCATCAGAGATTACTAGGCTTTTGAAAGTTGCAATAGCATTTTGATAATTTTCGGAATCAAAAAGTTGCTCTCCTACCTGTTCTTTGATGATATTTAGCTCATCTTCAAAAAGTGTATCAAATAATTCTTGGTTAAACGTTCTGTCATCTTCCAGACGAACTTCGTTTTTAAGCCATTGCCAAACTTGAGTTCTGCTAATTTCTGCAGTTGCAGCATCTTCCATAAGATTGTATAATGCTACTGCTCCGTTACCACTCAACCAATTGGCGATGTAATGAATGCCTACGTTAATATTTTCTCTGATTCCTTTTTCTGTTATCGTTCCTTGTGGAATCGCTAGCAGATCGTCTTCGGTAATCGTAATATCTTCTCGTTTTACGTGTAGTTGATTAGCGGTTGGCATGTGGGTATCAAAAACCTGCATCGCCAATTTTACCAAACCAGGGTGTGCTACCCAAGTACCATCATGTCCATTTTGTACTTCTCGCTCTTTATCTGCTTTTACTTTTGCAAATGCTTGAGCATTGCGTTCTTCATCATCTTTGATTGGAATTTGAGCTGCCATTCCTCCAATTGCAAGAATATTTCTTTTATGGCAACGTTGGATTACCAACTTGCTATAAGTATCCATAAACGGACTGGTCATGGTTACTTGTGCACGATCAGGAACTACAAAACCTTCGTGGTTTCTTAATTTTTTGATATAGCTAAAGATATAATCCCATCTTCCGCAGTTAAGACCTACAATATGATCTTTTAATGCGTAAATGATTTCATCCAATTGAAAACTTGCGGTAATGGTTTCTACCAAAACGGTAACTTTTACGCTTCCTGGTTCGATTCCCAGATATTCTTCAGAAAAGTCAATCACATCATTCCACCAGATAGCTTCTGTAAAATGTTCTAGTTTTGGAAGATAGTAATAGGCGCCTGTGCCATTTTCTTTCAGTTGTACATTGTTATGAAATAAGTATAATGCAAAATCAAATAAAGAAGCACTCATTTCCTGACCTCTGATCAACAGATGTTTTTCATCAAGGTGTAAACCTCTTGGGCGAACGATCAAAGTGGCTATTTTTTCTTTAAGTTGATACGTCTTATCTTTTTTTGGATTGTAAAACGAAATAGTTTTATTGACGGCATCCTTCAGGTTTTTCTGTCCTTGTAAGCAGTTCTCCCAAAGTGGAGCATTACTGTCTTCAAAGTCTGCCATAAATGTTTTGGCTCCAGAGTTTAATGCGTTGATGACCATCTTGCGGTCTACTGGTCCTGTAATCTCGACTCTACGATCCTGAAGATCGGCAGGGATTGGAGCAGCACACCATTCTGCATTGCGAATTTCCTTGGTGTTTTCTGGAAATGAAGGATACGTTCCCAGATCAAACAACTGCTGTTGACACTCGCGGTTTTTTAATAATGCTAATCGTCTTTCGTTAAAGCGATCTTGCAAAGCTTCTAAGAAAGTTAATGCGCCATCAGTTAAAATTTCCGGATGGTAATTTTTTACATTCTTTGAGAAGCTAATTTTTTGACTAATGTTTGTCTGAGTTTCCATAGTTTAAAAATTTAGGTTTTTACAACTATTATCGTTTTGAGTGAACAATATTAAAAAAAAGTTTTTTATAAAACAAGCGAACGTTCGCTAAATGTGAATTTTTTCTTTTTTCCAGGATTACGCGAAAATTCTTACTTTTGATTCTATGGCGATAGCAGAAGAATATATTAGACTTATTTTTGGCTTGAAAATCAAGCAAATACGTACAGAAAAGGATTTGTCTCTTTTTGGATTATCCAAATTAAGTGGATTGTCAAAGTCGTATCTCAACGAAATTGAAAAAGGAAAAAAATACCCAAAAACGGATAAGATCATCAAACTTGCAGAAACACTTGGGGTACCTTATGATCAATTAGTTTCTCTTAAATTGGATAAAAATCTGGCTCCTATTGGAGAGATTTTACAGTCAGGTATTTTAGATGAAATTCCGTTGGAACTCTTCGGAATTCAGCAAAGTGATTTAATCGATATCATTGCAAATGCTCCATCCAAGGTAAATGCATTTATAAGTACGATCATAGAGATCGCTCAGCACTATAATATGAGTCGCGAAGGATTTTATCTGGCTTCTCTGCGTTCTTACCAAGAAGCACATAATAACTTTTTCAAAGATTTAGAAGATAAAGTAATACGTTGCGCGAATACCTACCAACTAGATCTGACTGGTAAAATTGGATCGGCAGAACTAGAGGAGATACTGAAAGAAGAATATGGATATAATATTAATGAATCCGGAATCCCCAAACAGGAGGAGCTGGATAACCTGAGATCTGTATTTGTGCCTTCGACCAAGACCTTATTGCTTTCGGATAGAGTAGATGAGGCTCAAAAGACGTTTATTTTTGCCAAAGAGCTAGGGTATCAATATTTGGAGATTACAGATCGCCCTTATACCTTTACCTGGATACGATATAATCATTTTGAAGAGGTGTTGCATAACTTTTATGCCTCTTATTTTGCAGGGGCTCTTATTTTGCCTAGACAACATTTAGGAGAACAGCTTAAAGAATTGTTTTCTTCAGAAACTTTTTCTGAAAAGGCTTTTCATAAGATTATGAATCTTTACAATGCATCTCCGGAGTCTTTTTATCAGCGTTTGACTAATGTATTGCCTAAGGATTTTGGAATGCAAAATGTATTCTTTCTTAGGTTTACCCATAAAAAAGGTGTCGAAAAGTTCAATTTGGTAAAGGAGTTGCACATTACTCATCAGCAGCAACCCCATGCTAACGAAATTAACGAACACTATTGCAGACGATGGATGGCTATCAAAACTTTGCAACGCACTGCCAACGAAGATTTAGAATATACCTTTAACATCCAGATTTCTGATTATGCCGATACCGATCAGCAATATCTGGTTTTTACTTCAGCAACCAAAGACCCGTTTAGAAAAGACTATTATCGTAGTATTGGGATCGGTTTCTTGATTTCGTCAGCGTTAGAGAAAAAAATTAAGTTTGTTGGCGATTCAAAAATACCAAAGGTCAAAGTGGGGGTAACTTGCGAATCTTGTTCTCTTAAAGATTGTGATGTGCGTATGGCGCCACCTAAACGATTATTGATAAGAGAAAAACACAAAAAAACAGCTTCTTTGGTTCAAGATTTAGTGAAACAGTATTCGTAGAAGCTTTAGAACGTATTGTACTTTATATACAGACAAAACCCATTTTGAAACATTCAAAATGGGTTTTTATATTTTATTAACTGACTTGGAAACTTTACTTCACAAGCGCTAAATAATTTCGCTGTGGCCGCGCGACTTACATCATTCCTGGCATACCTCCGCCCATTGGTGGCATTCCGCCTCCAGCAGGAGCATCCTCTTTGATGTCTGTTAATGCACACTCGGTAGTAAGGATCATTCCTGATACAGAAGCTGCATTTTCTAAAGCAACACGAGTTACTTTCTTAGGATCGATAATTCCTGCTTTTAGCATATCTACATACGCTTCAGATTTTGCATCGTATCCAAAGTCGTCTTTACCTTCCAAAACTTTAGAAATCACTACAGAACCTTCACCTCCAGCATTTTCTACAATGGTTCTAAGAGGAGCTTCGATAGCACGGTTTACGATTTGTACACCAGTTACTTCGTCTGCGTTCTCAGTTTTTACCTTGTCTAATACTGCCTTAGCTCTTACTAGTGCAACACCACCTCCGGCAACGATTCCTTCTTCTACAGCAGCACGAGTAGCATGAAGTGCGTCATCTACACGGTCTTTCTTTTCTTTCATTTCTACTTCAGAAGCAGCACCAACATAAAGTACAGCAACACCTCCGGCTAACTTAGCCAAACGCTCTTGTAGTTTTTCTTTATCGTAGTCAGACGTAGTGGTCTCGATCTGAGCTTTGATTTGATTCACTCTATTCTTGATCAATTCTTCTTCTCCAGCACCGTTTACTACTGTAGTGTTATCTTTATCGATAGCTACTTTTTCTGCAGTTCCTAAGTGGTCGATAGTTGCATTTTCTAAAGTAAATCCTCTTTCTTCAGAAATTACGGTACCACCCGTTAAGATAGCAATATCTTCAAGCATTGCTTTACGTCTGTCTCCAAAACCAGGAGCTTTTACAGCAGCAATTTTTAACGCACCACGTAGCTTGTTTACTACTAGGGTTGCAAGAGCTTCTCCGTCTACATCTTCTGCGATAATCAATAAAGGTTTTCCGGTTTGAGCTACTGGCTCAAGGATCGGTAATAAATCCTTCATTGCAGAGATCTTCTTATCAAATAATAAGATGTATGGGCTTTCTAACTCGGTAGTCATCTTTTCGCTGTTGGTCACAAAGTAAGGAGAAAGGTATCCTCTATCAAATTGCATTCCTTCAACGATATCAACATGAGTTTCTGTTCCTTTAGCTTCTTCTACAGTGATCACTCCTTCTTTACCTACTTTTTCAAAAGCTTGAGCAATTAGGTCACCGATAGTTTCGTCGTTATTTGCAGAAATGGCAGCTACTTGTTTGATTTTATCTGAAGAATCACCAACTTCTTTAGTTTGCTTTTCCAAATCAGCAGTAATAGCTTCAACGGCTTTGTCGATACCACGTTTTAAATCCATTGGATTTGCACCCGCAGCAACATTTTTAAGTCCTTCTTTTACGATAGCTTGTGCTAAAACGGTTGCTGTTGTAGTTCCGTCACCGGCAAGATCATTAGTTTTTGAAGCTACTTCTTTTACCATTTGCGCTCCCATATTTTCAAGAGCATCTTCTAATTCTACTTCTTTGGCTACAGAAACACCATCTTTGGTTACTGTAGGCGCTCCAAAAGATTTGCTTATAATTACATTACGACCTTTTGGTCCTAAAGTAACTTTTACTGCATTGGCCAATGCATCTACACCACGTTTTATACCGTCACGTGCTTCGATATCAAATTTTATATCTTTTGCCATAATGATTTATGTATTTTGAAATTGTCTGTCCCAACGGTCAAAGGCCGGAACTTTTGATTTGTTGTTTTTAAAGAATTGTTGCGAATTAAACAATAGCTAGAATATCATCCTCACGCATGATTAGATAATCTTTACCATCTAATTTTAATTCTGTACCAGCATATTTTCCATAAAGTACGGTGTCTCCAACTTTTACAGTCATTTCGTGGTCTTTTTTACCATTACCAACAGCGGCAACTTTACCTTTCTGTTGTTTTTCCTGAGCAGAGTCAGGAATAAATAGTCCTGATGCAGTTTGAGTTTCTGCAGGAAGTGGCTCAACAACCACACGGTCTGAAAGAGGTTTGATATTTACTCCCATTTTATGATTCGTTTTTTTATTATTAATTGAAATCTTCGTTGCTTATTTCAGAAATTATGCCAGTGGTTGGATACTGACAAATTGAAACAAAAAATGCCGACTGTATGACAAGTCGACATTTTTGTAGTTGTTTTTATGATCATGTTACTCTTGATCGTCATTATCTGTTGCCGGAGTGACAGGAGTTTCTACTTGTACATCATCTGTATTTACTTTTGACTCCTGAGCAGTACCGGTGCTCATCAAATCGATATTTGATAGTAAGATCAATACCAATAATAGCGTGGCCAAGGTCCAGGTACTTTTATCCAAAAAGTCTGAAGTCTTTTTTACACCACCTAATTGCTGAGTTCCACCACCTCCGAAAGAAGATGATAAACCTCCTCCTTTAGGGTTTTGTACCATAATTACTACAACTAGTAAAAAAGATACAATAACGATTAGTATTAAAAAGATTGAAAACGTTGTCATTATATTGTTATTTATTTTCTTGTAATTTCTTGATTGCTCGAATTTGGTCTGCAAAGAAACCACTTTTTTCGGGATTTTTCAAAATTAATATGTTATAAGCTTGAATTGCTTTTTTATAGTTTTTTTGAGCCAGGTATACTCGGGCCAAAGTTTCTGTCATTAACTCATCTGTAGGGGTCTGATTTTCCTTTGCCAGATTACGGGTCGGACTATTTTTTGCAGCTGGTTGTATTTTGGGGTTGCTGGCAATGAACTCGTCGATAAGATCAAACTTTTCTTTCTGTTTTAGCGAATTATCTGATTTTTTTTCTTGCTCTTCAGTAGGTAACTTCTCTTCCTGATCCTCTTCTAATCTTTCTATCGGTTGTACCGAGGTAAGTTTTAACCATTCTGCAAACGAATGTGTTTCTTTTCTATTAAAATCAAGCGGCTTATCGATTTGTAGTTCGTCTTCTTTGGTGTCGCTTGCTATTTCTTTCGAGTCCTGTTTTTCTTCCTCCTCCGTAATATGAATCTGTTGTAAGAGACTTTCTTCTTTTCTAGTCGAAAAAAGCGCAGGATCAAGCACGTCTTCTGCTTCTTCGATATCCATTTTAATGGCGTCATCCATCGCCATTCTAGGAAGTGTCTTTACCTCCTCATGGTCCACAACCTCAATATCAGATTTGCTCTTTTTTGCTGTAGCGGTTTCTTCTTTTTTCTCTTGAAAAACGTGAGAAGTAATAAAATCAAAAAGTACCGTACGATCTGTAGTGTAGGCTGCGGTAGTTTTTAATTCCTGATTATAGGTAAAACTACCTTGTGCTTTCAGTGTTTTTAATAACAAAGGTCTTACTGCTTGAAAATAAGGGAACTCTCTAGAGATTTTTTCTAAATTCGAGATCTGTCCTTTGTTCAATTCTTCGGGATGTTGAAGCAAATATGTAAGCTCTTTGGTGTTCAATAGATACTTGTGTAATTTGATAGATTACCACCTTGCTAAGGTAGCGTTAAACATATCTTGCGTGATTCTTTCGTAAATGATTTGTAAGGCTTCATCTCTAACTGCGTTTTCGGATTGCGATGCCGGATAATCAAAAAAGAATGAAAAGCGTTGTTCCAAATCCTGAGTAGAATCTTTGGTGTCATAAAATCGCATATTCACCGCGATGGTCAATCGGTTTTGTGCTGCTGTGATATTCGAAGTAGCTGTGTTTGGAGCTACATAATCCTGTACAATTTCTCCTTCGTAAATAATATCTCCTCCCGAGGTCACTAAATCCAAATTAGTTTGGTTAAGAATCAGATCCTGTAACTGATTGGTAAATCGTTGATCGGCCCCGGGGAAAATCCTAGACGATTGATTCTGAAAGAAGTTGACCTGAAACGTTTTGGTGTTTGGAGAGATGTTGGTGCCGGTAAATGAGTAAACCCCGCACCCCTGGCACAATGTGATTGCCAGTATAGCAATGATAATGTATTTTACTTTGCTCATTAATTGTAAATTATGAGTTATTTTGTTTAAACCCCTGTATCATTTACAGGTTATATTGTTTGATTTTTCTATACAGCGTTCGCTCGCTAATCCCTAATTCTTCTGCAGCGGCTTTTCGTTTCCCTCGGTGGCGCTCTAATGATTTTTTTATCAATTCCAATTCTTTATCCTGAAGCGATAAAGTTTCTTCTTCTTCAATTTCTTCGGCAAAGTGATATTTGTCCTCTTCCTTTATAATAGGGGCTGTTGGCGAAGAAATCTGCAACACTTCTGCGGCAGGAGTAACCGGTTCTTCAAAATGAACGTTCTTTTCTTCCTCGTCTTCGCGATAAATTTTTCGAATCAAACCTTCGTTGTCTTTTTGTACCTGTTGGGTGTTGCCACTCCTCATCAGTTCCATAGTCAACTTTTTAAGGTCATTAAGATCTCCTTTCATATCAAAAAGAACCTTGTACAAAATTTCTCGCTCGTTGCTAAAATCGCTTTCCTTTTTGTCAGAAGAAATCACAGCAGGCAAGTTGCTTCCAATATTGGGTAAATAACTGTGTAAAGCTACTGCAGAGATCGTTCTGTTTTGTTCAAGGACTGAAATTTGCTCTGCAATGTTGCGTAATTGCCTGATGTTTCCGCTCCAATGATATTTTTCTAGCATGGCTACCGCATCGTCTGCAAGCCTAATGGTTGGCATTTTGTATTTGGTGGCAAAGTCTGAAGCAAATTTTCTGAACAGAAGATGGATGTCATCTTTTCTCTCTCGTAAAGGAGGTAGAAGAATTTCTACCGTACTTAAACGATAGTACAGATCCTCTCTGAATTTTCCTTTTTTGATGGCTTCAAACATATTTACATTGGTCGCTGCCACAATACGAACATCGGTCTTTTGTACTTTTGAAGACCCTACTTTGATAAACTCTCCGTTTTCGAGTACTCTTAAAAGTCTAACTTGCGTGGTTAATGGTAATTCACCGACTTCGTCCAAGAAAATGGTTCCTCCACTGGCTACTTCAAAATATCCATTTCTGGTTTGCGTTGCCCCGGTAAAAGCACCTTTTTCGTGACCAAACAATTCACTGTCGATGGTTCCTTCTGGAATCGCACCGCAGTTTACAGCAATATATTTGCCATGTTTGCGATGTGATAATGAATGTATGATTTTTGGAATACTTTCTTTACCCACTCCACTTTCTCCAGTTACCAGAACCGAAATATCGGTAGGAGCCACCTGAATGGCTTTTTCTACCGCACGATTTAGTTTAGGGTCGTTACCTATAATTCCAAATCTTTGTTTTATGGCTTGAACAGATTCCATTCGGTTTATATTACTTGGTTTTAAGTTGTTTTATTTAGTTGTTGTCAGAGTACCCAACAGCCTCGCCCAAGAGGGTGGCACTCGTGCATTCATTAATTTTGACCATTACAAAATCTCCTATTTTGTAATCTCCTTTTGGGAATACAGCTACCGTATTTTGTGTGGTTCTACCACTCCAATGTGCATCCGATTTTTTTGAGGCTTTCTCGATCAAAACTTCTACGGTTTGTCCTACAAAACTTTGATGCCTGTATGCACTGTGTTTGCGTTGTGCCTCAATAATCTCTGCCAAACGTCTCTTCTTTACCGGCTCAGGAATATCATCTTCCATTTTACGAGCAGCCAGTGTTCCAGGTCGTTCAGAATAAGCAAACATGAAACCATAATCGTATTTCACATATTCCATAAGAGATAAGGTATCTTTATGGTCTTCTTCTGTTTCCGTTGGGAACCCGGTAATGATATCTTGCGAGATCGCACAGTCGGGAATGATACGTTTGATATTATCGATAAGATCAAAATATTCCTGTCGGGTATGTAATCTATTCATTTCCTTCAGGATCCGATCACTACCACTTTGTATAGGAAGGTGGATATATTTGCATATGTTTTTGTGTTTTGCCATTACTTCAATTACATCCAGTGTCATGTCTTGCGGATTAGAAGTGGTAAAACGCAATCTTAGTTTAGGATGTTTTTCGGCAACCATATCCAATAACTTTGCAAAATTTACGGCAGTTGCTTTTTGAAAATCACTGGCTTTTTCAAAATCTTTCTTCAATCCTCCACCGTACCACAGGTAGCTATCTACGTTTTGTCCCAATAAGGTAATTTCCTTAAAATTTTGAGTTGCCAATTCGTTAATTTCTTCCATGATACTTTGTGGATCACGACTACGTTCTCTTCCTCTCGTAAACGGAACTACACAGAAGGTACACATGTTATCACATCCTCTTGTGATCGAGACAAAGGCAGAAACTCCATTACTTTGCAATCTCACTGGAGAAATATCTCCATAGGTTTCTTCTTTAGAAAGGATGACATTTACGGCATTACGACCTGCGTCGACTTCTTCGATAAGATTAGGTAGATCTTTATATGCGTCCGGACCCACTACGAGATCCACAATTTTTTCTTCTTCAAGAAACTTACTTTTAAGACGCTCTGCCATACAACCAAGAACTCCTACTTTCATTCCTGGATTGATTTTTTTTACGGCATTATATTTTTCTAGACGTTTTCTTACAGTTTGTTCTGCCTTTTCGCGAATAGAGCAAGTGTTTACCAATACTAGATCAGCATCTTCCAGATTTTGTGTGGTATTAAATCCTTCTTTCGCCAAAATAGAAGCTACTATTTCGCTATCGCTAAAATTCATTTGACAACCATAGCTTTCGATAAAAAGCTTTCGTTGGTTTTCCTTCTTCTGGTCTAGAACAAGAGGTTGTCCTTGTTTATTTTCATCTATAATCTTCTCCATACAAATATTCCTTAACGAATTGAGGCAAATAATGTGCAAAGATACTTTTTAATACGATTTATGACAAAGTGGCAGGGTTTTATTTTTAAAAAATATATATTTGAGAAGTCCAACCAAAAATAAACACTATGCAAGCCAATAAACTTTTCGAAAAAATAGAAAATAGCAAATCCCCAGATTTTGGAGATATATTTAATAAGAGTATCGAGTTATTCAAAAAAGTCTGGCTGCAAGGATTCATTCATTTGCTGATTTCTACGGTTATCGTTCTGCCTTTAATTTTTGTGATGTACATTCCTATCATTGCATTAGCGGGATTGGCAGGATACGAAGGTGGTTATTCAGAGTATGGAGATCCTGGATATGGTCAGGAAGAGCTATCTATTGGGATAATGATTTTGTTTATTATTCTAGTATTAGTAGTGTCTATTATTGCATCAGCTTTTCAGTTAGGGATCACCGCTCACTTCTATAAGGTTTGTAAACAAGCTGATTTGGGTGAACTGGAAAGCTCAAAATATTTCATGTTTTTTAAGGGGAAGTATTTGATCAAAATATTTACACTAGCCATTGCTTCATTCGGAATCGCTTTGTTGGCTACTTTATTATGTTATCTTCCTCTTTTTTATGTGATTGTGCCTTTGCAATTACTAGGAGTAGTATTTGCATTTAATCCGGATATCAGTACTTCAGATTTGGTCAAAGCCAGTTTTAAATTAGGAAATAAAGTTTGGTTGATTGCATTTGGGCTTATTATCATTTCGTCAATTTTGGCTCAATTTGTTGGTTTTCTCTTGTGTTTCGTAGGAGTGTTTTTTACAGCTTCCTTTGTCTATATGCCTGTGTATTATTTGTATAAAGATACGATCGGTTTTGATGATGATGAGAATGAACAAGAGAATACATTGTTTGTAAAATAAAAGCGATCGGCTGTTATTTTTACAGCTTATTTTTAAACTAATTTTTTGATAAACAATCTTGATATCATTTTTTTGATATACTTTTGTGGTCTGAAATTAAAGGATTATGGCTAAGAATTTAGTGATTGTAGAGTCGCCTGCCAAGGCCAAAACTATAGAAAAATTTCTCGGAAAAGATTATACTGTCGAATCTAGTTTTGGGCATATTGCGGATTTGCCTGCCAAAGAATTAGGGGTCGATGTAGATGGAGATTTTACTCCGAAATATATAGTGTCTAAAGACAAGAAAGATGTCGTAAAGAAACTAAAAGATCTATCCAAGAAAGCTGAAATGGTTTGGCTAGCAAGTGATGAGGACCGAGAAGGAGAGGCGATTGCATGGCACCTTGCAGAAACACTAAAATTAGACAAAGCAAAAACGCGTAGAATTGTATTTCATGAGATTACCAAAAATGCAATTTTAAAAGCTATAGAAAATCCTAGAACCATCGATTATAATCTGGTAAATGCCCAACAGGCAAGACGTGTTCTGGACCGATTGGTGGGATACGAATTGTCTCCAGTATTATGGCGCAAGGTAAAAGGTGGATTGTCTGCAGGTAGAGTGCAATCAGTATCTGTACGATTAATCGTTGAGCGCGAAAGAGAAATCACTAGTTTTAATCCAGAGGCATCCTACAGAATTGATGCAGAATTTTCTAACGAAAGTGGAAAATCGTTTAAAGCTAAACTTCCTAAGAATTTTAAAACTAAAGAAGAAGCAGAAGCGTTTCTTCAAAAAAATATAGGAGCTGCTTTCAAGGTTGGTGAGTTGACGAAAAAACCAGCCAAAAAATCACCAGCTCCCCCTTTTACTACTTCTACATTACAGCAGGAAGCTTCTCGTAAATTATATTTTTCGGTAAGTAGAACCATGACTATGGCGCAGCGATTGTATGAGGCCGGTTTAATCACTTACATGAGAACAGATAGTGTCAATCTTTCTGTAGAGGCGCAAAACGGAGCTAAAGCTGAGATCGTTTCAGCCTATGGAGAAGAGTATAGCAAACCAAGACAATATAAAGGAAAAGCCAAAGGGGCTCAAGAAGCTCACGAAGCGATTCGTCCTACGGATTTTTCGAGACATACGGTAAATGTAGATTATGATCAACAACGATTATATGAGTTGATCTGGAAACGTGCAATTGCTTCGCAAATGAGCGATGCTCAATTGGAAAGGACTAATGTGAGAATCGAGGCAAATACGCATAATGAACATTTTACGGCTAACGGGGAGATGATCAAGTTTGAAGGTTTCCTGAAAGTGTATTTGGAAGGTAATGATGATGAAGATGAAGAGCAAAAAGGAATTTTGCCTCAGATGAAAGTAAACGAGACCTTATATAATGCATATATCTCAGCGACTGAAAGATTTACGCGTCCGCCAAGTCGATATACTGAAGCTTCTCTCGTAAAAAAATTAGAAGAGCTTGGGATTGGAAGACCTTCTACTTACGCACCAACGATTTCTACTATTCAAAATAGGAATTATGTAGAGAAAGGAGCTAAAGAAGGAGAGTTAAGACCGTATGTGCAACTCATGTTGTCTGGAGACACTGTAAAAGAAAATAAGTTGTCTGAAAAAGTAGGAAGTGATAAAGGGAAATTGATCCCTACCGATGTAGGAGTTGTGGTAAATGACTTTTTGGTAAATCATTTCTCTGCGATTCTGGATTATAACTTTACCGCAAAGGTAGAGCAGGATTTTGATGAGATTGCCGAAGGTCAGGAAGACTGGACCCATGTGATGAAAGAGTTTTATGAAGAATTTCATCCAAGAGTAGAAGATGTTGCGCAAAATGCAGAAAGAGAAGTAGGGGAGCGCATCCTTGGTGAGGATCCGGCTTCAGGGAAGGTGGTGAGTGTACGATTAGGAAAATTTGGTCCTATGGTACAAATCGGAACTGCCGATGATGAAGATAAACCAAAATTTGCAAGTTTACCCCCGGGGCAGACGTTGAGTAGCATTACTTTTGAAGAAGCGATGGATTTGTTCCAATTGCCAAAAGAGTTAGGTGATTATAAAGGAGAAACTATTGTTGTGAATAATGGTAGGTTTGGACCTTATGTTCGTTTTGGAGATAAGTTTGTTTCCTTGCCTAAAGGAGAGGATCCACTGGAGGTAAATCTGGATAGAGCTATCGTACTTATCGATGAGAAAGAAAAAGCAGATGCTCCTATATATACATATGAAAATCTACCAGTTCAAAAAGGGAAAGGAAGATTTGGTCCGTTCCTGAAATGGAACAATATGTTTATCAATGTGAGTAAAAAGTATGATTTCGATAATCTTACTGATGAAGAAATTGTACACCTTATCGAAGAAAAGAAACAAAAGGAGATCGATAAGGTGATTCATAATTGGGAAGAAGAAGGTATTCGTGTAGAAAAAGCAAGATGGGGAAGAAGTAATATCATCCAAGGGAAAATCAAAATTGAATTGCCTAAGACTGTGGATGCTACCAAATTGACCTTGGATAAAGTAAAAGATCTTATCGAGAAGAATGCTCCCAAGAAAAAGACAACAAAAAAGAAAACAACTGCCAAAAAGAAAACGACTACCAAAAAGAAATAAATAATGTCTTTCGAATTTCTTGCTCCTGTTAGTGATTTAGTTGCTGCGCATACCAAGTTGCTCTCCGAACATGCTTTAGGAAAAAAAATAAAAATTCATACTGTCGATCAAGGAGTACCCGATCTCAAAAAGGTGGATATAGCCTTATTGGGTGTAAGAGAAAATCGTAATGACATTGATTTTTTAGGGGAGAAGTTAAATTTTGATACTGTCCGTAAATCCTTTTACGAATTATACCCAGGAAATTGGAGCGCCAATATTGTGGATCTGGGGGATGTGACTCCAGGAAACGAAGTGAGTGATACATATTATTTGGTTCAGGAGGTATTATCTGCATTATTACAAAAAAACATCATTCCTATTATTATAGGAGGAAGCCAGGATTTGGTATATGCACAATATCGTTCTTTTGATATTTTAGAGCGTATGGTAAATCTGGTTAATGTAGATAGTAGATTTGATCTAGGGAATTCTTCGCAACCGATTTCAAACAAATCTTTTGTAGGTAAAATTATAGTAGAGCAACCCTATAATCTTTTTAATTATAGTAACATAGGATATCAAACTTATTTTAATCCTCAAGAAGAAATCGACTTGATCGAAAAGTTATATTTTGATGCATATCGATTGGGTGAAGTAATTTCAGATATTACTATTGTAGAACCTATTATGAGGGATGCTGATATCGTAGCGTTAGATTTAGGAGTTTTAAATTCGACAAGTCTACAGGGAAGTATTGCGTCTCCAAATGGTTTTGATGGAAGGGAGATATGCGCTATAGCACGTTATGCGGGGATCAGTGATAAAGTAAAAAGTTTTGGAATTTATGAATTCAAGAACTTTAAGAACGAAGAAACGGCTGCTCTATTGATTGCCCAAATGATATGGTATTTTGTAGAAGGGGTGAATTACAGATCCAACGAATTAGATGTGAAAAATTTGAAGAGTACATTACATTATAATGTGCCCATAGAAGATGAAATTTTATCATTTTATAAAAGTGCAAAAACCGGAAGATGGTGGATAGAAATACCATTTATTTCATCTGGTAATAATAAATTGGAAAGACATACGTTATTACCTTGCACATACAACGATTATGAGCGTGCTTGTAATCAAGAAATACCTGAAAGATGGTATAAGGCAAAACGAAAAAACGAAGTTTAACATTTTTATTAGGCAGATTTAAGGTTTTTTTTAGAAAAAAATTGTTTTTCTGAAAATAAATAAATAGGTTTACGTCCTTAAATCTAGAAGATCTTAACCTAAAACACGTTATGAAGAAATTTGTATCACTCTTTGCTATTGTAGCAATGCTCTATAGTTGTGGTCGAGGAAACCGAGGAGAACTGGTTGGAGCGCAAGGGAAAAAATGGCACCCAGAAAAGCCTTACGGAATGGCCCTAATTCCAGGAGGTTCTTTCATTATGGGTAAGTCAGATGATGACAAAGCGGCGTTAGCAAACGCACCAACAAAGATGGTTACCGTTCGTTCCTTCTACATGGACGAGACCGAAATTACCAATAGTGAGTATCGTCAATTTGTGAACTGGGTTCGAGATTCTATTATCCGAACACGATTGGCAATTATGGCCGATGATCTTGGTAAAGTACCAGAAGATGAAGGTATCGGAGAATTTGCGTTTTTAGATGCAGATACTACCGATATGACTCCGTATGAAAAATACATGTACGAAAACTACAGTGGTATTGGAGAAACTGGTTATGAAGGAAGAAAACTAAACAAAGACGTAGATATTGTTTGGGATATCGAGGATTATCCGGATGAGTTTTACGCTGAGGTTATGGATACTATGTACATTCCTTTAGAAGAGTCTTATAACGGAAGACGTACACTAGATGTAAGTAAGTACGAATTTAGATTTACCTGGATGGATATCGAAGCTGCGGCAAGAGCTAGAAAAGGTGGAAGAAAAGATTTCGTAAAGGAAGAAGTGATCAAAGTATATCCTGATACTACAGTTTGGATCAAGGATTTTACGTATTCATATAATGAGCCTATGCACAACGATTATTTTTGGCATAGTGCTTATGATGATTATCCAGTAGTAGGTGTTTCTTGGGAACAAGCAAAAGCCTTCTGTAGATGGAGAACTATTGAGAAAAATACATTTCAAAAGAGAAAAGGTAAGGAGTTTGTAAACTATTTCAGACTTCCTACTGAAGCAGAATGGGAATATGCGGCTCGCGGAGGTTTAGAGTCTGCAACTTACCCTTGGGGTGGTCCTTATGCTTTAAATGACAGAGGTTGTTTCCTTGCTAATTTCAAGCCTCTTAGAGGAAATTATGCAGCCGACAACTTTTTATATACTGTAGAAGCCAAAACGTTTGACCCAAACGATTACAACCTGTATAATATGGCAGGAAATGTTTCTGAGTGGGTGCAGTCTTCTTATGATCCTTCTGCATATGAGTTTGTTTCGTCTATGAACCCGAATGTTAATGACTCCGAGAATAAACGTAAAGTTGTTCGTGGTGGTTCATGGAAAGATGTCGCTTACTTCCTACAGGTAAGTACCAGAGATTACGAATATGCGGATTCAGCTAGAAGTTATATTGGATTCAGAACTGTTCAGGACTACATGGGTACTGACGCTACTGGAGAAGATAACACTGTGAATCAGAAATAGTCCCAAAATTTTCTATCAACTTAATTACTAACCCTTTTTTTAAAATTTAGATTTAAAAAACAAAACACATTTTATTATGGCAAATTCAAAAGCAAGCAAAAAGTTAATGAACATGGTATACGGTCTAGGAGCGGCCGTTGTAATTCTCGGTGCACTTTTTAAGATTATGCACTGGCCATTTGGTAACCAAATGCTTATCATTGGTCTTATTACAGAAGCATTCGTATTTACAGTTTCTGCATTCGAACCAGTAGACGACGAACTAGACTGGTCTCTTGTATATCCAGAATTAGCTGGAGGACAAAAGAAAGATAAAAAACAAAAAGAGGAAACTCCAGAAGGTTTATTATCTAAGAAATTAGACGAAATGCTTAAAGAAGCTAGAGTAGATTCTAGTTTGATGAGTAGTTTAGGAGAAAGCATCCGTAACTTCGAAGGTGCTGCAAAAAACATCTCTCCTACTGTAGATGCTATCCAAGGAACTAAGAAATATAGCGAAGAGATGGCTACTGCTGCTTCTCACCTAGAGTCATTAAATAGCCTTTACAAGGTACAATTAGAATCTTCTGCGAAGCAAGCTGAAGCTAATGAGCAAATTGCAGCAAATGCACAGCAATTAAAGCAACAAATGGAGAATCTTGCTACTAACCTTTCTTCTCTAAACGGAGTATATGGTGGTATGTTAACTGCAATGAACAGAGGTTAACATTAAATAATTGAGTATAATTATATAACTACCAAAATCTAAGAAGAATATGGCAGGAGGAAAATTGTCCCCACGGCAAAAGATGATTAACCTGATGTACTTGGTTTTCATCGCAATGATGGCACTAAACATGTCAAAAGAAGTATTATCAGCATTCGGATTAATGAACGAAAAGTTAACCGAGTCTAATACCATAGCAACAGAGCGTAATACTGCATTTATGGCTGGTTTGGCCGAAAAAGTTTCGGAGCAACCAGAAAAGTATACACCTCTTAAAGAAAAAGCAGATCAAATTAGTGCGCTTTCTAACGAATTCAATGCTTATATCGATCAGTTAAAAACTGAAATTACTGAAGGATTAAGTGATCCTACGGATTATGAGACAATGGATAAGTCACTTACCTTGGATCAAAAATTCTTTGAAGGAGGAAAAACTACTGCGGCAGCGCAAGAGTTTATAGATAACATATCTAAATACCGTGACGGTGTTTCTGCAGCTATCAAAGAAGTAAAAGAAGTAGATGCAGCTATAGCAAGTGATGTTGAGAAAACATTTGCAACAGGAGATGTTAAAGACAGATCAGGAGTATCTAAAAAATGGTTGAACTACAACTTTGAAGGGTTCCCATTGGTAGCTTCTTTAACAAAGCTTACGCAAATGCAAGCTGATGTTAAGACTACAGAAAGTAAAGTGCTTTCTGCACTATTAGCAGGTCAGCAAGCGTCAGAATTATCATTTAGTAATTACGAAGCAATTGTTGTTCCAGACAAGACGGCTTTCTTTAGTGGAGAGAGCTTCAAAGGTAAGATCGTTTTGGGACGTTTTGATGCTACTTTAAAACCTACAAAAGTAGAAGTAAACGGAAAAGAACAAACTGATGTGCAGAATGGTCAAATTATGTTAGATTTCCCTGCAGGGAATGTAGGAGAAAGAGAGATAAAAGGTGTACTTGAGTTTAAAGAAGGGGATTCAATTGTTCCTATTCAAATTAAGAGTTCTTATACTGTAATTCCTAGACCTAACTCGGCGGTAATTTCTGCAGATAAAATGAACGTTGTATATCGTGGTGTAAACAACCCAATGACGATCTCTATTCCTGGTGTGCCTAATGTAAATGCATCGGCTACAGGATTGAAGAAAGTTGGAGGTGCAGGTAAATACATGATGAATGTAACTGCGGTTAAAGGACGTGAAGTAAGCATTAAAGTAAGCGGTAAATTACCAAACGGTACTACTGTAAGCGATAGTAAGAAATTTAGAATTAAGGATATTCCTAGACCAGTTGGAACTGTACGTGGAGAAGACGGTGCAATAAAAATGGCTAGAAATGCGTTACAAATATCGTCTATCGGTGCGATCTTACCAGACTTTGATTTTGATATCAAACTGAAAGTAACTGGATTTAAATTTAAGGTAGAAGGTCAGCCAACAGTAAGTGTACGTGGTGGTAGATTAGATTCTAAAGCGAAGTCTGCATTACGTAAGGCAAAAAGAGGATCTTCTGTGCAGATTATTGATATAAAAGCGCAGTTAACTACAAACGCTGGATATAGATTGAAGAAAATATCTCCGGTAATTGTTGAGTTAACTAACTAAAATAAACTTAAGAGTTATGAATTTGAAAAACTTAGTATTAACCGTTCTTAGCTTGGTTGTTTGTCATCTTTCGTATGGTCAGGCTAATGTGTTGAATGCTTCAGAGCCTGCAGATATAGGAAAGAAGACACAAGAACAGATCCTTTACGATAACGATCATCCATTAGAGTATGGTTACGTTGATAAACGTGATGTTTTATGGGCTAAGACTACTTGGGAAACTATAGATCTTGATGAAAGAATTAACTTCCCGTTATATTATCCTATAGATACTAATAATATTGGCGCTAATCGTCGTTCATTATACGATGTATTGGTAACAAATATTAGAAACGGTAAGGTTAAGAATATTTATTCAGATTCATATTTTACAGAAACCCGTACATTCGAAGACTTACAGTCTACAATGTCTAAAATTGATACTACGGATTTAGGATATGAGCAGTATAATGCAGGTGAGCAGGTAGACCCTCAATATATTAATAGAAGGGATATTACTTCAGCCGATATTGCAGAATATAAAATCAGAGGATATTGGTATTTTGATAAGCGCCAAGGTGAATTGAGATATAGATTACTTGGATTAGCTCCAGTAGCTCCCGATGTAAACTTTATTGATGACGATGAGCCAGATATGGTAGCTTTGTTTTGGGTGTGGTATCCAGATGTAAGAGAAATTCTTCATAATACTTCTTCTTTTAATAGAAGAAACACATCGATGCCGTTTACTCTCGATCATATTTTAAATGCGAGACGATTTAATTCGATTATATACAAGGAAGATAATGAACAAGGTGACCGCGAGATTAAGGATTATATCGTGGATAATGCCCTGATGCAACTTCTGGAAAGTGAACGAATTAAAGAAAGTATTAGAAATTTCGAACTAGATATGTGGTCTTATTAAAAGTCACTTTATCTAAGAGATATATAGAAAACGCTCGACTATTAGTCGGGCGTTTTTTTATTTTTGCAGCATGTTGGATTACATTATCGTTGGTTTCGGATTATCAGGCTTATCTTTTGTTGAACAACTAGAAGATCATAATAGGTCATTCGTTGTGTTTGAAAACGCTTCACAACGATCTTCCAGAGTTGCAGGAGGTATTTATAACCCTGTAATCTTAAAACGCTTTACAGCAGCCTGGAATGTTTTGGAGCAAATGGAGAAAGCAGTGCCGTTTTATAAAAGCATTGAAACTAAGCTAGGGAAACAACTGGTAACCGATCTTCCGGTACTAAGAAGGTTTAACTCGGTAGAAGAACAAAATTCATGGTTTGAAGCGAGTGACAAACCAATTCTAAAACACTTTTTATCTCCTGATCTTATTCCCAACACCAATGAGGCTTTGGATGTTCCTTTTCAGTATGGGCAAGTAAAACAGACCGGAAAAATTGAAGTTGAACAAATGCTGACTTCTTATGCAGACTACTTGACTCAAAAAGATAGTTTTGTTCAAAGTTCTTTTGAGTATTCAGAATTAGAGATAAAAGAAGGTTATGTTGTTTATAAAGATTACAGAGCCAAGCATATTGTATTTACTGAAGGGTTTGGCGTAAAGAACAATCCTTTTTTCAATGATTTGCCTTTGGTGGGTAATAAGGGAGAGTATCTTTTGATCAAATGTGAGTCTTTAGAATTGGATGTTGCTATAAAATCTTCTGTTTTTATCATTCCTCAGGGAAATGATGTGTATAAAGTTGGTGCCACTTATGACAACCAGGATAAAACACCGGAGACCACATCTTCCGCAAGAGAGGAATTAATTAAAAAATTGAACACAATTCTTAAAAAGCAATATCAAATTGTTGGGCAGGTTGCGGGAATTCGGCCTACAACCAAAGATAGACGACCTTTGGTAGGAGTACATCCATTATATCAAAATGTCTATATTCTGAATGGTTTAGGAAGCAGAGGGATACTTATTGGGCCAACGATAGCAGGTCAGTTATATGAATTCATAGAAAATGGTACCCCATTACCTGTCGAAATGGATATCAAACGCTTCGGTAATTAAGACCAGCTTTTTTCTTTGTCGTAGTGCATAAAAAGATTAATCCAGATATTTCGGGATAACCTCATAATGACTGGCATAAACACTACCAAGGTGCCTACAATCGCAAAAAATGTATGCAACAAATTCAGTTTCAACAACAAGTTAGCGATCACAAACGCTGCTACAGCGAAAGCGATTCCTACTGCATAACTTACATACATGGCTCCATAGAAAAAGGAAGGTTCAATTTTGTATTTAGTATGGCAATGACCACAACGCTCCCGCATTTTTAAGGTTTCGCTTAGTTTATAAGGATTTGAATTTTGGTACATGCTTTCCTGTTGGCATACAGGGCAACTGCCATTTACTATGCTATTTATTTTTGTGCCTTTTAAGAAGTTCATATGTTCCTTTTATGCTAACACAAAAATAATCATCTTTGCACAAAATATTCAAAAGCTCATGTTAAACATACATAACCTATCAATATCATTTGGAGGAGAATATCTGTTTGAAGAAATCAGTTTTCGGTTAAATGCCGGAGACCGTGTTGGCCTGATAGGGAAAAATGGAGCTGGAAAATCCACTATGCTCAGAATTTTGTCTAAAGAACAAGAACCAGATTCTGGTCAAATAGCCCTGGACAAGGAGATAAATATTGGATTCTTGAAGCAGGATATCGATTTTGTGCAAGGGAGAACTGTGTTGGAGGAAGCCTATGAAGCCTTTACCGAAATTAAGAAGGCAGAGCGGCAAATGGATAAAATCAATGCGCAACTTGCTGAGCGTAGCGATTACGAAAGTGATTCTTATAACGAGCTGATTACCGAATTAAGTGATCTTACACAGCATTACGAGATTATAGGAGGATATAATTATGAAGGAGATACCGAGAGAGTGCTCCAAGGATTGGGATTTGCTCGAGAGGATTTTGAAAGATTAACAGATACTTTTTCTGGTGGGTGGAGAATGCGTATCGAACTGGCTAAATTGTTATTACAAAATAACGATATCTTATTGCTGGATGAGCCAACCAACCACTTGGATATTGAATCTATCATATGGTTAGAAAATTTCTTAAGGAGTTATGCAGGAGCCGTTGTAATCGTTTCGCACGATAAGATGTTCTTGGATAATGTAACCAATCGTACTATCGAAATATCCTTGGGGCGTATTTATGATTACAATACCCCATACTCAAAATACTTAGTGCAGCGCAATGAAATTAGAGAACAACAATTAGCGGCACAGAAAAATCAATCCAAACAAATTGAACAAACCGAGAAGCTCATCGAGAAGTTTCGTGCCAAAGCCTCAAAAGCCTCGATGGCACAATCTCTGATCAAAAAACTGGATAGGATAGAACGTATTGAAGTCGATGAAGACGATAATGCGGTTATGAATGTTCGTTTCCCAGTAAGTGTACAACCCGGTAAAGTGGTCATCGAAGCAGAAACCGTTGGGAAATCCTATGGAGAGAAAGAGATTTTGAACGATATTAATCTTTTGGTAGAACGAGGATCCAAGATTGCTTTTGTGGGGCAGAATGGTCAAGGAAAAACAACTCTGGCCAAGATCATCATCGACGAGATTGAGCATACAGGTACCCTCAAACTAGGACATAATGTGCAAATAGGGTATTTTGCCCAAAATCAGTCAGAATATTTAGATGGAGAGCTTACTATTCACGAAACTATGGTGAATGCGGCCAACGAAAAAAATCGCAGTAAGGTTCGTGATATGTTGGGAGCATTTTTGTTTAGAGGAGATGAAGTGGATAAAAAAGTAAAAGTGCTGTCTGGAGGAGAACGAAATCGATTGGCGCTATGTAAATTGCTTTTACAGCCATTTAATGTGCTTGTGATGGATGAGCCTACCAATCACCTGGATATTAAATCAAAAAATGTATTAAAAGAATCTTTAAAAAGTTTTGAAGGGACTTTGATCCTGGTGTCTCACGATAGAGATTTTCTTCAGGGACTTACCAATACCGTTTATGAGTTCAAAAATAAAAACATAAAAGAGTATTTGGGAGATATCGATTTTTATCTGGACCAGCGTAAGGTGGCAGATTTACGAGAAATAGAAAAGAAAGATAAAATTCAACATAAAGAAGTTGCTGATTCCAAAGAGACTGCAAAACAATCCTATCAGGATCAAAAGAAACTGAAATCGTTGAATAACAAGCTAAGCAATGTAGAGGCAAAAATTAATAAGCTGGAGAAAGAAATCAAAGAAATAGATGTCGAGCTTGCAGTTAACTATGACCAAACCATTGCTGCACCTAACTTTTTTGATACGTATCAGGCAAAAAAGGATGAGTTGGCAGCATTAATGGATAATTGGGAAATTCTTCAAGAAGAGATTGACTTGTTGACCAGTCAATAGAACGCTTTAATTTTTATCTAATTCTCAATATTTACTCAATTAATTTTCTTTTTTTGAGCTAGTCGTTGTCTTTTTTGAGAATCAAACAGAAAGATAAGGGAGAATTTGAAATTCCCGAAAAAACCCAATGTTACTTTTACGATATTTTTATGGTTAGCGACAGTAGCAACTAGATTTTTATGGATATTTTTGTATCAAAAATTAAACAACAGTATTTATGAATAATACAAAAGCCATTGATTTGAATGCTCATGCCTTATCTTGGGTTGGTAAGATTCACTACGATTTTGGATTCCTAGTACAAAAAGCGTTTACAGAAAATGGATTGGACCTGTCTAAAGAGCAATGGAGTGTTCTAAAAAGATTGAATGTAAATGACGGGCAACCCCAAAATGATTTGGCGTTCATCACGCATCGAGACAAAACATCAATGACGCGTCTGGTAAATTCTATGGAGAGTAAAGACCTGGTGGTTAGAAAAAGCGATGAAAACGACAGAAGAGTAAATCGTATTTTTTTAACGGAGTACGGAAAGCAGGTAATTCAGAAAGTACAGCCAATAATGTACGATCTTATTCCGGCAGTTCAGGAAAGCCTAAACGACGAAGAAATTGAAGTTTTGATCAATGTATTGAAAAAAGTAAAAGGTAAAATAGCTGAAATAGCAGAAGAATAATAGCTTAGAAAAATAAGTAACTCATTCAAAAGCATCTGTTTACAGATGCTTTTTTGTTAAAGAATCCTTGATTTAATTTTTATGAGTTCTTTAACTGCAACCTAATTAGGTTGTTGATAGCTTTGTGCAGTTTTTCTCGGGAAAAGCCTAAACAAAACTACTTATGAGAAACATTATACTTGCTATATTGGGTGTGTTGTTGGTTATCGGTGCAGTGTTTTTTGCCTCTACATTGATCGATAGTAACAAACGACAAAAACCAAAACCTCCCAAGGTTGTAAAAACCGTTTTTGTAGACACGGTTAAGAATAAGACTGTGCCTATAGTCATCCAGGCCAATGGTAATCTCACGGCCAAAAGAAGATTGGAGTTATATGCAGAGGTGCAAGGAGTCTTCAAAGGAGGATCCAAACTATTCAAAACAGGACAAAATTATAAGAGAGGGCAGGCGTTAATACGAATTGATGCTTCAGAATATTATGCAAGTGTGCAGTCTGCCAAAAGTAATTTATACAATCTGGTAACATCCATAATGCCAGATCTTCGATTGGATTATCCCGAAGTATACGATAAATGGCAAACATATCTTAACCAGTTAGATATGAATAAGGTAACTCCGGAGTTACCAGAAACCTCTTCAGAAAAAGAAAAATACTTTATTACCGGAAGAAATATCTATACTACCTATTATAATGTAAAGAATTTGGAGCAGCGTTTGGCCAAGTATACCATAACTGCGCCTTTTGATGGTGTGCTTACCGAAGCCTTGGTTAACGAAGGTACCTTGATACGTCAGGGGCAAAAGTTGGGAGAATATATCAATACCGATGTATACGAAATGGAAGTTGCTGTAGGTAAAGAATATGGAGATCTACTGCAAGTAGGAAAATCAGTAGCACTTACCAATTTGGATAAAACCAAAACGTATAGTGGTCAGGTAATCCGTATTAATGGAAGAGTGGACCAGGCTACGCAAACCATCACTGCCTTTATTCAGGTATCAGAACCTTCACTACGAGAAGGAATGTATCTGGAAGCCAATCTGGATGCAAAAAACGAAAAAAACGCCATTGAAATAGACAGGAGTCTGCTTCAGGAAGGGAATAAAATATTTGTAGTTCGTGATAGTATTTTGGATGTGGTAGATGTACAACCCGTATATTTTTCGGATAAAAAAGTAGTGCTTAAGGGAATTCCGGATCAGACCATCATGGTGTCCAAGGCAGTTCCGGGAGCCTATGCGGGAATGCTCGTATCTGTGTTTGGCAGTAAAACCCCGGAAAAGAAAGGGCAAGGACGAGCAATTAGCAATAGAAAAGCAGCCCAGTAATGAGAAAAATCATCGCATATTTTATCAAATATCATGTGGCGGTAAATGTCATAGTGATTGCTTTTCTGATCTTTGGAGTTTTTGGTGCGTTGTCACTTAAATCTTCATTTTTCCCACTTACCGATTCTAAGAACATTAATATTAGCATTACCTACCCGGGAGCTTCGCCTCTGGAAGTAGAAGAAGGGATTGTATTAAAGATCGAAGATAACCTAAAAGGGCTTGAGGGGGTAGAACGAGTGACCTCGACATCCCGAGAAAACAGCGGAAATATCAATGTGGAAATCGAAAAAGGTAAGGATATCGATTTCATGTTGTTAGAAGTTAAAAATGCTGTAGATCGCGTACCTACTTTTCCAACAGGGATGGAACCTATAGTGGTGGCCAAACAGGAGGCGGTTCGACCTACTATCAATTTTGTAGTGAGTGGAAAGGATATTCCGCTAATTACCTTAAAACAAATCGCAAGGCAAATAGAAAACGATCTTAGAGGGATCGATGGGATCTCTCAAATCACCATTTCTGGATATCCGGCAGAAGAAATAGAGATAGCAGTAAATGAAAATAGTTTGCTGGCATATAATCTAAGTTTTAATCAAGTAGCTCAGGCCGTTAGTCAAGCTAATATTTTAACTACCGGAGGTACTATCAAGACCGATGCAGAAGAGTATTTGATTCGTGCCAATAATAGATCATACTATGGAAACGAACTTTCGAATTTGATCATCCGTGCCGAGTCTTCGGGAAATACCATACGATTAAAAGATGTAGCACAAATCAGAGATCGTTTTTCTGAAACACCGAATGCGACTTATTTTAATGGAGATTTATCCGTAAATATTGAGATTACCAGTACCAATACTGAAGATCTGATTTCGTCGGCAGAGAAAACAAAAGCCTATATCGAAGAGTTTAATCAAAAGTACAATAATGTCGAGCTGAATGTGGTTAGTGATCGTTCGATCACACTTGTGCAACGAACCAAGCTTTTGACCGAAAATGCAATTATTGGGATGCTACTAGTACTTACTTTCTTGTCGTTGTTTTTGAACACAAGATTAGCATTTTGGGTAGCGTTTGGATTGCCCATTGCCTTTTTGGGAATGTTTGTCTTTGCCGGTTCTTTTGATGTTACTATCAATGTATTGTCTTTGTTCGGGATGATTATCGTGATCGGGATATTGGTAGATGATGGTATTGTGATTGCAGAAAATATATACCAGCATTATGAACGGGGAAAAAGTCCGATTCAGGCAGCAATCGATGGTACAATGGAAGTAATTCCGCCAATTATTTCTGCCATTATCACTACCATTCTGGCCTTTGGGATATTTTTATTCCTGGATGGGCGGATCGGAGATTTCTTTGGAGAAGTTTCAGTTATTGTGATACTTACGCTTACCGTTTCGCTGGTCGAAGCATTGATCATTCTTCCTGCTCACTTGGCGCACTCAAAAGCACTAAAACCACAAGATAATAGTCCAAAGAAAGGGATCGCACAGATTTTTGCAAAACTTCGCTATATCAACACGTTTGGAGATCGTATTATGCGTTGGCTTAGAGATAATTTATACAGCCCAGCCATACGATTTACGCTGCAAAATAAACTGTTTACCTTTTCTATATTTCTGGTTTTATTGATCATGACTATTGGTAGTATTGGTGGTGGAATTGTACGAACGGCATTTTTTCCACGTATTGCCAGTGATGCAGTATCGATAGATCTGGGGATGCCCAATGGTACCAATGAAAAAATTACGGACTCCATCATTTCTATTATTGAAGAAAAAGCATGGATCGTCAACCAGGAATTGACTGAAGAGTATCTACAAGATGAAGAATATGAAGGTAAAGTACTGTTTGAAAATGTAATCCGCAGAGTAACATCATCTTCAGATGCCTCTTTACGAATCAACCTATTACCGGGAGAAGAAAGGCCAAATGCCATTAATTCTGGTTTGGTTGCCAATCGTATTCGTCAAAAAGTAGGGCCTGTATTTGGAGCCGAGCGATTGATATTTGGTTCTGGTGGTAATTTTGGAGGGAGTCCGGTATCGGTTTCCTTATTAGGAAATAATATTCAGGAACTAAAAGCGGCCAAGGCAGAGCTCAAAAAGGTACTGGAAGATGATGATCGATTAAAAGATGTAGCCGATAATGACCCAGCAGGTATCAAAGAGGTACGTCTTGAACTTAAAGAAAATGCATATGCCTTGGGCTTAAATCTAAGAGATGTGATGGCACAGGTACGATCTGGATTCTTTGGAGTGCAGGCGCAACGTTTTCAACGAGGACAGGATGAGATACGAGTTTGGGTACGTTATGATCGGGAAAACCGTTCTTCGATCCTGGATTTGGATAATATGAGAATTGCAACGAACTCTGGAGAAAAAATTCCTTTGAGCGAAATTGCTAATTATAGTATAGAACGAGGAGATGTGGCTGTAAATCACCTCGAAGGAAGGCGAGAAGTGCAAATTTCTGCGGATCTTAAAAACCCGGAAGCGACAAGTTCTACCGATGTGTTGGAGGAGATCAGAAACGATATTATGCCAGAAATTATAGCCAAATACCCTACAGTAACTCCATCGTACGAAGGCCAAAATCGAGAGGCAGGAAAATTCTTAGGATCGTTACGCCCGGTAGGATTAACTGTTTTGGTATTGATCTATATTACCATTGCATTTACTTTCCGTAGTTATAGCCAGCCTTTATTGTTGCTGTTATTGATTCCTTTAAGTCTTCCTGCAGTGGCATTAGGACACTGGATACATGGTTTTCCAATCAATATTTTATCATTATTAGGGATTGTTGCGTTGATCGGAATTATGGTGAATGATGGCCTCGTCCTCATAGGTAAATTCAATAGTAATCTGCGAGCGGGAATGACCTTTGATCATGCCATTTATGAAGCAGGAAGATCCCGTTTTAGAGCTATTTTCCTAACATCCTTAACTACTATAGCCGGTTTAGCTCCTTTGATTTTTGAAGAAAGTCGACAAGCAAAATTTTTGATCCCGATGGCGATCTCTATTGCCTATGGAATTGGATTTGCTACAGTGCTTACACTGCTGGTATTACCATTGTTTTTGTCATTCAACAATAGTGTAAAAGTATCTACAAAATGGTTGATTACCGGAAATAAAATAACCAAAGAAGAAGTAGAACGAGCGATTAAAGAACAAAATGAAACTCATGAAGAACACCAGGAATTACAGGAAGCTTAGATCGGTTGCACAATTTGTTTTCTTTCTGTTGATGGGGTCTGGAGTGGTTGCTCAAAAATTGACCAAACAGGAGGCGATACGATTAGCATTAGAAAACAACTTTGGAATCATTTTGGCTACAAACGATATCGAAGTTGCCGAAAACAATAAAAGTGTTCTCAATTCAGGCTATTTACCTACGCTATCCGGGAATGCATCTGCGGTATACAATAGAGATAATATCGAAGCTCAATTTGCTAATGGCGAAACAAATGTGCTGAATGGTGCAGAAAGTGATCGCTACAATGCGTCGGTGAATCTTAACTATACGTTGTTTGATGGTTTAGGGCGTTTTTACAATTATAAACGACTGAAAGAGCAATATAATCTTACAGAGCTTCAAGCTCGCGAGACTATCGAGAATACCTTATTGCAACTATTTACTGTCTATTTTGAAATTGCCAGGCTTACCGAAAATAATGAGATTTTGGAAGAAACCCTTCGTATCTCTCAAGAACGAATTACCCGAGCGAATTACCAGTTTGATTATGGGCAAAATACCAAGCTAGACGTTCTCAATGCTCAGGTAGACGTGGCTAATGATAGTATCAATCTTATTAATGCAAAGCAACAGCTATTGAATACAAAACGCGATCTGAATTTGATTTTGGACAATGAGCTGGCTCAGGCTTTTGAAGTGGATACTACTGTAAGTTTTATCAATAAATTACAGATCAGTAGTTTTATGGAAAAGGCTATGGAAAATAACGTGAGGATTCTGCGTAATCAAAGTGCCATCAAGATCAATGAGTATGATGTAAAAGTCAGTAAATCTGGATATTTGCCTACAGTTGGCCTGACAGGAACGTATGGCTGGAACAAAAATAATAACAATGCGGCGGCTTTCTTGGCTACCTCGATATCTGATGGATTATCGGCGTCGGTGAATCTAAGTTGGAATATTTTTGATGGAGGATCTACAATAACCCGAATTAAAAACGCGAAGATAACCTTAGAGAACACTGAGATCCAACAGCGACAAGTAGAGCAGGAGGTTAAAAGAGATATTGCAAATGCGCTGGGTAATTATGAAAACCGATTACAGGTGTATGAAATCCAACAGCAGAATGTAATTACCAATCAAAATAATTTTGAAAGATCCAAAGAACGCTTTAAACTAGGACAGATTACATCCATCGAGTTTAGATTGGCTCAAATTAATTTGATTAATGCACAGACCAATAAAAATCTGGCAAAGTATGATGCCAAGATTGCAGAACTACAGTTGTTACAACTTACAGGGCAATTATTGAATATAGAATTTTAAAAGATGTTTGAACATTTTTTTCAATGTCCGTATTGCTGGGAGCAAATTTCGATGTTGCTCGACCCTTCTATACCATATCAGGTGTATGTAGAGGATTGCGAAGTATGTTGTAATCCCATAGAATTACACCCCAGGTTTGAAGACCAGGAATTGATCAGTTTTGATGCGATAAGTATTGAACAGTAAGGTGTTATGCGACTATTGATAGTTACTTGTATTATTTTTTATTAATTTTTAGTAAAAATAGTGTTGTATAAAATAAAAATGGTTGTATATTTGCCGTCCAATAGCGCGGGATAGAGCAGTAGGCAGCTCGTCGGGCTCATAACCCGAAGGTCGCAGGTTCGAGTCCTGCTCCCGCTACAAGTGATAACCTCTTGATTCTCAAGGGGTTATTTTTGTTTAAAGAAATCTGCTTATAAGGATTTTTCATTGAACTTTGGCTTGGAGTACCTAAACGGAGTACCTATTTTTTAAGTTTTATTTGCTGAAAATGGTCATCTCAGCTATTGCTTTATTGATAACTGTGGCATCAATATAGTGTTTATTAAGGATCTCATCGGTAGAATGTGAATCCAACTTTCTCATATCGTTACCCATAGCTAGTTTTAAATACGTTAGATATGTTTTTCTAAGGCATTTCATTTGTAAATCTCTATCCGTGTTCAGTCTTTTGTAGAAGTGAGAAAAGCCTTTAGAAAGATTCTCCATTATGGTTTGAGTTGATGTCTTTTCTCTGTTTGGACATAGAATATAATCAGTAGACCCTTTAAATTGTTTATATCCAAGTCTGTATAATAAATCTTTTAGGTCTTTAGTGATCGGAATGATATTGGTTTGAACATCGTCATTGAATCCATCCCCTAGCATTCTTTCTACTTTCAAGTTATTAAACTCTATATACGAAATATTGCCATTGATTTCATGTATCATATCCCATCGGAGTTCTACTACTTCTTCTCTTCGACCTCCGGTATGAAGGCATAATTCTATTCCATCCCTTAGGAAGTCACGATAAACATTTCTTCTTTTAGCATTCTTGTTACCAATGATTACCCAGCCATTCTCATAGCACATATTTGTTGAGTCAATAAGATTATTAAATTCTTCTTTGGTAATGGTAACGTTTTTCGTCTTAATGGATTTATGTCGAGCTTTTTTAAATGGGTTTTTCATTTGTAATTCATATTCGTCAATAGCCCATTCGAAGAAGCTTTTTAAAGATGTAATTTTATTATTGTATGTTTTATTTGCATAATTTAGATCATCTGTAAGGTAGGAGTGGAAATACCCAACATGAACGTCAGAAATTTTATGAATAGCTATAGTTTTTTTGTTTATTCTTTTTTTGGATAAAGTGATATTAAATTGCTCAAGCGACTTTGCTTGTTCCTTAATGTGTTTGTCGGTTCTTTGAACTTTTTGATGTTCCGGAACATCGATATTATCTAGGAAGTTTAAATAAGCTATCTGAACATCGAATAAGAAAACAGCTTTTCTATGGGTACGGGGTTGTGTCTGCATAGAAAAAAGCTCTTCCGTATACTCCTTCTTAAATTGAATCGCTTGTATTACAGCATCGTTATAATTAGTCACATCGAATGTTTTACTAGCTCTTGCCATATTACTACCTGGTATATGAAATCTTGTTTTGAATCTATGTCTTGCATAATCTGGGCAATTAGAAAATTTAACTTGCGAATCACCACAAATTGGCTCTACCTTTTTAGGAGTTCCATTTTCATTGGGCAAGTATTTTTGAGTCCAAAAAAAGTGTTTTTTGCACTTGTTACAAACAATACAAACACCTTCTCGTTTTCCGGTTGGAAGTTTCTTACGTTTAATCATTTTATTATTATTTAAATTAATATTTGATACGAATTTTAATCATTGGCAAACTTTTTTGCGAATCTTGATATAGGGGTAGTCTTTTTATTTGTTTTGATTGGGGTATTGATATCTTGTTCGATTTCTAATACATATTCTAGGTGATCATTGTTTTTATAATGTTTGAATAAGGTGTCCCATTTTTGAGGATATTGTGTTTTTAAAGCTTGAATCACAAGTCTGTCAAATACTGCTTCCGCCATGAATTTGAATGTCATTTTATTACTTCCTACGGGCATTATAGGTAGGTTATTTTCCTTACACCATTTTATTGCTGTTCTCCAGTCACTTGCTCCAAGTATTTTGGATAATTTAGTCATTGATATAAATTGTTTATCATCTTCATTAAATTTCATTTGATACTTAATTGCTACTTCTCCAATTGTCTCGTAGGTAAAAGCAGTAGTTTACTAAGTGTGCGTGACTTGTCTCGGTCAACTTGCGTTAATAATTATTTTTTAAAATCTGTTCTATCTATTCTATAGGCGACTGCGATTTTATCATTGTTTTGTTTTACCTCTATATTTCGGTAATCTCCATTTCTCAGCATTTTTTCAATTCTTTCGGCATCATCAATTTTTTCTGTGCCTTCAATACAATCCATTTCTCCATTTCTTTTTAATACACGGATTGTTTTATACTTTTTCATTCTAATGATCTCTATAACTTTCAATTCATCATTAGTTAATCCGGCCAGTTTACAGAATTCAGGAATTTTGTATACGGGGTCAAGATTTGTTTTGACCACCTTATGCAGACATATCGTTGTATGGTTTTCGATTTCTCCGGACCTGAGCTTTGCGAAATAATCTTTTTCATCAAGCATCCAGACAGCTTCCAGAGTGTCGTTATAAGAAACAACAACAAAAATAGGTTGATCGTACAAGAGAACTCTAAACGAATAATATTCCAGTGCAGGATATTCTTTTCCATCCTCTGCTGTAATAGGGGCAAGCATTGATTCTTTACAAGCCTTCATTTCAGCGTGAGAAAACCGTAATCGTTTCATTTGGTCAAGTACGCCTATAAGAATTACATCTAAGGCGCTATAATAGTTATACTTGTTTGAGACATTAGGATCTCTTTTGTCATCCAAAATGCCTTTTAACCGCCAAGTATGCAGGGTCATTCTATTGATGCCAACCATTGCTTTGCTTTCGAATATTAATTCATTCAAGGCTTCGCTGTGTGCTGTAAAATCCTCCTTGTTTGATTTCATTTTTGTATGTATTTGTTGATTTATAAAAGCTAATATACAAAAATAACGTCACGTAAAGATAACGTGACGGTTTAACTTAATATAGTTTTCTATTCCATTTCTTAATTTAGTTTTCATACTTCGGTCTTTTAGTGGATGGTTACTATGTATAAATTGGGATCAATTTTAGCTCTTTAAAGCCAATAACTGCTTAAGGGCATCCGTTTCTCCATTTTTAGCTTCCAGAAGCGATTTATTACACGCTCCCAACTCTTTGTTCAGTTTTTGAATGTTTTCTTCTAGTTTAGCTTTTTCTGCCTTGTATTGTTTATTTTCTTCGGTGAGCTCTTCAAGATCTTGTTCAAGACTATCGTTGTTTATAATGATGTCTATTTTTCTTCTGGAGAGAAAAATCATTCTATCGAATAGCGCAATAATAGCTTTCCTTTTTTCGGCAAAGGTTTCTTCAGCGAAAGCTTCATTAAAATGGGTTTTGATATGCAGTAGATCATTTTCCGTTTCACCACAGAGCTTTTTGGCATCTTTTCCTTTAACCTTTTTGTTTTCAGCAATAAATAATTCTAATCGTTTTTCAACTTCTTCGAACACTTCGCTTAGATCACTGTCATCGATAGCCGAACTATTTTTTTTGTCAGACAAAAAAGCATCTTCCACGTTAATGGATTCATCATAAAAATAGTTGAAATCAATATTCAGGTCTTTTCCGAGATTAAACATTAACAAGTGTGGAGCGTGTTTTTCTTTACCTCCTTCTACATCTTTTCCTCGCATGTGGGTCACAATATACTTGTTATAGGGATAATATTTTACCCCAAAAGCATAATCGGTAATCAACTCCAAATTGGTTTGCGATTCCTTATGTGATTCGATCAAGAAATCGATCAGTTTTAAGGTCTGTTTGTCTATTATTTTGAGGTCTTGCATGTTAAATAAGTGTTAAAATATAAATTGTATATAGATTTTATACGCTGTTAATCAGTTAACTATATTTTTAAAAGATTTTGAAAAATCAACATATTTATAGAAAATATATAAATATTCTATAAATTTGAAAATGAATATATATAATTTATATTACCGTTACGCGATAAACTGTTTTTTTCATTGTCCGTGACAAATGTATATAAAATTTATATAATATTCATATAAAATTTCAACAATTTTTAAAACCATTGGGGATGTACACAAAAGAAGAATTTGACCAGCAAGTAAAAACACTCTATGACTACCACAAAGAACCGATCCATAAACTCATAAAACGAACAGGGCTTACCAGACCTACCGTTATGAAATTCTTACAAGGGAAAGCATTGCGGTCTTACAATCAAGACAAGCTGATAGAAGAAGTTATTAAATTGAATGAAGAAGCACAGGAAAAAAGAAGGTCGCTTCAGGAGCGAGGAAAGCGTATTCAACAATTGGAACTGGAATTAGCTGACGGGGATGCTAGAGGAAAAAGTGAATCTGTATAATGTAAAGCTACGGGAAACAATGAAGATTATCATCATTCAGGAATCACAAAGGATAGAAATGCTGCGCAGCATTGAACGCACATTTAAAAGAAGGAAAAGACCAGGTACAACACCTATTCACTATCACAAGGTACATATCAAAAAAGAAGATTAAGCATTATAATTTTTTAGTAAAGTCAGGAATTTATTTACCAGTTGTTTTACAGCAATTGTAGGGTTTTTATGTCTTGATTTTCAGATAGAAAGGAGAACATCATCTATGATTATTAACTATTCCATTTCATTTCAGGCGTTAGATCAATTTGTATTTCGGTTTAATAATGACCAGGAAACCATCGGTACAAAAGTCAGGCAATCAATGATTGCTACCGCAAAAGAAGTCATTAAGATTTATGGGGTTTCTTTGGTAAAGTCCAATAAGGTATCTCCCATAGACCCCTGTAACTTACCTTCTTTAAGAACCAATAATAAGCAACTAGCTAAGATTACTCAAGCTAGTGGAAGAACTATACAACGTCATATAGATCGTCTATTAGCATGCGGTATATTAACGGAGAAGATATGGCACGGTTCTCACTCCAGTTATGAGTTGTTTATAAACCCAAAAATTCTGTGGATAAAGGGTATTGGGAGTGTTGATAAGCTAAAAGATAGACGAAAAGACACTGAAAATTTAAGCATTGAAAATCAAGGAATTAAAAATAATATAACTACAAAATGTCCTCATTCATACACTAGTAAAAAGACTTATAAAAGAAATAATGGAATAATAGGTGTTGAAAAGCTTCAAGACAGTGGGGAGGTGAATTTCGATGAAGGTTCGGGATTGACTCAAAAAAGTACTCATAAAAAGACCAAAAAAACAGAAGAAAGGTGTTCGCTCTCGCTCACGGACAAAGGTGGTACCAAGAAAAAAACTAAAAAAGAGACTGAAAAAACACGAAGGAAAGACCTTTTGGAAGAAGATGCACGAAGGAAAGATGCCTGGCGGGAAAAAAATGAGCTTGATGAAAAAGCTGTGCGTGGAAGGCAAACCAGTGCGGAAAACATCGAGATCGGAGAAAACAGACAGGGAAATGAACCCTACTGTGATGCATCCCGCCACGCTTTCCTATCGAAATACGTCAACGAGCTATGGGAATTGGCAAAAGAGGTTTTATACAAAGATGTACGGCTAAACAAACGGCAATGTAACCTTGCGCTTACTCTTTTATATCAATGGTATGAACCTGTTTCCGATGAAAAAATGGATTATGTTCATAATGTCTATAAATCCCGAATTTATATTGCTCGCGACTATGTGGATCGAGATCCGGAGCATCGATTTATCAAACTTCCGTATGAATATTTTAATCCGAAAGCAAAAGGTGGCTTTGCGGGTACAATGCCTTGGTATCAGGCCGATAAAAAACATAAAGAGGGCTTGAAGTTAAAAAGGATTTTACGGGAAGAAATTCAAAAATTCAGGAGAAACGAAAAGAAAGACACAGCCGAAGCACGCCCACGATTAACAGTCTATAGGGAGTGCGAACAACGCCTTGGTAAATTGGGGATACCAGAGCTATTAAGCAAGTTTTATGCGGCTGTTCTAAACCCAAAATTGAAAGAATAATTAAATCTAAAAAGAGTGAAAAAATGGAACAAAAAACCAAAAGGAGAAGCCCAAGATTGGCAGAAAAATTAAGAAAAGCAGTACAAAATTTGAATGTTGATGTGTTTGGCTATGAATCGAAAGTAACCAGGAATATCATTAGCTATGTTGAGAAACTCTCTAAAGAAACCGGATTACCACCGGATCGATTGGTTGTCCGAATTTTTCAGGATAGAACAGCTATCAATGTAGCAGTTCATAATCAAGGAAGACCTGTTAAAAAGATTCCGGTAAAAGAATTGATTACCCTATTTACCAATTCCGAGCCGTCTGGATTGTTCGATCTGGAAGCAAAAGTTATACGTGGTATTGAAACATTTATGAGTGAGTTTGCTGAACATCATCATATTCAAGTTGACCAATTACAGATTTGTATTGTTACAAGTCATGATAAGGTTTGGGTGAAAGGATACCAAGGAATAACTCACATCAAGGACATCCCATTGGGTGTATTAATCAAACATTTCACGCAATGAACACCAGGAAAAAAAGAAAACGATGGAATCCTAAAGAACACTCCAGGTACAAAATGGTGGTGTATTTCAAGGACAAGGAATCTATTGATCCGAATAAAGATGATGAATCAAGTACATTCTATTCATTTGATTGGAAAAGTGGATACTCAAGATTTCTTGATCCGCAAAAAGGATTAGAAGGACTACGTAAAAAAGTTCAGGAATATGGGCATAAAGCAAATTTTATATTGATCTATGACCGTACTACGGACAGATTGATCGAAAAGTATTTTGAGGGAGAACCTGTGGAATTCTAAACAGATAAAAGACTATAAAAAACAAAAATAAAGGGATGAAAAAAGTCAAGGAGTTATTAAAAAAATCAGAGATAAAGGAAGATTTGGAAATTGAAAAGTCTTCTACGGATATCGTAAGGTTATTGTATGTATCACCGTTATTAAACTCAGATGGGTATTACCGAATGATTCTTCCATATATGGAATTACGAACTGTGGAAGGGTTTGAAACACGAGTAACTTCGGTGACCAAATGGGATTTTGCAAAAACCTTTACTATTGGAACGGATACCTTACAAGAAGAAGAAATACGGTGGGCTGATTATATCATTTTTCCAATGCTCACTAAAAATTATATCTATTTATTTCAGGCTATCAGGGTTCTGAATCCAAATGTATACCTGGTTATGGATGTAACCAGGCAAATTCACAATATTCCTAAAGCGCATCCAGATCACGAAGTATATAAAAAAGAAGATCAAGATCAATTATTTCAGAACCTTCTTCAGATGGATATGATTACTACACCCATAAAGAGATTGTGTAAATTATATCAGGCATGCTTACATACCGTTTCAGATGGAGAACTGTCGATAGAATTCTTTTGGCTTCCATCTCTTATTTCCAATATAGGTTTTGAAGGGATTTCATCAGTAACAAAACCAAATGATGATGTAGTAAGAATTGGTATAATTGGATCTGCTAAATCTATTGTAGAATATCAATATATACTTCCTGTGCTAAAGAAAATAAAAGAAAAGTATAAAGATAAGATAGAGTTGATCTTATTTGGCTGGAACGGCAAAAACGTGGAGGGTATAGAGGTATTAAAAGACATAGAAATTACCTATCATAAATCGGTTAGTTTTCTTGATTACTACCAAACTCTTAATAACTTACACTTTGACCTGATACTAATTCCGATGCGTCCTTTATTATATTATGCCTACGCCAATACGATATTATTTTTAGAAGCTGCTGCTATTGGTGTTCCTGTAATTGCATTAAAAGATTCTTCTTATCGCGAAGTTATCGACCACGAAAAAAATGGGTTATTAGTTTGGAAACTGTCGGAGTGGGAAGCCGCATTGATGCGCTTGGTTGATGAACCTGAATTTCGCAATAGAATAGGTAAATATGCTAAGAAATGGGCTTGGGAAAATCGTTCATATACACGGAAAAACTTGAAGATTTTTAAGAATATATTTTTTTAAAGGTCATAAAATCAGGTTATTTCTTCTAGACTTAATAGGGGCAGTGTTATTCATTGTCTCTTATTTTTTTTATGTATTCGGATAATTTTACTTTTTCTTTCTTATAAAACGCTCTGGCAAATATTTCAGCAGAAGTATATCCAGTTTCGTTTGCAATGGCTTTAAATGTATAATTTCTGAATTTTTCATCAGTCTCTAATCTACTTTTAGCATAATTGATTCTTAAATCATTAATATATTGTGTAAATGATTTTCCTTTATGAGTATTTACCACTTGAGAAAGATATCTGGAATTGGTTCCAAATCTTTTTGCAAGGACACCGGTAGTAACTTTTCCTTTAAGGTAATCTTGATTTTTTTCAAATTCCCTAAGTTTCTCCATGATATTATTGATAATTTCATCTGCGATTAAAATTTCTCCATTTGTGGCTTCAGTCTTTTTGGCAATTTGAGCTAAAACAATCGCTTCTTTTTGAGCTAGCGATATAAAATCAATGATATAGGTAATCATCATGGCTAAAAAACCAAAGTTCAATACTATGACTCTTAGAGGTTGATAGTTTGCAAAAATTAATAAAACTGGTAACATAGATAAAGTAAATAAACCCAGATAGCTCGATATGACTCTATATTTATAATGCTTTGAGATCTCACGGGTATCTTTAAAGTAGAGTTTAATTAATATGTTGCCGACTTTGATCAAAAAAGCAAATGCAATAATCACAGGGACCGTTAAAAAAAGTAGTCTGGAAAGTTCCAAGTTTTTGAAAATAAAATAGGGTATGACAAATAACAATAAAAAAGCTCCAACTAGAATATATAATAAAGGTTTAACTCCAAAGAGAAAGTGTTTAAAAGGACGGATATCAAATTCTTGATATATGTAATAGATAAAGTATACGGCTACTAAAATTCCCGAGGCAAAAGCTAGGATGTATTGTGTTATTATACTAATTGAAAAATTCTTTGAAGGAAATAATCCTGCAAGAGTATTATAGAGGATAAAAACAACAATAAGGAATAAAAAACGTATTCTGGATTTATCATTTGGTCTAGCAAATACAAATAATAATTGTGCGAATAGTACAAGGGATTGAATAATTAAAATAATAAAAGTGGAGAGATGCATTTGTGTACCGAACATGTATTTGATATGGTTTTAAGGTAAATTATGATTTTGTTTTAGCTAACGAAACAATCAAGTAACTTTGCTTTTGGTATTTATTTGATGATTTCGGGACTCGTCCGATTAGTTTTTTGTTGATTTGAGTGGTGAAATGAAATCAGGATAGCCTGTTTTAGTGGACGATATTAGTCCTACTTACTAGGGGTAGGAGTATGGTTTACAGGAATTACTCTGTTTGAGAAATAATTCCGATTTGATAGATGATCTAGCTAATTTAAGTTCAACAGCTTTTAAACTCCAACAAAGTATTTTTAAAATATTGTTAGGTAAATCAATAATCGATATATCGGTTTTTTTGATTTCTCGTTCTAAGTTAGATTTGCTTTTGAGTTTACTTCTATGGCTTACAGAGTGCTTTATAGATCGCTGTAATGATCTAAGTCCTTTTTGATTTTGTTTTACAAGGAGAATAATTAAATGAAATATAATTTCAATCGATTTCGTGTTTTTTACACTAGTAGCTATGTACCCCATATAGCAAGAATGAATTTTTAGTTGTTAATTAAGTCGGTATTTGATTTATCGTTTGTTGCATAACTATGGAAAATGTTACCTTTTTATCAACACTTTTACTAGTACTTTGTGTCATGGCAAGAGTAAAAAAACATAAAAAACATAATTTTATTACGGTAAAACCTTAAAATTTGTCAATTTTCATGAAAAATAGGACAACTTTTCGTGAAAAGTAGAATATACCTTTTGGTTTTAACAACTCCATGCTACTAATTTTACAAATGCCTACCCGGAATTTTAGAATCATCTAAATTCAGAAATCACAAATACAAAGGGATGTACTTTTTTTGATTGTATAAAAACTAGTACATCAGTTATTACAGATGCTAAAGGGGAACAGCATGAAAAGTTTAATAGAAAAAGAAGTATTTGGAATCTTTGCTATGGCAATTCTTTTGATTCCGCAAATTGCGCATACATTATATGTATTCGAAGCCAATAGTCATTACGATCATCCTTGGTTTTCATGGTGCTATGCCTTGGGTGTTGATCTTGCCATTTTAATCTTTACAGTAAAGGGATGGTTGCGTACCGCTTTCATTTATCTTTTTGCCACACTTGCACACAATTTAGTATATCAATTTATGCCAGTAGGTGTTGTAAGTAGTGTATTAATTAGTGTCGTACAGTCGACAACCTTGTTTAGCTTTTGTCATCTCTTTTTCAAAAAGAATAAAAACGATACTGTATCAAATAAGACAGATTTAATACTTTTCGATGAAGCCATAGAAATACAACGCGCTATGGAATCAGGAGTTCATTTCAAACCTTACCCTTATATATGCCCTGAATGCAATGCATCATTTATGACTCCAGGAGAGTTAGAGGAGCATATTTTAGAGCATAAATCTCAAAAGGAATGGGAACCTGAGAAATATGGAGCGTGGGAGTTGGAGAACGACACCAGGGATAACTACTGTAGCAATTTCAAAGCCTATGTATAGAACAATTACTTTTTAGTTTCATAGGGGAACGAATATAATTATAAAACATAAATCAGAATGAAAGTGCATTTTAGTATTCATTGGAGTAAGACAAGGCTATATAATGAAGGGCAGCGTGATCTTACCATCCAATGGAATCAAGGAGAGGGATTTCCAAGAGAAGGAGAAGCTATTAACATTCCAAAGTTCATAGGCGGTAATCTTAAACCCAATGAAATATTTATCCAAAACGATAAAGAATTAAATGTTTTTGATTGGGTGGAGAATACAATAGGATGGGAAGTTGAAATGGTGAAATGGGACTATCATAATGGGGTTATGTCACTACATATTTTAGTAGGGGACAAAGGATAATTTTAAAAGTCAAAGTAACTTATCGTTGTCTAATTTTTAAATAAAGTTTTAGTTATATGAAATCATATCGTTTAGGACCAAGTAAATGACTGTTTTATTGATTATAGTATCAGAGAATTAACCGATCTTGATGCTTTTATTCCTATTAGGATGTTATCCATTGTATAGATAATTCAGAGTTTATAAACTCTGAATTATCTCAACGTATAGTTTATTTAGTATTATCAGTTACACCTGTATAGTTTTTTTAAGGTGAGGCAGGGTTAGGCAATAAAATTATTTTTACTACGGTTTTGTGGGTTTAATTTATGGGTGGTATAAATTCGGAAACCCTATTATTATTGGGTTAAACGACTTATTAGTGTTTTTGTAGGTTTTATTTACACAACAGTAGCATTATATGTCAAAAAGAAAATTAAAAAAGACTAGTTATATTTGAAGATATAAATTATCGAATTTGGACTATTTACAGTATTGAAAACTGTTTTTTTGCACAAATTCTTAAGGTAACTTCTCTAGAGACACAGAGAGTTCCTAAGTGTTTTTTTATGATCCAATGGATCAACAACGTTATCTACATTTTTACTCCAGAGACACGGAGATTTCTGTACACATTTTGAGATTATAAGACTAAGTTTTTCCTATAGTAATGACTTCAAGTATTTCCTATAGGGATGACGTGTAAGTTTTTCCTATAGCAATGACTTCAAGTATTTCCTATAAGGATGACACGTAAGTTTTTCCTATAGCGGAGACTTCAAGTATTTCCTATAGGGATGACACGCAAGTTTTTCTTATAGCGGGGACTTCAGGTATTTCCTATAAGGATGACACGTAAGTTTTTCTTATAGCGGAGACTTCAAGTATTTCCTATAGGGATGACACGCAAGTTTTTCTTATAGCGGAGACTTCAAGTATTTCTTATAGGGATGACACATAAGTTTTTCCTATAGCAAGACTTCAAGTATTTCTTATAAGGATGACACAGAAGTTTCTGGTAAAGTACTAAGTTCTATAATCTCATTTTACGAAAAGAAAAAGAAGTAAATGAGAATCACAAAATCATATTACGAATCACCTAAAGGAATTCAGCTTGAATTTGATCCTGAATTATTCAATGTTGATTTAAAGAAATATCTGATTTCGATTGGATTTAAAAATGCAAATCGAAATAAAGGTATTTGGTATATACGTGGAGTTCGTCCTTCTTTTGATAAATATGCAAGTGCATTAGAAAATGCTAACAAGAAAGGTAAAGACCTTTTAGAGGTTAAAATTGAACCGTCTTATGAAGCTGTAAGAGGGAATATCGATCACAAACTTTTTAGTCTGGTTGTTGCTTCGATTGGAAATAAAGACAAGGATTATGTTGTTTTTGAAGATTTTAGGGTTTCAGCCGAAGACATAGCAAAACGTTTCTTGACCTCTCAGTTAGGAGATAAATTTAATGGGCTTAAAGTTACCGCCAGGAATTTCAAGGAGAGAGCAAGAAATGCATTTGATGAAGGAAGAATCATTACTGTTGTTCCAGATGCTAAAAAGATCGAGAATGGCGAAAAGATACCTTCAAAAACAAGTATAGATGAGCTACCAACTAAAGAAGTCCATTCAATTGATTCTGAAAATGTAGTCGAAGAACGTGAGCAAGTACAAGAGCCACTTCAAGCCGATATACAATTGGATGATGATATCTCGGTAGAAACGGTAGAGGAAACCTATGAAGCGCCTTCAGATTCAAAACGTGGTATTGTCAAAACCATGATTTCAACGCTTACCGATTTAGAGATCGATATTGAAGGTAAAACAGAAACCATCATAGCCACCTTCCGATTGGCATTAGAAGAAGCATTACAGATCAATGATGAGATAACATTTTTAGGGGAAATTACACATATCATTGAGGATCAAAAAGATTGGGTTAATGATATAGAACCAGAAGCTGTCAGGAATACTTTTTTAGACCTGATCCTTTCAAATGCAGAAGCATTAGGATACACACCTTTTCCTGTTCCCCACAGCTCTGGTTTTATTTTAGAACAAGCTTGGACAAAACTGGATGAAAAAACCATCAAGGATTTTGAAAAGTTTATCAATACCAATTCTGCATTTTTAAAAGTTCATAATTATCCAGACAATTCAGAACCAAATGGATATGGGATATCCTCTGATCGAGATCAAATTACTTTTCAAGTTCTTGAGAACAATAGCATTGCCATAGGAAGTCATAAACCTGAAAAAGAAGGGATTATATATGGTGGGAGTACAATGTCGATGACCAAGCTTAAAAAAGCGATTCGATATATGATCTCTAACCCCAACAAGTTACTAGTTCCTAATACCGAGAATAAGCAAACGCAACAAGACAAAAAACAAGCTGTTACTACTGATATTACCAGATATGGAAAAACCATTCCTAATGTTTTATCAGCCCATCGAGTATTAGAATTATTTAACACTGGACTATATATTGAAGATGCGCAAAAGATTCAGAAAGTTGCCCCTTATCTGTTAGAAGTTACGGATGACAACCTTTCGGAATTAGGTGCAAAGGAATTATTTGAATTCGTCCAAATGGCACACCCAAAGGATTACGGGTTTAAGGTAACAAGATCTGCTATGTTACGTGAATGGGAAAGACGGGGGCAGCAATTATTTGAAGAATTAGGTTTTCCAACGGATACCAAGTATCCATACGTAAACATCAATACAGGTTATGAAGGAGTATATCCACTAGAGCGTATTATCGAGAAAGACAGGGACGCACAATCTTGGTGGTCTGCTGCTTCTTTATATCGTCCTATTGCAGATTTGGAGAAGGCACTAGAGATTATAGAAGAAGAAAAAGCTGATTACAAGAAGCAACAGTTAATACATACCAACCCCAAAACAGGAAAGCCAAAATCAAAAAAAGAAGATAAAGAGAAATATCGGGATATCGAATTCAAAATTGAAGATCTTGATAATTCCGCAGCGCTCATAACCGAGTATTTAAAAAATCAAGAAGAAAAAGCCAATGCCAGCCAAGCATTTGAATCCAAACAGATTGAAAAATCGTCACTAGAAGAATTCTTTTTTATACCATCAGGTGAAGTAGATCCAATACGAAAAAAGTTTGCTTCACAAGCTTTTACAATGGGCTTCACAGGTAAGCAGGCTTTTATTGATAATGTAACTGTATTTGAATTGGGCTATCGATATGAAAGTAACCAATTCAAACTTCAAGAAAAGACAGAAAAAGAATACGACAAATGGATCTCTATTCTGGAAAAAGACATTCATAAGCTCAAAGATAAGGACGACCAGAAAAGCAAGAACAGCAAAGCGCATAGGGAAGAACGAATTTCAGTATTGAGGGAAGAAGCTGGCGAACTTGCCAAGTTGGTTGATAATGAAGATAAGATATTTCGTGATGAGTTGTTTTTTGAGTTTATAGTGAGGGCGAAAGAATATGGCTATGTCATAGATAGGGGTGACATAGCCAACTTTCGCGATTTTATACTAGACAACTTGTTTGGAGGTCGAATTGCAGAAAATTATCCTGATGAACCACTAGGAAAAATGGCCAGGGTTCTTATTGATGACTTCTTTACAACCCATAACGCGGAGAACGGAGAACCATCGTGGAACCCTGATTATTTGGATAAAGTCGTAGCTATTATGCACGATCATTATATCAAAAATGAACGGTTAAGTAAAAAGAAAGTTGAAGCGGTTAAAGAAGAAGCTGGCGCACCCAATTTAGGGGCTTTATGGGAAGCTGTAGAACTCAGTTGGCTTTTGTGGTATAAGCAGCTCTATGAGCTACCTATTCCATTTGAGGAGCGCCTGGTAAAAATGATTACTTTTTGGGATAGGGTTCAACCTGCCTATGCCTATTCTGATAGCAGTAAGGAATTGTATAAGCAATACTCTACCCCTTGTCCCATTGGAGCTATGATTGCAGAATATACAGATATGACTGGTGCGAGTCGCACCTTTGAACCAAGTGCAGGGAATGGTTTATTGGTATTGGGGGCAGCTCCCGAAAAAACACACGTCAACGAGATCGATAAAAGCAGGCGCTATTCTTTGGAAATGCAAGGATTCGATACCATCACTCATCTCAATGCTGCTGAACCTTTTCCCGAAGAACTGACCCATTCCTTTGATGTTATGGTTACGAACCCTCCATTTGCCAGTTGGGAAGATTCCAAGTTTGATAAAGAGCGTTGGGTTCAGAAATACTTTAATAATCAAATCGGGGTAGCTCGACACATGCGATTGGAGCATTTTATGGCAGGGCTGGCCTTACATACCCTAAAAGATACTGGAAAAGCAGCAATCATCATTATGGGGCATGTCTATTTTGGTCAGGACGGATACATCGAGAAATACAAGCCTTTTTTCAATTGGTTATACCGTCACTACAAGGTAGATGATATCATCAATATGAATAGCTATAAACTGTACAATAAGCAAGGAGCAGTTGCTAAAACGATGCTAATTCTCATTAATGGAAGGAAGCCAACACCAGAAGGTGTTGCCCCTACTAAGAAAGAAAACCCTGCTATAGAACAAATGGTGAATAGTTTCCCTGAATTATGGGAACGAATTAGTTCCCATATAACAGCAAAAGAAGTAAATAAACTAGAGGTGATTATCACCCAACTTAAAATAGAATTAGGACTATGATTTTTTTTAATAATCAATTAATGCCTTCGGACGGAAGTGCAACCTTGTTTATGATAAGCAATCCGATACCCTTTGAAAATTTTGAAGATCATGAAACGGGGATCTTTATCAGATTACACAATTTAATTGCCTGGTCAATGGCAGAAGGAGATGATCCTATCGCTCTTATTGAGGAATATTTAGAGACAGTCTATCCAGATGGCAGGGAAGTAGATGAAATTGCAAATTTCCTGATGTACCACGATACAATGCAAAATGCACTTTGGAAGCTTAAGGAGAACTGGAGCAATCTGGATACTACTGTACCCGATAACTCCTTAATGTATGGCGGTATGGATAAAGAAGAAGCTACACAAGTATATGCCGATACCACATTACGTAGCTATTTAGAAACCCTGGCAAGATTTGAAAGCGTGTAATCATAGATAGGTAGCAACACAGCAAGTGACAATGTTGGAGTTTGAAGAAAATCACTTGCTGGATGCTACAACAAAGAAAGCCCTTTAAAAAAAGTAATATGGAGAATATCGAATTACAGGTAGAACAAGACGGGTTCACCGGGGATGCAGCCCAAGTAGCGAAACTAGCAGCCGAACAGACCGCTTTAGTTCCTTATGTACCAAAATCAAATGGAGGTAAAATGAATACGCTTATTCCTCGAAATATGGCTTTTGAAGTACAAAAGGCACTCAACCGTATCGTAAAGGAAAAAGGAAACATTGATAACTACGTTCGTAATGAATTAAAATATATTTCTACGGCAACCTTATGGAAAGCTTTCGCTGCGGAGCAAGTGGATGCTGTAGCCTTGTATCTTAAACAATTTGAACGCCAACAAGGAATTATCATTGGAGATCAAACAGGAATTGGAAAAGGGAGACAAGCAGCAGCCGTCATCAGACACGCAGTAATGCAAGGGTATTTGCCCATATTTTTTACCAAAAGCCCAAGTTTGTTTACGGATATGTATAGGGATTTGAAAGCAATCGGTTTTTCAGATATTCAACCCTTTATCGTGAATTCAAGTTCTGATTCAGGAGCTAAAATAAAAGATGCGGACGGTACTGTGGTATTCACTCCACTATCAGGGAAAGCACAAGAAGAATTATTGACATCATCCAAAACCCTACCCACCGAAAGCTTAGAGTCGATAGAGTGGCATAAAAGAATGGGTAGAAAACTGCCAAACCCTGAAACCACCCCAACCGTAACCATTTATGAAAATGTAGACTATCTGCCTAGCGGTTATGATATGGTATTTACAACGTACAGTCAAATCCAATCTGCAAGTTACTACAAGCGAGCTTGGATAGAAAGTATTTGCGAGAGTGGTATTGAAGGTAGTAAACGCTACAAAAAGGTAGTATTCATTTTAGACGAGTCCCATAGCGCTGGTGGATTTGATTCTATCATTGGAAATTGGATGCGTAGGGTATTACCCAAAACACACTCCTGTTGTTTCTTAAGTGCGACTTTTGCGAAATATCCAGAAGTGATGCCCTTTTACGGGAAGAAAACAGCGATTTCCGAAACAGGGTTAAAAGATGGTGCATTTGTGACTTCTATGCGTAGCGGAGGGTTAGCCCTTCAGGAAATTGTTGCATCAAATCTTGCAGAAAGCGGTCAGCTCATCAGGCGTCAACGCTCTAATGAGGGGATTAAAGTGGAGTATATCACTTTAGATGAAGAACCAAGCCGAAGTAAAAACAGGGCAAGTGTCAATCGTATCATCAAATTGATGAATGAGGTAGTTCGTTTTGAAGAAGAATACGTATCTCCAATTCTCGGTTTAATTCATGCAGATGCCAAAGCTCAAGGGGAGAGAATGGATAATAAACCAAAAGGTTTAGGGGTAAAACAAGCCCCATATTTTTCAAGAGTATTCAACATTGTAGATCAGATGCTTTTCGCTTTAAAAGTTGAAGAAGTTGCCAAGAAAACACTTTCACTTTTAAGGGAGGATAAAAAGGTAGTCATTGCTTTCAAGTCTACAATGGGAGCTTTCCTAAAAGATCTCAATCTGTCAAGTGGAGATGTTTTACCAAAGGAAGAATTGGACTTCGTAAGAACCTTGATAAAAGGGTTAGATAGTGTGTTTTTCTATAGCTATACAGATATTGATGGTAAAAAAAGCAGGCAACGAATACCGTTAGAAGAATTATCTAAAAAAGGTCAAGAGGAATATACCAGGATTAAAAAAGCAATGCTTTTAGAAAGTTCAGGGCTAAGTATTTCTCCAATTGACCAACTTATTCAGTTAATAGAAAATGAAAAGAAACCTTCCAATTTAGGCGGTCACGATGATGAGCATTTTAAAGTAGCTGAAGTTACCGGAAGAAATCAAAAAGTACGCTATACAGGTGATGATGTGGTCGTATCATCGTTTAGAAGTGATTCAGAGAAATCATTTCGATTGTTTAATTCAGGGGAGTATGATGTGTTGTTGATTAATCAAAGCGGAAGTACTGGACAGTCTGCCCACGCTTCTAAAGATTTTGCCGATAAACGACAACGTGCGATGGTGATTCATCAGTTTGAATTGGATATCAATATTGAAGTACAAAAGCGAGGGCGCATTAACAGAACAGGTCAGGTGAATTTACCTGAGTATTATTATATCACAAGTGATATTCCAACGGAACGTAGATTGATGACCATGCTAAAGGCAAAATTAAAGGCTTTGGATGCGAATACTACAGGATCTCAAAATACCAACGATGATACCCTGAAAAGTGCCGATTTTTTAAACAAATATGGTGATAAAGTAGCTTGGCAATGGATTACTGAACATCCAGAAATGATGCAAAAATTAGGGCATCCGACATATCACCGAAAGACCGATGCAAAGACAGGAAAGAAGTATTACGAACGTAATGACGGAAAAGAGGGAGCTATACGGCAACTTACAGGGCGTGCAGGATTGTTATTAGTTGAGGAACAAGATAACTTATACAATGTCTTACTGGAACGTTATGACCACCAAATCAAGCTTGAGAAACAACAAGGAACATATGACTTAGAGACCGAGTTTTTACCCTTAGATGCAGAAATCAAGAAAAGATACTTATTCAAACAAGGTAATGGAGGAAACACACCCTTTGGGAAAGATACGGTTCGCGAAGTAAGCATTGTCAACAATTTAAAACGACCCTTAACCAAACAAGAAGTTGAAGATCGAATCACAAAAGCGTTGGATGGGAGAAAACCAGAGGTTGTAACATCGGACTTAGTCCGCGATATCAATGAAAAATATCCGGTGCTTATAGAGGAACGCAGAGAAAAACGGATGGAAGTTGTTGAAAAACTTCGTCAGGAATTAAACGATTTACCAGATATCGGAAGTGGTAAAGATGATGATGAAAACGAAAAAATAGCGAATGACAGGGAACAATTGCAAGAGCTGATTGCGGAAAAACTAAACGCTGTCAATGAGTACTTGCAAAAGTTGGAATATATCAAAAAGCAGATTGTAAAATATGTAGGCTATTTTGATATTGGACAAGTACTGAAAATACCATTTTTAAATCCAACGAAAGAACCTTCTTGGGGTATATTTTTGGGAATTTCGTTAGGCACATCTGCTAAGAATCCGTACACCTATGGTAACATACAATTACGATTTGCAGTAGCCGATTCACGTAGACTTATTTCGTATTCCTTACAACCTGAAGAACACGCCTATATCAGTTTGATTTATACCCAAAGCAAGGATATTTCGGAAGAAGAACGAAAGCAGATCCCAAATGAATGGAACGAGCTGATAAAAAAGGCTTCATCCAAGAGGGAACAAAGACATATTTTGACCGAGAATATTGTTGCTGCATCTGGAGCCATTGGAGGAGAAAACAAACTCATAAAGTACAATACCAAAACAGGAGTCATAAAAAATGGTATTCTGATGGATAAAGAATTTGGTAAGGATGGTGTTAACAAAGCCTTATTACCAATGTCAGAAGCCTTCAATATTATTAATGCGCTTTCTGTTGATGAGTTCTTTTCAGATCAAAAAGACCAGCTTCGCTTTAAACGAATCGGGGAGAATTACTTTCAGGTATATATTCATAAAGGCGAGAACTATAAAATGGCAATTGACCCTAAACTTAGGGAACTCATTCGACGGGCAGAAGGTCAGAGTGAAGATGAGTTGCCTGATTTTGTTCAGAACGGTGGTGAAATGACAGGAGTACTTCACCTAAATAACCTAAAAGCTTTTTTAAAACAACTAGATACGTATGGTTTACAGTTTTTAGGGAAGGCAAAGGAACTAGAAGATTGGGAGATAGAAAATCAAAAAGATTGGGATCGCACTACCAAGGACAAAGAAGGCAGTTTTTCCTATGAATTAGGTAGACCTTATGGACAAGGTAGCAATCCAGTAACAGGGTTTAAGGAGTATAAAGAACCAGGAGATACTAAATACATCTATGGGACAGTATCCTATAATCGTCCTTTGAGTGATAAGGAAAAATACAATTACTCATTAATCCCAATTTTCAAGAATGTAGTAGTGCTGTATAGAGCTTGGAAAAAGGCTATAAGTGGTACGCCTGTAGAAAAAGAGTTTGAGAGCATTGTAAAAGAGATCCCAAAGCAAGCACTTTATGAAGCGAAAGATAGCTTGGGCTTCTTCATTACAAACAATCCACACGAAGATGGAAATCCAGAATTTGTTTTTGGAAGATATACCGAAGAAGAATTGGGGAGAACAGCCTATGAAGATATGATCGGAATCATAGAACCCATAGATGAATTACTCGATCAATTAAGATTATACGATAGACTTCAAACCGCATAAGAAGGAGTAGTAAACAGGATATAACACAATGATATGAAAAGAAGAACATACACTTTGGATATTCCAGAGATCAATCAGATCCCAAACTTTATGAAAGTATTAGATGATCTGAGTAGTGGAAATAACGTGTTTTTGGTAGGTAGTGCAGGAACAGGTAAAACTACTTTGGGAGAAAAGGTAGCCTATGCCCTGTTCGGTAGAACTGAAAATGATAAGAAGGAATTACCTTTTGTAGTGGTGAATTGCAATCAATGGACATCACCCATTGATATTAAAGGAGGACAGACAATTTCAGGGTATAAAGAAGGTGCGCTCATCGAAGCTTGGAGAGATGGGAAAATATTGATTCTGGATGAGATGCCAAAGTTGGATGCTAATACCGCAGGGTTATTGAATGATGCCCTTGCCAAAAGTGCCAAATCCGATGCGATCATTTTTAATGGTCTGAATGAGCCCATTGTAAAGCATCACGATTTCGGTTGTATTGCGACTGGAAATGTGGTTGGTAAAGGAGCAAGTGGCAACTATGTTGGAAATAATAAGCAAGATGCTTCACTACTGGATCGCTTTAGTGGATGCATCTATAGAATTGGGTTTAATGAAGTGTTAGAACGTCAGTTAGTCTATGCTCCAGTAGCAGATATATGCATAAAGATTCGTAAGGCCATATTAGCCTATGAGGGAAAACAAATAGGTGATGATGATACGGAAGATATTATGACACTTAGAACAATGCTCAATATGGAACGAGCTTATGAGCTGGAGATGAAAAGAGCTACGGGTTTAAAAGATGAACATGGTAAGCCCTATCGCAAAGTTGCAAACGGTAAGACCTTGAAGGATGCCTTGGAAAGCTATTTTATGGTGATGAATGTTGATAAAGCCAACAAGATCAAGCTTGAAGTAAATCTGGAAGGTTTTCTAAACTCTTACAAAGGAGCTGCGAATTTGAATGATTTCAAAAATGAATACAAAAAGCGGTTAGGATAAAGATTGAGTATGAGTGCAGCTAAAATACATCTTAAAAAGCTAGGAAGAAGGAGAACCTACTATTCTTATTTCGATAATGTGCAGTTATTTAATGATTTTGTAGATGAACAGTCCAAAGTATTAAATGACCATAATCGGGATATGCTGAAGGGGATGAATAAAACAACCGAATCATCCATTAAAAGGGGTACTAGTTGGTACGGATCACCAAGCCCCAAAGATGTTAGTGAACTCAATGAGCATCGATATTTTCTTGGGATGGAGCTATTACGCAAAGTTCAACCTAAAATAAAAGACAAATTAGAAGCCTATATAAAGCTAATGGACAATAAGATCCTCTCGAAGCCTAAAGTGGCATATAATGACAGAGGTTTGGGAGTGTTTTCATTTGATCGTGCAGCAATGGGGTTGTATCGATTACAACCAACAGGATCTAAACAACAGATCGATAATACCATTAGTCAACTTCAAATAGAACTAGATACCTCAAATAAAACGACTGCGGTAAAAAGTGTATATGCCTATTTCAAAAATAAAAAATCGTCCTATCCAGCATTGCAATTATACCTGATGGCAGGAGGAAATGCAAGAGTCAAAGGAGATGAATTGCTATATGTTGGCTTGGCGTGTGCTGAATTGGTAGAATTTATGGAGATACGCGGTGTAGCTGTAGAAGTGAATGTACTATTGGGAACTTCTTTTGATGGGCGAGTAGTGATGAGTGTGATTCGTGTGAAGCGGTTTCAGGATAAACTGGATAAAAATCAACTGCTATTAATGACAAGTGATCCAAGATATTTCCGTTACAGGGGATTCAAAGCACTCATAGCGCTATGCGAGCATTTTGGTCTGAATATACCAGATGGATTAGGTTCCATAAAACAAAATATAGGAAAAGACTTTGTCAAAGAAATTACCAAAAAGGAAAATCGCTACGCTGTTTTTGAACAAAGCTATTCCATTGATGCAGCCGTAAAAGAAGTTACTCAAGTCATTGAGCATTATACCCAACAAATAAATCCTTAATAAATGAAAGAAACAGTAAAAGCAAATAGGCAAATCATTGCCAAGAATATTATCAATAGGATAATGAACAGGGCTATTGCCATTAATAAGGAATGTAAGGAGCATTGTAGGGATTTTAGGATTATGGAATCATCCATGCATAAAAATACCAAAATCCTACGGTGGACAACGATTGACATTAGTGATGTTGATCGCCCTATACAATGCTATCGCTACGAGTGCTTTGATATGGACGGGACTCCACAAAATTGTTCTATTCATTACTCCGATCAGGAAGAAGCAAACGAGTTTTTTATGAGTTTGACCACCCTTTATAAACAAGAATTTTCAATAGATCATACCCTTTAATTATGTACAAGATAAAAGATACAAAACCCGCAGCATTGAAAGCAGTTAAAATTCTGCATCAACAAGAAATTCTGGAAAGAACGAAGAGCAAACTAGATCCGGTTCAAGCTTTTGCTATTATCAAAAAAGAATCAGATGGCTTTAGTAAACCTAGTGCTAAAGCTCAAGAAGCAGATGAGTTACTACATCGGTTACTCAATCGGGATACTAAAGAAGCTTCAGCTTCCACTTCTAACAAGAAGGAATCCTCAAAAAAGGAACTATCTGTAGAAGAAATACAGATTCAGGCAAAAGCGAGAGCAAGAGAATTGGAACTGCTTGAACTGGAACTAGAACTAGACCTAAACACAAAGAGTGCATAACCTTAAAAACAAGAACATGGCAACAATACAAGATTTATTACAACTAGACCTTTCTAAAGTACGACCACAAGCTTTGCAAGATTCAGTAAAAGGAATTATTGATGATTACAATGGTATAGAAGCTAAACAAGTATTTGAAAAGGAAGAAGAAGCAAGTATCAATAAGATATTTCAGATGGTAACAAAACTATCTCCGGATGCTATCGCAGATAATCCTTGTGCAGATCCACAGGAAGAAAAACCCAAGAAAAAGACCACAGAAAATAAAAAGAGGACTACTACAAAGAAAAAGGATAAAACACCAAAAAAGGCAAAAAAAGAACCTCCCAAAAGAACAACAACAAAAAAAGAATTGGATGCAGTCTTAAATGAGATCAAGCAATGTCGTGTCAAAATCAGGAAGTACAATGAGCAAAAGAGAAAAGAAGAAGGACCAAAGCCAAAACCTTCACCTTACATAAAAATACGGGGTCATTTCATTTCACTAGGAAACTTAATTCCAGAAAAGCTAAAAGATAATCTCGAAGTCCAAAAAGAATCCAAGAAGCTACTGAGAAATACACATCGAAGTCTATTGAAGATTTACGGGATGAATGCATTGAGAGGTCAAAAAGACAATGAAGAATTAAAGGAACGATTCGAGAAAATCGAAGAAAAACTAGAAGATAAATAAGACAGTATGGAACAGAAAAAGAAGATTGATAAAAAAGTAGCCATTATAACATTTGCAGGAGTGGCTATTGGAATTGGAGAAGCGCTGCTGTATTACAATCTTGGAAAGAATGCGAATAGCAAATCATTCAAGTTTGGCATCCCAAAAGGGAGAGAGTTATATCAAACCCTCACGGTTATTGCTGTTACTTCAGTCCTCACCGCAATGCTATCCAAAGGGATTGAAAGCGCGATGAAAGGTGATACTCCAGAACGTAGAATGGTGTAATTAAATAACATAATAAAGTAAGAAAAATGGAAATTAAGGCAATACAGTTTAAGCGTTTTTTAAAAGAAAATAATATTAATAAAAAAGACCTTCCTAAACCGATTCAGGAGATGATCCAAATCTATGATCAGTTATACGAGTTGGTTGATACTATCGAAGAACCAAACCTTCAGGAATTATTGGAGCAATTAGAGAAATTGGATATTGATATCCTTGAAGACATTGAGGAAGAATATGAAGATCAACTGATGAATAATGAAACTCCTGTAATTCCAAAAGAAGTGAAAAGCACTACACAAAAACCCACGCCTAAGAAGGTGATGACCAGAGAAAAATCAGACGAAATGATTTTGGATGAGTTGGTGAAAATGAAAAGAACCAAAGGGCTTAGAAGATCGAAATTGAGAGAAATGGGGCTAAAAACCAAGATTACAAGTGATACAATCATTGGTAAATACAAGCTTAAACGAACTGCGTTTTTCCATTTCCGGTATGACATCATTCGGGTGAAGTAAACTTTAAAATGGGAAATGTTATGGAAGGAACAAATGGAAAAGAGTATACAACGGATTTACAACAAGGCATTGATAACCTTATCGGAAAATTTGGAATGCCCAAGGCCATTAAAATTATACGTCAATTATCAGGAACAGAAATGGTTCGTCAACACAAAAAACAGCATTTGGAGTTAATAACGGTTTTTGTGGTTTCTGAAGCCTGTAAGATTTTTGAAGTTAAGCATAAAGAAGTAGAAGGAAAGTTGACCAGGGAATTTAAGCAAGCTCGTATGGCAGGCTATCATATCCTTAGTCAATATACCAGGTTAACCTATAACGAAATGGGGAAGTATTTTGAACAGGGAAAATTTGGCGCATACTATCATATTAAAAAGTGCAAGGAAATTTTATCAGTTCCTCAGTTTAACAAAGCGTTTGTGGGTCGATACGAAGCTTTAGAAGAAAGTCTGATTCAATTTATGGCAAAGATAAATTAAGATGATATGAAGAAAGAGTTAGAAAAAGAAGTAGTAGAAGTACTGAAAAACCCGAATGACATAGATTTTGAGAACATTCAGGATGAAGAATTAAGCCCTTTAAATAAGGCGGTTATTGAAAAAGAAATAGCCGGTGTTTCAAAAGCTAAAGATTGGAATATCTGGAAAGGAGGACGTCCAATACAAGGAGATGATATGGATGAAAAAGAAATAAAGGTAACAAGTGGTATGGAACAAGAAACTTTCAATATGAGGGACGACACGCCCTTAGATGCACCTGAACAAGAGATTGGCGAAGGGTTTGACGATGACGATGACATCGATGACAATCAGGTACATGATGATAGCGCTAAGGAAGAATTTGAATTACCAACCGATGCAGCCAAACAAGCTGCAGATAGCATCTTTGGAACCGTTAATAACCTTATTGATCTTGGAGGAGGGTATTTTGTCAAGATCAAGAAACACAAAGAGTTTTATGATTTTGATGAGATCATTGAACTCATTGAGTTACAGAATGAGAAGAACGTAAAGCGGATCAAGCTTGATAAAGAGGATAAAGCAATGCTTAAACCTTTGCTAGTTCAGATACTCAAAAGAAAGGCTAAAAAACTCACTCCTGAACGACAACTAATGGCCGTTGTTTTGTCAATTCTCTTTAAAAAGGGTCGGGCTTTTATGGAGATCAAAGCAGAAAATGATTTGTTAGTAGAAAGGATTTTAGATATAGTCCGTGAAGAAAAGGGATATTCAGACCAGGACTTGGAAACGGAGGGTGATGAACGGGATATTGTTGATTTGGCTTATGAAGAAATTAATGGAAAACCTGAACCTAAAAAAGAAGAAGTTCCTATTAAAGAAAAAGAAGTAATAGATCCTGTAATTGTTCAAGAAGAATATGATGAAGAACCAAGAATGGAAAGCGCAATTATCGAAGTGGCAGAAGATAGCACGAAATGATGGTGAAACATCGACTAAGCTCAAGCCAAAGAGAAGATCAAATAGGGGTAGAAAGCCAATTGTATATAGTAACGAAGATTTAGAAAGAGATCCATTTGTGATGTTGATTATTGGAGAAATGGGCGTGGGAAAAACGTTTCGTACCAATCAAGAAATCAAATACTATATGATGGACAATCCGGAAACGGGTAAGAAAGGAAGAAAGGTTTTAGCATTTGATACCAACGGTCACGATTATCCGACATTTCGCACAGTAAGCCCAAATTACATTAAAGCACTAACAAAAGTAGCAGCAAGAAGAATACTTCCTTTTAAAAAAGGAGGTAAAGCGATGAGCAATATTGAAAAGCGTGAAGTAGCTGAAAAAATTGTAAGTCATTTTAAAAATGGACTTGTGGTACTGGATGATACAGATAGTTATATGTCAGGTGCAAAAGGTCAATCATTGATCGGGGCATTAACAACCGTAAGGCACAAAGGAATAGATATTTTGTTTTCGCATCAATCCCTGGGGAAAGTAACAACAACGCAATTTCAAGCGTGTACTTTTATACGATTACATCACCAAGTTGATCCTGTTACAAAATATAAGGAACGTATTCCAAACTATCCTATCGTTAGAATTGCCCAGCTCATTGTCAATGAACAATATGACCTATGTTCTAAAGCAATGGATGAAGGGAAGTTTGAAACAGAATCAGAGTACAAAAAGCAACGTAGTTTTTTTGTTTATATCGATATGCGAAGGAGAAAGGTTAGCGGATGCACAAGAGCAGCTTACATTAGAGCATGTAAACGATTCATCGATCAGGAAGAAAAATCTACTATTAGAATGATGCTTAATGAACGAGATTTTTATGATAAACCCATTTATCCGAATCGTAATGCTGCTGTAATCAAGTTGATTTATGATTACTTGCACTATCACGATAATAAAGTTCTAAGTCCAGTTTTAAATTACAACGTAAGGAATATGATATCATTTCATTGATAATAGGAAAACAATGTATAAACCTTCTCTTTCTTCGATTAAAGAACTTTTAACCTTAAAAAGAAAATACAAAAAGAATAGCTTGAATTAAAGATATAATTCGTAATTTACTGGAGAATAACCCCGTTTATTGAGCTAATGCTCAGTGACGGGGTTATTATGTTTATACCTCATAATTTATTTAAATATTAATATACAAACATGAAAAAATTTTTACCAGTAGTAACACTAATTTTATTTCAATTGAATTATGGACAAGTAGGAAAAGATTTTTCCTTATTAGAAAACACATATAGATATGAATACAATGAGGTGAGTCAAATTTTAAAGATTATAAAAATAGAATCTGATAATAGTTATATTGTCAATCAAAGAAATATAGCTCCGGATTCTTTTTCAGGCTTTTCCCAGTACATAAGAACGCATTTTGAAGATCAAGAATACAGATTTCTCAAAAGCACATTTAAATTTAAAAATTTGGATGATAATGGAACATCTCTTGCATCTGCTATTGTAAGTAATGATATTACTTTTATAAATGGCCAAGACCCTTTAGACGAAGGTAAAATTAATATTGAAGGGCTTCCGGAGTCTTTTCAAGAATTTGAGATTATCAAAAATCCTGCTACTAACAATTATGAGCTTAAGAATCCTACACTATTTAAAACCCCGGTAGCTCTAAGCGATGCTTCAGCTATCACTGTTGCTAATGAGGTTGCAATTCTTTTGAATAATAATATCAAAACAGTTGTGGCTAAACTTAAGAGCGAATTTGAAATCTATCTAAAGGAGTTCGATAAATTTCATAAGAATACAATCCTGAAAGTAAGGGGTTATTCTTTTTTGACCATGCAAGATTTTGAAGTTAGTGGTAACTCTAAAAGCTATAATGTTTTTATAATGGATAAAGGAAAAACACTTAGTTTAAAGTTATGTGAAGTTTTAAACGGTGATTCTTGTTCTAATGTTGGTATTTATAATTATTCTATTTCTGAGAAAGAGTTCGAAAACAATTTTTATAAAAATTACTTAAACCAAAATTTTGATAAAAGTGCTGTAAATAATGTAGTAATTGATAATATTTTAAAATTAATCAGAAAGGAAAAAGAACAAATTGAAATACAAAAGGAGAAAGAAGAATTATCAAAATCTTTAGAACTTGTTGCAGAAAAATTAGATAATGAACAAAATCGATATGCCGGTCGGATTGTATTGAATAAGGAATTCAATCTATATGAATGTAAAATAAATGAAAAAGGTGATACAGTTGCAGGTAAGAAAATAGAAGATGTATTTTTAGTTGACAATGCGAACATTTCATTCTTCAATAATCGCATAGATGAAATATCCATTGAAGGAAGATTAAGGAGCAACCCAACAAAAACTATTAGACTAGAGAATGATGAGTATAGTTTAACTTTTAAAAACTTCAAAGAGAGAAGTTCTACCGATGGATATACAAACAATCAGTTGGAAATATGTGGACGTTTTTTTTATGACGATATTTTAGATTTTCTTTCCTTAAAAGAAGGAGGGAAGTTTAGTAAAGCCATTAAAAATAGTCAAATAAGAGTTGAACCAGAGGAAGATGCAAAAGTAAAAGCAAGGAACATATCAGACTATTTCACAGGAGTAATATTTTCAGATGTTTTAGGTCTTAATCCAAATAATAGTAACAGTTTATTAATTGCTGAAGGAATTGTTAGAGTACCTTTAAATAGGAGAAGTTCCAGGTATTTTACATTATTAGATAATATTACACTGTATGGTGCTGTAAATATAGTAGGGAATCTTGATAATACTGCCAGAAAAATTGAACTTGAGTCTATTACTAGCGAGAACCCGGAAGATTTTGATGAAACTAAAGAACTATTCTCGACTAATAATTTTAATTTATTTACTAACTATAATGCAACTTTAGGCCTAAATACGAGTATTTTAACTTTTGAAATAAAACGGGCTAAGACATTTGCTCATTTACGTTATGGGTTTCAATTTTTAAGAACTCGTGTTGAGTACAACTTGTTGGATGAAGATATTACTATGGACAATGGTACTACCACAATTGAAACCACAGTATTTGATGAAAGGGCTTTTCAAGTATACTCGATTGGACAGGAAGTGGATATTAACTTCGAGATTCGTCCGCAGGCAGAGTGGTTTGGTGCTGATTTATCTTTGGGAGTTAATTGGTTTGGAGAAACCGGAGTTAATAAAAACGATATCAATTTTAGGGCTACCAATAACACACCTAACTATAAATTGATGACCACAATTTATGCCTTTACAAATTCCGATAAGAGTAACAATGGTTTTTTTGTTAGATTGGGGGGATACTACAATTTGGGAGATTATGAACTCTTTCCCCAGTTTATGGTTGGGTATGCTACAAACTTAACCTCATTTATTAATAAAGTAAAAAAATGACCTAATTAAGAAAATTAATGATATGGAATTAACACTTACGAAAAGTGAAGTAAGAGATTTTACAAGAAGAAATAAAACTGCAATGGGAATGCATAGTGTTGCAACAGAAGATTACCTAGGATGCAGATGTTGTATATTAAATGGGTTGTTAAGTCCTGGTTTTGTTTTAGCAGAACAGGCTATTGAGAAAGAACTCAAATGCATTCTCTTGTTATTGGATCGGGATGTGAATTTAAAAAGCTTTCCTAATCATCAGATAGAACCGATTATACAAAAGATACAGGAAATAGAAGATTTAGGGCTTACTAGATTCCAAGCTTTGGGAAGGAGATTATCCGAAATATATGAGTTGTCGAGATATCCTGATAACAGGCTAAAGGAAAGAATAACTTCTTGGTCAATGAATGGAGGTGATATCGTCGAGATTGATGAGATGTTTTTTCATCTTAATGAGGTATTACCGTTACCTGATGAAGTAAAGTATAGGAGTGGTATTTATGTAAAACTTCTGGAAAGGCAAGATGTAACTGATCTAGTCTATAAATGGGGTAAATTAGGGAATGTATCTTTTAATGACAAAAAACCTATTCTCGAAGAAAGATACATAGAGGTAAAAAAGCATTTGTATCCTGGACAATAATATTCCTTTCACTAAGTTTTCATTTAATACGAGCAATATTATTAAGAATGACATTCATAAACATAGAAGAAACTATACTTGAATATCACCGTGCTACAGGTAAAAATTGGGAATATGCTATAGAACAAGTGGATGAATTTCCTGATGGGATTACTGATGTGAGGTCTGTATGTATTAATTCAGCTTATATTCAGTTTTGTGAAATAATGAATATAGAGAAAACAAGCAGTATTATCCTTTGGAAATTAGAATTTGAGAAATTAATAGGAAGCAATATTTAAAACAAAAGTTATGATCTATGTACTATGCATATAGCCTTGAACTTAATGATGTAATAGATTCAGATAAAGCTTATGAATTTTATTGGAATGGATTAATAACCGATAAGAAGAGTTTTGAGTGTCCTTCTCCAAATTGCGAAGCTCAAGTCACTTGTGCTAATATTGATAAATTGGTAACTGAAATGAAGCAAAGTGTTCATTTCAGGGTAATAGGAGATCATTCTGAACAATGCTTAATTACCCAGAAAGCTGCCATCGCTAGCTCTAGGTCAGTTACAAAGGAAGATAAAAAAGTCGACAACTTTTTACTAACTCGTCCCACCAATTATTTTGATAAAAATAATCAAACTTCAAAAGTAACTAGAGTGGTAAAACAACAAGTTAAAACAAGACTTGTTAAATCGATTTATTCTGGTAGTAAGGCTAAAAACTATTATTCTATTCGATCAATTGTAAATAATTATACAAAACTGATTAGCAATAACAAGGATTTATGTAGACATTACATTAATATAAAAGGGAAACAAATCTCATACAAAGATTTTTTCATCAAAATAAATGAAATCAATTTTGAGGATACCCCGGATCACCCAAGAATTTATTACCATGCTGCTTTTGTGAACACAACAAAAAAAGGTAATATTCAATTTCGCTTCTCAAAGGGTTTTAAGGACAATTCAGAAGGGTATTACAAGACATCTGTATTTCTGAATTTGGAAAAACTAAGTGATTATCCAAACTTTGATTACTGGAATAAAAAGATTGATAAGGTACTAGATTCTAAAAAGCCTGAAACGATGCTTTATATTTATGGAAAACCAGAGCTATATCAAGGGTATGCAAATTTCCATTTGTATAAATTTGATTTATGAATATCCGTTTTCACTCATAATCCGGTAATTCCTGCTATTACCAGCCTATCAAATAGTTTTTCCTCAAAATATCTTCGATTGAGTTTGTAGACAAATTCGTTAAGGTATAGTTGCAGGTATTTACCTTTTATTTTATGATAGTTTCCTAATAAATTTCGTTTAGCATTACTGATGGTTATATGTACCCATTTCAATGTTTCTTTAGTAGTATCCTTATCTGATTTTTCACTAATATGTAGTTCTACAAAATCGGCAATATCAACATATGAAGTACTCTTATCTGTAAAAACAATGCTTTGTTCATCTAAAGATTCTTTGACAGTATCATTTACACCATCAGCTTTATGATCTGAGAGTACTTTGGCTTTAAAATAACGACATTGACGATCCTTTTTATTTGTTTTAGGGTCTTCTAAAGGTGTGGATTCTGCCATGATCATTACATTTTGCTTTCCTGCTGCACCACGACCTCTTTTTCCTTTCTGTTGCTCTATCTCAGAGGATTCCACTGTAAAATAACCTTCATCCATTTCAATCATACCTTCTAAGGTATAGCGAGCATCTCTATTACCCATTGCCTTACGAAGTTTATGGACCATAGCCCAAACTGGCTCATATCTTTTTAGACCGAGCTGTTTCTGAATTTCTTTAGAAGAAAATCCTTTCTTGGTAGTAGTCATTAAAAACATCGTTTTATACCATATCATAAAAGACAGATTAGAATTTTGCATAATCGTACCACTTCGTAAAGAAGTACGTGCTCGACAAGATTTACATTCATAGCTCCAAACAGCCTTTATCCAATAATGATGTGTATGACCACAGCGTTGACAGTTAACTCCTATCTTATCTCTTTCTTGCTTAAAATGAGTACGACAAGCTTCTTCACTATCAAAATGGGCGGTAAAACTGAAAATATTCATGAGTTGTTTTTTTACTAAAATAAGTAATTTTAAATAATTATTAGTAATTACGGATATTCAACATTTGATTTCATCGAAATGAAGTTTTTGTAACAATACAATTATACTTTTTTTACAAAACGACAACCATAATTAAAATTAGAGCATCCATAAAAACTCCCATAGGGACCCGTTCTTAATTTTAGATTCCCTCTTTTGCAACGAGGGCATTTTTTGATTTCTTCAGGAGGATTTTTATCCAATTCATGTATAAACTTAGATATATGATTAATATTGGCAATACAAATGGTTCTCTCTTTAGCTCTTGTATGTGCTACATAAAATTGAAAATCTCAAAAAAAGTTTTACTACGCTATATAAATCCTCACTCATTATCATTCCTGAATATTTCCTTTTTCTAATGCCCCGTAGCAAAAAAGTTGCGTGTTTTTCCAAAAATACCTGTTGAATTTAGCGGTCAAAGGTTTAGAGACCATCGCCAATTAATCACATAAAATACAATGAAATGGCAAACGAAAAAGATTTGGATTACAAGGCTATAGGAGCTGTAATTCTTGTATCAGCAATAGCATTTACCGCAGTAGGAGCTTTTCAAGTTGCTCCTTGGTTAGAAAAACGAAAAGCTAAAAAACTAGCAGCAGCTAAAAAATCTCAAGTCGCTAATAAGAAATGATAACCCTTTAGAGAGGGGCATCATCGATGCCATTTGTTATCAAAAGTTAGAACGGATTTGAGATCAAGAAATGTAAAACATTGCGCTTTTAGGCGTGATAAAAATCTAAGAAAATGAATTACAATGATGAATTAATGAGATATCAGGACGATGCGGAGGATCGTTATGATGACTATGATGGAGATATGGAAATGCATGATGGGTATGACGATTATGAGGATGAAGAAGATGACTTCGATACCGGATTTGAAGGAAATGAAGATGCCTATGATGACTATGATGATGAATATGAGGATGAGTATGTAGATGAGTATGAAGAAGACGGTTATGATGATTATACTCGTACTTCCATAGGAAAGATTGATCCAAATGACCGTACTCTTACAGTAGTAGTAAAAAATACATCTGGTGAAGCAGCGGAAGCAATTGTGTTTGGAGGTAATGAAAATGCAGCACAACCAGCAGGAGTAACTGTTGATGTCGAAGAATCCAGCCACAATGAGGTAAAAGAGGAGAGTAAGGCAAATCCTTTCAAGATTTCAGGGATGAAATACTCTGTATCAAATCCTTTACAGTTTGATAATGTATTAAAGCTGACTAAAAGGACAGCTACGGGATCAAATACAATCCGTGTATATCAACCACGTAATGCTACTAGCCCTCAGAATTTTACTCAGCAATTGATTGATGATGACAACTTCGAGTTGAATGTAACAGGACAAGATTCTTTGCGTGTTACCATCAATCCAGAAACTACCGCAGTTTTCACTTTTACCATCAAAGCGAGAGCCAACATGGGTAACCTGTTGAAAGGGAATAACGTAGCGGAATTGTCAAGAGCGCCTAGAACTACAGGACTACCGCAAATTGATTTGATCCGAAGAAGAAAAAGATCAACTGCATTTGGGCTTCGTCCTAGACGACGTAGAAGAATCCGAAGAAGACCGATACGTAGGTTTAGACCAAGACGTCGATATCCAATATCAAGTTTACGTAGACGCAGATTGAGATAGTTCGCAATAAGCAAGTAGACATTTTGCCTACAATTTACCCCGAGTGATACAGCCAAAGCAATAGGAATATTCCAAGGCTTTGGCTGGTCTCATTAAGACACTAATTAAAAAGCTTATGAAAACATCAAAAGAACATAGAACTAAAAGCTTAGCACCGAATAGTATTGACTATATAGTACTAAGTAATCCGGCTCCTATACGTAAGCTCATCTTTGATTGTGGATATGAAGTGCCAGAGGATCTGCGGACACTTGTGAAAGCAACCAAGGAACTGATACAAAAAAATGGTGCATCAATCATTTCTAAAGTATTACAGCACCATCCCGATAAGAAAGCCATACTAGCTTTAAATACAAAGGGAAAGAAAACTTCTTGTAACTCTTGTAGTAATGACAACTATAATAGTGAAGATAATTTTTGTGGAGAGTGCGGTCATTCCAATTACAACGGATCTGGTGATGAAGATGCTTTCTTAGATCAATTTTCTGATGCAAGTGATAAGGAAGTCAAAAGTTATTATGATCGTGCTGTTAAAAGAGCTAATGCGAATCCGGAAGATCAGAAGTTGGCTGCCGAGGTACAAATGGTCTGGAATGAATTGCGCCAGAGAAAAAAATTACAAAAGGAAGAAAACCCTACAAATTCGATACCTGAAAAAGCATCCCTATTTGGTAAGGATGAATTAGTCCTATTAGGGGTAGTTTTTATTGCAGGATATCTGGTTGGGTCAAATGTAAAAACCGCATAAAATGAAAAGTGAAAGACAACAAATATACAATCAGATTATTGATTTAATCACCCATCTGATTCTTACCAAACCCAAACCTGTAGAAGTACTATTAGCAGAGCATGGTATTGTCTTCAAAGGTAAATCAACCCAAAAAGAATTGATATTCGAGATGGTTGAGCTTTTGAAATCCAATCAACCCGAATTCAAAAAGAACTTAGAAGTATTGCTAGTAAAACATCTCCAATATAAGGGAAAAGAAATGCTTGCCTTAGAACGCAGTAATTTCTATTCCTATGATGATAGCGACTATGATGAGTTTTGGGGAAAGATTGCTAAAGTGGGTTTAGGTCTCGTTGGTAAGCTATTTAAGGGTAAAAGAAGGAGAAGAAGCCGAGGTGGTGGTAATGCTGCTGCCGTTGCAGCATCTCAAGCTGCTGCTGCAAGGAGACGAGCTGATGCCCAAGCTGCTCGAATGCGAAGGGATTTTGAACAGAAGCTATTGGCTATGAAAATGGCAGAATCAAAAAGGAGGAGAGAAGAAGCAGAAAGAAGAAGGCGTGAAGAAGCGGAGCGCAGACGTAGAGAAGAACAGGCTAAACAAGAAGCAGCAGCAGCCAGAAAGAAACAAACGAATACTATGCTCATTGCAGGAGGTGGAATTGCACTTTTAGCAGTAGTAGGCATCTTTATGGCCAAGTCTAATTCTAAGCCTACTTATCCCTATATGCCGACACAAGGTCAACCTGTCATCGGAAGGTAATCTAACACCAAAAAGTACAATGATATGATAGATTATCCCATAGATATAGATGAATTTGAGGCTTCTGAATATGATCCTTTTTTACATCATGTGATTCGTCATAAGTTACGTAAAAAAAAGAACCGCAGAAGATTAGGTAGGCTAATATGTAATCATCCTAAAAATAGAATACTACGTGCCGTTGGGATTGGAAGAAGGAGGCGAAGAACACGACCTGTAAGACGTTTAGCAAGTCGTCCTATAGGACGCCCAAGGCGAATCGTGAATAGAAGGTATCGTACTCCCATTGGACGTCCCCGTCCTGTACGAAGAACATTGGGATCTCGATCAAGATCAATTAAAAAGCCATTTAGGATGCCACCTGTCAAGTTCGGTAATCCGATGCATAGAGACTTAGAAGGAAATAAAGGAATCTCTAAAATAGGTATAGGAAAACCTCAATGGAGTGGAAACCCCATAATGCCAGGTGATCCTTCAAAACGTAATAAACCACCTGTGTTTGTTGCTCCTAAGAAGAAGCCAAAAGTATCAAAGGATATCGTCATACCATACAAACGAAGATATGGAAGTCGTAAACGCAGGGTAAGACCAATGCCAAAAAGGATTTCAAAAGAAAGAATCCAACCTATTGAAGAAGAATTGCCCATAGTAGCGGAAGAAGTAAATGTTTCAAATCAGGAAGTAATGGAGAATAAAGAAAAAGATCAGAAACCACAAGTCCAAAGTAACAAGCGTAAAATGAAAAACATCGTTGGACTCGCAGTAATTGGGCTAATGGTAGCTGGATTTGTTATGTATAAAATGAAATCAAAAGTAGAAGAAAATGGACTTACTAGCTGAAACCGTAGAGCAAATATTTACAGATGCAGGTGAAATTCCGTTGGGAGTGTTATTTGCTTCTGTAAAAAATATAGGGGATTCTCCAGCAATGGTCAATGGAATACCGTTAGCTGCTGGAGATGCAAAATCATATCCCTTTGTTGGAAAACCAAGTGATGCAAAACCATTTGACCCAATGGATTCTACACTTTACGTAATGTATATCACATAATTTAAAACTTAAAAAAATGATAGCAGGAGAAACAGAAATGTTGTTAGCAGATCACTTAGATGAGGAAGTTTATGACGAATTCTTGTTTTTTGGAAACAAGGAAAAAAGAGCAAAAAGGCGAGCTGCTAGAAAAGCAAGGCGCGCTAAAAGAAGATCCGATCCAAAACGAATTGCCAGACGAGAAAGAAGAAGAAACTTCTTTTCACAATTAGGGAAAGCCTATAGGGATTTAGGTGGTGGTGCAGCTATTGGTGGTGCAGTTGATACCATTGTTAGCAGACCAAGACCTATTCAAACACCTGATCTAGCAGTTGGTCAGAATCAGGAACCCCCGTCAGATTTCAGAGTAGGACTCCGAGGTGAACCTACAAACGTAACTCCCAAAAAAGATAACACCATACTATATGTTGCCTTGGGTGTGGTGGTACTAGGAGGAGCAGGTTTATTGATGTATCAAACTCAAAAGAATAAAAACTAAATAGTAATCAAAGTTAGGTAATGATCATTCCAATTCCGTCCAATAGAAAGCGGTTCACTATTGCTGTCACTATAAAGGTGCAAAAGGCAATACACGTAGGATTTAAAGTATATGACCCTTTGTTCCCAAATACGCATTATTTCCGTAGAAAGGCATATTTGGAGAAAGGACAAAAAAGGAGCATTAAAATTCCTTTGCCAGTTTCACCGGATGAATTGGAATTAGAAATCTATGATAAAAAAACTGGAGATGATACAGGTATTGAGATCATTGATTTCAAGATTATAATGATGGATGAGCCAAAAATTTGGAGTACGCCAGAGCAACAACGATTTATGGATTTTGCGATCCAGTTTGCCCAAAAAGCGGGATACGTTCCCGCTGGTTTTTATGACAGTCCTAAAGGAGAGTTTTTATTTCAGTATTTGCCAAGCATCGTTGATGCTTTTGGGAAAGAATTGATTACTCCCGCAAGGATACATCGTAAAATGCCAAGAGTGCAAATTTCGCAACGATTATTCAAAACGTATACAATTCCTGTTCGGATAGCTATCCTTTCCCACGAGGGATGCCATTGGTTTCTAAACACCCGTAGTGAAAAAACGGCAGATTTATGTGGAATTAGGCACTACTTGGACTATGGTTTTCCAAAAATAGAAGCGGTATATGCAGCAACCAAAATTTTCAGTCAATATCCAGAATTAGTTGGTGAAACACAGGTGAGACGAACAAAAGACATTGTTCAATTTATCAATCAATACGCATTGCAAGAATGAAAAAGAGTACCGAAATAGCATTGATAACAACAGGGATTGGCCTTGCAGCGCTTTGGTGGATATTGCGTAATGACGATGAAGATCAAACTGAGGTGCAAAAAATTGGTAATACCAAAAAGAAAGATTCCATTTCTTCTGAAGAAAAGGAGGATGCCTTAATTCCAGAACTAATGCACTCCGATGCATACGATTCTTTTGCAAGAATGAATCGTCCTTACGCAAGAAGATTACCAAAAAGAATCTATAAAGACTTGCCAAGAAGTGCTATAAAATTGGATAATGATGTTTTTTACAAAAGGTTACAGAATAGGTATGAAACTACACAATTGACGATTACCAATACTTCTGATGTAGAAAGGGAAGTACGATTGTGGGCAGGTAATAAGAAACCACCCCTTAGTCCGACATTACCAGGAGACGTTTCGGATCATGTTTTTAGGACAGTAACTGTCAATTCAAACTTAGGAACAGGCATCTATCCACAAGGAATTATTGTCAATCCTTTTAATGGATATACCTACATCGCCAATCAATTGTCTCATAATATTACTGTACTCAATGAAGAAGGAGTAATTGTTTCCCTTATACCTATAACTGCTGATGCTAGCAGCCCCTTTGGGGTTTCGCCCGTAGACCTGACCGTGAATAGCCAACCTAGTTCCCCAAACTTTGGAACGGTCTACGTGGCGAATATTATAGGTGATACTGTAAGTGTGATTAATACACAATTAGAAGTTATCAATGAGATTGAAGTAGGGAAAAGACCTATCAGTATCATCTTTAATCCGTTCAATGCAAATGTATATGTAGCGAATATCGCAGATGATACTATTAGTGTTATTAATACTATTACGGGAAATGTAATAGAAACTATTGGTGTCGGAAAAGCACCAAGAAATATTACTGTTGTCCCTGATACTGGAAATGTCTACGTAATCAATTCAAATGATAATAGTATATCGGCAATAGACGCCAATAATCAGGTGACAAATACAATCGAAAATGTAGGTAATACTTTGACCACAGGAGCATATAACCCTATAAATAATACTCTCTATTTAGTTTCGGCTGAAGACAACGCTGTTATTCCAATAGAGATCGATACGAATACAGTAAAAGATTCAATTCTCGTAGGAGCTGATCCATATCGTATTATTTACAATCCAACCAATGAATTACTCTATGTAGGAAACAGAAGAAATGATTCCTATTCTATTATAGATAGTGAGGATACAGTCGTTGATACCTTGTTTTTGGGAGCTGTAGGCACAGGGGTGGCTATAGATCCAAATAGTGATAAGATTTATAGTACAGATAGCACTAACGGAGCTATAAATCTCATTAGTTACAGTAGGGAAAGTAATAAAGTAATCATCAATGATGGGTATCAGGCAAGACGAGAAGACTTCACCTTTAACCCTGCCATAGTTAAGCATGTAAAGTTTGTTTTATCGGGAACGGAAAGATTTAGGGTTTTAAAGCTCGAAGAAGATACCGTTACAGGTACAACTAAGGTGAAACCAATTTCTTTTTCTAGTTATAACAGTCCTCAGAATTTCGGAAACGTTGCCGAAGTTTTTGAAATGAATGGAGCTATCATAGACGGTAAAAATGGATGGGTATTCAAAATTGCAGGGAAGCAAACCATCACTATTCTCACCTACTATAAACAATTTGAAACAGAAAAAATATTGGAAAATGCAGTACATCATTAAAAAACGAGAAAAGTATGAACAGCAATGTATTAGATATAGCATTACAGGAGTACGGTGTTACCGAAATCGAAGGACAAGCTCACCATCCCCGAATTCTTACGTATTTCAAAGAAATCGGTCATAAATGGGTTACAACCGATGAAACAGCTTGGTGTTCGGCCTTTGCAAATTTTGTTGCGTTAAAAGCAGGTTGTCACCGGAGTGAAAAGCTAAATGCAAGATCTTGGCTCGCGGTTGGGGAAAAAATATCCAGCCCTGCCCTTGGCAGTGTAGTTGTGTTCTGGAGGGAAAAGCGAAGTAGTTGGAAAGGTCATGTTGGTTTTTTTATCGGCTATAGTGAAGATAAGAAATACATCTATGTACTTGGCGGAAATCAAAACAATCAGGTTTGTATAAAACCATACCCTACATATAGACTACTAGGGTTTAGATCTATCAAAAAAACATTTAAACCCATATTGGATGCAGTTTAGTTTGAAAAAAAAGAACATTTAAAAACGATAAGAAATGAAGAAAGTAGATTATCTAATCATTCAGAGTACAGAGTCAGGAGAAGGAATTCCAGTAACAAAGGCCGATATTATTGAATTGCATACTACCGATGAAGCACAAGGAGGTTACGGCTTTAATCGACCAGGTATTGATTACCTCATTCAGCCTGACGGATCATTGGAAACCTTAATATCCGAAGACAATCCTACAACTGTTGACTTATGGGGTATTTCAGAAGGAAAGAAAGGAGTGTTAGGAGTTTGTAAACATATTGCCTATGTGGGTGGACGAACAGAAAAAGAAGTAAAATCCAAAGATAGCCGTACTACGGCACAGACAAAAAGCTTAGAAGCTATAGTTAGATTTTACATTCTCAAATTCCCAACAATTCAAGTATTGGGACTAGACGAAGCTCCTGCCAAAAAAGGAAATGAAAATCCGGCGTTTAGCGTATCTGTTTGGCTAGAGGAAATTGGTGTGGATGAACGAAATATTTTTAAGAAAATTAAAAAGGAAGCAGCATGAAAAACACCCTCTTAGCATTAGGAGTGGGCTTTTTAATTGGGAGACATATTTACAAGAATTATGATCGGAAAGAAGCCCAAAGAAAAGAAGCCCAAATAAAGCGAAGGCTTATAGAAACCTTAGAAGATTTAGGGTTGTCAAAACGTGAAGTTACATCGCAATCGAATCACATTTTAAGAAGATAAATCGACTAGTATGCCTATTGAAATCAACATACAGAAGAAGTCATATATAATACCAGAATCTAATGATCCTTGTGAGCTATGGGTAGGTTATTTCAACAGCCTAAAGGCTGACTTAGGAACTGATAACGCTAGGACAATTTGGTTGGTCACTTGGAAAACTAACGGGTCATCCAGTTGTACTACCAATAGCAATTTCAATAGGTGGTTACAAAAGAATAAAATAGATGTATCAAGTGCAGCTACAAGAGCCATTGCAGATGCATCCGAAATAGGGAGCAACTTTATGGGTTTAGGGAAGAATCTTTCAAAAGTGGCATCCGTAGCACTTCCGATAACGTTGAGTTTATTATTGGCAATTATTGCCTTAATACTATGGAATACGGCAAAGAAAGCAGATGCCACAGATCTTGCTGCATTCACGCCAATGGGTAGATCAGTTGGAGCTGGGTTTAAATTCCTGAATAAATGAAAAAGGTAGTCGGATTACAAATAGCAGCAACAGCAGTAGGGTTGATATTAATAGGAACAACCTACGTTGCTTTGCGAAATAGAAAACGTGATAAGTTGGCTACAAGTTTAATGGCGAAACTTAACACGAAGCTGAACCCGATTACAAAAGGGTTGTCAAATGAAGCAGCATTAGATGTAAACTATGCTGATAAAGTAATGAATGCTATTGCTGCCAGTATAGTTGTTTTAAAAGGATCTACCGCGACCAGATATGCCAATGAAATCCATAAGGCTTTTCGTCCTTGGTACAGAGGTGGCGATTTAGAGGATAATGTTTATGCGGTATTTAGAAATCTCAAAGATAAGGTGCAAGTATCTCAAGTCGCTAAAGCCTATCAAAGAGATTATAGGGTTTCTCTTAGAGACCAATTAGAGAATCGCTTCGATAAAGATGAAATCAAAATAGTATTAGGGATTATCGAGAGATTGCCGAAATACAGAAAATTATAAAATCAAAAGAATGAAAATTACGAAAACAATGTGGTGGTTGGTTGGTGGCGCGGGAATAGCTGGATTGGGAGTTGGGATATACTTTTTTGTGAAGAAACGAAAAAGCAAGAAGGAAAATTCATTTTCCACATTAAGAAACATTGGAAGTGCAGGTAATACAGGAAAGCCGGTTGTGGTAACAGGTGGTGGTAGAGCCACACCCGTAGTAGAACCCAATTGGAACGCCTCATTTAATATGAATTATATCAATGATGTAAAAAAGTGGTTACGTGGGAAACGTATTAAAGAATTGTCTGCATCCGCAGCAAGGAAGTATGCACTTGAATTGAAAAATGCTAAAGGTTTATTTGATGATGATGAGAAAGCTGTAGAACGAGTATTTAGAAGCTTACAAGATAAAACACAAGTCGCCAGTTTATCCAAAGCATTTTACTTCAATCACAAGAAAGATATGTATCAATATTTGAAAGACTTTTTAAGTGATAGTGAGATGAAAAAACTTGTTAAAGATCCAGTACGAAGGCTACCTAACTACAGGTTGGCTTAGAACATAAACTATAATATTATGAAGATGAAAACAAAAGTAACACCTAAAATCAATAAAACTCCAAAAGTTAAGACAAGCGTAAATAACAATAAGAAAATATTCATAGGAATAGGTGCTTTTCTGGTCTTGGCAGGGGCTGGATATTGGTATTACAAGAAAAAGAAGAAAAAGGATGAAATATCTATGCTCGGAATGGATAGTAGCGATAGCGAAATAGCTAGGACTATAACAGGCAGTCGAAGAACATCAACCAGACCAACAAGACCAACTAGATCGATTGGATCAACGGTCTCAAGCAGACCAACTAGGTTTAGATGTACTAGTAGTAGTTATCCTTTGCAATATGGAACCTGTAATAAGGACGTAAAAGTATTACAATCCTATTTACACAAAATCTACAAAGCTGATTTAGGTCGTTCCGGAAGAAATAGGGATGGAGTTGACGGAATGTTTGGAAACAAAACAAATAGAGCAGCTAAGATGCATTTGCAAAAAACCTCTTTTAGTAAACAAGATATTGATGGAATGCGAACAGCTATAAAAACAATAAAATGATAATACGCACAAATGATTTGATTATTGCAGGAGTAGGTATAGGTGTAAGCCTTTTGGCGGTCTATTTGATTAGTGGGAAAAAACAAAAACCTGAAAAAGACGAACCTGTATTGAAGGAAAGGGAAGATATCCAAAAAGTACCTAAATCGATGCAAATAAAAAAGACAATACCTGAAGATAATTCGGTGACTTCCAAACCTGAAGAAAAGCCTTGGTTGTTATCGAAAGGAAGTAAAGGAAAAGAGGTTGAACGCTTACAGATTTGGTTGTTAAGGAATCATGGTTGGAAAGGAACGATTACTAAAGTGTTCGATGAACAGACAGAAAGATTGGTACAAAAGATTTTTAAAACGGATAGTGTTGATAAAGAAACTTATGATAAGAATCAAATGGGAATCCCAATTCACGAACTCATAAAAGCCTAAGAAGAATGGAACGTAAAAAAAGAAACCTAAATAGCCTATTGGATGCATTGGTAGACAAGGAAGGATTGAAAACAGAAGTAACTATTACCCTGACGAATCAAACCTTGTTGAAAATCATTTTAGGAATGCTGTTAGCGGGTGTAGCTATTGTTGTTGTAGCTAATACGGTTAAAAATCTATTCCCAAACACACAATTAACAGCGATAGAAAAAGAAATAGTAAATATTAAACAAACCCTTAATACATAAAGTTATGGAAATAGTAATGGAAAAATACACAGAGTTCTTACATGCACTTGATTGGGTGTATATCTTCTCTTTTATACTTATCACTCAAGCACTAAAATATTATGGTATTCCTGAGTTTATAGGCAATGGAACTGATATTAAACTTAAAACGAAATACCAGGTAGCGATCATAGGGCTGGTATATGGTATCATCTACTTTTTTGTAAGAGATTGTGAGCTATCACAGTTATTATGGATTCCCGTATCCTTCATTTTTGCGACAGCCTTTCATAAGTTTTTATTTGAGTTCGCTTTTGAAAAGTTCTTTCCCAAAAAAGGAGTTGAACCCCCTAAAGATGATCTTTTATGAAACATTATAAGTGGATACTACCTCTTATTGCAATCATAGGGGTAGTATTTGTTCTCTTTTGGATCATTCCTGCAGAGGATTCGGTAATCGATCAGATACAGAAGATAGAGATAGAAGAATTGAAGCGTGAAAATATTTCACTTCAACAAACGAATGATTTGTTGGATAGTAAAATAGAGATATTGGAAACGATCACGGACAGCCTTACGGGATTGATCGATACAGATCAGCTAGTAATAGAAAAGTTAAAGCAAATGAAGTATGAACAGGTTAATGCTATTGATGATTTTACTGATGACGAGCTTTATCAGTATTTCGCAGGATTTGACACCCAAAATAAGGGAAATTAACAAGTTACCGCACTTTTGTTTCACGATTGAGCAATCCCGCGAGATAGCCAAGCTTTTGGAGCTTGGAAAGTATAATGATTCTCTGGTAAATAGTTTGTCCTTGAATATTAAAAGGTTTGAGCTAGTAGCTCGAAAAAAGGATAGTATTATCTCTTTTCAATCAGATCAACTAGATAATTACGCATTAATGACAAGCAATAATGATCAAACGATTAGGCTATTGGAAGATACTCTAAAACGAAAAGAAAAGAAGCTCAAAAGAAGTAAGCTACATAAAACTCTCTTGGGAATTAGCCTAGTGGCACTTGGAACATTAGTAATTAGTAAATAAGTAAGAAATGGGAGGATATCAATCAGATTTTAGAATAGAAGATGTAAGGGGTGAAGAAAATTTACCTCTTGAAAATAGTTTAGGAGGATATGGGGTAACTACAGGAGCAGATGAAAACGTATACCAACTATCATTAGACCCACCATTAACAAAAGAATATGAAGCAGGGTTGCCTATAGAGCTACGCTTTCATAATTCAAATACAGATGCTTCTACTTTGAATATAGATAAGCAAGGAGCTGTACCATTAAAAAAGTTTGATGGTCAATCTTTAGTTCCATTAGCAACGGGAGATTTGAAAACTGATCTTGTATATAAGTTAGTGTTTGATGGGGCTTGTTTCCAAGTGCTTACAGGTATTTCATTACCTAGTGGGATTAGCGAAAATCGATTACAAGTATTATCAGTCCTTGATGAAAATATTAATTCTGACGAAGTGTTTTATGTCAACAATAAGAATAAATATTCAGTTGTCAATGGAAATTTGATAATACCACAAAATCTTCGCTTACGTAGAGTTGGTGGAGCTGGACAGTTAGGTGGCACAGGAAGTGGAGGAACCGTTCTAAAAATGCCTGTACCTCTCGATGTCGGTGGAGTAATAGCTTGGACAACACAATCAAATGAAGGAAACTTCTTTTTTTGTCAGTTGAGTGGGTTAGGAGTACTAAATATTACTGGAGAGTTTACTTCAACATTAGATGAAGTGGCCATAAACTTTCCACCATACGTCGCTAAAACCCCTTTGGAGTTCCCTGATATTCCTGTTTTTAATGTTCCCCCTGCACCATAGAACAAAAAATAATCAATATGTCAATCATCAAAGAACAGTTCGTTGTTAGATATTATCCCTATGCCAAGAAAGCATCTGAAAAATCTGGTGTACCTGTTCTTTTTGCTTTGGCACAAAGCGCTTTGGAATCAGGATGGGGGAGATCAGCGAAAGGGAATATGATGTTTGGAGTTAAAAAGGGTTCTGGAATAAACTACGGTGGGTGGAAAGGCCACAGCCAACTGATAACAACGACAGAATATTCGTCCACGGCGACACGTAGTTTTCCATTTATTTATCCTGGATACCCAATTCAAACTCCAAATGGAAAATGGAAGTATCGAATAAAAGATGTTTTTCGTGCGTATCCAAGTCCTTTCTTTTCATTTATCGATTGGGCAGGGCTACTTCTTAAAAATAGAAGATACCGATACGCAATACAACATAGAAAAGATCCTTATCGGTTTGCAGATGAAGTGGCAAAAGCGGGGTATGCTACAGATCCTAACTACGCCAGTAAGGTAAAAAGGATAATGAAGGAGATCGAGCAGATTGTGGTTCTGAAGAAATTAAATAAAAAAGAAAAGGACAATATCATTCCAATGGCCATTATGGGGATAAGTGTCATTGTAATCATAGTTGCAGTCTTAAAAAGTAATACGAAATCATAGATATATGGAATATTTAAAATTAGCTGGTGTAGTCATAGGAGCTTCGGCTTTCTGGAAGGTGCGACAAGAAGTCGTTGATTTTACTGTTAAGTGGCTTTTACTATTAAAGCCATCTTAACCTTATGTGCTGTCATAAGTTTCCTACCCTGACACGCTTTATTGGCAACGATTTGGTGTGAAGCTCAGGGAACAATGTAGCCTTAGAAATGTTGTGAAACTATTTCATTCTCCTTAGTACCAAAAGGAGTGGGCGCTAGGAATGAGTAGTATGTGTAACGTATGTGAATTGTTATTAAAGTGTCGTGAGAGCGCTGATAAGCCAAAAGGTACTGATAGGCTTAGACTAAAAAGTAAGAGGTATGGTTAATATGCATTCCATCATATTACACAGTCCACAATCCCTTCGGCACTAAGACAAACACTAACCTACTCGGTAAAGTCGATGGAACTTGGTAAGCCTGTACATTTCCTTTTAAAAGGAAAGTCAACCGCAAGGAAGACCGAAAAATGTGCAGGTAAAGGAATGTAGAAAAAGCGAATGCCTTATAGTAATTATAAGGATAGGAATTTAAACGTTATTCCGTGCGAAAGCATTGCAGACTTCTACAAGGTATTTTATCACGAGAAATTTGTAATGAAACTTTTAAGTTAAAAAGCAATTGAAGAATTCTAAATCTATAGAATATGCGTTTGGCACCTATACGGAAGGCTGGCAACATATTGATTGGGCTAAAGCTAACCGCAAGGTGAAGTTATTACAAAGACGTATCGTGAAGGCTTGGCAGGAAGGTAAACATCGTAAAGCGAAATCTTTACAATGGATACTGACCCATTCATTCTCCGCTAAAGCAATAGCGGTGAGACGTGTGACCGAAAATTCGGGTAGGCGAACAGCAGGAACAGACGGAAAGGTCTGGCAAACTCCTGAAAGTAAATGGAATGCTATTAAATCATTGAACCGCAAAAACTATAAGGCAAGCCCATTGCGAAGGGTACATATTCCAAAGAGCAATGGTCGAAAACGCCCCTTAGGGATTCCAACAATAAAGGATAGGGCTATGCAAGCATTATACTTACTAGCCTTAGACCCCATTTCGGAAACTACAGCGGATTACTACTCTTATGGCTTTCGTCCATATCGAAGTTGTGCAGATGCCATACAAATGATTTTTAATGTAATGGCAAGAAAAGATACTGCACAATGGGTATTGGAGGGAGACATAAAAGGGTGTTTCGATAACATAAGTCACAACTGGATATTACAAAATATTCCATTGGATAAACGTATGTTGAAACAATGGTTAAAGGCAGGGGTAATAGAAAATAAAAATCTATTCCCTACTGTAAAAGGAACTCCGCAGGGAGGTATAATTTCACCTGTATTAGCTAATATGGTGTTGGACGGTCTTGAGTCTAAAATCTACAAAGCTGTTGGTATAACTTATGATAAAAGTGGAAAGAAAAGAGGAACGGAGGTGAAAGTTAACTTTATCAGGTATGCAGATGATTTTGTAGTAACAGGAGTAAACCCACAATTACTTAGAGAAAAAGTTCAACCAGTTATTGAAAAGTTTCTTAGTGAACGTGGATTGGAACTATCAAAAGAGAAAACCAAAATTACCCATTTAGATCAAGGCTTTGATTTTCTAGGACAGAATGTACGCAAATACAAAGGGAGGTTAATCATTAAACCTTCTAAATCAAGTATTAAAGTCATCAAAAAGAAAATCCGGAATATTATTAAAACTAATAAAACTATGAAAACAGCCAATCTCATCAATAGGTTGAATCCTGTGATCAGAGGTTGGGCAAATTACCATAAACATATGGTAGCTTACAAAGTGTTTTCTCGTATTGATCACGATATTTTTATAACACTATGGAAATGGTCAGTACGAAGACATCCAAAGAAAGGAAAAAGATGGATAAAATGTAAGTACTTTAAAACGATAGGTAATCGTAAGTGGGTATTTGCAGGAGAATTGGATGGCAAATTAAAGCAGTTGTTCAGAATGGATTATACCAAAATCGAGAGACACGTAATGATCAAAAGAGGAGCAAATCCTTATGATCCAAAATGGGAAACCTATTTTGAAAAGCGTATTGATCGAACAATGCAAAGTTCACTGAAAGGATATAATCTGCTTACACGCCTATGGAAAAGTCAAAAAGGGATTTGCCCTGTATGCAATACGATAATAACTAAAGAAACCAAATGGCATACACACCATATTGAACCAAGGTTATTAGGTGGAGCATATAAGTTTGACAATCTGGTTTTATTGCATCCAGACTGTCACAGACAAGTCCATAGCTTGAATATTAAGGTTGTTAAGCCGTGTCATTACAAACGAAAATGACATTAAAGATGCTTGAGCCGTATGCGGTGAAAGTCGCACGTACGGTTCTTAGGGGACTTAGGTGGGGTAACCCACCTCGGTTACCCGACGCTATTGAAGCATTATTACACTTTCGTTTACAAAAGAAATTGAAAAATGCAGAATTACGAAACCTGAATGTTGAAGCTAATGAGAAAGTAATAGGAAATTGGATTGCTTGGAGCGATAAAATGGAAGAACGCATTCAGGATTTAGAGAAAAACAATAAAGAAATGAGAGCTACCATCATTAAACAACGTGAGCGTATTAATGATCTTGAAGTCTATATCGAGGAGCTTGAACATAAGTTGAAGAAATACCAACAGAAGAAATGAAAATTGATAAAGGAAATATGACATTGAATGTGCTTTTTGGAACTTTTTTGGTAGTAAGCATAGCATTAAAGTTTGTAGCTATTCGTGATCGCAATAAAAAGATGAAAGAGAAGAAACAATGCAAATGTATTGGCTAGGAATGACAATAAAATATGGTGGGCAGTAGGTGGAGCTTTTCTCGTTATTTCTACAGTTATAGTAGTTAGAAAATTGGCAAGGAAAGAAAAGGTCGATCTATCTAAATTTGATAGTCCTGATATTCCTGGATCTGGTAGATGTATGGATAAGGAGTTTATCAAAATGCTTCAAAAACTGGCAAAAGTAACCAGACTACCCATTTTTGATATGATAAATTCTGGAGCAAGATCACCTTACTGGAACACAAAAGTTGGAGGAGTATCAAATTCCTCGCATAAAATACCTACCTGCAAAGCTGCTGACATTAAAACACCTACAACTGCTATTAGAAATAAGATTGTAGTAGCTGCAAAATTAGTTGGGTTCAAGCGAATTGGAGTAGGTAGAACTTTTGTTCATTTAGATAACGATACTTCTAAAAGGCAATATGTAGCTTGGGGATATCCTTCAGGAACAAAGCCACCGATTAATCCTTTTGTTTAAAAAAGAATAATTATGTTAAGAGATCGAATACAAAAACAAGTATATCCAAATAGGAGGAATACTGCTACCATACTAAATTATTTGGAGGAGCTAATTTTAATAAGTGCTGAGGAGGTTGGACTTGTTCCAATAGAACAATGTAAAAAAGGATATAAAGATGTCCCACTTCCATTTGGCAAGGTTGTATCACTAGATGTTCCAGAGGAAGCTGTTTCTGCAAAGATGATTTTAGAGATAGAAGAAAGAGCTATTTCTAATAGTTTTTTTACGCAAAACAAAACTTGCTTCAAATCAAAAGGTATTGTAGTGGCAAGGTATAAAGAGAATGCATTCAGTCCTGGTTTAAGATCTGGTTTTGGACTCGGTAACCTTGAAATTCTTAACATTATTGGTAGGGAAAACCTAGAGAATTTTAGAATAATAGGCATAAAGAAAACCTTAAGGGTAGTAATTAGGTTACAGTTTTATAAAATAGCGCAAGAGCAGGGTTAATATAAATTTATACATTCAATTTGTATACGCTTAATATAATTTGGATATTTAGTTGCACAAAAAACTAATGATGAACAAGAGCTTACAAAAACATTATAACTTCGAACTACGCTTGGCTACGGAATCTGAAATCCAAGATCTGGCGGATTTTTTGGTCAATAAAAACTGGCAAGATCAAGACCAAAAATTAAACTCGATTTCTAGTATCGTAAAAAGTATAATCGCTAGTGATTTTATGAACAATGACAAATCTACGATCTTAGCTTTGATTGGTGGGAAAGCATTGGTAGAGGATTTTAAGAAATACGATATCCGGATTTTTAGTTATACCTATCTGCAGGAATTAAAAAGAGGAACAATAATCTCTTTGCCTTTCCGAATTTTACAAAATAAACAAGGATTCACCTTACTTGAAGAAGAAGATGCAGTATTTGATTTAAGGACATTGAAAAATCAAAAGCCGCTTCCTAAACCGAAAGTGGGCAAAATGCCAAGACCTAAATTAGAATCCATACAAAAGTCTTTAGAAATAAAGAAATACTTTGAGAAGCAACCTGAATTAGGAATCGATGGAATTTGCAAGGAGTTTGGGTTTTCGAAAAGTACTTATTACAGAACATTAAAATGGCTTCGTATTTAGCAATTTAAGACTTCATTAATAAAAAACTGTAATATTTTACAAGCTTTTATATTTCTTGATATTATGGATACAAATTCGCGTGAATGAGATTTCATAATGTTGAGCTTTATTTCCTCTTAATAGCTGTTTTTATTACTCAAGCATGGGGTGGGTCAGATCATACACACTAGAATTAAATAGATGAAGAACAAATAGAAAAGAAGATAAAAAAACATCCAATAGTAAGTGATTCGCACTAGACAAAGCTATTAATTCGTATCCATTGAAAACTTGCGTTCAGTGAGATTGTTAAATACCTTCAGTAAGATGATTTTACTTAGAAATTCAATCAATAAAAAAACCTCCTTTATTGAAAAGAGGTTTTTGTTAAGTTAAATTCAGGGTAATTTTGGGGGTAAAAGTAATCGTATTTTGACGGGCGATATATGAACAATTCTATATTATCTAATTCTATACTCAAATATACAATACGATTACGGTTTTGCCATAAATCCTAAGTGTGTAAAATATTAACTTATCGACAAAAAGCAATTTTCAACGATAAAATACCGCTTTGTTGTGATTTTAATTATTATATTAGATAAGCTCTTCATGTTCATAATCAACAGATTGCTCCACATCCTTTATGGAAATGTATTGATAGGTACGATCGTAAGAAATAAAATACTCTACATGGTAAATTGCAGTATTGTTATGATCTAGAAATTCATCCTGAATTAATCTACCGTATTTCTGTTTACCTTTTACCTGATATGTCTTTCTTGGGTGATCTAACAAATTTTTCTTTTTTAAAACACCCACTTTTGCACGAAACAATAGCTCTTTGTACTTAAAAAATAAATCGTTCATATAACCTACTCTTTGCTTTTTAAGAGTAAGTTCAGAAAGTTATACCTAACGATGTTACGGAAAACCGTATTTGTATTGATAAGATATCTTTAATTAGATACTGTTTATTTTGAAACTTCGGTTTCTTACATCTTTTCTTCTAGTAAATACAAGGTTAAAAAGAAGAGTATAAAAATTATAAATACTATAACTTTTAAAATGTCATTGTTATTTTTTTTCATTTTATTAATTGATTAAAATGACGACGTGTTTACTTTTGGGGATAGAACTTAAACTTCACCTTTATCCATAGTCCCCATGGGGCTAGATTGCAACTATTACCTCTCTCAAAACTAGGTAAGTCATCCAAAAATACAACAAGCCAGTTTTAAAAAATGAAACTGGCTTGTTATTTTTTTCTTACTCTTACTCCATTAATAAAAGACTGATGGGATCAGAAGTGTTTTATCCACACAAGTCACAGACTAGAAGGAGTGTGAATTATCCCTGTAAGTACTCTTACTCATGTTTATCTAATTCTGCTTCCAGTTCCTCTTTTAAAGTTTCTCCTTTTAAAACCAGGGCTTCTCTGTTTTTGTTATAAAAGATACCAAAATAAACATCTTTCAAACTTGGATCACCAATAAACTCTTCTATAAATGAGTAAATAGAAATTGAACTTGGCTTAGCTCCCATTTCTTTATGTTCATCAAAGGCACAAAAATCTGCTAAATCTTTGTGAGGCCATAAAGGGAATATTTCATCTCCTTCTGCGTCTTTAAAAATAATCCAATTATTATCATCAACTGTTAACCCCCAAATTTCCTCAAAATCTGCGCAATAGCGAACAAAATATTCAACACGATCTTCGCTACTTAATTTTAATAAGTTTTCTATTTGTTTTAGATGCATAATTATAATCTCTTTTTCGATATCGAAAATTTCTACGGAGACTAAACTGAACGAATAAAATTAGGGTTATCTATCTTTATCAAATCCTCTTTTTCAAAATAGAATATACCCTTACTGCTTAAATAATCTTTAATCTCTAAAGAATGATCTATAGTTTTTGAGAGAACCAGCTTCCCAATCACGACTTTCTCAAAAGGATTTATTTCTAACCATTGCCATTGATTAATCTTAATAGGCCCAATATGTTCTGGTTCAAAGTAACCAATGGTAGGGAAATTTAAATAGCTCCCCCATTCTGATACTTCATAACCTGGATCATAAAACCAGTTAAATCTAATACGACATCTTTTTTCTCTTATTAACTGACTTATTTCTTCTAACATATTCTAAAAGTTATATAGGATAATCTAGGTGTATTGCATCACTCTGGTTTTCAATCCGCGCAAGTTCTTAATACAAAGATAAAAGCACTATTAGCAATGATAAACATAACTGTGTCATATTTTAAAACTTTGGCAATAAAAAAGCCAGTTACATAACTGTAACTGGCTTTTTTATTTCTTAAACGCACATAGTATAAATCCGTGCAATTGGATTTATGCTAAAGTAAACTATTTGATTCAAAAATAGAACTCATCTCATCTAAATACTTTTCATAGTATTCTTCATTAGGCAACATGAAAAAAAGCCTGTATAGGGTACCTTCTTTTGCTGTTATATACATTAATCCCCTTACATTATTATCTAGCCCTAATTTCACTTTATAAAATTCTCTATTCTTAAAAGTTATTGATTCACTCATCAAAACTTCAGCCTTGCCTATATCTTTTAAATAATCCTTAAAATTATAATCAGAGATTCCTTCAATATTAGTTTTTAATTGATTTGACATCAAATAGATTAGATATTTGGTTCTATTATTATCTGTATCTATAACCTTATAAAGATCTACATTTGATAGTTCTTCTTTAGTTGAATTGACTTTATCATATGATGTTGATATTGGTAATTTTAAACTATAGTAATCATTACTTATTGTAGTTTGTCCTACCATATTCAATCCCGTAATGATGGCAAATAAAAAAATAATCTGTTTCATTTAAAAAAATATCTTTTTGAATAACTTCAGAAAAAAGTTTCCAATTATAAAGTAAACCCAAGTAAAAAACGATAATATAAAAGCAACAAATGGTATAAAAAGCAATATTACAAGAAATCCTTTTACCCCATAAGTTTCTTCTCCGTTAAAGTTAACAGGAACTATGCCAAACAAAGATAAAACACCAATTAATAAAGCAAAAGGAATATACGCAAATAAAAAGTTTGCAAATAATAAACCAAATAAATTCTCAGGTTTTTTTGAATATTTTTCAATTAACTTTTTCATTTTTCTAATCTAATACATTATTGACGTAATCATTAAGAAGACTAACTCCGCTTTGAATTGTTTTACTTAATCCCTTACCTAAATTATACAAATCCACACTGCCACTTACCTTTACTGGGCCGATCTTCCCACCAAGTCCAAAAGTTAAAAAATCTTTTGTAGTAAGTTTTAGGTCAGTTCCTTTACCTGTAACTATATCTCCATCAAAACCACCATTTTCTATTGATCCATCTACATTTAAATCCTTATCTATAGAAACATTTACATCCGCAACGTTAAAAGTTCCAAAAGCCGTTATATTTGAGTCACTATCTTTTGGCCCTATTTGAATACTTCCTTTTACATCGACTACCCTTATTTTGCCTTTTGCACCATCTTCATTAACTGAACCGCTTACTGAAATTGCATTTGCTTCTGCTCCAACCTTAGTAGGTCCTATATTTACATTTCCTCCTACACCTATTTTTCCTTTAGCTGATGCATTAAAATCAAAAACATCAGACAGTAATTGCTTTCCTTCTTCTATCAAATCAAGAGTTTCTTGAGAAGGGGTAAATGGCTCCAATTTTTTTACTGGTCCAGGAAGCGGGTTAAAATCTTGAGTTGGGTTTTCATCTCCACAACATTTTTGACTTCCTAAAGGCTTCATTCCATCAGGATCCAAGAAATAAATCGGATTATCAAACCCATAATTATAAGGAGAGTGCCTACGCATCTGCTCAGCAAAAGGATCCAAATTCATCCATCTACCTAATGCAGGATCATAATTCCGTGCTGTAATATCAACCCAACCTAAACCGATCTCGTCTTGCTCTTCTTTATTGGTAAATCCATACGCATGGTTTCTACCTCTAAGTACCTCATTATACCCCTTATGTGTTAACCCAAAGGGATAATAATTCTTTTCTTGTACAATCTCATTTTGGGTAATGCTGCCATCTTCGTTAGCATCCTTGTAGGATAACCTAATATTATCTAAATGATCCTTAAATTGATACACATACTTATACCCATCAGCTTCTTTTTCTACAATACCTTCAGCTTGATTAAAGAATTCTAGATTTCCATTTTTATAAACGAAACCACCTAAATACTCTGTATTTGTAATAGAACTTCCCTCTGTTACGATCTTTTTTTGTTTCGCTCCAGTGGCGTCGTAAATATAAGAAATACTTCCTGTACCTTCACTATTGCTTATAGAAACTGTTTCGGGTAAGTTTAAGTGATTATAGGCAATGGCTGATATCCCTTTGTTACGGTCTATGATCATGTTGCCATTATCGTCATACTCAAAATCATCATTGGTATTGGTGCCGTCTTTAAAACCATAGCCTTTGTTTCCAGTATCTACAACATTTTTAAGTTTGTTACCACTATGGTACTCATAGTCTAACACATCCATATTGCCAAATGTGGTAGCTGTAGCATTGGTGTGCCCTTTTCTATTTAATGTTAGGATGTTTCCAACTTTATCATAAGAAACACTACTTAGATCATATTTACCATCATTACTTGTTGCACTAAGAATACGATTTAAATGATCGTAGTTGTAATTGTAACTTCTGGTGATGTTGTCATTAGCTGTTCTCCAAGATGTTTTTGAGATATTTCCATTATATAAAGGATTGGTACCAGCATTATAATCAATAGCAAAACCAAAAATATCTCCATTGCTGGTTGTACCTTCATTAATACTTTTAAGCCATCCTCTAATATTGTATTTATAATCCACATCTTGTAATCCACCACCCACGTTTTTGGTGATTAGTTGCCCTAAGGCATCATAGCTGTTTTCTGCAATGGTTTCTTCTTGTCCATTTATGGATTGCGTTTGTTTAGTCACTCTCCCTGTATGATCATAGATAAAAGTATCGATCGTTACAATGGATGCATTATTACCTTTGGTATGTGTGGTTTTACTTTGTACTACTCTACCAGTAAAGTCCAATTGGGTCTCTATAATATCTGTAGCATCCAGATATTCATTTTTGTTGACTACATAGATTGGTCTTCCTTTACCATCATACCAGGTTACTGTAGTGATCCAATCATCAGTTCCTAATACGCGTACTTTGCTTCCTGTAGCCAGTGATCTTGTATTACTAGTTACCGCCTGACCAAATACACTTACTGGTGGTGGTGTAATCCCAGTCTTATCAAAACTATAATCATCGTAATAGTTAATAGTTAAGATTTCTAAGTTATTTGTTGGAAAAGCATTACTACTATACGAGATCTTAGCTCCGTTTACAGTAGTTTCTGCTCCTCTTTTTTCTATGGTTACGGGATCTGTAGTATTATTGATTTCTGTTTGTATGGTTTTTCTAGATCTGGTATCGGTATACTCTCCTGTATAAGCCACTCTACCATGAGCATCGTATTTGGTAAACAGCCAAGTATCGTCTACTGCCGACAAGGCATCCTGAGTTAAGATAGGACGATCTTGTTTGTCGTACACTATAGATTCTAATCCTTTACCTGGGATCTTCTTTTCAATCAATCGATTTCTGTAATCGTAACGATATTGATAACATAACTCGGCAAGCTCGGTGGCTGAAACACCATCTGTAATAGTCACCTTTGGAGAGATTACAAAGCTTAGATTATTGTATTTGTCATAGACATAATACGTATCATGGGCTTCTCCATTGTTATAGTTTCTTTTTAATACTACCTGATCTTGTTTGTCTTTGTATTCTCTGGTAGTATGATTATCTCCATCGGCTGGTGTCCAGTTTTCATCTTTGGTGATACTTACATACAACTCATTAGCAGCATAATATCCATTTTGATATAATTCTGGTTTTTCAGTATCACTATTTGTAAAAGTAACATCAAAACGTACTACTTCATTTGCCGTATTGTGTCTCCAATCAAATTTGATGGTATGATCAGCATCACTATTAGGGTCTACTTTCCAATCCTTACCTGGTGCTCCTTGCTCTAATGCTCTATTGAGTGGAGAATCCTCAAAAATCGTCTCACTATAGGCATTTACTTGTGCTGGGTTGGTAATCCCTGCAAAGTCCGCAGCATAGGTATCCAGATAATACTGGTTGATGTCGTTAGTAACATTTACTGTAGTATAGCTACCATTATTTGCTTTGGCAAAGGGTAAGTACTCCTTCGCTTGTCTACCAATCTCATCATACTCCATATGTGTGATGATGTCTGCTTCTGTTGGTGAAGCTTTAATCGCCGTTTGTTGTTTAGGTCTTCCTAACCCATCAAAATACGTTACTGTCTCGGTAACATCTTTGTTGTACTGTATCTCACTCGGAGATTCCATAGCTGTTTGATAGGTACGTGTAAATACATAGGTCTCTGTATCCGATAAGTTTAACGTATATGGAGAATATTCACATCCTTGATTTTCTCCAAATACTCCAGGACAGTTATCGGTATTGTCAGCTACATATCCTGTTGGAGCTATACACCCGGTTTGTATATCGGAAGGATCTCCAAAACCATCGTTATCCCCATCTCTATACCATTTTGTATTTGGATTGATAGTAGGATTGTCATCATTACAGTCATCACCATTAAGCACATAGTTATATGGATCTACAGGTGGAGCACTGCGGTAATACTTGATATTAGGATTACCAAAAGTATCATTGTCCCCATCTCTATAGAAATTCTTAGGAGCAATATTGGTGATATACTCGTCACCATCATCATGATCGTCTCCGTTTAACACATAAGTGTACTGGTCTACCGGTGCAGCACTGCGATAATATTTGATATTAGGGTTTCCATAGGTATCCGTATCTGCATCCCTATAAAAGTTCTTGGGAGCTATGTTGGTGATATACTCATCATTATCATTATAGTCATTTCCATTAAGTACATAAGCATACCCATCCGTTGGAGCTGCACTATAATAAAATCGAGCATTCGGATCTCCATAGGTATCGGTATCTACATCTCTATAGAAATTCTTGGGTGCAATATTGGTGATAAACTCAGTACTATCATTACGATCATTACCATTGGTCACATAAGTATATCCATCAGCTGGAGGAAAACTTTGATAATATTTGATATTAGGGTTTCCAAAAGTATCTCTATCCACATCCCTATAGAAATTCTTAGGTGGGATATTGGTGATATACTCATTCCCATCATTGATATCATCACTAGTTAGTACATACCCTAATGGCTGACCACACTGGGTTTTGGTAATCGAGGAATTTCCTCTACCATCTCTATCACCATCCTTATACCAAACCGTGTTGGGGTTGATATCGCCTTCTCCATCATCACAATCCAGATTATTGGTTACATATCCACCTGGACGAACACTACGGTATACTCGAGTAGCTGCTGCCGGGGAACCAAAGGTATCTGTATCTCCATCTTTATAAAAATAACGGGGTGGAATATTGGTGATATACTCATTACCGTCATTGATATCATCATTGTTACTTACATAACCTGAAGGCTGCATACATTGTTTTTTGGTGGAGTTTCTATTCCCTCTACCATCTCTATCGGCATCACGATACCAAACCTTGTTAGGATTAATCGAAGCATTACCATCATTACAATCATTACCATTAGTTACATAAGTATACCCATCACTAGGGGGAGCACTACGATAATACTTGATACTAGGATTTCCAAATCCATCTCTATCCACATCTCTATAATAGTTTCTAGGAGCTACATGAGTAATGTACTGATTGTTATCATCTCTATCATCACTATAACGCACATATCCAGAAGGCTTGGTACATTGTCTTTTGGTGGGACTGGTACGCCCTCTACCATCGCCATCAACATCACGATACCAAACTGTATTAGGATGAATAGATGGATCATTATCATTACAATCTCTTTTATCCAACACATAACCCGTTGCAGGAGAGGTTAACCAAGCACTGTTGGGGTTACCAAATCCATCACCATCATTATCATAATAATATCTGGTATCACCATCTAAACCAACTCCAATCTGAGCTGAAGCTGCAAACGAGCATAGCAATACCAATACTGTTAGTATATATTTATTGTTTTTCATCTTTTCTGATTTGTCGGTTAGTTTTTGTAGTGGTATTTGTTCTCTGAGATCAGATTGCCATCGGCATCCCGTACATATTGCAGACGATTAAAATCATCATACTCATAATATACCGTGTACCCTCTTGGATCTGTCATACTGGTCACTCCTACCATAGGATCATAGGTATAGGTAGTAACCATGGCATCTGCTGGTAATTCTACATGTAGCTTATTGAGCTCCGTACGTAAAGCACCCTCAGTACCCTGACTGCCCATTTTATGATCAGTATCCGAGTTTGATTTATTTTGAATCTCACCAACATATGCAGCTACTCCGCTATAGGTCATATTTTCAATCTTAGCTACCGGGTATTGGTGATCATATCCCCAGATATAGGCCATAGGTGTCCCATCTGCCTTGGCAACCTCAGTTGGATTACCGAAATTATCGTAAGATGTATATTTTACTCTAAGTTCTAAATCGTTACTTCCTTTAGCAGTCAGCACTTCTTCTGGAAGTAATACATTATTCCCCCAATCTTTATATTCGTTATGTACTTTAGAAAGCACTTCTTCAGTACCTCCCACCTGTTCTATAGTAATCACATCGATAGCTGCTGCAATTTGATGTTGATCGATTAGTTTTTGTTCTGTAACGGTTCGATTAGGAGCTGCTATATCTTGAGGATAAATCGTTTGGGTTTTGATGATTCTACCTTTACTATCCGTTACCTCTGTTCGGGTCTGTTGTAAGTGATCCGTATTATCATAGAAAAACTTCTCTGTGGTAGTTAATGGATTTTCTCCATTGCTATTGTACTGTTTGGTAGTGCGCTTACTCATCGTATGCCATTGGCGTAGTAACGAATATTGACCAATATGATATTGAGTATTTTGTAGGGTATATCCTGGATCATCTGCAAATCCCACTGAGATACTCCTTGCTTTTCGTACCGAATACACTATTGTTTCTTTATCTAGGCTTGTTTTATGAGTATATTCATTGGTTTGTTCCTGTACGATTTTAAAACCGTTGTTTTCTTTTTTATACGTCTTTTCTGAAAGCTTACGACCAAATCCAAAGAAATTGCTGTATGGTAATCCAGCAATATATTCTTCTCCAAAAACAGCGACGTTAGGAACAAGCAAAAAATCACTCTCAAATTCATGTAGTTTCAACCCTCCTTTAAAATCTTCTCCTAATTCTTCGATTACTTTATTATATCCAATATGGTATCCTTGTACTCCATACAAAGGGAAAGCGGTGTTTGAGGATATGGTGGTAGAACCACAAAGAGTTGCTTTATTCTCAGCATCATTAAACAATACAGTATTGGTATTGATATGTGGTTCTATGTTTCTGGCAATAGCCACCCCAGAATCACAATCCAGACAATCCATATTCCCATAATGGTATTTTTTGGTTTCAACCTTTCCATTACCATCCAATGTTTTTACTTCAGCAATACGCATCCCACCAACTGGAATTTTTTGTGTAGTCACAATAGGTAATTGATCAAAGTAAGTGAGCTTGATATTAGAAAGTGTATAGCCATTATTCAATCTGATCTTGAATCGATAGCGATGATCTTTTTGCAATTGCACGTATTTTCTCTTTGAAAAGTTTTGATTGGTAATTCCGTAGGCTACTCCCGGTATAGGGCTATTACCATGAACATCAGACTCATCAAAAATAGAAACCCCCACTTCTGTACCTGTAGTGATATCAAATACATCAATTACTGCAATATTAAAATTCAACGGATTTGTTGTATCTCCAATACCCTGGCTAAAATCATCCAGATTAGCACCAAAGCTCAACCATCCTTTATGAGTGTGGGGTATAACTGGTGTATCAAAACTACCGTTTGGATTGGTATTGGTGACATTTGCGATTTGATCTACGTAAGATGGATTTGTGGTCACTTCTCCGTAATATCCATGCCCTTCGTAACTAAACTCATTTTTACCTTTGGTGGGATATGTAATCCCTTTTATCATTCCAAAGTTTGCATGCGTAGAACTAGGACTGCGATCTGCTGCTTCCAAACCACTCAATGCGTTATAGAGCACAAAGTTTGCTGCTATCTTATCTATCGCCTCAGTAGGGATCAAATTACGATTGTCATCTTTACCATTATAAAATCCCCAATGATCCTGAGCGTATACAAAACGTGCAGGTAATTCTTCTGGATTATTATATTCAAAAGCATATGGTGATAATAGTGTCCCACTAGAAGAAATTTCGGTTACCTTGGATAGATAATATCTTGTATTAAAATAAGGTTCTTGCGTAAAATCTAAATTAGCTTTTGTACTAGATACCATATCATACTCCAAAGAAAAGCCCTTAATGGTAGTATCATGCTGGTTTTTAATTACGATTTCTTCTAGTTTATTAAAACCAGTTGGCATATTCGCTTTGGGGCTATAATTAAAAGTAATGCTTCCTGAATCTGTAGAACTAATTTGTGAGAGGTAAGAAGTATTCCCTTGTGCAATATTTAAAAATGCACTATCACTGCCACTTGAAATACAAGCATCAGAATCACGATAAAAACCATCTACTCGAGTTACACTTTGCGAAATACTTTGTTTATAAGTACTTGATGTAGAAGTGTAAGAAAAAGTGATTTCTTCTCCTGATGGATGTGTAATTTTGGTTAAATACCATGCAGAAGGCACAAGCGGCCTTACATCACCAGAATTAGCCTGATTTGTAGAAGAATATCTGGATTTTTCTATCGCATTAGTACCTCCAAAATAATAAACAATCCCACTAGGATCAGTAATTTTAAAATGATGCTCTGTACCTACATTCAGGATTTCCACTTTTACTGGGGAAGGTTCTAAGAAAATTATATTGCGATCTGTTATAAAAGGCGCATTATCATCTAGATAAAACTTACCACTAAAACCATTAAAGCTAAAGGAAAAAATATCCGGTTGGATATCGATCCCTTCAGGTCCCGGATCTGCTGCTGCTGAAGCATAGAAGAATCGAGCCACAGGATCATTTAAATCTACATCTTTTGCAGGGCGATACTGATTTTCATCTTTTTTCCCATATACCGATCGTGTAATGGCTCCCCCAGCCGATAAATTCCATCCTAATCCTACAGAAGAAGAATATTCATCAACTCGGATTCCATTAGAACTATAATCCAAACTCACAGGAATGGATAATGGTCCTGATGTAAATGTATAAATCGGAACACTTACCTGCGCGGTTCCTGTAAATAGCCCAACTGGTACTTGACCATATCGGGCAATGGATGCAGCCTCTGGTGAGACCGGAGTAACATCTGGTAATTCCTGAGCAGTGGCTATAGTGCATACCACCATCAGAAACAGTATGATTGATTGTTTCATTGTTGAAATGTTCATTTGATTTAGTTACTTAATTTTTGTTTTCTTTTATAAATAGTATTCGAATTCATACGCAAATCGAAAAAGGGATAAGAAGAGATTTCTTCTCTTTTTTGCTGCCTACCTAATAAACTTATCCCTTTGCGATTTGACCCACTAAATTCAAAATAACTGTCATTCAATTTTTCCTTTTTGTAATGCAACACTAATGCACATGAGTTTCAATATCCGACACTCATTATTTTTTGATATTCAATTGTAACAAGACTCATCAAAAAATCGCAAACAAAACTATCACCTTGTTTTCTTTTAACAATACAGAAATCTGTATTGTGAGTATTTTTTTTATAAAATGTATTGTTATAAGTTTTGTTCAAAGTGCTGGAAATTAGCTCATCAATCACTGGTGCAGATAGAGTAATCCTTTTAAAAGGGAATAGTTCTTCCATAGTAATCTCAAATGTTATTTTGGGTTTCTTTTTTTTGTTACGCGTGCAAACCTAATGTATTCTCTATTATCTTTTTAGGGGAAAAATACCCTTTTCGACAAAAGGAACAATCTACTAGACCAGGGGCATAGTTAATCTTATTACTTTAGATCGATAAGCTAGCTTTTCTAATAAAACTGCTTACACTATAACCCGTCAAAAACACTTCTTTGAGACACCCAGCATTACAAAAAGCACAAGTAGAGTTATGGATCCGGGATCGGGGAATCCCGAAATGGGACGATATCATCATATAAAAAATCGGTAATCATAGAAATAAGGTTTTATTGTGGAACTAATAGGGATTGAAGTTTACTTTTCTTAAAGACGTACTTTGACGGTATTATGCGCTACTCTGTTTATTTGGCATCTGCCGTTTTATAAGGCAGATCGATCTGATCAAATAACTCCAACAAAACAAATCGATTGGTTTTCGTATTTCGCTTCTTTACATGATTGTCTCTTAGAAAATCATCAAGGATATAAGCAATGTTAGTATCCTTAAAAGCTTCTTTAACTGTTTTGTTATCAAAAGGCATCATCTGATAATCATTATAAATGGTAAAATAGGTGCGCTCTCCTCCAAGAAAAGTTGGGTACTCAGATCTAAAGGTGTAGATCTGCAAATAATGACATTGATCCTCCAAATAACAATACGAATGACTACCCACTGGTAATACATTTTTAATGTCATACGCCTTTTCAATAGTCCTTTCTATACTTTTATATTCAATGGGAGAACTCTCTTCGATAAGTAATGATTCTATTTTATAGAGAATATCATAGGCATCGATCTTAGTCATGCCATCAAATTGCTTCACGCATTTCTTTAAAATTTTATCCTGATAAGTAGTCATATACTAAAAGGGTTATAGATTAGTAATATGCATAGGATATGACGATAGTATTTAAAGAAGATATACTGGCACTTTTCTTCAATACTCTGAAATAATAACAAATGGGGTGTTCACTAAAAAACAGGCAGAAACTTGACGAGCCAAAATAGCGATTTCAAAGTATGGTCTATCTCCTTAAAAAATGCCAGATATCTCTTTGCTTATGGGGTACACAAACTAAACTGTATTGTTATAAAGTAATTTCATTTTGGGTGCGTTTTATGATTCGTATTTTTAAACTAACCGATCTTAATTGTTTTTTTCGGATGTTCCATCCAAATACTATTGTTATTAGATTTTTTATGCTGCAATTCTGATTTAATAATATCTAGTATAAGCTCCACAACTCTTAGGTATGTATATAATCTTGTGCTTATAAATCCTTTCACTTTGCCGTTTATGAAATTTTTATTAGAAACGTCAAGGCGATTATATATAGGATTAGTAGATAATATTTCTAATGCTTTCTGATACTGTCTGGTCAGTAATGAACCACCTAGTTTTTCATGTAAGCTATGATAGTGTTGGTCAGACTGTAGCATTCTTTTATAAATAATAGTATTTACGGCTCGTTCTGTATTTATCCCTTTTTCAAACAACACTACTATCCATCCATATAACGTAGTCTCATAAATACAACCATTTGCAAGGTTTTTTACAAATTTAGTGCTATCAATATTCATTGCTCGCACCACTGAAAGTATATATCTGTATTTATTTATGTTCTGCTTGCTCATCTTTTCATACTATAATCATCCTCTAGACCTAGGTATTTGTCAATTATTTTTTGAAAATAATTGTCGATCTTTTGGATTTCTGTTTTGTTTAATTTTCTGTTATATTTTAAAAACTTGTAAATATTCCCTCTTGAAAAGCCGAGTTTTCTTTCAAAAGGTAATATAGAGAGGATGTCGCTCAGCTCTACGAGTATCATTTCCACCCGCTCTCTTTGGCTTTTTTTCATAATGATAAATTACAATAGTTAACCTCGAGAAACTTAAATGGGGTGTAGTTCTCATATTAAATCTAATCTATACTTCAAATACATGTTAAGATTAGTCAAAACAATCTAAGTGTAATATGCTCTCAAATAGCTTAAAATTTTCTTACATTTGTTATAGGAGAGCATACAAATATAAGAATATTTTCTTTATTTGAAAATATTTAATAGATTTTTTTCTTATGATCACAAAAAGATTGGGGCAATATATCACAACGAAGGGCATAAGTTTTTATCAGTTTGAGAATACTATTAATGCGAGTAGAGGAAGTATTTCAAAGGCTGTTAAATACAACAAAAATATTGGATCAAACGTAATAGAAAATATTCTTAATAATTTTACAGATTTAAATCCAATTTGGCTGTTAACTGGTAGTGGTGCCATGTTTATAGATCCGGAATTACAAGAAAAAAAGAAACAAAAAGGAAATCAATCCAAAAATCTTGATGATTTTGATAAATTAGAGATTATTGACTATGTTTCCGATAATATTGATGATTTTCGGAATTACAGTAGTTTTAAAAAGCTTACTAAACTTTTATTTGCTGACGAAGAAATTGGATCTGTTATGAAGGATATCAAACAGCTAAAGAAACAAGTTTCTAAATTGGCTAGGGAGTCTCACTGAAAAACTATTTAATTCTTTTATCTATTCTCAGTTTCAACAACTCACGCTCGAAAAGAAGTGTCTTTAATCTATCTTTCTTTTTCAGATATTCATTTTCTAAATCTTGCTCCAAATCTTTATCTAAGTCATTATAATCTTCATCATATATTCGATTTGTATTTTTTAACTTATCTAATATTTCTTTTCTTTTTTTCTTATCCATAACCTTCAGTCTCTTATTCCTCAACAACTTTTTCAAAAGTTTGATAAACTCTATAATCTACTTTTTCTTTTTCTGCGTCAGCTACCGACTTAATTTCATGCTTGTCTAAGTTTTTAAATAATTTAGCTCTAAGCAGCACTGTTAAGCCAATTAATTCTCGCACCTCAAATCTACGGTACGCAAGAGATTTAGATATAAAGTAAAAACCGAAAGATAGAATTACGGAAGAGATCATTAAAATATTATAATAAGTGCTTTGTTCAAAGTCATACTTATTTGGATCAAAAGGCCATAGAGTCCATAAAATGAAATAAAGTGCGGTAAATTGAAAAGCCACTCCCACAATAAAACTACCTTTTTTTACAAAGGAATCAACGGCAAATCGAGAAAAAAAAATGAGTACAAAAGAGCAAATAAAAAGGGCTATGGGCAATCCTATTGCATATAAAAAACGTCTAAAATTAGTAAAACCAATAAATTGATATTTTTGCCATAATACTTCCTTTTGTTCTTTATAATAGTCTATACTAATATCTCCTTTTTTAAAACTTTCTTCTAATTCAATTTTTTCAATAGCAGTTTTTGGATAGAGTATGTGTATAAAAGGTGCTGCACTTCCAAGCACAGCACCTATAATTATGGAAATTACTATTAATTTAACCTTTGTTCCCTCGATCACCGGGGTCTTCGACTTCTGGTCTTTCGATGGCCTGAATATTCCATTCATCTTCTTCAATGTTTTGCGTTTCTTCATTTATGTCAGAGGGTTCACAACTCTCTAAAAAGCATACGCCTAAAAATAGAAAAAGAATTTTCAAAAAGGATAATTTACGATTCATAATTAATCAGATTTTTTATTTAATACTAGGTTTTTACTTTGGCAGCATACGACGTAAGCTGTTGATTTACAAGATCAAAGCTAAGGTATAATTAAGGAAAAATTAGTAGGATTTTTCTTGTTTTTTCTGACTATTTTTGTGCTCAAAAAAACGTAAATCTGGGGGTTCCCAGAGGTTTATAGAGTGAAGGGTTACACCAATTCCAAAGTAAAAACGTCAGATTTGGTATTTACGATAGAAAAAAAAGCAACATTTAGTCATGTAACTATTTGGTAGACAGATACATAACCATAAATAAATTACGGTAATACCATAATTAATATTATGGGTTTCCGTAAAATCTAAATTAAAATAATTTATTATTTATTGTTTTAAAAAAAAATCCAAAGTAGTTTAAGTAGTCCTTAAATTGTGTTTTATAATAGGAAGCAATTACTAGAAATATCTACAGCATCAAAGTTTTGTTTTAATAAGGCGATATTGTCTTTTTCTTCTTCCAAATTTTATCTTACTTTTAAATTGCATATCAGCAGCAGAATATTAATCAGTGTAGATATGGGGTCAATAAAAGGATGAATAAATAATTATGGAGGAAAATAAGCGTAAATATTTAGAACTAATAGACAACAATATCGAAAAACATGGTTTTCATGTGACTTATATTAGAGAGGAAATAGATTTCACACCTTTTGGTTATTCAACGGGTTTATATAGAAACTTCGGTATTCCAGAAGTTTTTGTTTCGGGATTACCGAATGGTTTGACGAATACGCTAATCACTAATTATGCTGAAATTTTTAAGGATAAATCGATTCCATTCAATAAAAAACTGAACAATCTAATTGATAGGTTTTTAGTTTATTTAATTCCGGTTGAATCCTCATTACTCCAGGATAAAGTATTGGCCTCCTTAAGACTTTATGATGGAAACAGTTTTGATTCTGTTCAAATAATTTATCCGGATTTAAATGGCTTTTTTCCAGGTGATAAAGGTTACGATTATGACATGGAAATATTTGGGAAGATAAAAGAAAAAAATGCATAATACTTTATATGAAACAATAGACACCCAACTGCAGGCAATATTTCATAATTAGCTGTTAAAAGTTTAAAAAACGATTAGTTGTTTTAAAAGAGATAATTATATATAACATGTTAGATAAGTTTGAAGAGCTCATCTATTAGATGGTATGGATCTATTAGAAGAAGAACCATCTGAAAAACATTTGTATGATTGTAAACTTACTGATGAGGATTGGGGTGCAAAAGGTTGTATCTGTCCTGGAGCTTATGTGTATAGAAAATATTTGTCAATTGGATTAAGTGAAGAAGAAGCTAAATTAATTTCAGATTATGTTGAATTTGGATCTGTAATGGAAGAACGGAAAAGAATCAAAGCAGAAAAAATATATGAAAAGCACAAATTTTTAAATGTCAAAATGCTAGTAAAATAATGAAAGTATGGAAATAAATAAAGGATATAAAGTAGGGTTTTCCTTAAATCCTTAATATCCTAATTATTTGTTAATAACTGTATCTATCTTTTTGTTGCCTTTTTTCCTTTTTTTTAGATTAGACAAACATTGTCAAGTCAAAATCTCTCTAATAATGGCATTTGGAAATCATATAAGAAAGTTAAGAGAAAAGAGGCAGTTATTGTTACGTGAAGTTGCTTCACAAATGAATATTGATACTGCTTTATTAAGTAAAATTGAAAGAGGAACTCGCATAGCTAGAAAAGAACAAGTAGAGGATTTAGCTAAAGCATTAAATGAAAGTGAAAATGAGTTACTTAAATTATGGATGGCAGATAAAATTGTCAATATGATTAAAGATGAAAATAACAGTACGGAAATCCTCAAAAAAGTAAAAGAAGAAATTAAGAACTTAAAAAACTAATCATATCAATAGATGAATCTAATTGAACAAGGAATAAAAAAAAGGTTAATAGAAATTCTTAATGATGGAAAACAAGTTAACTACATCCATCAAGGGAAAAAAAGAAATCTCACTAATCCCGAAGAAGAAGTGCAACTTGAAACCTTCTTAAAATTGGTTTTGGTTTATGGGTATCCTGTAGAAAGGATTGCTCAATTTAAAACGGTAACGATGGCTTCAACAACAAAAGAAGCAGATATTATTGTTTATAATGATATTGAGCATACCAAACCTCATATAGTTGTAGAATGTAAAAAAGCAGAAGTTTCTGAACTTGAATTTTTACAAGCTGTAGAACAAGCCGCAAGTTATGCGTATGCGCTTTCAGGTACTATAAAATATATTTGGATTACATCAGGCATCAAAGATGCTAGTTTTAGAATAGATAAAGATAGTAACGATAAACAAACTGTTCCTAATATACCAAGATTTGGTGTTACTGATGTTGAGAAATATAAATATGCAAAAGGTGGTAGAATTGGAAATGAAGAGGTTGGGGACGATTCTGTTAAGCAACGTTTTTTTGAATTAGAAATAATTGATGAAAATGATTTAACAACAAGGTTTAAGCAAGCTCATAATTCTCTTTGGGCTGGTGGCGAATTAAACCCTTCTGAAGCATTTGACGAGTTAGATAAACTCATTTTTTGCAAAATTTGGGACGAAAGAAAACCTCGTAGAAATGGAGAACCTTATGATTTTCAGGTATTCAATGAACCAATTCCAAAAAATGCTACTAAAGAGGAAAAAGAAAAGATCGAAGAAAAAATATCAAAAGATTTATATAAAAGAATCTTATCTATATATGATGTAGGAAAAACTAAAGACCCAGAAGTATTCAAAGATGGTATTCGTTTGAACCACACAAAAGTAAAAACAGTTGTAGGTTATTTAGAATCCATTAATTTAAGTGCTACTGATTTAGACAGTAAAGGTAAGGCTTTTGAGACTTTTATGGGTTCATATTTCCGTGGTGATTTTGGTCAGTACTTTACCCCAAGACCCATTGTAGAATTTATTGTAGATGTTTTACCTATTACAAATGAAAGTAGAGTTTTAGACACCTCTTGTGGTAGTGGTGGGTTCTTATTATATGCTTTAGATAAGGTTAGAGACCAGGCAGGAGAATATTATCCAGACCAAATTGGAGACCCAAACAAGGGGATTCCAGAAGGTAGAGACCACCATAGGCATTGGCACGATTTCGCTAAAGAAAAATTGTTTGGAATCGAAATAAACGAGCAAATTGCACGTACTGCTAAAATGAATATGATTATTCACGATGATGGTCATACCAATGTAATAGCATCAGATGGTTTATTGGATGCAGAAGTAATGGTACAGCGTTCAGGTCGTCAAGGCTTTCAGTATAATTCTTTTGATTTCATAATCACTAATCCACCTTTTGGTTCATCCGTAAAGCTTAATGAAAAGGCGTATTTGAAGAATTTTGATTTAGGTAATAAAGATGTTTCTTGGTTAGATTTAAAGAACTCTGCGGTAAAAAATAGAGCAAACCAAAGTACAGAAGTATTGTTTATTGAACAGTGCTATAAGTTTTTAAGAGAAGGGGCTTACTTGGCTGTTGTTATACCTGATGGTATTCTAACCAATAGTAGTTTACAATATGTAAGAAATCAAATAGAGGATTGGTTTAGGATTGTGGCAGTCGTATCTATGCCTCAAACAGCTTTTTCGCATACAGGTGCAGGTGTTAAGAGTTCTGTATTGTTTTTAAGAAAATGGAGTAACGTTACAACTCAAGCAATAAAAGACCAGAAATGGGGTATTCAAACTGCAATTATTGCGGATGAATCTTATGAAGATAAAGTAAGAACTATAGAAACAGAAAAACGTACCATAATCAGAGAACATAATGGTTTTGTAAATGAAACTGGTTTAACTGATGTTAGAGCTATTGAAAAAACTGATGAGTTTAAAGATTGGAAAAAGGAAATTACGGATACTTATCGTCAAAAAATTAATGACCTAAAAGATAGTTTAGAAGAAGAACTGATAGAGCGCAAACAAGAACAACTTAATAATTATAAAGTTTTTATGGCCATAGCCGAGGATATAGGCTATGATGCAACAAATAGACCTACAGGAAATAATGAGTTAATACCAATAGGTAAAGAGCTTAAAAAATTTATTACTCATATTAATGGATCTGAAATAATATGAATATGACATTAAGTAGCGAATCAGTTTTTTTTCTTGATAAATCTGAAATGGATGATAGAATGGACCCAATCTATTATTTGATGAAGAGTAGATTAATTGATAATTTCAAATATCCGTTATCTAAATTAGGTCATTCATTTATTATAAAAGATGGAGACCACGATGCTTTACCAGAAGACGCCAAAGATAGAGTAAATAGAACTCGTAGATATTTAAGAGCGCAAGATTTAAAAGATAATACAATTATTGAAGAACGTCCGGTTTATGTTACTGAAGAGTATTTTCAGAGCGTAAAACGTTGTCATATTTTCCCAGGGGATTTATTATTTTCCATTATGGCATCATTAGGGGCTACAGCTATTGTACCCCAAAGCTATCCAGTATGTACTGCTAATAGAGCAATTGGTATATTAAGGGCGAAACCTGACTCTGTGTTTATTCCAGAATATGTTCAAGCAATTTTAAATACCAATTTAGGTTTTTCTTTATTAGAAATTCAAAAACGAGGTGGTATTCAACAAAGAATTAATTTATCAGACCTTTATCACATAAAAATACCTAAACCAAGTTTTGAAGAGCAAAATCACATAATTTTTGTTTATAATTCTGGACTTTTAAGAAAAACAGAATTAGTAAATAAAGCAAATACCGTAATTGGTTCTATCAGTAGTTTAGTATTAGAAAAGTTAAAATTGAAGTTTCCAAAAAGAAGCAACAATTTAGCAGATAGAATGTTTGAAGTTAACTATTCGACTATAAGAGACGGTCGTTTAGACCCTTTTTATTCAGAGAATATCTATCAAGAGCTTTCCGATAATATCAATGAATCAATAAACCCAACAAAATTAATTGACGTCATTTCTTTTTTAGAGAGTGGTAGTAGGCCACCTGGAGGCGCATCAAATATTTCCGAGGGTATTTTAAGTTTTGGAGGTGAGCACGTAAATAATAAATGTGAAATAGAGGTAAAAAAAGAAAAATTTATCCCAGTTGAGTATCACAAGAAAAATTTAAAAACTGAAACTAAAATGTATGATATTATTTTAGTTAAAGACGGTGCTACAACAGGTAAGATAGGTATTATAACAAATCCTGAACACGTTGGACAAAATGTTAATGAACACGTTTATATTATTCGCACAAACGAAAAATGTAACCCCTTTTATTTACTGAATTATTTGGCTTCCGATGTCGGGCAACTTCAAATTAAAAGAATTATTACAGGAGCTACTGTAACTGGGTTAACTAAAGATGTGGTAAAAAGGTTAATAATACCATTACCCTCAATTGAAATTCAAAAGGAACTAGTTATAGAAATAAATAAAAGACGTGAAGAAGCTGATGCATTATTTAAAGAGGCAAAAAATGTTATAATAGAAGCTAAAGCAGAAGTCGAAAACTTAATCTTGGGGAATAATGTATAAAGTTAAAGTACAAATACATCACGAGGAAGCGTTACCATCACAATTTATTTGGCGTCCATTATCTGACGAAATTGGAGAAGAATATAATCTTTCAGAAGAGGATGTTAAGGAGTTTTTTTCTATTCAACAACAAATTGTATTACCAAACAAAACCTTTGTAACTGTTTTTACTGTAGATTTTCCTGAACTAGAGGTTAGAGATACAGACCCAAGAGAAGTCTTTTTATCTTATCTCAATTCATTGTATCAGGAAGGAAGAATAATTTCATTGCTAAAAGTAAATGATGAGCTATTAAAAAAACTTGCAGTTAAGTATTACGAGGAAATTATTGAGTTAGAAATGGATTTAAGAAATGTAATAACCTACATTCTTAACTACGACAATAAAAGAATAAACAAAGAACTTTTTAAAGAATTTGGTATTCGACCTTCCGAAGCATTCAATGATGATTTTATAGAACAAAACCACGAAAATGGATTATTTTATATTTTGTTTAATCACTATGCAAGCTTTACTGAACCCCAAAAGATTAAGGCAGATAAGATCGCAGAATTGTTGCAGGATGTGAGCATCCAATCATTTGACAATTTCAAGCAGAAATTAGCTAGTAGAGCAATTTCAGAAGAAAGACATCTATCATTTTTATATTCCATTAACCAAAAATTAGGGGCAGTTGAGAAAATGCGTAACGCAATTATGCACGTCCGTAATCTTTCAAAAAACATAATTAACAATTACGATAAAGCAGTTAATACTTATCAAAATGATAAGGGAGTTAACGACCTTATTAAAGAGTTTTGGGATAGTGAAAATGATGAGTTAAAGGAAAAAACTTGGTTTGAAATAGTTAAATCCTTAATTCCTCGTATTGTGTTTCCTAAAGCTACTATGGATGACGGTCAGACATTTTATAAAGTAGATGATGATGAAGTAGATTATGGTTTAGAAGAAGGGTATATAGGTTTGGAAGATTTAAAAAGTGATTTAATTCCTTACCTGCAAGACAAAATTGTTATTAATGATTTAGATACAGAAACAGAAGAATTTGAACAAAAGATAGAGGTTATAATAGATAACCTTTTAGGAGAAATAGAAATAATATCTGTCGAGGAAGAAGAATAATTATATGGAAGCAACCCAAGCACAACTCATAAGCCTTTTAGATGGTAAAAAGCAATTTACAATTCCTATTTACCAACGTACCTATTCGTGGCATCAAAAACAATGTTACCAATTATTTCAAGACATTATAAAAGTTGGTAGTAACACATCAGAGTTAACGCATTTTATCGGTTCTATTGTTTATTTTAAACCAGGTACATCGCCAGTCACAAGTGTACCAGAATTGCTGGTAATAGATGGACAACAAAGATTAACAACAGTTTCAATATTATTATTAGCACTCACACATTTTCTTAAAGACAATGAAGATGTAGAACTTGAAGATGAAACTTGGGAAGAGGTACAGGAAACCTATATAGTAAATAAGCATCGTAAAGATGATACAAAGTACAAGTTACTGCTTACCAAAAAAGATAAGGACACATTAAAAAACCTTATTGATGAGGTTAAAAATGATGATTCTGCTTCTCAAAGAGTTATAGATAATTACCACTTTTTTAAACAACAAATTACTGCTGATAACGTGCAGCAATTATATCACGGTATTAAAAAATTACAAATAGTTGATGTGATTTTAGAACGTGGTAAAGACGACCCACAACTCATATTTGAAAGTCTTAATTCTACGGGTGTAGATTTAACCCAAGCCGATTTAATTCGCAATTACATCCTAATGGGGCAAACACTTGAAAAGCAAAATGAGCTTTACTTGAAGTATTGGTATCCTATGGAAAAGAATTTTGGGGAGAAAATACATTTATTGGCTTGGTTTATTAGAGACTATCTCACAATGAAGGAAAATGCTATTCCAAAAATAGATGAAGTATATGAGAAGTATAAAAAATTCATTAGCAATAAAAGAGCTTTTGCGTCTATTGATGAAACTATAAAAAGTTTAAATCGATATGGAGATTTTTATGTCCGCATAGCATTACATAAGGAATCAGACCCAATACTAAAATCTAAATTCAAAGAAATATCAAAATTGCGTATTGATACATCATTTCCATTATTATTAGCTATTTATGGCGATTATGATGATGAGGTAATTACTAAAGATGAGTTTATAACGATTCTTGATGCAATCATTTCTTATGTATTCAGAAGAGCAATATGCGGCATACCAACAAACAGTTTAAATAAAACGTTTGCAACATTTTATAAACGCTTAAAACGTGAAACCTATGTTGAATCTTTTCTAGCTAATTTATTACTCTTAAATAGTTACAGAAGAATACCAGACGACACAGAGTTTGAGAAAGCATTAAAAGTTAAGGATGTATATAACTTTAGAACAAGAAATTACTTGTTAGAATCTTTAGAAAATTATAAACGTAAAGAATTGGTTAATGCCGAAAACTATACCATCGAGCATATACTACCTCAAAATGAAAATGTCCCTATAGCTTGGCAACAAGAATTAGGCGAGAATTATAAAGAGGTTAAAGCTAAATATTTACACACATTAGGAAATCTAACACTTACAAGGTATAATTCTGAATTATCTGATAAATCATTTTCTATAAAAATGGATTTAGAAGGAGGCTTTAAAATGAGTCCATTATTTCTAAATAATTCGGTCAGAGATAAAACCGTTTGGAATGAAACCAGTATTAAAGCAAGAGCCAAAGTATTGGTTGAAAGAGCGGTTAAGGTTTGGAAGATACCTACTTTATCTCAAGAAGTGTTAGATATTTATCGTGAACCCGAGACAGTAAATGAAGAAAGTATTTACACCATTGATGATTACGACCATTTAAATGGCGGTATGTTATCACTATATCAAGTCCTTGAAAAACGAATATTAAATTTAGATTCAAGTGTTAGAGTAGAATTTAAAAAACTATATATAGCGTTTAAGGCTTCAACTAATTTTGTGGATATAGTACCTCAAAAAAGAAGATTGCGCTTGTCTCTAAATGCAAATTTTGATGAAATTAAAGACCCTGATAACTTATGTAAAGACGTATCTGGTTTAGGACGTTGGGGTAATGGTGATGTTGAGGTAGGTGTAGACAATCAAACCAATTTAGATGCTGTAATGACTTTAATACAGCAAGCTTTGGATTTACAATTAGAAAATGAATAATATGTTTGTTTGGATGAAATAGTAATTTTAAGTAAAATATTAAACAGGTACTCTATTATGGAGTACCCATTTGAAGTACCTATTTGTAGGTATATGCAGGTATTTGCGTACTCCAATATTTGTAAAGCACTAATAAGCAAGAGGTTGTGAAGGTGTAAAATTCTGCTCATAACCCGAAGGTCGCAGGTTCGAGTCCTGCTCCCGCTACTAGAAAAGCTAAAGCATTGAATTTAAATGTTTTAGCTTTTGTTTTTTC
>NZ_JBSWWU010000011.1:0-173928 GCF_056160245.1 Aquimarina sp. AWH4_224 | reverse complement strand
AAAACAAATCGATAAATTTGATATCAAACCCAAAGATCTTGAGTTTAAAACTCCTTGATTTTTAACAAAATAAATTGACGTTAGTCAGAATTAAAGAAAAAAATGGGATATATAATATGTGAAATTCACAGAGGAAATGTCGCCGGTTTAATATCTGAATATCACGCTGAGAGGATTAATAAAATGGAGGAATCCATTGATTCTGAGATTCTGAATATCGAAGTATTGGATAAAAAGGGACTTTTTAACGGACGCTATATTGTGGATCCAACTTTGGTAAACGAAATAGGAATTAATGAGTCAATAATTGACGTGGAATCGGAATTTGAAAAATATGAAATGATGTTTGATAAACTATCCCCTATTTGCCCGAAATGCCTAAATAATTATTTAAAAAAAGAATAAAACTACTCACAACAAGGGTGCCTGTTGCACAATGGCTATAGTTCATTGCGGCGGAATAGTTCTGCCGAACCATTCCGCAACGAAACCATAGCCTAAACCGTTGCCATTCATTGTATAACCAAAAGTATTACTAACACTATATGACAAATAAAATTTTAATAAGTTCGCTCGTTTTATTATGTATACTTGGCTTAATGAATTCTTGTTTAGAAAACGAAAAATCTTATACAATTGCTTATGGTTCAGAAAATAAAATAGACTCAGTTCTAACTGATATTAAAGGCATTTCAAAAATTAGACTTATAGGTCGTGATGGCGGTTATTTAGCCTGGTCTTCAGACGGAAAAAAAATCGATTTTTCGAGAGAATACAAAGATTCAGAAGGAAATTGGCAGGGAGAGATTTGGATTATGAACTCAGATGGTAGTGAACAAAATCAGATAAAGTCGCTAAAAGGCAGTGGCCCCTTTTTTACTCCTGATGGGAGAATCGTTTTCTCTTCAGAATTCGAGGACAAGAAAAGCGAGTTGAGCATAGCCGATATTGATGGTAACAATATAGTACATTTAACAAATAATGAAGCAAATGAATGGCATCCAGATGTTTCGCCTGATGGTAAGCACATCACTTTTATGTCCGATAGAGATGGTAATTATGAAATCTATGTGATGAACATAGATGGTTCTGATCAGAAGAGATTGACCAATAATGACGTTGATGCTTGGTATCCATCTTGGTCCCCAGATGGTTCCAAAATCATATTTTCATTATATAATGATTATGAAGAGGACAGACACATCTACATAATGAACAGAGATGGAACTTCATTAAAAAAGTTAATTCGAAGTGGTTATGCAGTCTTTAGGCGTTAAAAACAACGAAATGGCAACAACGTATATAAAAAATAGCGGCTGATGATTAAGACAATGAAGACTCTTACATTTAAGAACCAAAATCCTAATCGGAATAAAATATAGTAACAAAACCGCTACTTTTCATATATAAGACCGTTAGCACCAATTGTCATTCTCAAAAAATATTTTAGATGAATAAAGAAAAAGTTCCACCTGAAAAAATAACTGATATGCTTAATGCGCTTTGTGAAACGAAAGAGGATGAGCAAAATTCACATTACTTATCACAGTGGGTCCAATCTGTACATGAAGATGAAGGATTTATAATTGTGGTTTTGAATTGTCGCAGAAAACATGTGTTAACTATTTCGTCCGATACACAAGAGTATGTCGAGTTCTTTTTTGATGTCACATTAGAACCCATTGAAAATATACTAGATGAAGAGTATAGCTATTTTGAGCCAGACATTTCTTCAATAGGAGCTTGGGGCGATCCTTATGATTGGTTAAATCAAATCATACTGCAAGATAATGAGCGTTTTCGTGATATCAAATTTATGCTCAGTGTAACAAATGGCTGCTATTTCTCAATAAACAATCAACATGTGTTTTTGGATCGTGATTATCCTGAGATAGGGTTATCAGAACTGAGCAAGGATGAAGTAATTACAAAAGACTATGGACACCCTTTTGCTGATTTTGAGTTCAAACGGAAAAATGCGAATTCCCTGTTTCTCACACTGGTCAGATATTTCATTGAAAAAAAAGACTATCCTGTTGTATACGAGGTATCAATCTTTAGTACAAAACACAGGTTAAACACTATACGTGAACTGGCGAGTATGCTAAAAATTGAAATCAAAGAAGCAAAAAAGATGGTGGAAAGGCTTACTCCTGTTGCTAAAAATCTTGATTTCGAATCGGCCTTAAAACTGAAAAAAAAGTTGGAAAACATCGGTGCAGAAGTATCCATATCTGAAGAAATTGAAGACAGTTAAATATTCTAAATGTTTATCGATAAAATGCTGTTTTGTTGTGATCTTAAGTATTATATTAGTTCTTCATGTTCATAACCAACAGATTGCTTTACATCCCAAATGAAAATGTATTGATAAGAATGATCGTAAGAAATAAAATACTCTACATGGTAAATTGCAGTATTATTACGATCTAGAAATTCATCCTGAATTAATCTACCGTATTTCCGATTACCTTTTACCTTATATGTCTTTTTTGGGTGATCCAACAAATTTCTCTTTTTTAAAACACCTACTTCTGCACGAAACAATAGCTCTTTGTACTTAGAAAATAAATCGTTCATATAACCTCCTCTTTGCTTTTTAAAAGTAATTTCAGAAAGTTATACTTACTGATGTTATGGGAAACCACATTTATGTTAATAAGATATCTTTAATTAGATACTGTTTATTTTGAAACTTCGGTTTCTTATGTAAACTTAGAGCAATAGAAAGGATATGTTAAATTTTGACATACAATAGTTTAATCTTCTATCTCAGAGGCGCAAATTGCCCTTTCCGTGGACCGGATCGATATAATTCTACTAGTTCAGTATGGTGTTTTCCAAAACTCATATGAAAATGTGGTTTATCCCCATTTTCTTCAACTTTCTGATCAGTTCAAAATTTATTTTACAATTCATTCGTGGAGAAAATGCAATAAAAAGCTTTAAAAACATCTAATGTGACTTCTCACCATTGAGTACTTTTAAGGGATTTGGTACTGCGAACAATGATAATAACGTAGAGAAAACTAGTACCATGCTTGAGCAAATTCAAAGTTTATTATGAATTGAATTTGATATTTTAAGAGTTTCTTTGATATTTCTTGGAAATTCCTAAAGAAATTATGTATGTTTGTTTAGTAGAAATTAGTTGTATATAACTACATATCATAATTACAATTTTTACTATTAACCTTTATGGTTAGCTATTCTTAACATGCTTGTTTACTTACCTACGCGACAATTGGAGGTACTCAAGTAATATATTAACTTACATACGTGTTCTTACCGACGATACAATCGGATTTTCACGACCTAAAACCATTAACAATCATGTTAGTGAATAAAGATCGTGTTGATTCGAAAGAACAACAGTTAAAAGAATTCCGAAAAATCAAAAAAATGACCATTGAACGTCTAAGAATGTTCAAAGGTTTTGAAAATGCATCTGATAAGGAAGCGGAAAAAATCATTCTTAATATGGAAGAATTAGGAAAACTAGTGTTTAATCACATAACAAAGGGAAAATAGAAAAAATATGGAGGACTTACGCATATTCAAAAAACTAGGAAAGAAGACTAAATCTCCTAAAATTGAGCAAACTAATAGAACCGTAATTTACACCAGAGTATCTACCAAACAACAAGCAATGAATAATGCCAGTTTGGAAACTCAAAAGTTATATTGTGATGACTATGCCACAAGAAACCAACTTGAGGTAGTTCAATATTTTGGAGGAACCTATGAATCTGCTAAAAGAGATGATCGTAGAGAATTTCAAAAAATGCTACAGTATGTTAAAAACAAGAAAAACAAAATATCTTATATTTTGGTTTACGCTTATGATCGTTTTTCCAGAACGGGTGCAAGTAGTATTGGATTAAGTGAAGAACTCAAACAAAAAGGTGTTTATATAGTCTCTGTAACTCAGCCAGTAGATTTTACCGATACCATTTCTAGTGTGGTTTGTGAAAATGTTTTTCATTTAAATAGCCATATCACTAACATAAACAATAGGAACAAAATCATCACCGGAATGAAATCCAAACTTTCCAAAGGGTATTGGATTAATACGGTTCCTTTTGGCTATACAAATCTTAATCCAGGAAAAGGAAAAACTCCGAACATTGTAATCAATGAACAAGGTAAATTGCTAAAACTTGCTTTTCAATGGAAACTGCACAAAAACATGACCTATCGTGAGATCGCTGAGCGATTGAACAGAAAAGGGTTAACAATTAGAGCCAAGAAATTAAGCGATTATTTTAGAAATCCTTTTTACTGTGGAGTTATTGTTCATAATGTCCTTGATGAACCTATAATAGGGAAGCATGAACCCTTAATTTCAAGAAAAGATTTCGCTAAGATTAATGATCTCCTCTATCAAAACGGAAAAGAATACACAAAAGATGACGAAAACCTTCCTTTAAAGCAATTTATTACAGCAGCTTCTTGCGGAACAAAATATACAGGTTATTTAGTCAAAAGGAAAGGTTTATACTATTATAAGAATAATCGTAGAGGAAGTAAAGAAAATAGAAGCGCCAAAGTAATGCATCAAAAATTCGAAGAATTGCTACAAGAAATACAACTTAAAGACAAAAAGTACATCGCTCCCATGAAAGAAATTATGCAATACATTTTTGTGAAAGAACATGAAGAACAATTAAAAGAGTATGATATTCAACAAAAGAAAGTAGCGGAAATAAAAAACAAGCTTGAAGTACTAGAAGAACGATTTGTATTTCGCGAAATAACTGATGACCAGTTTCACAAATTTGAAACTAAACTAAAACAGGAGTTAAATACCATTCAAGTGTATAACGCCGAAAACACTTTCAATTTATCGAACCTAGAAAAATCCATAGATTTAGCGTTACAACTTTCTTGTAACTTACAGAAATTATGGAGTTTAGGAAATTTAGAAACTAAGAAATCAGTACAAAACCTTGTTTTTCCGGAAGGAATCATCTTTGATTATCAAAACGACTGTTATCGAACCAAGCGAGTAAACTCATTATTCGCTGTAATCCCATCATTATCAAATAACTTTAATCCAAATAAAAACGGGACAACTCCAAAAAACAAAGAGTTATCCCGTCAAGTACTGAAGGCGGGACTTGAACCCGCACGGACATTACTGTCCATTGGATTTTAAGTCCAACGTGTCTACCAATTCCACCACTTCAGCATGGACTTTATGTATATCTCAGAGCGAAAGACGGGATTTGAACCCGCGACCCTCACCTTGGCAAGGTGATGCTCTACCCCTGAGCTACTTTCGCAATCTTTAATGAACGTCGCAATTCGTTATTGCGGATGCAAATTTAATACAATTCTAATAATACCAAAGTCTTTTTAGCAAAAAGAATAAAAAAATTTACACTTGAGAAGCTTTCTTCCTGGTTAACATGCGTTTAATTTCATTAAGCTTCATCAAAGCCTCCACAGGAGTAAGCGTATCAATATCAATATCCAGGATTTCTTCCTTGATTTCTTCCAATAATGGATCATCCATATTAAAGAAACTTAACTGCAATTCATCTTCTTCCTGCATTCCTTTAATTTTGTCGGTAAGCTCCTCGCTACTATGTGACTTTTCGAGCTTTTTAAGCATCTTATTGGCACGATGCAGCACTTGCTGAGGCATTCCTGCCATTTTTGCTACATGAATCCCAAAACTATGCTCACTACCTCCTGGGACTAATTTTCGAAGAAACAGTACCGTGTCTTTTAACTCTTTGACAGCTACATTATAATTCCTTATTCGACCAAAAGTTTCACACATCTCGTTCAACTCGTGATAATGGGTGGCAAACAATGTTTTTGGACGCGCGGGATGTTCATGCAAAAATTCACTAATCGCCCAAGCAATAGAAATCCCATCATAAGTACTGGTTCCTCTACCAATCTCATCGAGCAATACCAAACTTCGATCAGAAATATTATTCAATATACTAGCCGTTTCATTCATCTCTACCATAAAAGTAGATTCTCCCATAGAAATATTATCACTTGCTCCTACTCTGGTAAAGATTTTATCAACCACACCTATTTTTGCTTCTTCGGCAGGAACAAAACATCCCATTTGGGCTAACAAAACGATCAGCGCAGTTTGTCGTAAGATTGCAGATTTACCACTCATATTAGGCCCAGTAATCATTATGATTTGCTGCGTATCTCGATTCAAAGAAACATCGTTGGCGATATAGGATTCTCCCGGAGGCAATTGCTTCTCGATCACTGGGTGGCGTCCATTCTTGATCTCCAAATCAAAATGATCATCAATCAATGGTCGAACGTAACTATTTTGCTGTGCCAATAATGCAAAAGAACACAAACAATCCAATTGACCGATTAATGCTGCATTTAATTGCACAGGTTTAATGTATTCGTTCATCCAAATCACCAGGTCATTAAAAAGCTGTTGTTCTAGCGCTAATATTTTTTCTTCGGCACCAAGAATCTTGGCTTCATATTCTTTTAACTCTTCGGTGATATAGCGTTCTGCACTTACCAGAGTTTGTTTACGTATCCAGGTCTCTGGTACTTTATCTTTGTGCGTATTTCGTACTTCAATATAATATCCAAAAACATTGTTGGATGCAATTTTTAAAGAGGTGATTCCAGTAGCTTCAGACTCACGCTCTAACATCTTATCCAAATAATCCTTCCCAGAAAAAGCAATTGTTCTTAACTCATCCAATTCATCCAGATATCCATCCGCAATGGTATTCCCCTTCAGCACATTTACCGGTGCTTCTTCATTAAGGGTTTCTTTGATTTTGGAACGCAATAACTCGCAATCATTAAGGGTATCTCCTATAATTTTTAGCGCTTCATTATCACTTGCTACCGTTTGTGCTTTAATCGGCACAATAGCTTCCAAAGAGTTCTTGAGTTGAATTACTTCACGTGGATTTACCTTTCCGGTAGCCACCTTAGAAATCAAACGTTCAATATCCCCTATTTGCTTAATCTGATGTTGTATTTTTTGATGCAATGAAGGAGTATCTAAAAAGTATTGTACTACCTCATGTCTTTTTTGTATCGCACTTACATTTTTGAGCGGTAAGGCTAACCACCGTTTTAAGGTACGCCCTCCCATTGGAGAAATCGTTTTATCAATCACATCCAACAAGGTAACTGCATTGGCAGCATTTGCATGGTACAACTCAAGATTTCTAATGGTAAAGCGATCCATCCAGATATATTGATCCTCTGCAATACGTTGGATTGCGGTGATATGCTGTAATTTGTGATGCTGTGTTTCTCCCAAATAATGCAGAATAACTCCTGCAGCGATGATTCCTTCTTGCAAATCCTGCACTCCAAATCCTTTCAAGGACGCGGTACCAAAATGGTCATTTAGAGTATCGGTGGTATAGTCTGTTTTAAACACCCATTCTTCAAGAAAAAAAGAATGATGAGACTCGCCAAAATCATTGTAAAAGTTTTTCTTCTTTTGCTTAGCCACCAACACCTCGCTCGGACCAAAATTTTGGATAAGCTTATCAATATGCGCAACATCTCCCTGTGCGGTCAAAAATTCTCCTGTAGATACATCCAGAAATGCAATCCCAAGCTCCTTTTTTCCATAATGAATGGCGCACAAAAAGTTGTTGGTTTTACTTTGCAACACCTCATCATTGAGAGCCACTCCTGGAGTTACCAACTCGGTAACCCCTCTTTTTACAATTGTTTTGGTTTGTTTAGGATCTTCGAGCTGATCACAGATAGCAACGCGTTCTCCCGCCTTTACCAACTTTGGTAAATAGGTGTTCAACGAATGGTGCGGAAATCCCGCTAATGCAGTTTCTTGCTCGCTTCCGTTTCCTCTTTTGGTTAAAACAATATTGAGAATGGCTGCTGTTTTGATCGCATCTTCTCCAAAAGTCTCATAAAAATCCCCTACTCTAAATAATAATAATGCATCAGGGTATTTTGCCTTGATCGCATTGTATTGCTTCATTAATGGAGTTACTTTCTTTCCGCTCTTTCCTGCCATTCAAAATTGTAATTATGTGAACCATGCTAAAGTAGCTATTCTCCATTTTTTTTTGAAATATCCCTATAACGAGTTATTCAATTTTATTCACAATTCGTTTTCTCTGCTATCCATGATTACATCTAACGAATAAATAATATTTTTGCAGGAATGAAAAACAGAAAACTAAAAAACAGCGAGCTTGACCGCAAAACCATAGAAGAGTTTAAATCTTCGGGTAAAACTCCATTGATCATCATCCTGGATAACATCCGGAGTCTGAATAATATTGGCTCTGTTTTTCGAACAGCAGATGCCTTTCTAATCAAAAAAATATACCTGTGCGGTATTACCGCCACACCCCCGCATAAGGACATTCAAAAAACTGCTTTGGGAGCCACCTATACCGTGAGTTGGGAATATCAAAAAGACACTGTAGAATTGATCACTTCTTTAAAATCACAAGGCATCAAAATACTGTCTATAGAGCAAGCAGAAAATGCAGAAATGTTGGATCAATTTATCCCAGAAACCGATCAATCGTATGCCCTTGTTTTTGGAAATGAGGTAAAGGGCGTCCAGCAAGAAGTAGTTTCATCTAGTGACACTGTACTCGAGATTCCACAATTTGGAACCAAACACTCCTTAAACATTTCGGTAAGTGCAGGGGTGGTAATCTGGGATTTGTTTTGTAAGTTTAGAGTGAACTAGAACACTCACTCATGAAATACAGCACACCATTCATTTATCTCTTCTCTTTACTTCTTTTTTCTTGTAAACAAGAAACCAAACCTCTACAAGAGTCTGAGGATCAACAACTACTCAATAGAGCTAAAGAAATACACGGTAAAGTGATCACTTTGGATACCCACTGTGATATCAATGTAAAAAATTTTACTCGCACAACAAACTACACACAAGATCTAAACACCCAAATCACCTTGCCCAAGATGGACAAAGGAGGATTAGATGTAGCATGGTTAATTGTCTATACCGGGCAAGATTCCCTGACCCCCATCGGCTATGAAAAAGCACACCAAATTGCAATGTCAAAATTTGACGCCATTCATAAACTGGTAGACTCTATAGCTCCAGATCAAATGGAATTAGCACTTACCTCTGGTGATGTTCGTAGCATCCACAAAAAAGGAAAAAAAGTAGCAATGATCGGTATTGAAAATGGCTATCCTATAGGAACCGATATTAACAATGTAAAGAAATTCTATGATCTTGGTGCTCGATACATGTCGCTCTCGCATAACGGGCATAGTCAGCTTTGCGATTCGAATACAGGAGAAGCAGATGATGTATGGCTACATAATGGACTGAGCGAACTAGGCAAAGAAGTGATCGCAGAAATGAATAGGTACGGAATGATGATCGATGTCTCTCATCCTTCAAAAGAATCCATGCGACAAATGATCGAACTCTCTAAAGCTCCTATCATTGCCTCACACTCTTCGGCAAGAGCGCTTTGCGATCATAGCAGGAATCTTGACGATGAGCAACTCGAATGGCTCAAAAACAATGGTGGTGTAGTGCAAACTGTAGCTTTTTCTTCCTATTTGAACACGGAAAAGTTTCAGAAACGAGTGATCAAAGACGTAGAGATAGCAAAACAGATCGCTGATTCTATGGGAGTAACCTGGCTTGAACGCGAGGAAGTAATGAAACTGAGCAGTGAAGAAAAAGAAAAATATTATGACTTTTTAGGAACTATGGCAGCGGTTCGACGAGCAAAAGTAAAAACAATGAAAGATCTTCCTCCTGCTGTAGATGTGGCTGATTTTGTAGATCACATTGATTATTTGGTCGAGAAAATCGGGATAAACCATGTAGGTATTAGCTCTGATTTTGATGGCGGTGGCGGTATCGAAGGATGGAGCGATGCTTCGGAAACTTTTAATGTCACTCTAGAATTGGTAAGACGAGGATATACAGAAGAAGAAATCGAAAAGCTATGGAGCGGCAACTTACTTCGTGTTTTGGACGAAGTGCAAGCAGTGGCTCAGGAACTTCAAAAAAGCTAATCGCAAATCTCTTGTAGTATTTTTACAAAATCCGTTCGATTTTCCACAAAATCCAGTTCGGAAACATCAATGATTTTCACATTAAAATCAGTACGAGATTTAATAAATTGCAAATACCCCTGATTGATTTTATTCAAGTATTCTGGCGGTATCTTTTGCTCATAATCTCTACCTCTATTTTTGATATTTTGTAGTAGTCTTTCGGTATTCTGATAAAGGTAAATATACAATCCCGGTTTTACCAGATTGCGATACATGAGATCAAATACTTTCTTATACAAAGCAAATTCATCATCCTGCAAAGTAACCTTGGCAAAAATTAATGATTTAAACACATCGTAATCACTAACTACAAAATCACTAAAAAGATCAAACTGTGCAATATCGTCCTGAAGCCGTTGATAGCGATCCGCAAGAAAAGACATCTCCAACGGAAAAGCATATCGTTCCATATCTTCATAAAACTTAGGCAGAAATGGATTATCTGCAAATCGCTCCAGAATCAACTTTGCATTAAACTCCTTAGAGATCAACTGTGCCAAACTTGTTTTACCTGCTCCAATGTTACCTTCAATAGTGAGGTATTGAAATTGAGATAACTTATACGCATTCCTTGGAGGAATTATCTTTTCTGAAACTTGTTCGATTTGTGAATCATCGTTTACTTCCTCAAGCAGCTTAGCAATGCTTTTTTTGTAAACAGGATGCACTTCATTGTCCGCAATATCTGCTAGAGGGGCCAAAACAAACTTTCGATCTTGCATTGCCGGATGTGGTACTTGTAGATTTTCAGTTTTTATGATCCCTTCTGAGGATAGCAAAATATCCAAATCAATGGTTCTTGCTTGATACCCTTTTTGATCTGCTGCTCGATTCCTACCCAATTCCGTCTCTATCTTTAATAACAAATCTAGAACCTCTTGGGTGGTGTAAAAAGTTTCCACAGTAATGCAAGCATTATAAAAATCCTCACTATCAAACCCCCAGGAAGGTGTTTGATACACGTTTGAAATAGCGATAACATTGCCGATAGATTCAAAAATAGCATCTACGCCTTTTTGAAGATAATTAATACGATCTCCAATATTACTTCCTAATGATATATGAACAAGATGTGATGTTTTCAACAGCAGAGATTTATTAATCTAAGAAGAACTCCTTATTTTTAAGGCAAATTAAGCAAAACAAAATCACTTCATGCTACTATTGCATGAAGTATTATTAACTATTTTATTTTGAACGAAACTATATTAAATCCTAAAGATAAACGGGATGCTTTTAGGATTTACCTTATTCTCGGTGCATTATTCATCTCCTCTTTGGTAGCGTCTAATTTAATTTTTCAGAAGTTTTTTTATTGGGATTTTTTTGGGATCTATACTTTTGAGGTTTCTGTGGGTATCTTACCATATCCCATCACCTTTTTGATTACGGATATCATAAGCGAAATTTTCGGAAAAAGAAAAGCCAATCAAATCGTTACTGCAGGAATATTTGCTTCTTTCTTTTCCTTACTCATTGTTTCGGTATCGGGAGCTGTTCCAGCAACTTCCTGGTCTCCTATCGATGATCAAACCTTCAAAACTGTTTTTGGTGCTACTGCAATAGCCGTTTTTGCTTCGATGATGGCTTATCTCTTTGCTCAATATGTAGATATCCAGATTTATCATTTTTGGAAAAGATTTACCAAAGGGAAACATTTATGGCTGCGTAACAACTTCTCTACCTTTTCTTCTCAACTGATCGATACTGCAACGGTATTACTTTTATTGTGCTCTACAGGAATCATAGGCTGGGACCGTTTTGGACTACTATTGCTCAATGGTTTCCTTTTCAAAATTTTGGTGGCTGCTTTGGATACACCCCTCCTATATGCCGCAGTTTACTTTTTACGTAAGCGATTTAAGCTAGGTGTTGGTGGTGAAGTAGAGTTAGAAGTGTAAAATCTAACAAATAGTTAACTTAAAAAAAGCAACATAGTATCTTTGTAAACCGTTATTTTATACGGCTCAATTATCTAATTACATGAACGCATGAAAAAAGCCCTAAAAATATTCGGTATCGTCATTCTTCTCGGCATTATTGGAATTATTGCCATACCCTTTTTATTTAAGGGAACGATACAGGACAAAGTACGCTATCTTATCAATCAGCACGTAAATGCAAAGGTGGATTTTGCTAATATCGATATTAGTTTGCTCCGTAGTTTTCCACAGGCCTCCGTAGTCATAGATGATCTATCAGTGATTAATTACGCACCTTTTGAAGGAGATACCTTGGCCTATTCAAAACGAATAGCACTGGATATGGCCGTTAATGAATTGTTCAAAGATGCTACAGAACCTATTAGTGTTCAAAAGATAATCATAGACGAAGCCAATATTGCCATCAAAACAGATTCTTTAAGTCGTTCTAATTTTGATATTGCAAAGACCGAAGGCTCTCAAACCGAAGAAATCCCAACAGAAGATGGGGGCTCTTTTACTTTTGCGCTAGAACACTATGAGATTAACGATGGTAAGATTTTATACCAGGATGATGTAAGTAAAACACATCTCCTAATGACGCATTTAAATCATAGCGGCGATGGGTCTGTTTCTGGAGAGAAAGTAATTTTGGATACAAAAACCAATTCTGAAGTCTCTTTCGGGCTTGATGACACACAATATTTAAACAAAAACAAGGTACAACTCGATGCACAACTGGAACTCGATTTAAAAGACCAAAAATATTCCTTCAAAGAAAACAAAGCATTGATCAATAGATTACCTTTAGAGTTTGCAGGGTATGTGCAAACTGCGGAAAAACATACTGATGTGGATCTAAGTTTTAAAACACCAACTTCGGATTTCAAAAACTTCTTGGCGGTGATCCCAGAAACCTATGCCAAAAACCTGGATGGGGTAACTACCAGTGGTGATTTTTCTATTGATGGTATGATAAAAGGAAAAGCAGATGACACCTATATCCCAAAAATGGATATTAAAATCGTATCGCACAACGCTTCTTTTAAGTATCCGGACTTACCAAAAGGTGTAAGCAACATTAACATTGACACGCAAATAAAGAATGAGACAGGACTGGTCGATGACACCTATATCCAAATCGGAAATCTAACTTTTAAAATTGATCAGGACACTTTTGCTGCCAAAGGGAGTTTAAGAAACCTTACTCAAAATATGATTGTAGACATGGCAATGCAAGGAACTTTAAATCTTGCTCATCTGGATCAAGCATATCCTTTGGAATTGGAAGAAAAAATCAATGGTATTGTTAATGCCAATATTCAAACCCGTTTTGATATGGAATCCTTGGAAAAAGAGCAGTATCAAAATGTCAAAAGCTCAGGAACGGCAAGTTTATCTGGTTTTTCTTATGCTTCTGAAGAGCTTCCTAATACCATCAATATTCAAAATGCGGATGTGAGCTTCAACCCTCAAACCATTTCTTTAGAAAAAATGGAGGTCACTACTGGCAAATCTGACCTTTCTGCCAAAGGAACCATTGATAATCTGATGGGATTCTTATTTGCCAAACAAGATCTGAAAGGAAATTTTGATGTTTCTTCAAACACTTTTGCGGTTAACGATTTTATGATGCCGGAGACCAGTACTTCAGAAACTGAAAAAACCAACGAAACGGCTTCCGAGGATGAAACCATGAAAATCCCTTCCTTTTTGGATGCCACACTTAATTTTGATACTCAAAAAGTGATTTATGATAATTTGACACTATCCAACGCAAAAGGAACTGTAAAAATTAAAGACGAAACCGCATATTTACAGAATGTAACTTCGAATATTTTTGATGGCGGTTTAGCCTTCAATGGTAATGTGTCTACGAAATCTGAAGTTCCTGTTTTTGATATGGCTTTGGATTTAAGTAAAATAGATATTGTACAATCTTTCAATAATCTTGAGTTGATTAAAGGGTTAGCTCCAATTGCACGTGCCCTTACCGGAGATCTTACCACTCAAATTAATTTAAACGGAAAATTAAATAGCGATCTTACTCCTGTGCTCACTTCTTTAAAAGGGAAGGCATTGGCAGAAATCCTAAATGCAAAAGTATCCACTACCAAAACACCTCTGTTATCAGAGTTGGACAGTAAAATGAACTTTGTAAAATTAGATAAACTGAATCTAAAAGATATCAAAACCAACCTTAGTTTTGAAGATGGAAATATAAAAGTAAAACCTTTTGATTTTGAAGTTGAAGACATAAAAATCACAGCTGGCGGAGACCATAGCTTTGATCAAAGCATGAACTACAACCTAACCCTTGATGTTCCTGCAAAATACTTTGGAAATGAGGTTAGCGGTTTATTATCACAACTTAGCGCAAAAGAGGCAAATTCTGCAACTGTACAACTCCCTGTTGGCATATCAGGAAATTTCACAAATCCAAAAGTAAACTTAGACGCCCAACAAGGCATAAAACAACTTACACAAAGCCTGATTAGCAAACAAAAAGACAAAGCAAAAGAACAACTGGTAGGACAAGGGAAAAAAGTAATTTCGGATCTCTTGGGAGGTTCAAAAAAACAAACCGACTCTACACAAACAAAAACCAATACAGAAGACGCCCTTAAAAACACAGCAAAAAATATTCTTGGCGGCTTTTTGGGGAAGAAAAAGAAAAAAGACAGTACAAAGACTGATAATTGATTTCGTTATAATACGGATATAACAATACCTCTTTTAGATTGAAAACATTCTCCCAATAATCTGATTATTGTGGATAACTCTTGTATGCTGCAAACAATAAATTTCATAAAACCGGGTTAACGATTTAGTAAAGTTATAGTTGTCTATGAAGTAATGGTATAATTTTAATTTTAATACCCCAACCAAAATACCCCCGTTTATGAAATTGAATGCATTACTCCTCGTTTTGTGCTGCAATGTATCTATTGTAGCATGGTCTCAAGCGGACGTAAAAAATAATCACATGGATTGGACCAAAGGATGGACCAATTTTGACCCAAATCTTCAAGATTATCCTGAAGCCGAAGAAATACTTCCCAGTACTATTGAAACCAATGCTTACCTCAAAAATGATGTGGTCTACCTAATGTCAGGAAATGTATATGTTACCAACAATGCTACCCTTACCATACAAGAAGGTACGATCATCCGTTGCGACACAAAGAATCCTGCAAGTTTAATCATTGCCAAAGGATCAAAACTGGTGGCTAAAGGCTCCAAAATGTTCCCTATTGTTTTTACTTCTAATGAAGCTCCCAAATCCAGAAAACCTGGAGATTGGGGCGGAATCATAATTGCAGGGAGCGGAAAAATCAACTCTCCCGCGGTTACCAAAGTGATAGAAGGAAATTTTTTACCACAATATTCGATGTACGGAGGCACTGAAGAAGATAAAATGACTGCAGACTTAGATTATGTCCGTATCGAATTTGCCGGCAAAAAGATCAACAAATCCAAAGAGCTTAATGGATTATCCTTATATGCACTTGGCAAAAGATCCAGTATAAGCAATATCATGATTAGCTATTCTGCCGACGATTCGTTCGAATGTTTTGGTGGCAGTGTCCCTATGAGTAATCTTATTTCTTACAAAGCCAAAGACGATGATTTTGATTTTACCCTTGGGTACTCTGGAGAATTATCTAATATCCTAGCGATAAGACATCCATATATTAGTGACATCAGCGGATCATTTGCTATAGAAATTGACGGATATGATAAAAAAGATGGTTTTATGAATGCCTCTTCTTTGTCTTATATCAAAATAAAAAATGCCACACTGATCAATCTATCAGACAAGAGTAATTATCAGCATACCACTGCTGCAATTTCCTCCAAAAACCTAGCACGTATTGAGCTTACCGAATCCAAAATATCTGGATTTGCCAATGTGGTGAAGTTTGATAAAACATACCAGTCTTATACTGATATTGAAAAATGCTTTTTGCTGGAGAACAGTATTTTCAACGTGCATGATATTGCCATAACCACTGGATTTACATCAAATAAGGATCTTGGTCAACTTTTAAAATACAATATGTACACCAATAATTTTAAAAGCGCAGAGGATCTGTTTACCGATCCTACAGACACCAAAAATCCAAAATTCACTATAAAAGAATCAAGTAATTACACCTTTATGCAATAGCATAAATTAACACATCGTCTTTAAAAATTCCCCTACAATGAAAACAATCACTTTTAGCATTCTATTCTTTTTGATTTTTAATTATAATTATTCGCAAACCAAAAAGAATGTATTCTTTGATCAACAAGCTTTGATTTCAAAATTCCATACCATTGATGAACTGGAAGACATGAAAAAAGGGGAATTGATAAAGCTATACACCGAGCGAGTAAAAGAAGTCACTACAGTATTACCCTATCTTGCATTGACTAATGAAGCAGGCGTGAAACTATCAGATATTGGGATCAAAGAGAGTTCTGATCATCTAAAATCATTAGACAAACATCATGAGGCCATATTAGATTCTTTTGAGAGTACGAATAATATGATTTCCGAATTTATCCCTTATGCAGATACCGAGAAAATTGTTTGGGCCATTTTATATTTTGAAGAAGTCATCAAAAAAATACGTATAGGAGCCAATGGAAATTTCTAGTTTCCTATTTTCCTTTAAACTCACAAAAACCAGTTGTAACTAACTGGTTTTTTTATTCATTATTAGTAAGGTTTTTAACATTTAAGTACAGCTACTGACACAAAACACTTAAATTTTTGATTCAACTAACTCTTTTAATTGTTTATATATCAGCAAAAAAAGGACAAAATCTTCCAAAAAACACCCTTTTTGATGGGGGGATTTCCCCCTTACATATTTTTGTTTAATTTTCAGCCAATTGAAATAAACATTTATTAATTTTTTGATTTTCAGTGGTATAAGAAAAATAAAGTAAGAATTATACTCATAATATTTTATTAATTTTTCTTAAAAAGACGACGAACGTACAAAGTTTACGGTAAACACGTAACCGACTTTAACAAAACTCTAGTAACTTAGTAATCCCAAAAGTTGGAAGAAAGAAATTTCCTCCAAGAAGTTAACCCCAAAATAATCTACTATGAAAAAAAGAGCTACCCTGATTACCCTATTTATTTTGTTTTTATATACACCAACACTTACAGCACAAGACTTTGGAGAAAACGAAGAAAAATGGGCAAAAGGCTGGACAAATTTCTCCCCCAACAAAACAAATTATCCCGAAGCAGAAGAGAAACTCCCTAACATTATCGCCAACGACACTTACCTAACTAATGATGTGGTCTATTTAATGTCTGGTGATGTTTATGTTACACAAGGTGCTTCATTAACTATTGAAGAAGGTACAGTTATACGTTGTGACCACAAAGATCCTGCTAATCTTATAGTAACAAAAGGTGCTAGACTAATAGCCGTAGGTTCTAAAGCATATCCAATTGTTTTCACATCCAACAAAGCTCCAAAATCAAGAAATAGCGGTGATTGGGGTGGTATTTCAATTGCTGGATCAGGAAAAACGAATACCGTTTCCGGAAATGGACTTATAGAAGGAAATTACAATCCTCAATTTTCAGTTTATGGAGGAGACAGACATGAGGAGCAAACTACTGTTCTTAGATATGTAAGAATCGAATACCCTGGAAACACTACCAAAAGACAACAAGGATCCAACGGTCTTTCTCTTTATGGAATTGGATCGGGATCGATAATAGATAATATAATGGTTAGTTATTCTGGTCAAGATTCTTTTAACTTTCATGGAGGAATAAATGATGCTCAAAATCTCATTTCCCTAAAAGCAAATGACGATGACTACCAGATGGCAGAAGGTTTCAAAGGAAATCTTAATAATGTTATGGCGGTACGTCACCCATATATTACCAGTCCTGCAGGATCTTATGCTATAGAAGTAGATGGATATGATGAAAACATGGGCTATGTTGATCCAAATTCGGTAACAGATGTTACTATTAGTAATGCTACTTTAGTAAACCTATCAAATAAGACAAACTACCAACATACTGGTGCTGCCGTATATTCTTCTAATTCTGCACTAACCTACATCCACAAATCTAAAATCTCAGGTTTCTCTGATGTCGTGCAGTTTGACAAGTCCTACACATCTGTAGCGTTGATTCAAAAGAGATTTATGATGGATAATAGTTTTTTCAATATCCATGGAGAAGGAGTACGTGTAGCGCACCAATTAATCGAAAAAGGAGCATTAAATATTTTAAAATACAATAGATTCACTAAAGATTTTGTTGACACCAAAGATCTTTTTGATGATCCAGAAAATAACTTAATGCCAAAATTTCAACTGAAACAATCTATGAATAACTACATGGTAATGCAGTAATCGAATTTTAAAAAACAGCCCCAAAAAATTTAAATTGATCCCCTGTTCAACAAAAGCGATTTTTGTCTAATCAGAGTTATATATTATGTTTAAATTATTAGTTAGTTTTGTTTTCCTTCTAACATTACAAAGTACAATTGCACAAAAAACAAACGACGCCGTATTTTTTTCGCAAACCAAGCAAATAAATCGTTTTTATACGATTAGCGAACTGGAAGCCTTAAAAAAAGGAGAACTCATACACCTTTATAAACAACGTGTTGAGGAAATTATGATTATACTTCCGTTTCTCTCACTCACCAACGAAGCGGGGGTAAGGCTCAGTGACATTGGGATAAAAGAAGATTCCAGAAATGTAAAAGTACTAAAGAACAACACTGAAGCCGTAGCCAAAAGCCTGGAAAGCACAAAAGTGGCTATCGAAGAATTAGTTCCATATGCGGATACCGAAAAGATCATTTGGACCATACTCTACCTTGAAGAAATCATTAAAAAAATGAGAATTGGAGTTAACGGTAACTTCTAAAAGATAATTGTAATGTGTTTAAATTATCATTAATTACTTAGGGTGCAAAAGCGACTGTTTAAGGTCGCTTTTGTGTTTAAAAGGATTTTAGCTGTAAGATTATTATATTTACTACTACTAAGATACTATGACCATACTTTATCTTTTTTTAGGAATCATCATTGCCATAATTGGTGCAGTACCTCTAGGAGCTGTTAATATCGCAGTGATCAATACTTCGATCAAAGAAAACATAAAAAAAGCTTTTTATATCGCTTTGGCTGCAGGTGTTGGAGAAGTTCTTCTGGCCCTTTTTGCTTTGCATTGTAGTATGGAGCTCTCTGCATTCTTCGAAAACAACCCTTGGATACAAGGTTCCTTTATCGCACTCTTTTTTGCCATTGGCATCTATTTCTTAATATTTGCCAATAAGAAGAAAAATCCTGCTAGTGGTAAATCCAGAAAAAAGATCAAAGCGCCTAAGTCAAAATTTCTAACTGGCTTCTCTCTTGCGATTTTAAATCCGCCAGTAATCATCTATTGGCTGATTGCCATCTCTTTAACTAATAAATACGTATTTGCGCTTACTATCCAAAATCCGATATCCTCTCTTGCCTTATTCTTTTTAGGAATATACCTAGGCAAAATAGGCACTCTTTATTTTTACGGAAAATGGGGAAACAAGATGTCTCAAAAACAAGGAGATTCAAAAACTAAAATTCACCGAATTATAGGAGTAGCCTTAATTGCTATATCTATCGCGCAGAGTATAAAATTTGTTATCGAGTAATTGACACCAAACAGTGATTAATTAACCGTTAGCTCTACAACGTATCCTTCATGATTTCTAACATTAAATACTGTATTATCTTCAAAAATGAGATACTGACCTTTGATTCCTTTTAAAACTCCCGAATATTCTGGTGTCTTTTCCAGATTCAAACTTTTTACCTTTTCAGGGTATTGTAGTACGGGGAAATGTAATTCGGTTTCTTTCCCATTATCGATAAAATATTCTTTTACCTCATCGGGTATAAAATCTTTTAATTGTTCTCTATGAAAGACCAAATTTTCATCTTTAATATCGTTCTTAAGCATTGATCGCCAATTGGTCTTATCCGCCACATGTTCTTTTAAGGCAACTTCTGTGATCCCTGCCAAATATCTATTAGGCACCTCAACAATTTCAATAGCTTCATGTGCTCCTTGATCGATCCATCTCGTAGGTACTTGAGTTTTCCTAGTCACCCCAACCTTAACATTACTAGAATTTGCCAAATACACTATATGAGGCTGTAACTGCACCTTTTTTTCGTATTCTAAATCTCTATCTTCAATACCTAAGTGCGCTTTGCTGAGCTCTGGGCGCATTACCCAATCACCCGTAGCAGGTTGTTTATAAAACTCTTCATAGCAATACCCTTGTCTATATATCTTTTTGTTCTCACCAGAACCCAGGCATTGATACCTCACAAAAGAGATCTTAATCTTTTTATCCAGTAATTGATTGACATTGATAAAATCTGACTCAAAAACCAGGTAATATTGAATAGGTACTCCTATTTCAGTTTGCATCTTAGTAAGGACCCCTTGATATTGCATAAAACTATGTTATAAATTAAGGTTAGAAGAAGAATGTAATTATTTTTATTATTTTAGTTTTCTGATGGCGGCCATCTAAAACAAATAAACCACAATTTTCGCATAAATATACATCAAAAAATGCCAATCCCATTAGTTAATTCTATAGCCAGTTGGTTCTTGAAAAAAAGATTTCATCAAATGGAACTTTTTTTGAAGTACCCTAATGAAGTACAGCTAGAATTATTACACGTACTATTGGAGACTGCGAAAAATACAGAGCTTGGAAAGCAATATGATTTTTCTTCCATAAATAATTATGAAACCTTTAAAGAACGGGTTCCTATCAGATCATACGAAGATTATGAATCTATGATCGAAAGAAGTCGATTAGGAGAAAGTAATATCTTTTGGCCCACACCCATACGGTGGTTCGCAAAATCAAGTGGCACTACAAGCGCCAAGAGTAAATTCATTCCAGTAAGTGAGGAATCTCTAGAAGATTGTCACTTTGCTGCCGGAAAGGATTTACTATGCATGTATCTTAACAACAATGAGAACTCAAAACTCTTTACCGGAAAAAGCTTACGTCTTGGTGGCAGTAAGGAACTATATAAAGAAAATGGCACTTCCTTTGGTGATTTGTCTGCTATCATTATAGACAATATGCCTTTTTGGGCAGATTTCAGTTCAACACCCAGCAGTGAGATATCTCTGATGAGTGATTGGGAATATAAGATGAAAGCCATCGTTAATGAAACCATTCAAGAGAATGTAACCAGCTTGGCAGGTGTACCTTCTTGGATGTTGGTTCTTCTTAATCAGGTTCTGGAAACAACAGGTAATGAAAACTTGTTTGAAATCTGGAACAATCTCGAAGTATATTTTCATGGAGGAGTAAGTTTTGAGCCGTATCGCGATCAATATCAAAAGATACTTCCTAATAACGCTTTCAAATATTATGAAATCTATAATGCCTCTGAAGGATTCTTCGCAATTCAAGATCGAAACGATTCTTCAGAGTTACTTTTGATGTTGGATTATGGAATCTTCTACGAGTTTATACCCATGGACACTTTTGGGACTCCGAAACAAAAGGTAATTCCATTAAGCGAAGTGGAAGTAGATAAGAACTATGCAATAGTAATCACTACTAATGCCGGATTATGGAGATACATGATCGGGGACACTGTTCGTTTTACTTCTGTTAACCCCTATAGAATTAAGGTATCAGGCAGAACAAAACATCACATTAATGTCTTTGGGGAAGAATTAATTATCGAGAACGCTGAAGAAGCTCTTAGAAAAACCACTCAAATCACGAATAGTGAAATCGTAGACTATACCGTAGCTCCTATTTTTATGGAAGGAAGAGAAAAAGGAGCTCACGAATGGGTTATAGAATTTAAAAAATATCCTAATAACCTTACCGAGTTTGCTTTTGTACTGGATCAGCAGTTGCAGGAAGTAAATAGCGATTACGAAGCAAAAAGATACAATAACACTACTTTAAATATTCTTCAAATCCGGGAAGCCAGGAAAGGACTATTCTATGACTGGTTAAAAAACAAGGATAAACTTGGTGGACAACATAAAATACCAAGGCTGTCGAACACAAGGACCTATATTGAAGAATTATTATCCCTAAATCAGGTAAGTTCTTACTAATGAGCTGGTAGCATTTCTGCATTTTGGAAAATCTGACGTTTTTCGGGTAAAATCAGGTAAGAAACCTATAAAAAAATACGGTTTTACCGTAAAATTTTTATGTAAGAATACTTGTTTTTAACAAAAAAAGTAGTATTTCATCGACCAAAAAATGCGTTTAATCTAAAAATTCCCAAATCACTTTTCAACAACTCTTTTTCATATTAAATTTGTTACCAGATAGTTACAAACTTACTAAAGCCCCGAAATATGAAAACTACATTATCTTTATTATTATTTTTATTTGTTGTTACAGGAATGAATGCTCAAGAGAATGCGAGTACTACACCTGCAAAAGAAACAACCAATGAAATTATTAAGGATATAGCAAAGAACGAAGATGCGGTAAACGCTAGAGTTTCGGCTAAACAAAATGCTTCTGATGATATGGCCTGCTACGGAGAAATATCTAAAGTTACCTTTTATGAAGCATTAATCATCCAAAACAACTTTGATATTCAACTTAAGGATAGCAATAACCACAAGTTAGTACTAAGAAATACCGAAGATATAATCACAAACTCAAAAGAGAGAATATCATATACGGACTAAAAAGTATATTCCAACTATTCAACCAACAAAAAAGCCGTTATAGTTATATAACGGCTTTTTTGTATTTATAAAGTAAACAACCTTAAGCTTAAGACACTGCCTTAAGCTTTTTAATGGTAGATTTATTCAGTTTCTTTTCTGCATAGTCTTTGGTCACTCTCAATGCACTTTCGTCGCTCTCAGGCAACTCAAACATAGCATCTGTCAAAATCGCTTCACAAAGTGAACGTAGTCCACGAGCTCCTAGCTTATACTCCATTGCTTTGTCAACGATATAATCCAAAGCGCCATCTGTAATAGAAAATGTGATATTATCCATCTCAAACAACTTCTTATACTGCTTGATGATTGCGTTCTTCGGCGCTGTTAGGATAGAGCGAAGTGTTTCTCCATCTAATGGATTCATATAAGACAGCACTGGTAGTCTTCCTATGATTTCTGGAATAAGACCAAAATCCTTTAAATCCTTTGGAATGATATACTGTAACAAGTTGTCTTTTTCAATAGCATCTTCACTTTTTGAAGCGCTATATCCGACAGCTTGCATATTCAAGCGCTTTTGGATGATTTTTTCAATTCCGTCAAAAGCTCCTCCTGCAATAAACAATATATTTTCAGTATTTACCTCAATAAACTTCTGATCCGGATGCTTTCTTCCTCCTTTTGGTGGCACATTAACGATTGTCCCTTCTAGTAATTTAAGAAGTGCTTGTTGCACACCCTCTCCAGAAACATCTCGTGTAATACTAGGGTTATCGCTTTTTCTTGCGATTTTATCGATCTCATCAATAAAAACAATACCACGCTGCGCTTTTTCTAGATTATAATCCGCTGCCTGTAAAAGTCTGGTTAAAATACTTTCTACATCTTCTCCCACATAACCAGCTTCGGTAAGCACTGTAGCATCTACTATTGCTAAAGGTACATTAAGCATTTTTGCAATAGTTTTTGCCATCAGGGTTTTTCCTGTTCCGGTTTGCCCAACCATAATGATATTACTTTTCTGTATTTCAATATCATCTTCGGTTTGAGGCTGCAACAAACGTTTATAATGATTGTACACCGCTACAGACATGATCTTTTTTGTAAACTCCTGTCCGATTACATATTCATCCAAAAACTTCTTGATCGCCATTGGCTTGCGTAACATTAGCTCATTACTCAATTCGCCGGTTTCTTCATCTTTGGCTTCTTCAACAACAATTCCATGTGCCTGAACAATACATCGATCACATATATGGGCATCTAACCCCGCAATAAGCAAGTTTGTTTCAGGCTTCTTTCTCCCACAAAAAGAGCATTCTAAATCTTCTTTCGCCATCGTTATTTAGTTTCTATTAATCTTTCTCTTTGTATTACAAAAAATATATCCCAATTACGTTTACTATAATAATCGTGTGAAACGAAACATTTTAGAACGCTTTTTTCAGCAATACTATGTTATTTTCATTAAGTCGAAACACAAGCCTCGAACTCAATAAAAGAATGTTATTCTCTTGTTAAGATTTCATCAATCATTCCGTACTCTAAAGCTTTATCAGCTTTCATCCAATAATCTCTATCACTATCCTCATAAATCTTTTCATACGTCTGTCCAGAATGCTTCGCTATGATCTTATATAATTCTTCTTTCAGAATCAATATCTCTCGAGCTGTGATTTCTATATCACTTGCTTGTCCTTGCGCTCCACCTAGAGGCTGGTGAATCATCACACGGCTATGCGGCAAACCAGAACGTTTCCCTTTTTGACCAGCACAAAGCAACACAGCACCCATAGAAGCCGCCATACCTGTACAAATCGTAGCTACATCTGGTTTGATAAACTGCATCGTATCATAAATCCCTAAACCAGCATATACGCTTCCTCCTGGAGAATTGATATAGATCTGAATATCTTTTGAAGCATCTACACTCTCCAAAAACAAAAGTTGTGCTTGCACAATATTAGCAACCTGATCATTGATACCAGTTCCTAAAAATATAATACGATCCATCATTAATCTTGAAAAAACATCAAAAATTGCAATATTCATTTGACGTTCCTCAATAATATTTGGAGTCATATTGGTTGGATACATACTACTAATCATCTGGTTATAATACGTACTGCTTATCCCATGATGTTTTGTAGCATATTTTTCGAATTCTTTTCCGTAATCCATATGTTCTTTCTCTGAAATTTTATTTATAAAAAAAGGCGTTTACCACTAAGTGGTTTAACGCCCTAAATATAAGTATAAATTCCTTAGTAAATTACAACATTAATTATTTGTAAACTTCTTTTATGAATTCATCAAAGCTTACTTCTTTGGTTTTAAGCTTTGCATTCTCTTTGTAAAAATTCAATAGCTTTTTGCTCATCAATTGCTCAGAAATTCTTTTCACCTCATCTTGATTTGATAAGATACGTGCAGCAATATCCTCTAACTCTTTGTCTTGAGGAGACATCTGTCCAAACTGAGCCATTTGCCCTTTGATCAAGTCTTTTGCAAAGTCCTTCAATTCTTCAAAAGTTACTTGCAAATTGTTATCGCTAATGATTTTACCTTCTATTAATTGGTAACGCAATCCTTTTTCACTTTTCTCAAACTCATCTTTAGCTTGATCTTCAGTTAATGGTTGCTCCCCTGTAGTGCGAATCCATTTTTGTAAAAATTCTACTGGTAAATCAAACTTCGTATTTTCAAGAAGTGACTCTGTTATAGCGTTTAGCAATTGCTGATCAGACTGCTGCTCAAACTGCAACTCAGAATCCGTTTTGATTCTTTCCTTTAATTCGGTAACACTTGAAATAACACCTGGACCATACAACTTATCAAATAACTCCTGATCCAAATCAGCTAACTCTTGTTTGTTAATTTCATTAACTGTAAAAGTAACTTCAATATCTAGATCCTGAGCATCATCATGAGTTATTTTCAGAGCACTGATCAAGTCATGATCATCATTAAATAACCCTTTTGTTTTTAGTGTAAGTGTATCTCCTATCTTTGCTTTTAAAAATTTATCTAGGTTTCTTTTTCCTTTGATTTTTTCTAAAGCAACAGTAGTAGGATTATTGATTTCTTTTTCTTCATTTACGAAAACACCGGCAACCAAATCTTCCTTTTCTGCAACATCTTTAGCAACTAATTTACCGTACTGTTTTTGGATGGTATTTACCTGGTTATCGATCATCTCATCGCTAGCAACAATTTTGTAATGAGTAATCGCTTTTTTGCTGTTAAGTTTAACATCAAACTTTGGTGCTAGCCCTAATTCAAATTCGAAAGAATAATCGTCAGCATCCCAATCAAAATTTTCTTGTTCTTTTGGTAAAGGGTTACCTAAAACATCTAATTTTTCTTCAGTTAAATATTTGTGTAAAGCATCTTGCAATAATTTATTCACCTCATCTACCAATACTGCCTTTCCATACTGTTTCTTAACAAGTCCCATAGGAACATGACCTTTTCTAAACCCGGGGATATTCGCGTTTTTGCGGTAATCCTTTAGGATTTTATCTACCTTACCAGTATAATCTTCTTTGGAAATATCAACAGTTACTACTGCATTTAAATCGTCTAATTGCTCTTTTGAAATATTCATTATCTCTACGTTTACTACTAAAAATTGGGTTGCAAAAGTAATACTTTTTTACGTCACAACAAATTTTTAACTCCTTGAAAAACAGCTAGCTTTTATCTTTTATCAAAATTGAATGCAGGATCGATTGAAATACCGATAACAAAACACTAAATATCAACGCCCAAAGCCATCCATTGACCGAGAATCCATCGATAAAATAATCGGCCAACAAAATAATTGCAGCATTAATTACTAATAAAAATAACCCCAAAGTAACAATGGTAGCCGGTAACGTCAAAAACACTAGAATTGGCTTTACGATAGTGTTTAAGACTGCCAAAACTACCGCTACAATAAGTGCACTTACATAATTATCAACCTGAGCGCCCGGTAGAATTTTGGCCAATAATAAAACAGCCAACGCGCTTAAGACTAATTTTAAAAGAAACTTCATAATATATTGGTTATGGTTTGTATGCTATGAATATAAAAAAACCTGCTTAAAAAATAAGCAGGTTTATTCTATTTTGAGTATGTATTGTGATCTTAGTTCACTTCGTTACTTAAGGTAACTGTACCAAAATCTCCTGGATCTACTCTAGGAAGCTGTGCTCCATAAGTTTCTTGAATAGCATCTAGAATTCCGTTGGTCACCAAAGCATGAGCTCTAGGAGTAGGATGTACTCCATCTAAAGAGAATCCTCCACCGGTAACAAAATCCGAAGTGATGATACCTCCATTAAAAGGTATACCTCCATTTGCGGCTTGCGATAAATCACTTGCCACATCATAGAAAGCAATACCATTGGCCGCAGCTAATCCAGCAATAGTAGCATTAAAAGAAGTTCTAGCTGTTTCTATAGCAGTAAGCTCATCACTATCTAATGCATCTTGATCATCGATAGCACTGATCGCAGCTATCACTAGTGCTCCTTGCTCCGCAGTAGGCATTCCACCCGCTTGTAGGATTCCTAATACCTGAAGCACTTCTGGAGTTAACACTACAGATCCATAACCTTGCGCCAGGGCAGCCTGATCAATAGTAAGTACCAACAGTTCTTCTTCTGTCATTTGACGGAAACCAAGTGGGTTTGTAGGTGTTACTTCGGTTTTGATTAAAAATCTGTTTGGCCCAGCATTAAATGTAATCGCATATTGCGATGCTACTGCCTGTGCTTGAGCTAAAGGAGCTCCGGTTCCTGCAATTTGAGCTGTTACAATACCAACTACCGCCTGGAAGAAACCAGTAAGACTTGCCGCCTGAGTAGCATCTAATACCAATGCATTATTAGGAACAGTTGTAAAAAATGGTAAAGACGTTACGTCTGGCAAGTTCAATACAACTCCCCCTGCACCATTAGATGTAAGCGCAGCTAAAAGATCGTTATATACCGAAGCAAATACATTATTATTAGTAATATCGTTAGACCCGTATGTTGAAGGATCTAAATTTCCTGTTACATTATGATCTTCTCCAACACCACCAGAAGTAGCATATGAAAGAATATCATTATTACCTATCCATAAACTAAAGAAAGTTGGGCTTTGCGCCACTGCATCACCGATTACCGTAGAAGTTGCAGATGATGCAAATCTTGCATAATAAGGATTAGCTAATCCCGCAGCAACACCTGCAGCATTTCCATAACCCGGAGCAGCTAAATGATAACTCTTAGCTCCTGGAACCCCCATATTATTAAAAGAACTCCCTAAGTTATTTGTAAAATCTGTAGTTGGCGCAGCACCAGTAAATCTGGCAGGACCAGGGTTTCCTTGAGCATCAAAAGCCAATACAAATCTGGTAGGGAATGTTACTGGATCATTACTAAATCCTCCAGCATTATCCGCCATCAAAGGCTGTGTAAATTCTCCCCCACCCGCTAATGCAAATTGTTGAGATAGAATATTTGGAAAAGAATTCTCTTGCCCTGTGATATATAAGGCTCCATCAGCAAATCCAGCAGTTAATGAATTTCCTAACGCTACGAAGTTACTAAAGTTAGCTTCTCCACTGGTAAATACTCCTGATTCATCGATTGGATTATCAAATTCTGGCTCACAAGCCACCAATCCAACAGCTAGAATCGCTAAATATTTTATATTTTTTATCATCATGAATTACATTTTATAAGTTAAACCAAGACCCGGAACGAAAGCACTTGATTTATAAGTGCCCCCAAAAGAAGATGTGGTTCCTGAAACAGGATCTGTACCAAAGTCATACGACTCATCAATTTCATCAAATCTCAAATACAAGAACGAAGCATCGACAGAAAACTTAGAATTAATTGCGAAACTAAGACCACCCGAGAATCCATCCGCATCATTTCTTGGAGTTTCAGGAGCAAAGAAACCTGATTGCACAGGAGTTTCATCCCTATAATACCCTGCTCTTAGAGAAATTTCACCTGTAACATCATACTGAACACCAAAACGATACACTGAAGAGTTCTTATAGTTACGTGGGTTCAAAGAGGTCGCCCCATTTCCGAAGGTAAGATCCAAAGATTCATATACCCCCCAGTATTGTCTATTGAAATCAAAAGCAAACAACCATTTCTTATACTCATAAGACAATCCAACAGTTAACTCAGCAGGTAGTGGTAATTCTGCGCTAAATGTTGTATTTCCATTTGCTGGGAATGCAGGAGAATTTGGGAAATTAGCAAAAGTTGCTTCTCCATCTTCTGCTTCAAGGATGATTTCACTTCTATAGCTAAATCCTATACGAAGGTTTTCGGTTGGATTAAACATCGCACCTACACTCCATCCCCAATTACTTACACCAGAATCGTCTACAGTAATATTAGAACGGGTTCCTTCGATATCTGTCAAACTTCTATTAAAGTTACGATTAAAGTTTACTGAACCTGTAACATATATAGGTCCTCCACCAATACTGAAATAGTCTGAAAGCTTGAAAGATACAACAGGTTGCACATAAATCGCTTTGAAATCAATATTGTTTACCAAGTGAGATCCTGCCCAATCTGTTGACCAAGTAACCTCGCTCCCGTAAGGGGTATATACACCAAGACCTACAGACATCCAGTCATTCACTTTATAAGAACCATATAAATTAAGTGGCGTCCCTAAAGGATTATCCGTTTCTGCCTTTATCCCCAAATCTTCATTCTGAAAAATTACATTTGAAAAAATCCCACTCACCCCTGCACTTACATTCAGGCTGTTTTCCAGATACACAAGACCCGCAGGGTTAAAAAATACAAGTTCAGCACTATTCACAACAGCTACTCCAGTGTGCCCCATTGCAATCGCTCTCTGACCTTGAGCACTAACTCGATACCCTCCAGCATAAGTCATTATAGTCATCAACAAGAACAGGACTAATAATAAAAGTTTTTTCATAATAATTTAAAATTGTTTTTGTTTTAGGGTTTGTAAAAAGATTCCCCAAAAATAGTAGAAAATACCAATTAGACAACGAAATCCTAAAAATATTATGCATACATAGCATTTTTTACTTAATTTTTAACAAATTCCAATACTTCGGCCAAAAATTGAGATGGGTTTTCGGCGTGTAACCAATGACCAGCAGCGGGTATTTCGCGTATATAAGCATTGGGAAATTGCTGAGTAATTCCAGGCTGATCTTCCTCTAAAATGTAATTGGATTTTTCTCCTTTTAAGAACAAAGCAGCACCATCATAATGATATTCATCCCCTAATGCCACTCCAATTTCTGAAGCATTTTTGATGAGTGCACTCAGGTTCATTCTCAATCCAAGCACTCCCTTTTCTTTCCAGTATAAGTTCTTCATCAAAAACATTCGCACTCCCATATCTGGCACATACAAACTCAATTCCTTATCCACTTCTCCCCTAGACTTCAATACTTCAAAATCAAGTGCATTCAATCCATCCAAAATATCTTGATGATGTAAAGGATAATACTTAGGCCCAATATCCGCTACAATTAGTTTTGAGATCAACTCTGGATGTTTTACCGCAGCCAACATCGCTACTTTACCTCCCATAGAATGCCCCAGCAAATGGATAGCATCCAAATTGTTCGTAGTACAGTACTCCAAAAGATCCTCTACCATATAATCATAACTAAATTCATCACTATGTGGGCTTCTTCCGTGATTGCGCTGATCAATTAGATGAACTTCAAAACCCTGTTCAGAAATTTTTTTCCCTAAGGTTTTCCAGTTGTCTCCCATCCCCAAAAAACCGTGAAGAATTAGCAAGGGTTGCCCTGCTCCAAAAACATTAGCGTGTAATTTCATAACTATATTATTTAAGACGGTGTAAGTACATCTGAATCACATTTTCTAAGCCAAGATAAATGGACTCACTAATTAATGCATGGCCTATTGACACTTCTAAAAGACCAGGAATATTTTCTTTAAAAAACTGAATATTATCTAATGACAAATCATGTCCAGCATTGACTCCAAGACCTAAATCTATTGCCAATTGTGCACATTGGGCATATGGTGTAATAGCCTCTTTATTTCCTTTACCATATTCTAAAGCAAATTCTTCGGTATAAAGCTCTATACGATCTGCTCCTGTTTTGACTGCTCCTTCTATCATATCAATCACCGGATCCACAAAAATTGAGGTTCTGATATCATTTCGTTTGAATTCTGAAATCACTTCATTCAAAAAACTTTCGTTCTTTTTGGTATCCCATCCGGCGTTACTGGTAATCGCATCAATAGCATCGGGCACCAGAGTGACCTGGGTAGGTTTTACTGCCAAAACCAAATCCACAAACTTTGGAATCGGGTTTCCTTCTATATTATATTCGGTATGAACAATGGGTTTTAAATCATAGGCATCTTGATATCGAATGTGTCTCTCATCTGGCCTTGGATGAATAGTAATCCCCTGCCCTCCAAAATCCTGAATATCACTTGCTACTTTCAACAAATTCGGTACATTACCCCCTCTTGAATTACGAAGCGTTGCAATTTTATTGACATTAACACTTAACTTTGTCATAGTTTTTGATGTATTTATCTAAAAAAGCAAAAATACAAAGTTGAGAACGCCTTGATTGCATATTTTTTGATTATTTTGCATCATATAGGGGTCCAAAAAAACATATGAAGACGAACTTATACATAGTAAACGAAATTGAACCTTTAGACATCTCGGTTAAGGTAACTGAAGCCCAATTATTATTCAATGAGCTAACGTATACCCATTTCCCGGTAATAAAGGACAAAACCTACTTAGGTTGTATTTCTGAGACAGATATACGATGTTTTGAAACCGACAAGACTCTGGAAGCCTACCAGTATGCGTTAGAAGGTTTTTTTGTTAGAAAAGATCAAAATTGGTTGGATATTTTGGAAGCTTTTGCACAAAACCAATCGAACATCATACCGGTACTGGACGATAACAATAGCTATCTGGGACTTTTCGAATTGGGAGATATCATGAACCTTTTTAATGAAACTCCTTTCCTGAGTGAACCTGGTAATATTCTGATTGTAGAAAAAGGAATCTTGGATTATTCATTCAGTGAAATTTCTCAAATCATCGAATCGAATAACGCCAAGGTATTAGGATTATTTATTTCTAATATGGAAAATGATGTAGCACAAATCACTATCAAAATTGGAGATAGTGATATCAATAATATTGTTCAAACCTTTAGAAGATATAGCTACAATATTGTTTCGAAACACCAAGAAGACACCTTTTTAACCAATTTAAAGGAACGATCAAAATATTTGGAAAAGTATTTAAATATTTGATTGTTTATATAACCAACTCATACAAACCATATCGTGATGAAGATCGGTATTTACGGGCAGTTCTATCATAAAAATTCAGGGATTTATATCCAGCAATTACTAGACATTCTTGATAACAATGATGTCGAAGTAGTCATTGAAAAGAATTTTTTAGAACTCATTCATCTTCATGACGAAATCGACAAGAGTTATTCTCATTTCAGCACTTTTGAGGAATTAGACACATCTTACGATCTCTTTTTCAGTATCGGCGGTGATGGAACCATATTAAGAACCATTACTTATGTTAGAGATTTGGGAATTCCTATTGCTGGGATTAACACCGGAAGATTGGGATTTCTAGCCACCATCCAAAAAGAAGAAATACAAGACAGTATTGATCTTATACTTGAGAAAAAGTATGTCATATCCCCAAGAAGTTTAGTTACTGTAGAAACGGTGACTCCAACAGACGAGTTTGGAGTTTTGAATTTTGCGATGAATGAAATTGCTGTTAGTAGAAGAAACACCACCTCGATGGTTACCGTGCATACCAGTTTGAATGATGAGTTTTTAACTTCGTATTGGGCAGACGGACTTATTGTTGCTACACCTACTGGATCTACGGGATATTCTTTGAGTTGTGGCGGACCTGTTGTGATGCCTGATGCAGAAAGCATGTTACTTACCCCTATAGCCCCCCACAATCTAAACGCAAGACCTCTGGTTATTCCCGACGACACAGAAATTAAACTTCAGGTTACCGGAAGAGAGGATTCTTATTTAGTCTCCCTGGATTCAAGAATCCACACATTACCTAATGATGCTACTGTGATCATAAAAAAAGCCCCTTTTAAAATAAATATGGTTGTTTTGCAAGGCAATAGCTTTCTGAAAACACTGCGCAAAAAAATGTTGTGGGGAGAAGATAAACGTAATTAAACAATAAAATCTGCTAAAAAGTGTTTTTTAAGTCATACTATTTTACTCAAATTCTTGTGTACTAAAGTTAATTGTTATATTTGCAAACTTTTGAAAATCTATGAGATACTTAGCATCACTATTATTTATTGTATTTTTCGTACAATCTGCTACATCCCAAACTTACGAAGTAGGTTTGATGGCCGGAGGCGCCAATTATATAGGTGATGTAGGATCGACGTACTACATTGCTCCCAACGACGTAGCTTTTGGGGTAATTGCAAAGTGGAACAGAAGTAAAAGACATGCATTTAGAGCTTCGTTTCTATATGCGGGACTTGATGGAGACGATTCTAAAGGTGATGATCGTAGAAAAGAAAGAGGACTAAGTTTTGATAATTCTGTAAAAGAACTATCAGTAGGTATGGAGTTTAATTTCTGGGATTGGTTTTTATATGATGGAAAACCCCAGTTTACTCCTTATCTTTATAGTGGATTGACAGCTTTTAACTATGGTGCGCAGGCAATAGATGCCAGTAACCAAATAGAAGCCTATAGCGATAAATGGAGTTTTGCTATTCCTATGGTTGTAGGAATCAAAAAAACATTAGGTAGGGATTTTGTTATCGGGGCAGAGATAGGTGCCCGATATACGTTTACAGATAATCTGGACGGAAGTGATCCCGATGATAGATTTGGTACAGGATTTGGTAATTTAAACAACAATGACTGGTATGTATTTACAGGTATTACAATATCGTATACTTGGGGTAGGATACCGTGTTATTGTGCTTTTTAAAAATGGTTGACAAAAAACAGTTAAATGATAATATCCCTCAGCACGTTGCAATAATAATGGACGGCAATGGCCGGTGGGCCAAAAAGCAAGGCTTATTCAGAAGTGTTGGTCACGAAAAAGGAACAAAAGCTGTTCGTGAAGCCGTTGAAAGTTGCGCTGAGATCGGAGTAAAATATCTTACATTATACGCATTCTCTACAGAGAATTGGAACAGACCAAAGTTAGAGGTTGACACTTTAATGAAACTTCTAGTCACCTCTTTAAAAAAAGAAATCAAGACACTTCAAGAAAACAACATTAAGCTCAACGCTATTGGTAATCTTCAATCTTTACCAGGAAAAGCAAGGAAAGAGCTAATGGAAGTTATAGAAAAAACCAAATCTAATGACCACATGACATTGACGCTCGCGTTGAGTTATGGAAGTCGTGAAGAACTTATAAAAACAATAGAAGAAATCAGTATTAAAGTTAAAAATGGTGTAATTTCGCCACATCTTATAAATGAATCAGTCATTAATGAGCATTTGTATACTAAAAATTTGCCAGATGTGGATCTTCTAATACGTACCAGTGGAGAAAAACGTATTAGTAATTTCCTATTATGGCAAATTGCGTATGCAGAATTATATTTTACAGAGATTTTATGGCCAGATTTTAGAAAAGAACATTTATTTGAGGCCATATACAACTATCAAAAAAGAGAAAGAAGATTTGGAAAAACTAGTGAGCAGCTCAGTTAAAAAAATGACAAAAAGATTACCAATTGCGTATTTTACGTTACTTGCTTTATTCATAAACACATTATCAGTTTCTGCACAAACTATCCCTGGATCCGGAGGGAAAGAATATGTTTTGGGTGAGATCAAAGTGACTGGAACTACTAGTTATAATGAAAATACCGTTATCACTTTTACAGGATTACGAAAAGGAGAACGCATCTTCTTACCAGGAGATCGTATTAGCAAAGTAATCAAAAAACTATGGGATTTAGAATTGTTTAGCGATATCAATTTCTACATTACCAATGTGGAAGGAGAAGTTGCAGATATCGAACTTAATATACAAGAGGTTCCAGAATTGAATGAAGTTCGTATCGAAGGTGTAAAAAAACGTAAAGGAGAAGATCTCATAAAAGATAATAGCCTTACCAAAGGAACCAAAGTAACAGAAAACCTTATTACCACTACTCGAAATTTTATCGGTAATAAATATAAAAAAGAAGGTTTCTTAAATACCAAAGTAGCAATAAACACTACTCCAGTAACAGATACTGTAGCTACCAACAAAGTAAACATGTTGGTAAGAATCGACAAAGGCGATCGTGTAAAAGTAGCCAAAATCAATATTGATGGTAATGAACAACTTTCTGACGCTAAGGTAAGAGGTGCCATGTCTAACACCAAACAGAAGAAAGCCTATAGGTTCTGGAAACGCTCAAAGTATATCAAAGCTGATTATCAGGATGACAAGGATAATATCATCAAAAAGTACAAGGAAAAGGGATATAGAGATGCTCGTATTGTTGGAGATTCTTTGATTGTAAACGATGATAGCACAGTTTCTTTAAATCTGAATATCGAAGAAGGAAACAAATATTACTTTGGAAATATAAATTTCTTAGGAAACAGCGTATATACCGACAGACAACTAGCTAGACAGCTTGTAATCAAAAAAGGAGATGTATACAATGGTGTTTTATTAGAAAAACAAATTGCTGACAATACCAAACCAGATGCAGATGATCTGACAAACCTGTATCAGAATAATGGATATTTATTCTCTAGTATAGACGCAGTAGAAACCAATGTTTACAATGATACTATTGATTTTGAGATTCGTATTCGTGAAGGAAAATTGACTTATTTTGATCATATTACAGTTACTGGGAACGACAAAACCAATGACCACGTAATTTACCGGATTTTAAGAACTAAACCAGGACAGCGTTATAGTAAAGATCTGGTAGTACGTACCGTACGAGAAATTGGACAATTAGGATTCTTCGATCCTGAACAGCTGGAGCCTCAATTCCAAAATGCAAATCCACAGGCAGGTACAATTGATATCAACTACCCTGTCGTAGAAAAAGGTTCCAGTCAGATTGAACTCCAAGGTGGTTTTGGAGGTGGAGGCTTTGTGGGTACACTAGGTTTGGCATTCAACAACTTCTCGATCCGAAATATCTTTAATGGTGAAGCATATAGCCCACTACCTATGGGAGATGGCCAAACTTTGCGTCTTAGAGCCCAAGCCAGTAGATTTTTTCAGACCTACAGCTTGTCATTTATTGAACCTTGGTTAGGTGGTAAACGCCCATATCAGTTATCCACATCATTCTCTCATACCATTCAGTTCCTATTTAACAATATTAATCGCGATGTAGATCGAGATAGCAAGTTCCTTATTACTGGTGGATCTATAGGTATCGCAAAAAGATTAAATTGGCCGGATAACTACTTTACCTTATCCCAAGCTGTTAGCATCAGACACTACAACCTCAAAAACTACAACACCAGATTGTTTACATTTGGTAATGGATCGTCAAATGATTTATCCTATACCATAGGTTTAAGCAGAAATAACACTACAGTAAACCCGATCTTCCCAATTGGAGGATCAGAATTTAATATTGTTGCCAAATTATCGTTACCTTACTCCTTGTTTGACGGAAATGATTATAACGCACTTGCAACACAAAGAGATGCACTAGAAGAAGAGCAAAGTAACCTTGATCTTACAGACACTCAACAACAGGTAAGAAGTCAGGAAATAAATGAAGAGATCGGAGAAATCGATCAAGAGCGTTTCAAATGGTTAGAATACTATAAGATTAAGTTTGACGGTACATGGTATACCAGCTTAATTAATTTAGGCAAAAAACCTCTTGTTTTAAGAACAAGAGCTGAATACGGATTCTTAGGATCTTATAATAGTAATAGAGGAAACATTCCTTTTGAGCGCTTTTTCCTTGGAGGAGATGGTTTGGGAGCTACAGCCCTTGATGGTCGTGAAGTTGTAGCATTAAGAGGATATCCAAATCAGTCCTTAATTCCTTTGAGCAGACCTACGAATCAAGATTTTGATGGAGACGGTGCAACAATTTATAATAAATATTCGTTAGAACTTCGTTATCCAATAACGTTAAAACCAGCGGCATCAATCTATATGTTGACATTTTTGGAAGGTGGTGCTACCTATGACAGTTTTAAAGGATTCAATCCTTTTCAATTAAATCGTTCTGCTGGTGCAGGTTTACGTATCTTTATGCCAGCTTTTGGTTTATTAGGGATCGATTTTGGATATGGGTTTGACCCAATCCCAGGGACTAATACTGGGCCTAATGGATGGGAAACTCATTTTATTATTGGACAACAGTTTTAGTTTTGGCACGATTATTTCAATAAATAAACAAAATTATGAAAACAAAGATTCTTTTAATGCTCGCCGCGATGGCCTGGTTGTCGTTCACATCATCCGCAAGCGCACAAAAAGGCATCAGAATTGGTTACATTGATATGGAATATATTCTAGAAAATGTTCCTGAATATAATCAAGCCTCTGCTGAACTTGAATCCAAAGTACAAAAATGGAAGGTGGAGATCGAAGCTGAATTGAAAGAAGTAGATGAAATGCGAAAGGATCTGAATAATGAAAGAGTTTTATTAACCAAAGAATTGATTGAAGAAAGAGAAGAAGACATTCTTTATAAGGAAAAAGAAATATTAGAATATCAGCAAAAAAGATTTGGCCCTAATGGGGATTTGTTTTTACAGAAAAAAAGACTCGTACAGCCGGTACAAGATCAAGTTTTTGTAGCGGTACAAGAAATCGCAAAAAACAAACGATACGATTTCATTTTTGATAAGACTGCCGATTTGGTCATGTTGTACTCTGCAGATCGATATGATATCAGTGATCAGGTTTTATTAAGAATCAATAGAGCCTCAAAAAGAAAGCAGCTGAATAACAAGAGAGAGAAAAAAGCTTTAGAAAGGTCTGAAAAAAGAAGTGCTGCTCAAGAAAAAGAAGTGACGGACAGGGAAAGAGCTACCTTGCAAAAACAATCTGAAAGAGAACAACTTCTTGCACAGCGTAAAGCCGAAAGAGATTCTATACGTGCCGCAAAAAGAAAAGAGTTTGAAGAAAGAAGAGCAAAATTATTAGAATTACAAAAAAAGAAAAAAGACTCAATAGAGGCTTTGAAAGCTGCCAAGCAGAAACTGAAAGAGGACGACGATTCACAATCTGATGGCGGAGATAGTAACGAATAAATAACTTTAAATTTTATAACACCCTTTAATATTACTACAATGAAACAATTTAGAACATTACTAGTAGCTATTGCAATTACTATGGGAACCACTGGTTTTGTAAATGCACAATCAAAAGTAGCACATATTGCATCGCAAGAATTAGTTGAGGCAATGCCTGCTTTCAAAGCTGCTAAAAGTGAGATCGAAAAGCTTAACAAGACTTATGATGCAGAGATTAGAAATATGGTTCTAGAATTGCAAAGCACTATTAAAAAGTATTCTCAAGAGGCTGAAACAAAAACTGATGAGGAAAACTTAAAAAGACAGCAAGAAATTCAAGCTACAGAAAAAAGTATCAACGATTATAGAACCAATGCGCTTCAAGATCTTCAGAAAAAAGAGATAGAATTAATGAAGCCTATCTATGAAAAAGCACGTGCATCAATCCAAAAAGTAGCAAGAGCTCAAGGATTTAACTACGTACTTGATTCTACAACAGGAACTGGTGTAATCATGGCCGATGGTAAAGACCTAATGGCTGATGTAAAAAAGGACTTAGGTATCTAATTGAAACCAAATTCTTTTTAAAGATAAAATTAAGGACAGTGAAGACTATTTCTCACTGTCTTTTTTATTTTTGAAACAAATTGCACGGTAGATGACACAAAATCAACCCATCGGAATATTTGACTCTGGAGTTGGCGGCACCTCGATATGGAAAGAAATTGCTGCACTTTTACCCAGTGAGGACTGTATTTTTTTGGCAGACAGTAAATACGCCCCTTATGGCAAAAGAAGTAAGGGTGAAATTTTGCAGTTAAGCATCAAAAACACCGAAAAACTACTAGAATTAAATAGCAAAATTATCGTAGTAGCCTGCAATACTGCTACTACTAATGCAATCAAAACGTTACGCGACACTTATGATGTCCCATTTATAGGGATTGAACCGGCTATAAAACCTGCGGCTATTCACACCAAAACCAAAAAAGTAGGTGTACTAGCCACCAAAGGAACTTTATCCAGCGAGCTATTTGCACAGACCTCTGATCTCTATGCTCAAAATATTGAAGTGATAGAAGTTATTGGAACCGGATTGGTAGAACTCATCGAGGAAGGTGAAATCCACTCCAAAAAAATGCTCGATCTGTTACAATCGTATATGGATCCTATGCTGGAGAAGGATATAGACCACCTTGTTTTGGGTTGTACGCATTATCCCTATCTAATTCCGGTCTTAAAAAAGATACTCCCGAGCAAAGTAACGATTATTGATTCTGGAGAAGCTGTTGCACGACAAACCAAAGCGGTGTTAGCTACCAACGGGATTTTGAATTCAAAATCAGATATGGGAAGGCATCAATTATACACTAATGCTAATCCCGAGATCCTTGCAGACATCGTCGCTTCAACAACGGCATCTCCTACGGTAAGCTTTTTGGATTTTTAGTTATTTAAAGCAATCTAGCAAAGCTCCTTTTTTTGAAGAAGAAACAGCTAATTCTTTCCCTGAGGTAAGCATAACACTCCCTCCTTTTCCTTTTCGATATCTGGTAATTCTTCCAATATTCACCAAATAACTTTTATGTATTCTTAAGAAACCATGCACCTTGAGTAAATCTTCAAAATATTTCAAGGTTTTACTGACCAGCTTCTGCCCTTTTTCCAGATAAATTTTGGTATAATTATCATCAGCTTCACAATATAAGATATCTGCTACTTCCAGGATTTCGAAACCATCCTGCTGCGGAATGGTAATTTTGCTTTCCACTGCAGCCATTTTTGGCACCAATACAGCATCTTGCAGTGCCATTTCTTTCTGTTTGATATGAGTAACATGATCTACCGCTTTAATCAAATTATCAATAGCAATAGGCTTTAACAGATAATAGGTAGCCTGCGCATTTAACGCCTCAACAGCATAATGATCATAGGCTGTCACAAATACAATTTCAAAAGTACGATCTGGAACTTGCTCCAGTAGGTCAAACGCATTTCCGTAGGGCATTTCTACATCTAGAAATAACATATCTGGTGTCATTTTTTCTAAAAGTTGTAGTGTTTCTTGTACACTTGCAGCTTCACCTAATATGGTCACAGAAGTACAATATTTCTCTAAATAGTTACGCAGGATTAACCTACTATTTGCTTCATCGTCTACAATAATTGCGGTTAAATTCATTTATCTTTTTTAAGTATTAATTGCACTCGAGTTCCTTCTTCATTTTCGTTTAGGTCCGTAACGAAAACATCAACTTTATCTTTGTACATTTCGTTAAGAATTTCTATTCTTTTTTTGATATTGCTCATCCCTCGGGACTTTTGCAACTTCTGATTATTAGTTTTTAATGCATTAGACTGCTTTCTCCCAATACCATCATCTTCTATAACAATCTTGATACTACCTTCATCTACCTTATCAAATCGAATAGATAACGTTCCTTTTTCTGATTTATATCGTAGCCCATGCCAAACGGCATTCTCTACATAAGGTTGTAAAAGCATTGGTGGGATTACATATTCGGCTACATCTATAGCCGGATCCACCTCCACCTTATACTCAAATTTATCCTGAAATCTAAAGTGCTCCAACTGTACATACAAGCGTAACAGTTCTATTTCTTTTTCTAATGGAATAAAATCCTCTTCACTGTTTTCCAAAACAGCTCTCATCAACAATGAAAAGTCGGTAAGATATCGATTTGCTGTTCTCTCATCACTAGTAGCAATAAAGGTATTCACCGAATTTAAAGCATTGAAAATAAAATGAGGATTCATCTGGGATCGCAGTGATTTTAATGCCAAAAGATTATTCGCATACCGTTGTTGTTTGATGTTTCTAAACATCAGATATGCCATTAACAATAATAACACTGAAAGGCCAACCAAGAAATAAATCATCACCTGTTGGCGTAAACTTTTTTGATCCGATATTTCCTGAGAGGCGAACGCAAGTTGATAACGCGCCTCATTAAGTTCTCGGTCTTTCTCCAAACTCTCAATCCTATTGGCACTCAAAGCCAATTCCCGACCAAAACGTGCTGCCTGAGATATTTCCTGCTCCTTTTGAATGTATAACTTATCTACGATCACTTCATACTCCTCAAACTCTTCTGAAGCTTTATCTAGCTCTCCCTTTTCTCGATATACCTCTCCCAATTTCCGGGTGGCATCTTTTTGTACGATAAGGTCATTTTTTGATGCAGCTTCCTTTTTACTCTCTTCAAAATAACTGATGGCTTCATCATATTTTTCTTGTGCCACAAAAGCATTAGCAATCTTATAATTTTGTACTTGCGGTGTAATTGCTCTGTCCTCTTCCAACAGCTCACCTTCGGCATTTTCTTCTATTTCTTCAATATCTGCTAGTGCTTCTTTACGTAATTGTATTTCTTTATCGTAGCTATTACTCTTGTTATAAAAATCGGCCGCTACACTACGCTGTCTTGCAGCCGTTTTTCTATCTTGTTGCTGAGCTAACTGTACAGAATTATCTAAATACCCCGCAGCATCAGAGGTATTACCTTGTTCTTGAAGTACATCAGCCAATTTGGTGTTTAAAGAAATTTCTTGATCATCAAGATTTTTCCTTTTACTTAAAGACAGTGCACTATTATAATTTTGAATAGCTCCCGAAGAATTTTCTAATCCCTTATTACTATCTCCCAAGCCTTCTAAAACCAAAATTTTTTGTTCTGCATTTAATCGAGAACGTTGCAATTCATCAAACGTTTTAAAAGCACCCTGATAGTTTTTATCCTCTAGTTGCGCTTTTCCTAATTTAATTTTTACATTGGTATTATAAGCATAGGACAAACTAATTCTGTAATTGCTTTCTGCCAAATCAGGCTGTTTCGAAAAACTATAGATATCTGCAAGGGTTTCATACAGTTCTGCCCTTTTCATATCCCCTTTCGGATCATCTTCCTGAATACTTTCTAGCGATTTTGTGATATATCCAATACTCGCAGATACATCCTTTCTTATTGTACTTCGAGCTAGTCGGAGGTTTTCCTGATATTCTGACTCCCTCTTTTTCTTGGATAACTGTTTTGATCTTACCGTTACCGGGTTTTCCTTTACTTCAACATCAACTCGCTGTCCGTCTTTCACAACATATCGCACCGTCTCGAAACTATCATGACTAATAACAATCTCATCTCCTACCCGTGCCTGTATTCTAAAGTCCCCAAAAACATCGGTCAATACTGTACCCTTACCCATTATGGTAACCTCTACATCTTTGATTGCTTTTTTGGTCTTTTTTTCTTTTACAGAACCCTTAATCACCATTGGCTTAGTTACAACGGGGGCTTCACTTTCTTCTTGAGAAAAGCCTTGAAAAGGAACCATCAAAAATAACAGCAGCATTACGCTAGACCACTTTATCATCTTCTGTTTCATAAGGATAAACTTAATCCATTTCATTGGGAAAATAAAATTCTCATTCTGCAAAAACTGCAACAATACGGCGTTTTTGGTTTAAAAAAAGTGCTTTCCCTAATTCTGTATATCCGTTTACTAAATAGAAATACTATTTCCCTCATTCCAGATTTTTCTCCAAAAAAGTTCAGGGTACTTTTAACCACGAATTTAAAAAAACAACATCATGAGAATTTTTTATATATGGAGTATGTTTATGTTGCTTATTCATATTTCTTGTAATGCAAACACCAAACAGAATAATGAGGTAGCAATAACCAAAGAACCTCACAAAATCTTAACGACCAAAACCGATCCAAATACGAGTAATATTCAAGTAGCTCTATTACTCGATACTAGCAATAGTATGGACGGACTTATAGAACAAGCCAAAGCGCAACTATGGGAAATCGTTAACGAATTGTCGTACGCAAAATGCGGACATAATAAAATCAGATTACAGATTTCTTTATATGAATATGGCAATGATGGGTTACCATCAAAAGAAGGTTACATCCGGCAAGTACTGCCGTTCTCTGATGATTTAGATGAAATTTCCAAAGAACTATTCGGGTTGACTACCAATGGTGGTAACGAGTACTGCGGAAAGGTAATTGCCACATCCATCAATCAATTAGACTGGAAAAAAAGTAATGACGATCTTAAACTGATATTTATTGCCGGAAATGAACCATTTACTCAAGGACCTACCAATTACAAAGATGCAGCTACTGATGCTTTGGAAAAAGGGATCACGATCAACACTATATTTTGTGGGAACTTCAGACAAGGGATCGACACGATGTGGAAACATGGTGCTGACCTAACTTATGGAGAATACAGTGCTATCGATCATAACCATCAAACAGTTCATATAGCAACCCCATATGATGATATTATTCTTCAGCTTAACAACCAATTAAACGATACTTACATCTATTACGGTAGTCGTGGAGCTCAAAAAAGAAGCATGCAAATGGAACAAGATCGTAATGCAAAGTCGTATAGCCCAGCAAATGCAGTAAGTAGAACTATCAGTAAAAGCTCTGGTTTTTATAAAAACAAAAGTTGGGATCTTATCGATGCTGCCGAAGATGAAGAGTTTGAAATTGATGAAATAGCTGAAGAGCAACTTCCTATAGAATTACAGGATAAATCTACAGCCGAATTAAAAAAACACATTGCCGAAAAAAGTGCTAAGCGTAAAGAAATACAGCAAAAGATCCAGGAGCTGAACAAAAAGCGTGTGGAATATATTAAAACTAATAGTAAGAAGAATGACACCAGCCTAGAAACTGCTTTATTGAACGCTATCAAAAGTCAAGGTAAAAAGAAATCCTTCAGCTGGGAAGATTAAAACAAAACACTATGAGAACTGTACTATTTATTATCATAACAAGTATATCATTTACAATGACATCACAACCCAAAGCAAAACTTCAAAAATCTATGGTAGATTATGACTCTTTTTTAGAAGTTTCTGAAGAAGTAATGAGTTATCGAGAAAAGAGGTTAATCCCCTTGGATGTTTTTCTAGAATATATGAAGGATGAAAATACCATTTTGTTGGATACACGTTCTAAAACCATGTATAACCAAAAACACCTTAAAGGAGCGATTCATATTAATTTTTCAGATTTCACCAAAGAGGAATTGGCAAAACATATCCCTTCAAAGGATACAAGAATTTTGATTTATTGCAACAATAACCTAATAGGAGATACGCAGTTTTTTGCTAGTAAAAGAGCTCCATTGGCTTTAAACATACCTACTTTTATTAATCTCTATGGGTATGGATACAAGAACATATACGAACTGGCTTCGTTGGTTTCAATAAATGATCAACGACTGCAGTTTGAGGGAAAAGCAGTACGCTAAATTTTATAAATTGGAATACAAAAAGCTCGCATCTGCGAGCTTTTTGTATTTTCAACCTACCATTATAATATCCATTTGGAAACGGTATAAAAATTGTGGCTTTGTTGCGTGGATCTGGATAAATGAAATCCCTCGAAATTAAATCTTTTTCTAATGAAATACTTAAGAACCCTATTAGCGTATTTGATCATACTTCCTTTGCTTTCTTATGGGCAGCAGACATTTGAGTATAAACAACCAAAAATGATTTCGGATGGATGGGAAACTGAAAATTTTCAAAAACTATATAGTAATACTTCTTACCTTTTTGAAGTATTACGTCAATTAGAACATAATGATCATAAAATTAATAGCTTTCTTTTGATAAAAGACGGTAAGCTACTTTTGGAAGAATATTATAATGAACGTACCATTGAGACTCCACAAGATTTACGATCGGTTACCAAAAGTATCTTTTCAATTTTGATGGGAATTGCTATCGATAAAGGATTCGTAACCTCTATAGACGATCCCGTACAGCAATACTTGCCCAACATTCAACCTACTAAAAACCTAAATGCTTTAAAAGAACAAATTACCATTCGCCATCTTCTTACCATGTCATCAGGCTTGGATTGTAACGACTGGGATAAAAAATCAAAAGGCCAGGAAGACAAAGTTTATAAAAAGAAGGATTGGATTCAATACACACTGGATTTACCCATGATTGAAAAACCTGGAGTAACATCGACATATTGCACAATGGGAGTCGTTATTGCTGCCCAAATTATTAGTAATGCTTCCAATATGCCTTTGGATCAATTTGCAAAACAGTTTTTGTTTACACCTCTAGGAATAGATAATGTCTCTTGGAAACATACCTCCAAAAAAGAGGTTATCGATGTAGCAAAGAGAATACAAATGACACCTCGTGACATGGCTAAAATTGGGCTCTTATTATTAAACAACGGCAAATGGAATAACATTCAAATTGTCTCTAAAGATTGGATTGAAAAGTCTTTAAATACGCATACCAAAATCAGCAATATAGACTATGGTTTTTTGTGGTGGACCATCCCATTTGGTTCTAAAACAGGTAAGGTTGCTACAGGAAACGGAGGACAATATATTATGATTTTCAAAGATCTAAATCTAATAACTGTATTTACCGGGAGTGCATATAATTCTCAGGAAGATAAATTACCTTTTACGATAATGAACAAGGCAGTAATCCATACGCTTTTAGAAAAATGATAGTAAAAAAACTACTAGAAAATATAAATCAAAAGATTAATGAGAATTTACCGCCGGACATTTACAGTTCCAACGTTCTTTCTGTTTTGCGAAGTCATATCCTATGGTCAGCTGATGAAATCCTCCATTACTTAGAACCACAGAATTAGATTGATAACTGTAGGTATATCCAACCAGCCATTTTTTATAGTTTACACCCAAGAACGGAGTTATATATTGTAATTGTTGGTTTTCTACTGCTAATCCATCTTGTGAAAATTCTGCGCCATCCAAACTTCTTCTGTATGAGATCCCCCCCCAAAGTGTGGTTACCTCACCCAAATCTTTATATACTTTCATATTAGCATCAATCGTGCTTTCTTGGGTTTGGTCTGTTGCCTGATATAATAATGACGGTTCTAAACTAAACCCGTCTTCGCCACCTAAATCAAATAAGTATCCTAAAGAAAAGATATACCGGCGCTGATTGTTGGACTCGCGAATTGGTGCACGAGCAGGGTCTGTTTGGTTAAAAATATCTCTTGCTACCGGCAGCAAGTTTTTTACTGTAAAATGTGCATACCACTCTAAATAATGATAGGACATCCCTACATCCACATTATAATAAAAGTCTTTTTGCACCCGATCAAGAATTACAGGATCTGGATCAAAAGGATCATCAAGTCCTCTCAAATCCACATTAGACTGGATAAAACCAGTACTTGCACCAAAAGAAAGCATACTGAGATCGGTTCTATCTCTCGAAAATAATAGATGATATGCAAAAGTTAAATACGCTCCAGACTGATTAAATCTTCCGTTTTCATCTTTATAAACGATCGCTCCTAAACCGGTCTTATCGCCTACTCTAAAATTTATGTTTGCGGTTTGTAAATTAGGTGCATTATCAACATCAAACCATTGTGCTCTTCCGGTTAACCTAATTTTGTTGGCATTTGCTGCTCCTGCCATGGATGGATGTACCAAATATAGATTATCTGAAAGATAATCTGCAAATACAGGTATTCCTTCTTGCGAAAAGGCAAATTGGGAAAGCCACATCAGGGCTACTACATAGATCGCTTTTAAGTTCATTTAGACACTGTCATTTTATGGGGACAAACAGGTTTTGTGAATTAAATGTAAACTGTCAAAAACAGTTTATATTGTGGGGCTTCACAATTATTTTTAAAATACATATTCCAAATTCGTACGTTTCCAAAGATATAAATTTTTACCAGAACGCCTATTTTAAAGTTGACTACCTTAATTCGTTAAAAAATGTTAGGGATATAAATACTATGCGCATATCGTATTGCTTTTTAGTAAATTTGCCAAAAATTAGAGCATGGAAAAGAATTTTGAAATAAAGATAGAAAACACTTCGAACCCAAGTATCATTAAGTTTGAAGCCAATTATTTCCTCACACAACATACGAGCTACGAATTTGAAAATATAGATCAGGCCAAAAATTCTCCCTTGGCGCAACAATTATTTCATTTACCATTTGTAAAAAGAGTATTTATCGCTCAAAACTTTGTGGCTATCGATAAATATGAGATTGTAGCTTGGGAAGATGTACAGGAAGAGGTTGCTGAACAAATTAAAAATTACCTAAATAGTGGCCAATCTGTGGTTACAGAATCCGAAAGCAACAAAAAAGTACCTATTACCATTTATGCAGAAAGTACTCCTAATCCTTCTGTATTGAAATTTGTAGCCAACAAAAAATTGGTTACTGCTGGTCACGAGTTTAAGAGTATAGATGACACCAAAGAGGCTCCTCTAGCACAAGAATTATTTCATTTCCCTTTTGTAAAAGAAGTATATGTTGATGAAAATTATATTTCCATTCAGAAATATGATATGGCTGATTGGAATGATGTTACACAAGAAATTCGAGAGTTTCTAAAGGCATACTTAGAACAGGGTAAAGAAATTTTAACGGCCAATGCTACGGTATCCCAGAACGAAGTTCAAAAACAAGCTGATCAAAATTTTGACCAATTAGATGATGTTTCCAAAGACATTGTAAATATTATCGAAGAATACATCAAACCTGCCGTTGCAAGTGATGGAGGGAACATTTTATTCGATTCTTACGATCCAGAAAGCAAAATTGTAAAGGTAATCTTGCAAGGAGCTTGTAGTGGTTGTCCATCTTCTACCTTTACATTGAAAAATGGAATCGAGAACATGCTAAAAGAGATGTTGAAAGACAAGATTGCTCATGTTGAAGCACTCAATGGGTAGTTCAACGATAAAGCTGTAATTATATCGAGAAAAGCCTGTAAATATTCATTGCTTTTACTTCAATAAAACTCAAGGATCTCGTATCTTAGAAGGACCATTCGTAAAATATTAACTAAAAAACTATTGAAATGGCAATTGTTAAAACTATTGAGGTTATAGCTAGCTCTGAAAAAGGCTGGGACGATGCAGCAAAAAACGCAATCAAACAAGCTGGAAAATCAGTAAAAAACATTCGGTCTGCTTGGGTAAGTGATCAAAAAGTTATCGTAAAAGATAATGAGATCGCTGAATATCGAGTAAACTTGAAAATTTCTTTCGAGATCGACTAAAAAAACGACTCAGAATAAAAAAGCATCTCAATTCTCAAATTGAGATGCTTTTTTATATTTTAGACACTGGTAAACGCGTTATTATGAAATATTGGCTCATTGTCATCCTCACGATCACCTATTCTTGCACAAGTCAAAACAAATCTGCAATGGAATACGCATACACAAATGATCTTATCAACGAAACCAGTCCTTACTTATTACAACATGCACATAACCCTGTAAACTGGAAACCATGGAGTGAAGAAGCATTGGATATTGCAAAAAAAGAAAACAAGTTGATCATCATCAGCATTGGATATGCTGCTTGCCACTGGTGTCACGTAATGGAACATGAAAGTTTTGAGGATCCAGAAGTAGCCAAAATAATGAATAACAGTTTTGTGAGTATTAAAGTAGACAGAGAAGAACGACCCGATGTGGACCAGGTGTATATGAGTGCTGTACAGTTGATGACTGGCAGTGGTGGTTGGCCTCTTAATGTAATTACCCTACCCGATGGCAGACCCGTATGGGGAGGCACCTATTTTCCTAAAGGGAACTGGATGGATGCTTTGAAGCAGATTACTGATTTGTACCAAAAACAACCAGAAAAACTGGCTGAGTATGCCGACAAGCTAGAGCAAGGTATCAAGGAAGTGGATATTATTGAAGTAAACACCGATGAGATAAAGTTTGATAAAGAGTTTATTGGTACCGCAGTAAAAGAATGGAGCAAACAGTTTGACCATCAAAAAGGAGGCACTAAACGTGTACCTAAGTTTATGATGCCAAATAATTATCATTTTTTGTTGCGTTATGCTCACCAAACTCAAGAACAAGAATTACTGGATTTTGTAAAAAGCACACTCACAAAAATATCGTTTGGTGGCGTTTATGATCATGTAGGAGGCGGATTTTCAAGATACTCAACGGATGGAAAATGGCATGTGCCACACTTCGAAAAAATGCTATACGACAACGGGCAATTGGTAAGCTTATATGCAGATGCTTACCTTGCCACCAAAGATCCCTGGTATAAGACAGTGGTGTACGAAACACTGGATTTTGTAAAACGGGAACTCACTAATGAAGAAGGGGCTTTCTACTCGTCATTAGATGCGGATAGCAAAACCACTACTGGCGAATTAGAAGAAGGAACTTTTTATGTATGGAATAAAGAAGAACTTCAGACACTCTTAGGAGATGATTACAAGCTTTTTTCCGACTACTACAATGTAAATGCTTATGGTCTTTGGGAGAAAGGAAATTTTGTGTTGATTAGAAAAGATACCGATTCGGATTTTTGTAAAAACAACGATATTGATATTGAAACCCTGAATAGTAAAATTTCTTCATGGAAAAGCACATTGCTTAAATATAGAGAAAAAAGATCTAGACCACGATTAGATGACAAAACACTTACTTCCTGGAACGCTATTATGTTAAAAGGGTATTTGGATGCATACCGCGTATTTGGAGAACAGGAATTTTTGGATATCGCATTAAAAAATGCAAACTTTATTAAGAAGCAGCAACTCAAAAAAGATAATTCCTTATTTCATAGTTATAAAAATGGTAAAAGCACAATCAATGCCTATCTAGAGGATTATGCACTAGTTGTTGACGCCTTCATACAACTTTATCAAAACACATTAGACCATCAATGGCTTGATATCTCAAAAGAGCTTACAGATTATGCCATTACTCATTTTTTGGATAAGGAGAAAAACATGTTTTACTTTACTTCTGATGAAGATCCTGAACTGATATCACGCTCTATCGAGTATAATGACAATGTAATCCCTTCTTCAAATTCGGTGATGGCTAAAAACCTAAATGTCTTAGCTCATTATTATGATCAAAACGAATATGCGGATTTGAGCAAACAAATGCTACATAATATAAAACCACAAATGGAAAAATTTGCTTCTGGTTTTTCTAATTGGCTAGACTTAATGCTTAATTTTTCTTATAATTTTTATGAAATCGTAGTTGTAGGTGATAATGCCAACGAATTACTAAATGATTTTCAGGATACTTATGTTCCTAATAAATTAATTGCTGGTAGTGTTGTAGACTCTGAACGCTCCCTACTAAAAAACAGATTTGTGGAAGATGAAACTTACTTTTATGTATGTGTCAATAACGCTTGTAAATTTCCTGTAGATACTGCACAAAAAGCATTACAACTTTTGGAGTAATACCAGAAGCTAAACGTTTGCTTTTCAACATTCTAATTCGATGAAAAACTATTAAACTTTAAGATACCCATTACTTAAAATTGACATAAATCGAGTCTATTATAACGTTTTCGTAGTCAAAATCTTACAAAAATTACGGTTAAACCTTAGTTTTTTTATGTAGAATTTATTGAAAAAAGCCGTTTTCATTCATAATAATGTAGTAGAACCTCAAAATACATTAACATATTCTCAAAAATTTAGCGGTTATTTAATATAAATTGCATTTAAAAAGGTATTTGGTTACATTTAATTCACCTAAATCAGTGAATCATGAGAATACTACTACTTTTACTTTTCGTACTAATTTCGCCTGCCCTTTTTGCACAATTGCCTAGAAGTTTGATGACATCTTCTGAGAAGATCACACTCTTTGATGAATATGATGGTACTATGTATATGAAATCCAGATATAAGGAATCTAGTGTCATCGATGAAAAGTCTGGCACTTATGATACCAAGTTGAAATATAATATATATACGGATGCCCTTGAATTAGTTCAGGGATCAAAATATTATGAGGTGGTTAAAAGTAAAACTATTCATGCGAGGATAGATGGGGATTATTTTTACTATTGTGAATTTAAAAATCAAAGAGGTCTAATTAGAGATGGGTATTACATCTTGGTAGAAATGAATGATAAATATAGAATTTACAAGAAACTGAATTTGGACATCAAAGACCCTGAAAAACGAGAACGAGTAAATAGTGGAATAGCTGAACCAGGTGAATTAAGAACGAGAGTGACTTACTTTATAGAAGAAGAAGGAACAATTGTTGAACTACCTACCAACAAAAAAGATATGCTGGCTACCTTCAACGATAAAGAACAAGAACTTGGACAATACTTAAAAAAGGAAAAAATTCGATTAAAAAAAGAAGAAGATCTCATCCGGTTTGTTGCCAGATACAATGCTCTCAAGAGTTCTGATGCCAATCCGTCTCAACGATTGCTAAGTAATATTACCAGAGGTAATTAGTAATTATAACATTCTCAAAATTGAATAAAAAACACCAGCTAGAAATCTAGCTGGTGTTTTTTATGTTCCTATAAAATAATAAATTAATTCCGAAATTTCGTCATCTCATTATTACGATTGAATTAACTATGTATTAACTCAAAAACAATAGTTTTTTCTGGCAATTCCGTAGTCATTTTACTTCTGCACAACACTAATTTCTTATAACTCTTTCACCCGCAGTATTTTGCCTATTTGTTTTCTTTCAAGAACGAAAAAACCTCAATTTTAAAAAAACATTAATTAACGAAAACAGGAAATTCTCGCCCTCTCTTTTTACTCCGTTTTTAAATATTTTTGTTACAAACTTTTAGCCCTCAAAATAAATACCCCGAAAAGATATGAGAAAAGTATTACTTTTTTTTACTGTATTAATTGTCAACATAGCCCCCGCTCAAGTACCATCATCCATCCTACAATACACTCAGGAATTTCCAATGTATGAGGAATACGATGGATCTATATACTTACAAAACAAATTTGTAGAGTCTAGTATTATCGACGAAACCTCTTCTGGGACTCATGATTCTGAATTACGATATAATATCTATACCGATGCCGTAGAGTATAAAGAAAATTCAGAATTGTTTGAATTGAGTAAGAACCCAAAGATCCAGGCAAGGATTGGTGAAGATTACTTTTATTATTGTCAATTTAAAACGCAACGTGGAGTTGATAGAGAAGGTTATTACATCTTGGTAGAGCTTCATGATCAATACAGAATTTACAAGCGTTATGAAGTAAAAATAAAAGACCCTATCAAGATGGATGTGTACAATGGAACTCCTGAACCTGGAAGTATTAGAAAAAAGGTGAGTTATTTTCTCGAAGAAAATGATATCATTATAGAATTACCTATGGATAAAAAAGAAATTTTAATCACTGCTTTCAGTGACAAATCAGATGAATTAAAACAATATATCAAGAAAGAAAAGATAAAACTTAAAAAAGAAGAGGATCTGATACGGTTAGTCGCAAAATACAATGCACTTAAAAATCTTAGTTCTTCTCCGTCAAACAGCCTCTTAAGCAAATATTAGTTCGATACGAGCTAATAATTGCTTCACCATAATTTACAAAAGGAACAGAAATCTGTTCCTTTTTGCTTTTAATACGGCTAAACTCTTCAGATTCAGTCTCATTTATTAAGAAAAAGTTAATATTAATTTGTTTTTTATCGATATTTTTAATACTTTCAACCTAGATAAATGCAGTCATTATGAGAAAAATACTACAAACATTGCTTTTTCTGATTACCCCAGTATTTGCTTTTGCACAATTTTCGCAAGCAATAAATACAAATGAAAAAGTACAAGAATTAGAAAAGTATGCGGGAAGCGTATATGTAAGTAAAGATTACCAACAAGCTACAGTAATAGATCAAAATTCAAAAACTTACGATGCTAGATTAAAGTACAATATATATACTGATGCACTAGAGCATCAAAAGGTGGGAAAGCTACACGAGGTTATCAAATCTCCAACAACCTACGCTAGAATCAATGATGAATACTACTACTTCTGTGAATTTAGAAATGAACGTGGCCATAAAAGGTTCGGATACTATATTCTAATCGAGATGAATGACACCTATAGAGTATATAAAAAGTATGCTCTTAAAATAACTGAGCCTAAAGAATTGGATCCAATGACAGGGAATTCTGTAACTGGAAAAATTAAAAAAATAACTACCTATTATCTTGAAGAAGGTAATGAAATCAAAGAATTACCATTAAATAAGAAAGACATTTTGACCGCATTCTCTGATAAAGAAGAAGAGCTAAAGAATTATATTAAAAAAGAAAAGATTCGTCTGAAAAAAGAGGAAGATCTAATACGATTAGTTGCCAAATACAATGCACTTAAAAACATTGATTCTAACCAGCAACGAAGTCTTTTAAGTAGTAGGGTTCAAAATAACTAACATCCTCAAAACTTCTGGACGAAAATTTGGAATACGCCACAGTTGCCATCTCATTTGCAGATGGCAATTTTTTTGAAATAAAAATTGCATTAGGGTGTTCACAAATTTTCGAAAATTTCTCTACCCCATTACCAATAAAATAAACTTTTCCTCGCTCTAAATATTCTGAAAATGACGATGAATCCAGGATCTCTGCTTTTGTTTCGCGAATTACTTCATAATCCGAAGAAAATACAGATGCGTATACTTCCATTCTACGGGCATCGAGCATAGGAATGATAAACTCTCCTTTTTGGGCTTCTACCTGTTTAGATAGGGATAGCAGGGTGGGAACAGAGATTAAAGGCACATCTAGGGCATAACAAAGACCTTTGGCCGTAGAAACACCAATTCTAAGCCCTGTATAAGAACCAGGACCTTTGCTGACAGCTACTGCAGCAACATCTCTCATTGTTATTCCAGCACTAGCCATTACTTCTTGAATAAAAACATGTAAACGTTCTGCATGCGAATAACTATCGTTATAATCTTCTGATAACGCAATAATCCTTTCATGATTTGTTATCGCAACAGAACAGTTAGTTGTAGAAGTCTCAATACAGAGAAGATATGACATGACCCAAATTTTGGCAAAGATAATCTAATTGAATCAACTAAGAAATATGTTGCACTAAATCAAATATTACTTTGCTTTTTCCTCTGCATTTTTTTGTTCTTCAGAAATCACTTTATCTCCAGTCTTAAGCGTTTTTGTTACCAAATTATACGGCCCTGTAATCACTTCATCACCTTCTGATAAACCTTCAGTGATTTCGATATTGGTATCGTCTTGGATTCCTGTTTTAATTACTTTTAACTTGGCAGTTTCTCCATTCTTTACAAAGACGCATTCAAACTTTTCTTCAGTAGCAGTAGCTATCTTATCCTTTTTTGCTCCTTTACGAACACTAGAAGTATCATTTTTAATTACTATCGAACTTATAGGTACACCAACAACATTTTCTCTTTTGTTGGTGATTACATCCACGGTTGCCGTCATCCCAGGTCTAAAGGGAGAGAAACTCTCTGGTTTTCCCTCTAATAGATCTTTATACGATTCTTCCAAAATACGTACCTTAACTTTGAAATTGGTCACCTGATCTGCACTTACTGAGTTTTCAGCAGAATTAGCTATTTCCGTAACTAAACCTTTAAACTCTTTTTTAAGGTAAGCATCTACTTCAACGATAGTAGAATCACCAATTGATACTTTTACAATATCATTTTCATTTACATCTACTTCAACCTCCATATTACTCAAGTTGGCAACACGAACAATTTCTGTTCCTGCCATTTGCTGTGTTCCTACAACGCGTTCTCCTAGTTCGACAGACAGTTTAGAGATGGTTCCACTCATAGGCGCATAAATGGTAGTCCTGCTTAAATTATCTTTGGCTTCATTCACAGTCGCCTGAGCACTTCTTACATTGTAAAATGCAGACTGCTTAGAGGCTTCTGCCACTTCATAAGCCGATACCGCTCTATCCCACTCTGCTTTAGAGATTACCCCTTTCTCAAACAATTCCTTATTACGATCATAACTAAGCTTTGCTTCTTTAAGACTAGCCTCAGCCTGTTGCAACCCAGCCCTTACATTCTGCAAAGCTGCTTGAGATCGATTTAATCCTGCCTGAATAATATCCGGATTAATACGAACCAGCAAATCTCCTTTTTGAACCTGCTGTCCTTCTTTGATCGGTAAATCAATAATCTCTCCGGAGACCTCTGAAGATAATTTTACCTCTACCTCTGGCTGTATTTTACCAGTTGCGGCTACGGTTTCTACAATATCAATTCTTTCTATTTTAGCGATAGAAACTTCTTTAAAGTTACCATCCTTACCAAACCATCCTGCTTTTTTGCCAACAACAAGCATAATGATTAAAAATAAAACTCCTCCTAAAATAAAAAGTAATGTTTTTCTACTCATGACTTACTTCACTATTAATTCTATATATTGAAATTACAATTTCTTTTTAAACAGTAGCCAAAAATAGAAAACTACTGTTTATAGTTTAATGTCTGCAATCTTTATCCCGAAATAAAGCTCGAGAACTTTAAGTTTAAAAATATAATCAAATTTGTTTTGCACCTCTTGGCTTTGCGCATTCTCTAATCTAAACTTAGATTGACTAAAATCGAAAGCATTAGAGAGTCCTACATCATAACGATCTTTTGCAAACTGGTAGGCTCTTTCTTGAGCTTTTACAGCCACTTGAGCAGCTTCATATGCTTCTGCAGAACCTTTGGCATCCAAATAAGCCTGATACACATTACTGTCCAAATCCAATTCGGCTTGCTCCAACTGAAATTCTGTACGTTTTACGTTTACCAAACTTCTTTTCATGTTAGCTCTTGTATTGAATCCATTAAGAATAGGCACATTCACTTGCAATCCATAAGAAAATCCATCATTTTCATACAACTGCGTAGTAAAGTCTCTTTCCAAAAAGTCATTATCCGCCCATCGAGTGTTGTATCCGAAGAAAGCATTTAATGTAGGATAGTAGCTCCCTCTTGCAAGCTGAACATCCTTTTCGGCCAATAACTTATTTTGTTCTGCAATTTGCACTTCATATCGAGCTTCTCGAGCTCTACCAATAATTTGATCTATTGGTTTATTCACTATATCTGAACCAGGAACAATATAATCTTGTTCCACCGTATCAAAGGTTTCGTAATCTTTTATTAGTAAAGTTTGTGCTAAACTGATCAAAGAAATCTGAACTGAATTTTCTGCTTGTACAATTCGTGTCAATTCATCTGCAGATGTAGCTTCTATTTCTAGCAAATCCCCTTCTGGAAGTACTCCTGCTTCAACAAGATCTTTGGTTCTTTGCAATTGTTCTAATGTTATTTCATGTTGCTTTTGAATTACTTTCAGCGATTCTTTATTTAATAGAACCTGTAGATAACCATTAGCCACAAACAAAGCAATATCATCTTTGGATTTCCCAAGGTTGTATTGACTTAACAACCTGTTCATTTTTGCTCTTTGTAATTGACGAAGATTACGCAATCCATCAAATAACGTTAACCCTACATTCACCCCGGTAGTAAACGATGTAAAGGTAGTAGTTTCAAAAGCATTAGTAACCGGGTTAATATTTGCTCCAGTATTTGAAGACAGTGTTCCAGATCCATTAACAGAAGGAACGAAATTACCCAATGCAGTTAACTTGTCTATGGCAGCAGATTCTACATCTAGTTCTGACTGCTTTATGGTTATATTATTTTCAAGAGCGTATTCTACGCATTCTCTTAAGCTCCATTGCTTTTTCTGCGCTTGAGTCCCCAATACACTAAAAAGTGTAAGTAATAAAATTGAAATTTTAATTCGCATAATGCCTATATGTATCTAATTGAATGATGTTGTTACAGTTATTTCCTAAAAAAATTTTAATTCTCAAATTCTGACTTCTTAATTTGATTCCAAACTTTTATTTTGTCGTCTTTGGTAATACCACTTTTAATTTCAACATTAATTCCATCACTTACCCCTAACACTACATCTCTATTTTCAAATTGTTGTTCTCCTGTCTCTATCTCTACATAAGGTTTTTGTGTTTCAGAATCATATTGAATTAACGCTTCTTTTACCGCCATAACACTGTCTGCTTTGGCCAAAATAATAGAGGCATTTGCACTAAGTCCAGCTCTAATAAATGTAGAATCATTCTTATCCAATGATCCCTTAATTTCAAACTGAATTGCTCCATTTTCTTCTTTTCCTTTGGGTGCAATATAATCTAATACAGCATCAAACTTTTTATTTTCGATGGCTCCTACGGTAATTTCCAAAGGTAAGTTTTCTTTAATTTTCCCTACTTCACTCTCATCTACCTTTCCTTCAAATATCATTTTCCCTACATCAGCAATGGCTGCTATTGTTGTTCCATCATTAAAGTTATTTGCCTCGATCACCTGATTTCCTTCTTTTACAGGCACTTCTAATACCATCCCCGTCACAGTAGACCGGATCAATGTATTTGCTACACTTCCCAACCCTCTTGCAGTACCTGTTTTTACAATTTGATAGTTTTGCTGAGCAGCCTCATAAGATTGCTTGGCCTGCTTGTAGGCAACATCTACCCCATCAAATTCGTTGGCCGAAATTACTCCTTTATCAAACAATTCCTTTTGTCTATCGTACACTTTTTGCTGATTCTCTAGATCAATTCTAGCACTTTGCACGGAGTTTTTGGCACTTTGTAAAGAAGAGATATTAGGGACCACCCTAATTTTTGCAATCAAATCACCTGATTTGATCTGCTCTCCGGCTTCAATATAAATTTCTTCGATAATTCCTGAAATATTGGGTTTGATCAATACTTCTTCTTTAGGAACAATGCTTCCTGTGGCTACTGCTTTTTTGATAATGGTTTCAACCGATGCTTGCTCTGTTTCATAAGTAACAGGATCTTCCTGGTTTTTTTGATATAAGTAATACAAGGATCCCCCGAAAACTAAAGCTATAATGATTAAAATAATAATGGTTACTGTTCTTTTCATAATAAGTACACTTCTATTGGATTTCTTAACATCCTACAAAGTAGGATCGTTTTTGATTGATGATTAATTTATTCTGTTCTTAATGCGTCTATTGGTTTGGTTTTGATTGCTACCTGCGCAGGTATTAAACCAGCCAACAAACCACTTGTTATTAATATAAATAGTGCAACAAACACTACTGTTAAATCTACACTTGGATTAGCAAACATACTATCATTATCTGCAGGAGCTCCCTCCAACATTTTATTGATTGCAAAAATAATTCCTGTTGAAACAGCAATACCTGCCATTCCTGAAATGATCGTCAAGAAAATAGATTCTAACAAAATTTGCCCTCTTATTGCCCAAGGAGATGCCCCCAAGGCTCTACGAATACCAATTTCCTTGGTACGCTCCTTTACCACAATCAGCATAATGTTACTGATCCCGATAATTCCAGAAAGTAATATAAGGGTTCCTACAAAATATGCCACCCCCTGTAGAGCGATAAATAAGCCATTTATTTTCTTGAATTCTTCGTACAAATCAAAATTACCAACCGCTCTGTTATCTTCGGGATGAATAGAGTGATTAGTCTTCACTACATCCATTACATCTCCCTTTAAATTGGTAATTGATTGATCATCGTTTGCTGTGATGGCCATCCATCCCACTACCTCGCCGTAATTAAATGCTTGAGAAAATGCGGTAAATGGTACATAAATTTCTTTTTGGGATTCCTCACCATCTCCATTATTTGATTTTTTGGAGTAGGTGCCGATTACCATGAAATTTACACCCTGAATTTTAATATATTCTCCAATTGGATCTTCGCCATCTGTAAACAATTCTTTCACTACTCCTCCTCCAATCACTGCTACTTTTCGTTTACTTTCTATATCTCCATAATTCACAAAGCGCCCAGAGGTGATGTTAATGGGGTCTTGCTTAATAATTTCTGGATAATCTCCATATACGTTAAAAGCTCCCGTATTTAACCCTCTAGTTACATTATTTGAACCTCTAAACCCTCCTAATTGATTTCTTGGAGAAATATATAATAGTCCTGGCACCTGATCCCTTATGGATTGTACATCCGATATTTTAAAGTTATATCTTCTCCCTTTTGGCAGTCCTTTATACGGTTTTGAAACCGTTTGTGTCCACATAAACATGGTATTGGTAGCAATATCTCCAAACCCTTGTTTAACTCCGTTTTCTAGTCCTTTTCCAGCGGCTAATAAAATAACCAGTATAAATATTCCCCAAAACACACCAAAAGCGGTTAATACGGTTCTAAACCAATTGGCTGTAAGTGCTTGAAGTATTTCGTCCCATCGATCTCTATTAAACATATTATTCGTCTCTAAGTGCTACAATAGGTTTTATTCTTACGGCTCTCCATGCAGGAAAAAAACCTGCAAGAGCTCCAGCAAAAATCAAAATAAAAACAGTGGTCAAGGCCACATTAAAATCTACCGAAGGGTTTAATATAAATTCGGTTTGTACCAATGGTCCCGCAAACTCTAAAAGTGCTAATCCCAAAATGAGTCCTACAAAACCGGCTAATGCGGTTACAAAAATAGCTTCTTGTAAAATAAGACCAATAATTGAAGCGGGTTGTGCCCCTATAGCTTTACGAATACCAATTTCTTTGGTACGTTCTTTTACAATAATCAACATAATATTGCTAACCCCTACAATTCCGGCAATGATGGTACATATTCCCACCCACCAGAAAAAGGCTTTGATCATAAAGATCAAATTATAAAAGCGTTTTGCATTTTCGAGATTGTTGTTAACCCCGATAGCACGATCATCCTCGGGAGCTATAATATGCTTTGCTTTGAGATAAGACGTCATAGCCTCCACAAATTGCTCTGATTTTTGAACTGCAGTATCAAAGTTTTCTTCGGGCTCCAAGGTAAAGGCTAAACCATTAATGTTGGTTCCTAATCCAAAAATTTGCTGTGCAATTGGAGAAGGAATAAACACTCGATCTTCTTCACGCTCTCCCGCCTTATCAGAATACACCCCTATCACTTTAAATGGAATTCCATTAATCTCGATATATTCTCCTACAGCTTCTTCATCCTTTTTGAATAAGTCTCTTTTAATTTTGTTTCCAATTACGGCAACTTTATTTTGCTCGTCGATATCACTTTGGTTTACAAACCGACCACTAATCATCTCTTCATTTTCGATAATCTGAAAATCAGGGTAAATCCCTTCGATACCATAACTACCAGATTCTTTACCATAGGTGACCAAAATACCCCAACGTCTAGCTCTAGAAGAACTATGCTCTAAAGTACTTGCATTACTTTTATTGATAAAAGCGTAGTCTTCGTTGGTAAGATTAATTCTTCTTCCTGGATTTAATCCTTTATATTCTACGGAAGTAGTACGTGTCCATACCCAGATACTACTGGATGCATCTCCTTCAAATTCTTTGGCAATTCCATTTTGCATACCCTGACCTACTCCCAATAAAAGAACAAGAATAAAAATCCCAGATGCAACAGATACTCCGGTAAGGAAGGTACGTAGTTTATTTTTGGAGATTGTTTCGAAAATTTCTTGCCATCGTTCTATACTAAACATGAGCTACGGCTTTTACCTGTTCTACTATAGTATCATCAATGATCACCCCATCTTTAAGATTAACAATCCGCTTGGTCATGTTGGCAATATCGGGTTCGTGTGTAACGATAAGAATTGTTTTACCTTCGTCGTTAATCCCTTGGATCAGCTCCATAACTTCATACGAGGTTTTGGTATCCAAAGCTCCTGTAGGCTCATCTGCCAACAGTACTTTTGGTTCTGATGCTAAAGCCCTGGCTATAGCGACTCTTTGCTTTTGACCCCCTGAAAGTTCATTAGGAAGGTGCGAGGCCCAATCTGCCAGTCCAACTTTTGAAAGATAATGTAAGGCTTTTTCTAAACGTTCTTTCCGTTTTACTCCTTGATAATACAAAGGCATGGCTACATTATCCAATGCGCTTTTGTAGGTAATAAGATTGAAGGACTGAAAAATAAATCCTAAAAACTTATTGCGGTATTTGGCCGCTACTTTTTCGTTTAAATTTTTGATGGGCATCCCATCGAGAAAATAGCTTCCACTATCTGCTTCATCCAACATTCCTAAAATATTAAGTAATGTGGACTTTCCGGAACCCGAAGATCCCATAATAGAAACCAGTTCTCCTTCTTTAACGCTAAAATCTATTCCTTTAAGTACGTGAAGCGAATTGCTCCCCATTTGGTAAGATTTATGCAAGTCTTTGATTTCAATCATAACTTTTCGCTTGATTAGATGAATGAATAGGGCACAAAAAATGTACCTTATTTTTGATTAAGACTCACAAAACAGTTTTATATGAAACTTTTTACAGCAAACAGCTAGTTTTCCCTGCTAGTAATTTGTTGATGGGTTAGTGTAGTCTTGTTACATAAGACTAGCTAGTTACGAGCTTTGTTACACTTATTCCTGTTATGAAAATGTTAAATATTAATTTTCGACAGGTTTTATTTTTTTCTTGTTTCGGAAAATAAAATATCCTACCACGCCTATCAAAACATAAGGAATGATCATCAAATACACTATCCCGTCATTGATTCCTTTTGCTGTTTCTTGCCCCTCTTCACTTTCCAAAACAGCTCTACACATTGAGCATTGTGCTTCTGTAGGAAGAGCAATTAAAAATAAAAGAATCGTTATATAGAAAATTTTTGTCTTCAAGGAAATTGTATTAGTTACGCATAATAAGGGGATATCATCAAATACACAATAACACCAGTTACTGCGACATATAACCAAATAGGAAACGTAATTCTTGCTATTTTTTTGTGACGATCGAATCGTTTTGCCAATGCACGAACATAGGTAACCAACACAAACGGAATAACTACAATAGATAATATGATGTGAGTAATTAAAATAAAGTAATACACATATTTTATAATTCCTTCTCCTCCAAATTTGGTAGAGTCACTAGTCATATGATAGGCTACATACATTCCCAGAAATAGCACAGAACAAACAATCGCAGTTTTCATCAAGCCCTCATGCAATTTGATGTTTTTATTCTTAATCGCCCAAAGTGCAGCTACCAACAAAATTGCAGTCAACCCATTGATCGAAGCATAAATTGGAGGCAAAAACGTAAGTGGCTCCACATCGTATCCCATTTTTCTAAGGTTTACTCCAAAAAGCCCAGCTACGACAACAGGTATCGCTATTGATAAAATAACAATCCACTTATTGTATTTCTTTTCTATGGCAGCGCTATCACTCATTATTCTTCTAATAATTTTTTAATATCTTCTAACAAAACAGTAATCTGCTCTTCTTCTCCATTTTCATCCATCTTTTCTTCAACTCCTATAGTACCTCTATAATAGATGATTGGATTTCCGGATTGATCATATCTTGAACGCATATACCCGTCTTTATCAATCAATGCAAAATATCCATTATGTTCAAATCCACCGGGAACTTCTGGGTTTTCTGCTGCATAAATATTAAATCCTGCATTGGCCAAATCGTATATATCCTCTCGATCTCCAGTTAGAAAATGCCAATCGGGATCAGTAACCTTGTAGTTCTCTGCATATTTCTTCAATCGGGTCGGTGTATCAAACTTTGGGTTAATGGTGAATGAAGCAATTCCAAAGTCGGGATACTCTTTCAACTCATTCTGAAGATAGACCAAATTGCGGTTCATTCTAGGACAGATCGTAGGACAACTGGTAAAGAAAAACTCGGCTACAAATACCTTCCCTTTATAATCATGATTGGTAATTAATATACTATCCTGATCAAGAAAAGCAAATTCAGGTACTTTCCTTGGTTCTCCATTAATTTTCAGATAAGCTAGCTTTTCATTTGCGTAGGGGTTATCAGCACTCATTCTATCATTCTTCACCACTGATGTATCTTTTACTCTATTTACAATTCTTGGAATAAATATGATCCCAAAAATTAAAACAATAAAGGAAATTCCTACGTAAGAATATTTTTTCATAGTTATTTGTCTTTACGGTCTGCCTTATACTTTTTTAATGCCAATCGATATTCTGCCAAAACCACTTTAATATCGTCTACCATTACATTAGACAAATCGGCCACAGAACTTGCATCATATCCATATACTGCGGGCTCATCTTTCTTGACACTTCCATCTCTCCCTCTAAGACTACTATCTTTATCAATGATATACACATAATTGGTTGCATAATTGGCATCGAGTTGGTGCGGTGTTTTTAAGGATGCAAACAAACTTTCTATTTGTTCTGGTGTGCCGAAAAGAAATTTCCACTGTACTACATCAGTAATAACGCCTAACTCTTCTAATAGTTTTTTTGCAGCCTGTTCACTACCATATGGCAATACCATAACAAACTGAAAGTCCCTAAAGCCGTAATTTTTTTTGTAAATCTTTTGATTAAGATTAAAAGCATTCCCCTGCTTATTGTGGATTTCCTTTCCTAAAAAACCGAGTACTGTAATTTTATCATCAAGAGTGATTTCTTCTGAAGTTAAAGGCTCAAAGTCTGTCAAAGTGCCGACTTCAGTATTTAAAACGGGGAGTTTTGCAAAATTATGTACTCCAGAAGCAAAAAATAGGTATGCCACCAACGGCAATACAAACAAAGTACCTAAAACTAGTATTTTCTTCATTTATGTAAATAGTAGATTATCTACCAAAATAGGTTGTGCAAAAATAAAAAAGACGGCTCAAAAAACCGTCTTTTTACAATGCTTTTAACTATATATTTTAGGATTTAGAAATCCCAGCTTTTGTGTCCTGCTTTGAAAACTTCATACACATAATCTCCTTCTGTCAATAGAATAAAGATCAGGTAACAAATCAAGAAAATAGCAGTCCATACTACAGATCTTCTAAGTCCTTTAGTTTCTCCTTCCATGTGCATAAAAGCCCATGTAATGTAGTATGCTTTCCAGATCGTAAGAATGATAAAGATCCAGTTTAACAACTTCATACTTATTAAAGTAGTTTCTATAAGAAACGGAGGCTTAATAATACCTAAAATAACTTCAACAATAGTAATCACAGAAAGTAGGAAAAACACTTTCCATATTCTTGATATATTTGATTCGTGATGTGCTGTATCGTGTGCCATATTATCTATCTACTATTTTTTTATTAAACCAGGTAAAAGAATGTAAATACAAATACCCAAACTAAATCTACAAAGTGCCAGTACAAACCGACTTTCTCTACCATCTCGTAATTCTTTCTTCTCTCATAAGTCCCTAGAATTACATTGATAAAAATGATGATATTGATAATCACCCCAGAAAATACGTGGAATCCGTGGAATCCTGTGATAAAGAAAAAGAAGTTTGCAAACAATGGAGTTCCATACTCATTATGGATAAGGTTTGCTCCTTCTACAATCCCAATAGCATCAGCTTGTAACCTTCTTAGGGATTCTTCTCTGGATAAAATTGTCTTTTCTCCTTCTTCGGTCAACACTTGAGTACGAATCAAAAGATCTTTTCTCTTTGCAAATCCAGCACGGATCTCATCGATCGTATAGGTTGGAAGGGCAGATTCTTTATCATACCATACACCCAATTTACTTTCGTGCTGTGTTCTTTCTTTATGAGTATCCAAAATAGCGATCTCTTTCAACCCTACGCGGTGACCTTCTGCATCAACAAATTGTAAAATTTGACCTCCTCTAGTTTCTACTGCTCCGTATTCTCCTTTGATGAAGTTTTTCCACTCCCAAGCCTGAGAACCTACGAAAATCAAACCACCAATAATGGTCAAGAACATGTAAAGAATTACCTTCTTCTGTTTCATGTGATGACCAGCATCTACAGCAAGTACCATAGTTACAGAAGAGAAAATTAATATAAAAGTCATTAACGCCACATAGTACATAGGAGCGTCTACTCCATGTAAAAATGGAAAGTGATTAAAAACTTCGTCGGCTATAGGCCAAGAATCTATAAACTTAAATCTTGAAAAACCATATGCGGCAAGAAAACCTGAGAATGTAAGTGCATCAGAAAGGATAAAAAACCACATCATCATCTTACCGTAACTCGCTTTCAGTGGCTCGTTACCACCTCCCCAGATTTTACCCTCTGTACCTGTTTTAGTAACAGCTGTTTCCATATAAAGAATTTGGTATTGTTAAATTTTCCACAAAAATAATCAATTTTATCATTTCACCTCCTTAAATCCATTTTTTAATTTGGTCAAATATCATCGTGTAAGATAATCTATTTTATTGGCGCAAAATCCGCATTATTACTTATTTCACGAAATACAAGAACAAGAAGAGATAAACCCACAGAAAATCAACAAAGTGCCAATACATTGCACCTAGTTCAAGCCCTAAAGTTTGTCCCTTTTTATACTTTTGTTTAAAATGATTATAAATTACAACCAAAAGAACCAGCAACCCTCCTACAATATGGGCTAAGTGCGTTACCACAATGATAAACATGAATGTAGACACAATATTAGAAGTTGGTCCTGTAAAATGATATCCTTGATTAATAATATCGTTAAAACCTTGAAATTGTAAGTTTACAAATAATGCTCCCAAACCTAAGGTAGCCAATAATAGTCCGGTAGCTAACCCCCTATTATTTTGATCTATTGCTTTTTTGACAAAATGAAAAGTAGCACTACTCAAAAGAATAACCAGAATACTAATCACAAAAGCCTGAGGGAACTCCAAATCTGTTGCCCAGTCCTTTCTAGATTTACTCACTACATAAGCACTGGTAAGTCCAGCAAAAACCATTGCCATACTGATCATGGCAAACCACATCATGGTCTTTTTGGATCTATTGATCTTTTCTTGCGTAGTTCCTTGGGTTAAATCCATACTCTAATAAATTTATCTGCCACATAAATGATTTGCAAAAGTGTAATATATAAAACACTCATTAGCATCAATTGCTTAGCAGTTTTGGCATCTCTATTTTTATATAATCGAATTGCTGATCTGAGTAAAACCAATCCTAATATCAGGATAATAACACCTGAAACCGGTGTAAGATAAAGCCTTCCTGTAACTCCAAAAACAGGTACGATAGATGTGACTACCGTCCATAGTGTGTAAATCACCACCTGAGTTGCTGTCCCTTTATCTCTCTTTCCTGTAGGAAGCATAAAAAACCCTCCTTTTTTATAATCATCAAACAAGAACCATCCTATCGCCCAGAAGTGCGGAAACTGCCAAAAAAACTGCACCATAAACAGTGTTCCTGGCTCAATCCCAAAATCATTGGTAGCAGCTACCCATCCTAGCATAAAAGGGATAGCACCAGGGATAGCACCTACAAAAACAGAAAGTGGTGTTTTTGTTTTCAAAGGAGTATATAAACTCACATAAAAAAAGATGGAAATTGCCCCAAACATTGCCGTTTGCGGATTGATTACATACAATACTGTAATTCCTGCTATAGTAAAAAGAGTAGCAATGGCTAAAGCGGTATTGACAGACATTCGACCAGATGGTACCGGACGATTTTTAGTACGATCCATTAATTTATCAAGATCTCTTTCTATAACTTGATTGAAAGCATTAGACGCTCCCACCATCAAATATCCACCGATCGCCAAAAGAATCAAAGTGGTCCATGAAACTGTCTCAACACCCAATAAATATCCGGCTACCGAAGAGAAAACCACACTTAATGCCAAACGCATTTTTGTTATCTCTTTAAAATCCTGAACAACAGAAACTTTAATTGTATCGACTTGGGTTACGCTCAAATCTTGCACGTTTTATATATCGCTTTTGTAAAAGTGGTGCAAAGATATATCTTAAAAGCCTTTTAGACAACTTATAACTCCTTATAATTCACCTTTTAACACCTGTTGATTACTTTACCCAAAGATTTTGAGCACCTTACACCCTTAGAAACGTAATTTTTACATCATCCTTGCGACCAACAGGGATAAATCATACTACAAACTTATGAAACGATTATTTCTACTCACTCAACTTTTAACGGCTTTACTCGTCAGTGCACAAAACAAAGAAGTCACTATAACTATTGATCCTGTAGCTCAAAATATCTATATGCTTACCGGACAAGGAGGGAACATCGGAGTATTTAAAAATGAAAAAGGCCTCTTTATTATCGATGATCAATTTGCGCGATTATCAGAAAAAATTTTTACAGGTCTTAAAACCATTAGTGATCAACCCGTAACTATGGTGATCAACACCCATTATCACGGAGATCATACCGGGGGTAACGAAAATATGGCAAAAAAAGGCGCTACGATCTTTGCTCAAAAAAATGTACGTTCTAGAATGGAACGTAATCAAAAGGAAAAAGGGAATGTAATAGCCAATTCATTACCAGTAATTACTTTTGATGAAGGGCTACAACTTTACTTTGACGCAGAAAGTATTCAAGCGTTTCATGTACACAACGCGCATACCGATGGTGACGCTTTGATTTATTTTGCCAAAGGAAATGTATTACACATGGGAGACACTTTTTTTAACGGTCGCTACCCCTACATTGATTTAAACTCCGGTGGAAGTATTAAAGGTTACATCAAAGCTTCTGAAAAAGCATTACTTCTCGCAAATGATGACACCAAAATTATTCCCGGGCATGGAGCTTTGGCTACCAAAAAAGACCTTCAAGATTTCTTGAAAATGCTAAAAGACATCACAGCAAACATCCAAAAAGAAATTGACGCTGGTAAATCTGAAGAGGATATTATAAAAAACGAAACATTAACTTCCAATTACGACAGCAAAGGCTACGGAAGTGGTTTTATCAACTCTGAACGTATGCGTAAAACTATTTATGTAAGTCTTACAAAGTAAACACAATCCCCATATTATGTACAAAAAGCCTGTTAGCATAGACGCTACAGGCTTTTTTAAACTATGTGATGTTCAAAAAGTTTAATTCTGAATTTTAAATTTTATTGGCAAACTATACCTAACCTTTACAGGAGTACCTCTTTGTTTTCCCGGAGTCATTTTTGGAAACAAATCAATCACTCTCTCTGTTTCTTCTTGCAATTTGGGATGTGGTGCACGAACCCTTACATTTTTAATAATCCCATCTACATCAATTTCAAACTGAGCATATATTCTTTGCTCCCCTTTTAACCCATATCTCTCACCAAGACCAGTATTAAATTTTTTAGAAACAATTCTTCTAATTTTTTTAGAAAAACATGCCGCCTTTTCTTCTTTCGTACCCAAAGTCTCACAACCAGGAAATATAGGAGCTTCTTCAACTGCAATAAAACTATGAATTACAATCTCCTCATCTTTATCCACATCATCAAAAGAATCAACAGTTGGAGCTCCTTTTGAAGCAGCCTCCGCAGAAGGCTCATTCACAAATTCTTTTTCAAATTTTTCTAGCACCTCATCATCTTTCTTTTGAATAAACTCTGTAGGAATGACCTTAGGCTTTACTTTGACCGCTAATTCTTTGGGAGCTGGCTTCTTTTCAATCACAAAAGTATCCATACTAAAATTAACCTCTTCAGGAAAATCATCAACAGGAGACTCTACCGCAACATCAGGTAGCGCTACGGTATACACTTCAAACATCACATAGGTAAATAATAGACTTGCTACAAGTCCAATCTGAAAATTGACAAACGTACTTTTTCGTACATTTACATCGTGCTTGTTACTCATAATATTTAGTTTTAACGTTACAATTAAAACCTGAATCAACAAGCATACCAAAAAAGAACCCCGTTACAGCTGTAACGGGGTTTTATATAACTAAAAAAGTATTTTCTTAATCTTGTACCTGGAATACAATCGGAAGTGAGTATAATACCCCTACTGCCTTTCCTCTCTGCTTACCAGGAGTCATTTTTGGCAATAACTTAATTACACGTCCAGCTTCTTTTTCTAATCTTGGGTGCGGCCCTCTAGCCTGTACACCTACGATGTTTCCAGATCTGTCGATCTTAAATCTTACGTAAATTCTATTTACTCCTGTAAGACCAAGCTCACTACCTAGTTCTGTATTAAACTTACGGTTAACAAATTTCTTAACCTTATCACTCATACACTTTTTCTTTGCAGCATTTCCTCCAGCATTTTCACATCCAGGGAAAATTGGCACGTTTTCAATCACTGCAAACGGTACGTCAGCGATTTCCTCTTCTTCTTCAACATCTTCTACCTCTTCTACTTCAACGATCTCTTCTTCCTGATTGGTTTCTGTAGATTCGATAATAGTTTCTTCTACCTCTTCTTCATCTTCTACTACGTCTATAACTTCTGGAGCTGGTGGTGGAGGTGGAGGTGGAGGTGGCGTGTTCAAGTTTTGTGTAATTGGCACATCCTCTTCTTCTAATTCATCAAGGTTTACCTGACCAATATCAATATTACTTCTATCATAAGTTTTCCACTCAATTGCTGCCCAAGTAAAAAACAGTACTGCAATCAGTCCTAGCTGAAGGAATAAAGTACTTTTTCTACTTAAATCTGCTTTAGGATTTTTCTTCGGTTCCATAATTATATCACGTTATAGGATTGCTAAAATAGCTATTTTCTTTTGTAATTTCCAACTAAAGATAAAAATGTAAATCAAAAAAGTAGATTTTTTAACTTTTATCTTGTTCTAAAACAAACACTAAATCATCTTTAGAAGGATTAGTGCTATCTTTTTAAGTTCTGCTTGATTTAAACTTAATCAATTTGTTTTCAAATACTTTCAATAAAATCACCACAAAAATTATACCGCTTGTATTGGCTAAAACATCTTTCCAATCAAAACTTCTATAATTGGTTAATGTAGCCTGAGCAATCTCCATCGCTAAACCATACAAAAAACAAATAAGTGACGATTTGATCAAACTCTGATTAAAACCTTCTGTTCTTTTTTGAGAAAAGAAGAAGAACAGAAACCAAATAAAGGCAAAAACAAAATAGGCACCAAAATGCGCAATTTTATCCGAGTCTTTTACATCTACTTGTATTGGATTAACAAATTTAGCTAATGAGGCCCAGGTGATCAACCCGGTATACAAAATTGCTTGTAGTAAAAGGTAGTTATGCCCCAATAATTTCCTTATAACCATCTGCCGATAAAAGATCATCGATTTGAGACGTATCAGAAATTTTGATTTTGATCATCCACCCTTCTCCATAAGGATCTGAATTCACTACTTCTGGGTCGCTTTCGAGAGCTTCATTGAACTCAACAATTTCGCCAGATAATGGCAAAAATAAGTCTGAAACCGTTTTTACAGCTTCTACAGTACCAAAAACTTCCTCTCTATCCAGTTCCTCATCAAGAGTTTCAACTTCTACATATACGATATCCCCAAGTTCGCCTTGTGCAAAATCTGTGATACCTACTGTAGCAATATCGCCATCAATTTTTACCCATTCGTGGTCTTTTGTGTATTTTAATTCTGAAGGAATGTTCATCCGAAAAGTATTTACGAGTTTTTACTATTTGCGACGAAAATAATTCTAATTTATTAGATTTTAGAAAAACCTATGTAAAAATTATCAAAAAACAATTGTCAATAACCTTTTCCCCGTAAAAGTTCATTTTTCTTAATTCCCAAAATTATATCTCAACGTAAAACCACCCCTGATGGTTGTCTGCGGAAAAGCTGTAGAAATTGAATACTCAGAAAACGTATGATCATAGAAAAACAACGCAGTTAGATTCTTACTTAACGCATAATCTGCAGTAAGTTTAAAACCATAAATATCTTGTCCTGCGGTTACTTGAGTATTATCCAGATCCAAATAACGTATCAAAGTTTCATTTTGACGTAAAGACAAATCTGCCCTGATATTCAAATCACTTTTAATTACTTGCTTTCTTCCTGAAATCCTTGTAGCAAAGCTTAGGTCTTGTAATCGATACCCCAGACCAATAATATATTCGTTTCCTTGGATTTCGGTAAGTAAATTATTATCAAAACTTAATGATAACGCTCTATCTTTTTTCCACTCGGCCAAAATCTTGACAGAGTTCTTCATCTCCATATCTAATCTGAAAAGCGGGCTAAATTGTTCTGTAAGATTAATATTTGAATACAATATTGGGTTTCTGAAATTCCCTGCCTGATCTACGTCATTAGCATTATTAAACTCCAGATTGGTTCTAAATTGATTAATCGTATAATTAGCTCGATACCCATGAGCTACCGAAAAACGTTTAAATCGTTTCTTGAACCACTTCAAATTCATCAAACCGGTGTATTTTACATCCCAATTTGGAAGAGGCACATCTCTGAATGCTCCTTTTTGCACTTTATCAGGATTAGATCCCGAATAGGCCGACAAAAAGGCTGGCAACAACACCGCTTGATTTGTTCTACCAAAACCAACAGGATAACGATACCCATTAGGTTCTTCTTCTGTGCTTCTCGGAAAAGAAGTTGTACCGTAGAATTCTGTTGCCAAACGATCTGCGATGATCTCTCTATTCTGCCTAAAGTCATCAAAAGCTTTTGAATTAAATTCATCACTTTTTTGAAATGAAGTTTTAATTAACAAGGTAGAAATTGTAAAATTACCAAAGACATTTGGTGATAATGAAGAGTATGGATTATCTGTATCGATATTACCATCGGTATCCAGGTTCACTCTAAAGTTCTCTGTATAAGTTTCAGAAAAGTTTCTGTTTGCACTAATATCCACCTTAAGATCCTTAAGCAATCCTAATGACGCCTGTACATTAAGCTGACGGCCTTCTACTTCTTGATACTGTTGGTTAAAATCCTGAAAAAGAGTCAGCCACCCATTACGCGCAGCAATATCTCTAATTTCAGATTGGCTACCAAAGGTAAATCCTACAGTAGGTTTTAAGGTCCCCACAAAACCGGGCTCTCGAACATATCCCGGAAGAAATATTCCATTATCTTGTTGATAATTTACATTGATCTTTTTCACCGCAGTAACCAAACCAATTAAGGTGTTATATGCCTTATCTCCAACAGTAAGTTTAGTTTTTGTTGGTTTTACCTTTTTCTTTTTCTTTCCATCCTTACCTTCTAGCGCTGGTCCTTCTTGATCTTTTGGCCCTCTCTTTAAAGTGGATGATTTCTTCTTTTTCCCTGGCTTTATCTTTGTCAACCCTACATATTTATATAGAGTATTCATATCTAATGAACCATTCAGAGTATGCACATTGGCATTTTGTACGGTATTACCCAGATCAGGAATACCTTCTAAGGTTTTTAAAGCTTCACTTCCTTTTACCCATTGGAAGTCTGCATTATAGGTATATGTACCTCGCATAAACTTCAACAGCGGAATTTTCTTGAAAGGTATTTCGTAATTTACCTGTAGTTGTTGGCTATGTGTATTCGCATCACCAATATCAAAGAAACCACTCCAAACACCTATCGTATTATCCACCTCATTATTCTCATCAATAAAATTCTTTACGATTCTATTGTTGGCCGAAGTAAAACTAAAATTCAAAGACTTGGTAATTTGATGGTTAATCCCATATTGCCAATCAAAAAGGAAATTTCTTTGAAACAGTGCAGGAAGCCTAATATCATCCGGCCCGAGGGTAATATCCCTAAACACCTGTTCATTATACTGACGATTGATATTAGAATTCACAGAAATACTTGTTGGCAAAGGATTGAAATTAAAATCTTTTAATAGATCAAAATATCTGCTTTTACCCAGAAACTTTATTTTCTTGAAAGGCTCAATCTCTTTTGGCTTAAAGCTAAAGTCATAGGTAGCTCCTACCCTTACATTCTGGTCAAGGGATTTCTCTATCTCAAAATCCCGATGATCTGTTTGATTATAAGTTCCTGAAAAAGTAAAATTCTCTACATCATAAGGCATCGGTTTTTTACCCCCGGTGCGTTCTTTACGAAGCCCAATTACATTAAAACTTTGTCGTTTGGTATAATCAGTAGATTGTCGTTCTACTCGTTCTTTTTCCTCGGGATCGGTAATATTATCTAATCGATCCTGCAACTCCAAATCTTGAAACTCTGGATCAAACTGAGGAGTAATCAATTCTTCACCTCTACTATAGTTAAACGGGATTTGAACTCCCCATTTTTTTGGTAAAAGTTGTCCAAGATTTACATTTGTAGTAAGGTCATATTGTCTAAAATCCTCCTGGCTTCTTTCGTTAGGCCCTTGCTCAATACCCCCAAAACCAATAGTGCTAATTCTACCAGAAGCACTGATGTTTGCAAAATCAGCAATATTAGCATCCATATTTGCCACAGCTGCCCAACCTCCTCTGTTTTTAAGATCAGAAAGTCGCATTTCATTAAACCAAACAAAACCAGATTGAGTACTTCCACTATCATTCTTTACCCCTACCATCATGAACCTTACATCACCAAAGTTTGGATTTCCTTTGATTCCTACTCGTAAATTATTAGGCCCATCAAAGAAATTAAGATCATTAACACTAAGAGCATCATTACCCAATACGGTAGATTTTATTTCCTGTAGAAACTCCAACGGAAGGCTTAACCGGTTAGCAGAAGGCCAAACACCTTCTGGCGAACTATCTCCTAGATCGGAGACTTCTAAGGGTAATTCTATTTGATAGAAATTATTTGTAAAATCATTACCCATTCTAATGAATGCCTTCAGTTCTCCATCTTCCAAAGAGGTGTTTCCTGGTAAGTTTTCTGCATGTAAGAACATTTCGAGGTTTTCATACTGCCTCATATCCACATTAAAGTTCTTATAAACACCGCGCGCATCACCCGATTGTAGATCTGTCACCCCCAAGGCGAGGGACCTTTCATCTTCACGAATGATATTGTTATTATTATTTAACTGCTCTCGCACTACTCCAGGAGGCGTGGTATAGTTATTAGTTTCCTCAGCACTTACCGAAGTTACAATCACTTCGCTATCCCCAAATACGTTAAGACCACTGGTTGGGTCATTGGTTTCATTACCTTCAACAATATATCTTCTATAGTCACCTCTTACCAGATCCATGGTTCCAAAACGTAATAATGCAGGCTGGTCAAAATCGGTAAGGTACATTCGCATAAAGCGAATAGACCTAAAGTCGCTAATATTAATAGCATTGGTAGGTTCGTAAATAGGCACTTTAAATCGCACCCATCTGGTCTCGATAATGCGGCCTCCTACTTCAGACTCCACAATATCAGGAACATCAGAAATATATCCTGTATTACCGTCATTCCCTATATCCATCCCTTCAAAAATCGGAATCTCATACTCAAAATAACTATTAATGGTATTCATTGTATTATCCCGATTCACATCCTCTGCAGTAGGAAAAGTAGTATTTCCTCGATCTGTGTTACCTACGTCGGTTGGTGAGTTTCCTTGAGTACCATTATAATTTCGATAACGCTCAACGATACCTCCTTCTCCTTGTAAGAAAAATCTATAGTTATCCCCTGACGGATCATCAAGAGATTGGAATAAAGCAAACTCTGGTTTTGCCCTCTCTTCGGCATCACTCAATCCATCAAAACCTGTATCCTGATCTACTCTAGCTTGCCCTTCGGTATCAAAAGCATAAATCAACGATTGATTTACTGGTACTCTCGCATATTCTGTCTCTACAGTTGCTCCATCGGTTCCTTGAGCGGGAAGTCCATTTTCGTACTGTTTTCTTCCATCCTTAAGTACGTCTTCACTAATGTTACCCAGATTAAAAACAATAGTACCATTTGTAGTTTCTGTCAAAGGCTCTTGTGTTCCATTAGTTCCTCTGAAAAAAGGATCCATCAACCAAAACTCTATGAATTCTACGTTGGACTGTTCAAAGTTAGTAGAGGTTAATTGCCTCGTAATTCCACCAAAGTTTTCTTCAGGATCTGGTGCTGGTAAAGTACTGCCCGGAGCATAAGCAGGGTTGAAATTATACTGTCCTCTAACTCCTGGTTCGTAGTTTAAATCCAGTGTAAAAAGTGCCAATGATTGTCCTTGCGGAATATCAGTATTTGGAAAAATCTCATCGATAAAAGTTCTTCTGGTTCTATTAGATGCCAGATCTTCGTCAGTAATCCCACTAGGTCGGCTAGCACTATAGAAGATAGGGTCTATCGAGTACCAGGACAACTTTGCTCGCTTGTACCCAGACTCCAAACCATCGACTACAATTTGACTTGTTGGATTATTCGGATCCCCAAAACCAATCGGCACACTCGATAGCTCCCAAGACAACGGAGAAGACACATCGATTCGAGTTTGCGCCCCTTCAAAGTCATCGATATATGTAGTCACTCTACCGTCAAAATCAGCTCCTTTTGGTGCTCCTGCAATTAAATATGCCCCTTCGGCTCTTACGGATACATTTGATGGTACATCGGTGTCGATATTAGGTAATTTATTTACTAATCTGGTTAACAAAGGAACTTCTGTAGAATAGCTAAGATTGAATCCTAAAATTGTGTTATTAATGGGTTCAAAATCATAGCTCGATTTTTGTGTAATCGGTCGTTCATTCAAATTCAAAAACGTACCTCCAACAATGAAATCATCATTAAACTTATGTTCAACATTAATCCCTGTAAATCGTTTTGTCTGCTGACCAAACACCGCATTATTTTCTGTTGAAACCTGAATTGGGGTATTCGATGATAACAAAGCTTCGTCTAAAATGTTCACCCTTCCCAACTGGTAATTTACGGTATAATCCACACCTTCCTGAAGCACTCTACCCCCAGCGGTCACTGTAACTGATCCTTGCGGGACATTAAATGCTCCCAAAGGAATACCATCCTGACCAGAAGATTTGTACCGTCCTTTCAACTGAAAATAATTTCTATCTGCAGACTGCTGTTCTGCAACCACTTTGGTCTGCGTATACAGATCTCTAAATACATATTCTGCCTGGTTTGGATTATAAGTAGTTGGATCTATATAATTAGCTCCCGCAGGACCATTGTCTAATTTATCAAAGAGATGCTCTCCGAAAGGTTCAATTGTGGTAAAAATAATTCTTCCATTTTCTGTATCCACCGTTATTCCAGGGACATAGTCAAAGAAACCATCTCCTCCCGACACCGGGTCATTGTTAGGATTCAAACGATCCATATTGAACACCTGCAATAAGGTAGTTTGTTCTACATCGTCCGGTAGAGGTACTGCAGAACCTTCGGCTGCTACAATATAATTTAAGGGTGATGGGTTGGTATATAATATGTTTAATCTGAAATCATTTTGCTCTAATCGAAATGCACCTGTGCTATAGATATTCTTCATCATCAGGTCCCATATCGGAAGGTTTACATTAGTAATTGGGCTTTTCAACATTTTAACTACTAAACTCTGACTAGAACCAACTTCTACTCCTGTACCTGTCCCCGTATCTACATTATCACCTATGGTAGCATCTACGCCATCATTAGCAAACTCACCAACCTGGAAAACTCGACCTCCAACGGTATATTGAAAGGCTACAGCGAGCACCTCATCGTTATTTAACCGCTGATTTAAGGAGATATATCCTAATTGTGTGTTTAAGGTATATTCTGATGGCAATAATTTTCTAGCATTTTCCAAAATGGCGTAATCGAAACCTTCTGCAAAATTCGAGATTGGGCCAATAAAACCTTGTTGAACAGTAGGTATTTGCCGTACCGCATCCGTAATTGGCCCTGCAGGTCCAATAGCTGTTGGATCCAAATCATTATTTGGGTTATCCGGAAATGCTCCTGGGCCTGTATTAAATAGTGTTCCGGGAATAGTAAAGTTTCCAGGGTCTGGAGCTTCTCCCAAATCCTGAAGCGCAACAATATTACGTGCATTGGTTAGGGTTTGAGCACTAGTAGCTCTGTTTGTTACCCAAACCTCAAGTCGAGTGATCTGAACATTGTTATTGATAAACGGATAATTAGTTAATGCTGCGTCATAATTATCCCTGAAATAGTGCGCCAAGAAAAAGTGGCGATTTTCGTCATAATCCCATGCAAAAAGTTCGAAGTCCTCTACAGTTCCCCCTCCTTGCACATTTACAGATCTAGTTTCTGATCTTTGCTCAGAGAACACTCCAGTAATGGTTGTTCGTCCAAATTGCAGCCCCATCTTTACTCCAAAAAGACTTTGCGCTCCCTGAATCAATGAACTATTAAGAGGCATACTCACATTACCCACTTCTATACTTTGAATAATATCATCTTCTGTAGGTGTATATTCTAATTTTAACTGGTTCTGGAAATCAAAAGTAGATTCGGTGTCGTAATTAGCTGTTATTTGTAATCGCGTACCGATTTTACCTAAAAGACTTAGGCTAATACGCTGATCAAAATCAAACGTAAAATTGCTCCGGTTACGTGGAGAAAAAGCCGGATTATCTTGTTTTGTATACAATAACCCGAGGTCCATTTCTACAGATCCTTGTGGGATAATCTCAATTTCATTTCCTCCAAATACGGACTCAAAAAAGCTCGAATTCACATAGAAAATAGGTAGTAAGTTCTTACGCTTTTCTTCACTTCCATCTTTCTTACCACTAAACGCTTCGATTTTTTCCTTAAAATATGCTCTCCGTTGCTCTTCTGCTACCAAAGCTTCATACTCCTCCGGAGTCAAAAAAAGTGGATATCTCACATTAAAATCACCCAGCATCTCTCGATAAATATATCTATTGGTAATGGGATCATATTCATATTTTGCAACAATGCTGTTAGGATCTGGTAGTGAGAGTTCCCCTAAAGAATATGTAGTACTGGTAGAATCGCGTACGGTCTCATTTTCCTGTCCGTACAACACCCCACTATAAAGTGTTATCAAACATACTAGTATTCTAAAAAAATTAAAGCGTAAGTAATATAACGAACTCAAAGTTTTTATAAATTTTTTAGTGCTTGTTTAATAATATTTTCAACTGTTTCGTTTGGGGTGTTTTTAAGAATTCTATCAACAACTTTGGTGGCGAGCTTTCGATTAAATCCTAGGGTTTCTAATGCAGATAACGCTTCATCCTTGTTCGTATTGCTTTGAGACACCGAAACTTCATCAATATTATAAACTTTAAGAATTTTGTCTTTTAGGTCGATAATAACCCTTTGCGCGGTTTTGGCTCCAATACCTTTTATGGACTGAATGGTAGCCACATCATTTGATGCGATTGCTTCTTTAATTTGATCCGGGTGCAATGATGACAACATGGTCCGAGCGGTACTTGCTCCAATTCCAGAAACTGAAATTAGTAGTCTAAAAATTTCTCGCTCTGATTTTTCAACAAAACCAAATAGGGTATGCGAATCTTCTTTAACCTGCAAATGTGTATAAAGCTGTAGTACTTCTTCATCGGGTAGTAATGAAAAAGTATGTAATGAAATATGTAACAAATACCCTACTCCACCACAATCTATTACTACATCAGTTGGATTTTTTTCAACAAGCCTCCCCTTGATATGTGTGATCATGTGTTAAGTTGATGTTAAGCAACCAAATGTAATAAAATTATACTACATAAAATGCTAAAAAAATAAGCTTTAAAAAATTCAATTTTTAAAGCTTATCTATTCTTGTTTTTTTAGGTTTACTTCAACTCTTCCAGCACTCCTTTTGCAATACTGGATAAATCTCGATCTCTCTTTTCTTTCTCTTGCGCATCAATCACGGCAACTGCAGCCATATTGATCATCTCATCAACACTTGCTCCAAGTTGTAGAATATGTACAGGCTTATTCATTCCCATCATAATAGGTCCAATCGACTCTGCACTATTTAACTCACTCAAAAGCTTGTAGTTACTATTGGCAGAATCCAAACTAGGAAATACCAATGTATTTACTTTTTCGCCATTAATTTTGGAGAAAGGAAACTTATCTTTTCGCATTTTTCTATTGAGTGCAAAATTCATTTGCAGTCCTCCATCCACAATCAGGCTAGGATAATAACGATGCAGATACGCCACTGCATCTTGAACTTTTTCTGCACTTGGGTGATTCGACGATCCGAAATTGGCATATGAAATCATTGCCACAACAGGTTTTACGCCAAACATTTCTACCGTTCTTGCGGTCATTTGAGCAATTTTGGCTAGTTCTTTTGATGTAGGATCAATGTTAATAGAGGTATCACTGATAAACAATGGCCCTTTATTGGTCATCATTACATTCATAGTGGCAATACGCGCGGCTCCCTTTGCCAAACCAATAAGGTCTAACATCGGTTTCACCACTGTAGGATAACTACGAGAGTACCCAGAAAGTAACGCATCTGCATCACCTTCGTTAACCATCATTGCTGCAAAGTAATTTCGTTCTCTTAATAATCTTTGCGCATCATATAAGGTAATTCCTTTGCGCTTATTTGCCTCCCAATATTTACGAGCGTAGTGATTCTTACGCTCTATTTCTTCATCTGCTTTGGGATCTATGATATCGATTCCTTCAGGGTCAAAATCAATCTCATTCATCAGTTCGATGATAATATCTTTACGTCCTAATAAAATAGGATAAGCAATTCTTTCCTCTTTAACAGCCTGAGCAGCTTTCAGCACATCCAAGTGATCTGCTTCAGCAAAAACAACACGCTTAGGATTGGTTCTAGCGCGATCCAAAAGCAACCTAACTAACTTATTATCATTACCCATGCGTTCTAACAATTCGTCCTCGTACTTTTGCCAGTCGGTTATAGGCGCTGTAGCAATTCCACTATCCATCGCGGCTTTTGCCACTGCAGGAGGTACTTTTGCGATCAACCTTGGATCAAAAGGTTTTGGAATGATATATTCTTTACCAAAATTAAGCCGTGTTTCTCCATAAGCAATATTTACCTGTTCAGGAACTGGTTCTTTGGCCAACTCTGCCAAAGCTTTTACCGCTGCCATTTTCATTTCTTCATTAATTCCCGTAGCACGCACATCCATCGCACCTCTAAAGATAAATGGAAATCCTAATACATTATTTACCTGGTTAGGATGATCGCTTCTCCCTGTAGCCATAATCACATCCTCCCTTGTTTTGATCGCTAGATCATAGCTAATTTCAGGATCTGGATTTGCCATAGCGAATACGATTGGATCATCATTCATAGACAACAACATCTCTGGTGTCACCAAATTTGCCATAGACAATCCTATAAATACATCTGCGCCTTCCATGGCATCTTTAAGTTCGTGCAAATCTCGATCTGTAGCAAACTCTGCCTTTTCTTTGGTGAGATTATCTCTATCCTTTCTTATAACTCCTTTACTATCTGTCATAACGATATTTTCGGATCTGGCACCAAAGGCTTTGTATAGCCTTGTACAGGAAACAGCTGCTGCTCCTGCTCCACTAACTACTATTTTGACATCTTCAATATTTTTCTCTGCTATTTCGAGTGCATTTAATAAGGCCGCTGCAGAAATGATTGCTGTTCCGTGTTGATCGTCGTGCATCACGGGGATATCCAGTTCTTCCTTTAATCGTCTTTCGATCTCAAAAGCTTCTGGCGCTTTAATATCTTCTAAATTGATCCCTCCAAAAGTGGGAGCAATATTTTTTACCGTCTCGATAAAAGCATCTACATCTTTGGTATCTACTTCGATATCAAATACATCTATTCCTGCAAAAATCTTAAACAGCAGTCCTTTCCCTTCCATAACCGGTTTGGATGCCTCGGGTCCAATATCCCCAAGACCTAGTACTGCTGTTCCATTGGATATTACCGCCACCAAATTTCCTTTGGCTGTATATTTGTATACGTTAAAAACATCCTTTTCTATTTCTAAACAAGGCTCAGCAACTCCTGGAGAGTACGCTAAAGACAGGTCTCTCTGAGTATTATATTTCTTGGTAGGTACTACTTTGATTTTACCGGGGGTGGGCTTGGCATGATAAATTAATGCCTCTCTTCTTTTACTTTCGATACTCATACTAAATCAAGATAAATGTGAGAATACTAAGTATACAAAGGTACAAGTCTGTATGAGATGCTAAAATTTAAACCGGGTAATCTTTGAAAAAATAGAGATAACTAAAAACAATGATATTTTTTAACAGTTTGTTTGACAATTTATCATATATCAAGTTTGTTTACTGAAAATATCGTCAGGATCAATCAATTGATCTAATTGCATTCTGAATTCTTTATTCAATATTGATAATCCTAATTGATATGAAGCATTCATCCAACCAAAACCGCTTGAGGTAATATAGTCAAACTGGGTCCCAACATTACCATACTCTGCATACACCTTATGCGTGCACGCTACAACATCATATTTTTCTGGGATTGTACCATTATAATTCACCGCATTTTTGGTGATCATCCATAACCACCGGTATACCAATTCTTGTGCTTCTTTTTGATAACCATAGTTCTGTAATCCTCTCCAAATTAGCATCTGGTGAGGTGCCCAACCATTTGGATAATCCCATTGTCGTTGAGGAGCATCGTGCTCTACTTCTGTAATATTAGAAGTACCTGCTACCCCACCATTTTGCACCAAACGCTCGTATAGCTTTCTTACTAGCTTACCTGCTTGCTCTTCATTACAAAGACCTGCCCAAAGTGGGTAAAAATTAGTAGCTGAATCTACAAGATGTGGTTTTTTAGACACAAAATTGTAGTCGTAAAAAGACGCTTCTTTGTCATTCCATAGATATTTGTTAACCAAAGCCTTTCTTATGGTTGCCTTATCCAACCAAAAAGCCGAGTTATATCCTTCAAAAGAATCATTGAATATGTTCTCTATCAAATAGGCAATATCTATTTCATATTTATACAACAGACTATTTAGGCCAACCGTATTAAGATTTGCGCAAATATCATCTAGTCGATTTGAGGTATCATGACCACTTTCCCGAAGGGAGCGATCATGCATAAAATAAGCATCTAATTCTGGATCTTTCAAAGTACCGTCATCATAAGCCCTAATAAAAGCTTTCAAACTCAGTCCATGCTTTTTTGCAAACCGATGCAACACAAAATCAAAATGCCCTTCTTCAGTTTCTGGGGGGATTCCTATTCCTTCTCCCAAAAAACGATTAAGGCCTGTTTCGGTTAATCGCACACCTTTTTGCATCCATACTCTTTCGTACTCCTTAATCACCATTTTCAGGTTTCGACTCATCCAATCTTTAGAAACTTCAGGATCATATTGATAAATTTCTTTTAACAACGAACTAAAAAACGGAGGTTGAGTTCTGGTTAGGAAATAACTTCTATTTGCGTTCAGAATCTTACCATAATATCGAATTTGATAGGCAAAATTATCGGCCATGGCCATGGCCAAGTCTAATCTATTATCGATAAGCAATCCTACAGATTCGAAATAACTATCCCAGCCATACATCTCATTAAACCGCCCCCCTGGAACTACAAATGGTACTCCACTCCCATCTTTGAGTGCTAATGACAATAAGCCAGGTTGCTTGTTGATCGATTTCACATATGTTGGCGTAATTTGTTCTGGCAATATTTGAATCTCCAAAGCTGGCAACTCCTTCTTTAGGGTTTTATAATATTTAATCCCTTCCAGATCTTTCTCGGGCACATAAATCCTTTGTATCGTATCCTGAATTTTTTCATCCCCAAGAATTCGATGCAACCCTTTCTTATCTATAGTACGCGTTAAGTCATTCCAGAAGTAATCCCTAATCATTCTAGAAATTCGATAAGAGGGTAACTCTTCTATTTTCTCGACAGGGATTTCGGCTGTTGTTTTTCCTAATTGACGTTCAAGAGCTAGTTCCTGTAATAGGTTACTCAGGTGATATGTTCCTTTTACCTCATATGTACTTCCCTGAACACATTTCAGCTTAAAATGCTTAGGTCCCTTATCCTCAATAGTGATTTTATTATCTGCATCAGTATCTTCCTGTTGCAATAATGCTTGTAACGTTTCTGAAATTGGTAGTTTAAAGTGCATTTTTTGAAGTAACTTTTCTTAAGATGAAGTAAGAAATCAATAACAATCCCATAGGTATCAAGGTGTAATAAAACGCATTTTCAGGTCCTTGGTTTTTAAACAACCAACCTATTATTCTAGATCCAAAAGTCCCTCCTAGTGCAGAAAACACCACAATCAGTCCTGTCATTGGACTATGCAATTTTTCTGGAAGTGCGCTAAGCACAACGGAGTTGAGCAAAGGATAAATTGGCGCAATAAATAAGCCTACGATAGGAAAAGCAAAACCAATAAGCGGGATATCTGTAATAGCAGCAATTTCTCCCACATTGGCATTTATCGTTTTGGGGAGGATAAAAATCACTAACAACATTGCAATTATTGTACATCCAGAGAGCACCCACAACCAGTTGATTTTTTGCGTAATGATTCCCGCCAAAATTCTCCCTATTGCCAGACAAATAGCCAAAACGCTAGCCATCATGATACTCACATTTTCTGGTAGTTGCAATACTTTATCATTAAATGATGGCAACCAAGTCATTATCCCTTGTTCTATCATCACAAACAAAAAAGCACTAATTACAAAAACAATAATCAAGAGCCTGGCTAACAACCTAAACATTTCTGCAAAATCTTGTGCCAGATTCGCTCCGGGTATTTCTGGTTCCTTTTCAAATTTTGTAAACAAGAGAAATAAAAATGAAAGCAAGGACATTCCTGCCAGTAACCAATACACATTGAGCCATGAATCAGGTTTTTCTTCTATATTAAAAGCCGGAAAAAGGAAATACGCCAAGGCAATCCCAATCATAAATACTCCCTCTATAGAACTCATCAAACTATTGTGTTCCTTTTCTCCCTGGGTCACCATTCCAATCATAGAATATACAGAAACCTTAATCAATGCAAAGGAGACTCCAACGGTAGCAAATAAAATCTTTGCAGAAGCAAAAGAATTCCCATAATACATAGAAATACAAGCTACAGACACCAAGACCAATCCGATTAACATTGCTTTTTTATATCCTATTCTGGGTAGAAAAGAAGCTAAAAAGAAAGAAACAATGGCAATTGGCAAATCCTTAAAAGCCTCTAGTATACTTGCTTGAACTTCATCAACACCATAGTTATTTTGAGATTTTAGTATTACAATTCCTACACTATTCAACAAGATGGCAAAAACGAAGTAATTGAGATATAATGAAATTTTAACAGAAAGGTTTTTCATTAGAGAACAAGAGATATTAAGTAAAGAATCAATGGTTTAGTGCTTATATAAATGTAAGAAAATTTTAGCATTGCAAGCAATATATCCCCTACCTTCATCCAATCAAAGCAGGGGATATATACTACGCTAACACAAAAAAATTAGAAATCAAGAGCGACAGACATACGCACCGCTCTTCCCAAAATCGGTCTTGCCAAAAACACATCGTCATTGGCACTGGTTGTTCCTCTTGGGTTTCCTTCTGTAAGTCCTATTTCATTGAATAGATTTGAGGCATCTACTCCAAATCTAAGATTATCTATTTTATAAAAAGCTCCGGCATTAAATACATTGAAAGATGGAAGTTCGATGGTATTTGCCTCATCCTGGTATTTTTTTCCAAAGTGTGACCATTGTGCATAAATCCCCAGATCTTTGATCACCTCTACCTGTGGTCTTAGGGTAAAGTATACATTAGGAATTCTACGAGCAGTATTGCCTTCAAAATCAAAAGTAGAACCATCAGCATTAGATCCTGAAAAATTATCATACTCTGGTCGTTGCACCGTGATATTAGCTTCAATATCAAAAACCCCATACTTGGCATTGGCCTCTAGCTCTAGTCCTATATTATTTACATCGGCAAATCTATTTTCTGAAGTACCGTCGGCAAGGATATCAGTAAACGCGATGTTATCCATATTCATATAGAAAAGATTGGCATAGATCCCGATATTGGAGGTAGAATATTTAAATCCTAATTCGGTCTGATCCACTTCTGTGATTTCAATTCCACTTAGGTCCGTGGCATTGTCATAATACGATTCTTCTATTGGTGATCTAAATCCATGACTATGTCTGGCATACATCGCCATATTATCACTGAACTTATAATTTAATGCCGTGGTATACGACAGTTCTTCCACATCATAATCCCAATAGGTATATGGATTACCATCTACCACGGTGATGGCATCATCTGCGGTGTTATTTGGGAGTAATCCTAAATCTGTTGAGAAAAAACGTGCATTATCTCTAAATCCTGAATATTGATCATCATCGTATCGTAATCCAAAATTGGCAGTTAGTTTTTCTGTGATATCTACTTCAGCATCCAGATATATCGCATTAAGCAATCCTTTGGTTTGCGCATCGCGTTCTAACCAGGTTATTCTTTCGATACCATTGTAGGTTCTTGACACCCCGGTACTGGTATCTACCAAGTTAACCAGACGAGGATCATCTGACACATCTACCAGATAATTACTCCAGTTCCAATATTGATTAGATTTCCAATTGGAGTAATAATATCCAAGGGTAAGATTGACATTTTCAAAATTGAAAGAGAAAGCTAGATTATTTGCAAAATTAGTCATGTCTTTATCTATTGCCCAATGATCGGCTCGCATTACCAAGGTATTGGGATCCAAGGTTTCTCCTGTGTCTACATAGGTATATTCGGCATTGGCCGCATCATCCAAGGGAAACTGTGTGGTACCTGTAGCAAAATCCGCTTGTGTATTTGGGCCTCCAGTACTAAAAATCGCATTGTAGTTTAGGTCAATTGCAGTATTTCTAAAGGAGTTTTTTACCGACACTTTATCCGAAATGTCATACTTAAATTCACCTCCAATAGCATCTACATTAGGATTAACCCCATCTTCAAGATCTCTTTCGAAGAAACCTCCTCCCACTTGCGGCACTCTTAGTCTGCTGAAATTTCTGGAAGTTAAGGTTCCGAAATTAGCGTCGAAACCTTCGAACTCCTCTGGATTACCATCGCTGTCTCCACGTAAAGGGATAGGTAATAAAAACAGGTTTCGATCTTCTAGTTTTTTGAAATACACACGCGCATATCCCTTATCGAATTTGTAGGTAAGGTTAAATTTCATTTGGCCTCCGTTATTTGCAGCAAATCCAGGATCTCTAATCCCCTGATCCACTCGATAGAAACCTCCGATATTAAAGAACAATTTATCTTCGACAACTGCTCCACTGATATTAAGGTCTGTTCTAAACAAGCCATAATCTCCTACACTCAATTTGGCTCTACCCATCAACTCATTTTGTCCTGTTTTAGAAATAAAATTGATAATTCCTCCTGGAGCATTTGTAGCAAAAATAGAAGCCGATCCCCCACGAATCGCCTCCATATTTTTTACGGTTTCATCTAACCTATAGAAAGCATCTGCATTTGCGAACTGTAGTGCTCCATCTTCAAAAACTGGTAATCCATCCTCCTGGATTTGCACAAATTCGTATGCTCCGGCAGAAGGAATTCCTCGGGCAAATAAGTTGTTTCCTACTTCACCTCCTGAGGTCTCCACCAAAAATCCCGGTACAGATTGCAATATATCTGCTGTGCTTTGTGGTGCTTTTTGCTCTATTTCTTTTGCTCCCATTGTAGTGATCGCAACACTGGATTCTAATTTAGTTCTAGGATTAGAAGTTCCTGTGACTACAATTTCATCTAGCGAGAGCAAATCCTCTTGCAGAACAATATCTTTGGTAATATTTCCCGTTACTGTAATAGTTTCTCTTACGGTTTTAAAACCGATAGACGATACAACTATGGTATAATCCACTCCACTCTCTAGATTATCTATATTATATTTTCCGTCAAAATCTGTAGTAGCCCCCCGATTTGTTCCTTCCAAAAGTACATTTACTCCCAAGACCGGAATATTTTGAGCATCCGTAATCGTTCCCGAAATACTTCCACTTTCCTGAGCATGTGAGTAAACTACTCCCATAAGAAGCAATGCCATAAAAATTAATCGTAATTGTTTCATTTTCTGTAGTTATTTAATTCACTGCAATTTCTCAATTGTTTCATCTAGCTTACATCAAAAGTGTTTTCAAGAAGCGATCGAAAACGATTTCGAAAAAATCGAAAACGATTTCGAAACTTATTTTTTTCAGGAAATCAATCGATTATGATTTTAAATATGTAGTACAGACAAAACCAATTAAAAATCAGCAGTTTCAGAAGAAAGAAGTACATTATTAGAAATAGAAAACCATGGAAAATACCATAAAAAATTCCCTCTAAATGCATTTTTTACCATTAAAAATTTAGGACGGATTTATCAGTATACTTCAGCATTAATTGTATCTTGATATTGAAAATTGTACTCATGGAAATTACCACACTCAAGGACATTGCTAGTAAACTTGGTATTTCGGTAGCTACGGTATCAAAAGCGTTAAAAGATTATCCCGATGTGAACAAAGACACCAAAAAAAAGGTGCTTCATATGGCTAACAAGTTGAACTACACCCCAAATCAACTAGCCGTTAACCTGAGAACCAAACAAACCAAAACCATAGGAGTTATCATACCTACTACGGTACATCATTTTTTCTCAAAAGTAATTGATGGAGTAATTGCTGAAGCAGAAAAAAAAGGATACCTGGTTATCATTCTACAGTCTGACGAGAAGTTATTTCTTGAAAAGCTGCATGTCAATCTACTTATTGATAAACGCGTAGACGGAATCCTAATGTCCTTATCCAATAAAACCAATGAGTTTGTGCATCTAAAAAAAATAATCAGCAGAAACATCCCTTTGGTTCTTTTTGATAAAGTAGAACCTAGTATTGCTTGTTCAAAGGTGCGAATAGATGACCAAAAAGCGGCCTATGATGCAGTTTCACATTTGATAAAAAAAGGATACCGAAAGATTGCCCATTTCCGAGGAGATCTAAACCCAAAAATTTCGAATGACCGTTTTGAAGGGTATCGAACCGCTTTATTAGATCATCAGATTCCCTATGATCCTTCTTTGGTGTATATCTGCAATAACAATAAGGATTTTGAAGATGGTTATCACAATGCACAAAAGCTGATCAAAGAGCATAAGGATGTCGATGCAATTTTTGCAATAACCGATCTGGTTGCCGTAGGGATTATTAAATATTTTAATGAACTAAGCATCAAAATACCTGATGATATCGCTGTAGTTGGATTCAGCAACTGGTTTATGTCGTCGGTAGTAACTCCAACACTTACCACGGTAGATCAACCCGCCTACAAAATTGGTAAAACTGCTACAGAAATCCTCTTGGAAGAAATCGAACTACAACATCAAGAACAACCTATTACTCATAAAGAAGTAATTCTACCTACACATCTCATTTTAAGAGAATCGAGCTAATCTTACCAGAAAAAGCCTACTATTATTGACGTGATGAACAACAAAATCATCGAAAGCACTCTATAATTTTTATACCATGCTAATCCCACTAATTCTTTGGATTCTTGGGCGAACATTTCTTTTTTGTAGGTGTACTCCGAAACTTGCTCTATCGACTGAGGTTTTGTTATTAAACTAATGATCACGTGTACAATCAGACTGATTACAAAAAGTATATTGGCTTTAGCCAAAAAGTGCAGTTCATTAAGATCCGGAGCAATTTCATATTTAAGAGATAGAATCATAAATAAAGCTACCGCACCACCTATCAATAAACTAATAAATGCACCGTTACCATTTGCTCTTTTCCAAAACATACCCAGTATAAATACAGCAACTACTGGTGGGCAAGTAAATGCGATTACCAGTTGTAGGTAACTCCATAGAGAATCGCTTACCTTTTCTATTACCGGAACCCACAACGAAGCTAAAATCACTAAGATTAAGGTAGCAATTTGACCAGCTCGAACTAGTTGTTTACTGGTCATATCAGGTTTTAGCTGTTTTACAAAATCCATGGTAATTAATGTTGACGCAGAATTAAATGTAGCAGAAACCGAAGACATCATAGCTGCCATAAGCCCGGCAACTACCAATCCTAAAACACCTACTGGAAGTAGTTGAAACAACAATACCGGATAGGTAAGATTTGGACAATCCGAAAGATTTTGACACATTGTTCCATCTGCCAAAGGGTAATTTAACCCTGAGATATCAAGCGTACTAAACAGTAACAAGGCCAATACTCCTGGTACTACCATAATAAAAATCACTGGCAGTTTAAGAAATCCAGCAAATAGTGCTCCCCATCGGCCATGATTCAGGCTTTTCGCTCCCAAAACTCTTTGCACCATAAATTGATTATTAGCCCAGAAATAGAATCCTAAAAGCGGAACTCCGCTAAGTAACCCCCACCAAGGCATGAATTCGTCATTGTTTGGTCTCACCAAACTAAACACTTCTTCAGAATTAGCTGGAATAAAATTTCCCTCGGCTGCTCGATCTCCAAAATCTACATCTCCTGCAGCTAACATACCATCCAGTTTTGTCATCATATCCGACCATCCACCTCCTAGCCGATCAAATGCAAAATAGGTAAGCAAACAGGATCCTAAAATTAATAAAATTGCCTGGATTACTTCAGTTTGAATTACTGAGTTAAGTCCTCCAGGAATGGTATATGCTGCCGCTGCTATTGCCAAACCAATAATAATGATTGTTGAGGAAGTTTCTGGAAACAACAACTTGAGAACTATACTTCCTACATATAAACCTGCAGCAGTATCGACCATAACATTGCCAATCACAGTAATCAATGAAAAGTAATAACGAGATCTTTTATCATAACGTCTTTCTAAGAACTCGGGCATGGTATATACTCCGGAGCGCAGATAAAAGGGTAGAAAAAAGATCGCAAAGAAAATTAATACCACTACCGCGTACCATTCGTAATTATATACATTGATATTAGTCTGATACGCATCTGAAGCCAACCCTACCAATGTAGAACTAGAAATATTTGCAGAAAACAGGGCAATCCCTACAATGGGCCAGGTCATGGTTCGACCGCCTAGAAAATAATCCTCAGAGCTTCCTCTTTTTGACTTTGATATTCCATAAATAATAATTCCGATTAGGTAAACTACAATGACACCAATGTCAATATATGATAACTCATTCATATGCGAAGTGATTTGTGCTATGTACAACTTACTGCTTAATTATTATAGATTAGGGGAAGACAAAAGCAATAAAGTCGTAACTTTTTATAAATATACCTGATGAATATACAAGATTATTGCAAAAAGATTATGAATTTTTTATTCAAAATTCTACTTAGAAGTTATGCAAACGTTTGTATTATGAAAATTGCAATAAAGCATCCTTAATTTCGATATTTACTTTTCTTTTAGGAACTGAATATTTCTTTGCAATCCAGAAAATTTAGTTCTTTTGACGGCAGATTTCTGAAAGACCTTAGAAAACACTTCCTGAGTAATTTCTTCCCAATCCTTTTTGGTCATTTCTAACAATTCGGGCTTAGGATTAAACAACGGTTCATTATGTGGTTTTGAAAAGCGATTCCAGGGACAAACATCCTGGCAAACATCGCAACCAAACATCCAATCATCAAAACTACCTCTAAAACTCTCCGGTATTTGATCCTTGAGTTCTATCGTAAAATACGAAATGCATCTACTTCCATCTACTACATAGGGCTCTACAATGGCTTGAGTAGGGCAAGCATCAATACAAGCGGTACAGGTACCACAATGATCGGTAACCGGAGTATCATAATCTAACTCAAGATCGATGATTAGTTCTGCTATAAAATAAAAAGACCCTACCTGTTGGGTAAGCAGATTGCTATTTTTACCAATCCATCCCAAGCCACTTTTGGCTGCCCAGGCCTTATCCAATACTGGAGCCGAATCAACAAAAGCGCGACCATGAACATCTCCAATTTCTTCTTGAATAAAGTGGAGCAACTGCTTCAGCTTATCTTTGATCACAAAATGGTAATCTGCTCCATAAGCATACTTCGAAATTTTTGGGGCTTCAGGATCTGTTTGAGATGTTGATGGGAAATAATTGAGTAATAGCGAAACCATGGTTTTGGATCCCTCAACAAGCTTGGTAGGATCGAGTCTTTTGTCAAAATGGTTTTCCATATACTTCATCTCTCCGTGCATCTCTTTCTTCAACCAGGATTCTAGTCTTGGTGCTTCTTCTTCCAAAAAAGCTGCTTTAGAAATACCGCAAGACAAGAACCCAAGCCGTTTCGCTTCGGTTTTGATAAGATTCGTGTATTTGGTTTTTTGACTCAACAGAAAGTTTATGATTTCAAAACTCAAAAGTAATCCATATTAAGGGCATAAAAAAACCAGAACACTATTGTGTTCTGGCTTGTAGCTCAATAATCATTTTAAAAATAATTAGCTACCCCAAATAATTATAAACTCAACTTATAATTCACATATTTCCACGCACAAATTGGCAGGATACCCTGAGTTCACACATTTTTTATAACAAAAAATAGGATTATCCCAGGGATTGCCTCTTTGTCCACCAGTTATCAGCTTTTGTGCAGTGTTACTAATTGTTTTTATTCCTTTGATGTTCGTGGTTTTCATTGGTATTGGTTTGATGATATGATCTTGCACGTAGGTTAAAGTTCGAAGGGCTTATTTAGACATTCGATACACCAGGCCAACATTCCATTGGGTCTGCGGCAAGAAGGTTTTGTACAATCGACTGGTCTTGGGGGATAACATTCGGGTCTGTCATCACAAACTTGCTGCAACCCTCCATTAATCAATTTTTGAGTTTCACGATTTATTAGCGTTGCTCCTTTCACATTTAGAATTTTCATAATCATGGTTTTTAGCATATAATTCCCTGAACATTTCAAAACACCTAGAAATATGTCTTTTTGATATTATTGGTGAAAGTATAGTTTAGAGCAAAAAGAAGAGTGTCATATTCTTGAAATTCAAAAATATGGCACTAATTAGCCTCTTAAACAAAACAGCTTACCTCGAGGCAAAGGTTAGATACGCATTTTGTGGTTTAAGAGTGATCAGAGGTTTAATCTCTATATGATCAAAAGCAGGTGTAATTTTGTAAGTGCGTACAAGGTCACTTATTGCTAAAACCATTTCATACATGGCAAAATTATTTCCGATACACATTCGAGGTCCAGCTCCAAATGGGAAGTATTGATTAGCATATTCCTTTTTATCCAAAGTAGGATCAAATCGCTCTGGTTTAAACTGTTCTGGTTTTTCCCAAAAATCTTTATGCTTATGAATTTCGTAAAATGAGATTAATACCGTTGTCCCTTTCGGCAAATCCAAATCTTTATATTGATCATCATCGATTACCAGGCGATCAGAAAAATACGCCGGGGGAAATAATCGCATGGTTTCTTCTATACACTGTTTGGTATACTGATATTTCGCAATTTCTTGTAGAGGATCCAAATTGATTGTATCCCCTCCTGCTACTTCTTCATATACTTTATCTTGTATTTTGGGGTGTTTCCCCAGTAGCATTAGTGCAAACGTAAGTGCATTCGATGTGGTTTCGTGACCTGCGGTAAAAAGTATCAGAATTTCATCGATCAACTGTTCATTATCCATAGCACTTCCATCCTCATAGCGGGCATCCAACAACATATCCAGTAAATCATCATACCGTTGTTTGTCTTTTTTACGTTCTTCGATCAGTGAGTTAAGAATATCTCTTGCCTCTTGAGTTAGGGTTAATGTCTTTTTTACCTCTCCGGTAAGATGAAACCACCAACGCTTATAAGGTTGTCGTATCTCTTTGATTAAAAACTTTTGTGCAGTTTCTGTAATATGTTGCAATCGTGAAATTGCATCGGTTGTGCCAGAATAGCTAAACAAGGATTTAGCTACCACCTTAAATGCCAAATCATTCATCAAAGGAAAAATGTCAATAGTCGTGTTGGGTTTGATCCTGGACAATTCTTCTCCAACTACTTCTTTTATGGTGACTACTAATTTTTCTAGTTTCTTTTTGTGAAAAGCGGGTTGAATGAGTCGGCGTTGTTTCAGCCATTTTTCACCATTTGCAGTTAGCAACCCCTCACCAATATATTTTGCCAGGTCTTTTGACTGTAGCTCTGACTTATGATATTTGCGATGGTGTTTTTGAAGCATATGTCTGGCAAAGGCTGCATCTCTGGTAAACAACACATAGTTACCAAAACCCAGGCTCACTCTAAATACATCTCCGTATTTCTCAAAATTCTCGTTATGAAAAGGAAGAGGGTTCTTAAGAATACGACTCGCATTCCTGATTACTTTAAAAAAAGAAACTGTTTCAATGTTGTTATCCTTCATAGTGACGTTCTAGTCAAAATATCGGTATATGTTTAAAAGTATTTTCAGAACAATCCTCCTTGGATTCCACCTGGAGTTCTCCCCAGATGCTTATACGCCGCTTCGGTTACTTCTCTTCCTCTAGATGTTCTAATGATAAAACCTTGTTGTATCAAAAAAGGTTCATATACTTCTTCTATGGTTTCGGCACTTTCACTAACTGCAGTAGCTAATGTTGTAATTCCAACCGGGCCTCCTTTGAATTTATCTATTAAGGTGGTCAAAATCTTGTTATCCATTTCATCCAATCCATTCGCATCCACATTAAGCGCTTTAAGGGCAAATTTTGAGATTTCTATATCAATCTTACCATTACCCTTGATTTGTGCAAAATCACGTACTCTACGTAGCAATGCGTTCGCTATACGAGGTGTTCCTCTACTTCTACTTGCAATTTCGATAGCTGCCTCCATAGAAATAGGAACATTTAGAATATGAGCACTTCGTTGTACGATGGTAGACAATAATTCTGTAGTATAATATTGCAATCTAGATTGTATACCGAAACGTGCTCTCATCGGTGCAGTAAGTAAACCAGATCGTGTTGTGGCGCCAACCAATGTAAACGGATTCAAGTTAATCTGTACTGTTCTGGCATTGGGTCCACTCTCGATCATGATATCTATTTTATAGTCTTCCATAGCGGAGTACAAATATTCCTCTACGATTGGACTTAAACGATGTATCTCGTCTATAAACAACACATCTCTATCATCAAGGTTCGTAAGCAGTCCAGCCAAATCTCCAGGTTTATCCAATACTGGTCCCGAAGTAACTTTGATCCCTACTCCCAATTCATTCGCCAAAATATGGGCCAATGTAGTTTTTCCTAAGCCCGGAGGGCCATGAAACAAGGTGTGATCCAAAGCTTCGTTGCGCATGTTGGCCGCTTGTACAAAAATCTGTAAATTCTCCAACACTTGATCCTGACCTGTAAAATCTTCAAAAGCCAGCGGCCTTAAGGCTCTTTCGATATCCAAGTCTTCATTAGAAAAGTTTTCGTTTGTTGGGTCCAGGTTTTCGTTCATCTACTCTTATGCTTTAACAGAACATCTAGGAGTTCTTCATCACGTTTGAAACAAATATACTAGAAAAAGAAAAAGCCTTTTCATAAAAACGAAAAGGCTTTTCAATATTTTTAAACATCATTAATGATGTAATTCTTCTTCTCCTTCTTGTAATGGTATCGTTTGCGGAGCAAAATCCTGTCCTGCGATTACATACTCTCCGTTTTCGTTAGTCTTACTATAGTCGTAAGGCCATCTGTATACGTGAGGAATCTCTCCTGGCCAGTTACCATGCATATGCTCTACAGGAGTTGTCCATTCTAGAGTATTCGATTTCCATGGATTTTGAACCGCTTTCTTACCATAGAACATAGAACTTATAAAGTTGTATAAGAACACTAATTGAGCTGCCGCCGTGATGATGGCAAATACAGTGATCAATACATTGGTATCTGCTAAATCGTCAAAATATGGGAAGTTTGAGTTGGTATAATATCTACGAGGTAAACCTGCCATACCTATAAAGTGCATTGGGAAGAATACTCCGTAAGCACCAATAGCCGTTACCCAAAAGTGTACATATCCTAGATTTTTATTCATCATTCTACCGTACATCTTTGGGAACCAATGATACACTCCCGCAAATAAACCATATAATGCAGAAATACCCATTACCAAGTGAAAGTGTGCTACCACAAAGTATGTATCGTGAACGTTAATATCTAATGTACTGTCTCCTAAAATAATCCCTGTAAGTCCTCCAGTAATAAAGGTAGAAACCAATCCTATTGAGAACAACATTGCTGGGTTGAGTTGCAGATTACCTTTCCATAAGGTGGTTATATAGTTAAATGCTTTTACCGCAGATGGAATTGCAATTAATAAAGTTGTAAATGTAAATACAGATCCTAAGAATGGATTCATTCCTGAGATAAACATGTGGTGACCCCATACAATTGTTGATAAAAATGCAATTGCCAAAATCGAAGCTACCATCGCTCTATATCCGAAAATCGGCTTACGAGCATTTGTTGCAATAATCTCTGAAGTAATTCCTAATGCAGGTAATAATACAATATATACCTCTGGGTGTCCTAAGAACCAGAATAAATGCTCAAATAAAACTGGTGACCCACCCTGATTATGTAAAACCTCTCCTTGTATATAAATGTCACTTAGGTAGAACGAAGTACCAAAACTTCTATCCATAATAAGCAACAATGCTGCAGATAATAACACAGGGAATGATACAATACCAATAATAGCGGTTACAAAGAACGCCCAAATTGTTAGAGGCATTCTAGTCATCGACATTCCTTTTGTTCTTAAGTTAATTACTGTAACTACATAATTTAATGACCCAAGAAGTGAAGAAGCAATAAATATTGCCATAGATACTAACCATAAGGTCATCCCCATTCCAGATCCACCAATAGCTTGTGGTAAGGCACTAAGTGGAGGGTAGATTGTCCATCCTGCAGATGCTGGTCCAGCCTCTGCAAATAATGACAACACCATGATTACACTACTCAAGAAGAACAACCAATACGAAATCATATTCAAGAAACCAGATGCCATATCTCTCGCTCCAATCTGTAACGGAATCAAAAGGTTACTGAAAGTACCACTTAAACCGGCGGTAAGAACGAAGAATACCATAATAGTACCATGTATCGTTACCAAAGCAAGGTAAATACTAGGGTCCATTACTCCGTCTTGTCCGAATTTTCCAAGGAATATTTCGTAGATAGTAAATTGATGATCAGGCCATGCTAATTGCATTCTAAATAATAGAGACATAGCAATCCCTATAATTCCCATAATTAAACCAGTAACCAAGTACTGCTTAGAGATCATTTTATGATCCTGACTAAATATATATTTAGTGATAAATGTCTCTTTATGGTGGTGTCCGTGATCGTGATCGTGGTTATCTCCGTGTGTTGCTGACATAACGCTGTGTGTTTTTAAAAACTATATAATTTTTCTTTTTCTCTCTTAGTTACTTGCTTGTGCAGACAATTGCTCTCCAAAAGTCTGTTGTGTTGCTAGCCAAGCATTAAAATCCTCTTCAGATTCTACTACCATCTTCATTTGCATATTGTAATGCGAAGCACCACAAATCTTATTACACAATAAATAGTAATCGAATTCGTATTGTTCTAACGCTTCTTCACCAGCTGCTACAAGTTTCTTGCTCTTTTCTCTTCTGATTTTATTTATCGTAGCCACTTTTTCTACCATAAATTCGCTATTCCTCATTTCCTCCGATGTCATCGTTGGTGTGTAAGAAAATTCAGTGATCATACCAGGAACTACATTCATTTGTGCTCTAAAGAATGGCATATATGCTGAATGTAAGATATCTTGAGATCTCATTTTGAAGATCACCTTTCTGTTAACAGGTAAGTGCAGTTCGTTGGTAATCTTATCGTCTTTACCATAGTTATCGGAAACATCTACACCAAGTGTATTTACTCCTTCGATAAAACGAACATTTGCCTTTCCTAAAACATTATCTTCTCCAGAATATCTTGCTCTCCAGTCAAATTGATATGCATACAATTCAATGATTAACGGATCACCCTCTTTCTCGTCGATATTCATGATATCTGTCCAAGTAAATAATCCATAAATAATTAAACCAGCCAATACAATTACTGGAATAATTGTCCAGATGAACTCTAACTTATCGTTATCAGCAAAAAACAATGCCTTGTTTCCTTCTTTACCTCTGTATTTATATGCAAAATAATGCAATAAACCTTGAGTAATGATTTGTACAAACATAATCAACACCATAGAAATCAACATCAATTGATCATAAGCTATTCCATGCTCAGATGCCGACTCAGGTAAGAAGAACGTATGGTATTTTACAAAACAAAATATGGTTAGTAAGTAGATGAATATAACAAAACCAAGCATCAGCTTACCTTGCATATTATTGTCCTTATCATTAGCCACTTGAGAATTGTCTGCGCCTTTAAGTTGTGACAATTTCAAGATTTTCGACATTTGCCACAAAGTGATTCCGAAAAGCGCTATAACTATTATGGTTAAGAATACAGTCATTTTTATCTATCTTCTTTTTATAAATTCTAAATTTTAATAATGGAAGTGTTTACTTTCCTCTAAATACGGGTTTCCTTTTGCCAATAAAGGTGCTTTGGTAAGTGCTCTGAATACAACAAACAAGAACAATCCTAAGAACAATAACACTGCACTAATTTCGCTGATTCCTATAAACCAAGACTCACCTACTGTTGCTGGCATTACCATGTTAAACACATCAATATAGTGACCACAAAGGATTACAATACCCGCCATTACTACAAACCAGTTTACTCGTTTGAAATCGCTATTCATTAACACCAATAATGGGAAAATAAAGTTCATCACCAGCATTCCGAAGAATGGTAATTTATAGTCCTCTATTCGAGTAATAAAGTAAGTTACCTCTTCCGGAATATTTGAATACCATATCAACATGAACTGAGAGAACCAAAGGTAAGTCCAGAAAATACTGATACCGAACATAAACTTAGCCAAATCATGAATATGACTATCGTTTACGAACTCTAAGTACCCTTTAGATTTCAAATAAATGGTGATTAATGCTATTGTTGTAATTCCAGAAACGAATAAACTCGCGAATACGTACCACCCAAATAGTGTACTGAACCAGTGTGGATCAAAACTCATAATCCAATCCCAAGACATCATAGATTCTGTGTAGATAAAGAACACTAAGAATCCAGCAGAGATCTTGAAACTTTTCTTATACCATTTGTTACCAGTACTATCCTCATCTTGCTTTCTTGAGTATTTTACAGCAAAGTGACGGTATAACAACCACCCTCCTAAAAATATAGCAGCTCTAATGATAAAACCTGTACCATTTAACCATCCAGCTTTACCTTGGATAAGTTTATCATGAGCTACAACTTCTGGGTCTGCCCAAACAAACAAGTGGTTTACATGGAATCCTGATAGCGCTAAAATCACAAATAGAATAATCCCTCCAGGCACTAGATAAGCGGTAATCGCTTCCATTACCCTGAACAATACTGGAGACCATCCAGCCTGAGCAGCAAATTGTATGGCATAAAAAGCCAACACTCCTAAAGCAATCATGAAAAAGAAGAATGCCGCTACATATAATGCAGCCCAAGGTTTGTTTTGTAATTGGTGCAAAACATGCTCGTAGTGAGCATCACCACCGTGAGCATCGTCAGCGTGTTCGTTACCGTGATCCTGAGCAGCAGCTCCGTGACCTTCGCCATGCGCATCGTGCGCTGCCATCATTTCTTTTACCTCTTCTATAGATTTTGGTGTTGATAAAAAACCAGAAATCAATCCGATTCCTCCAACAATCATCAGGATGAAAGAAAATAATCTTAATCTATTTGATAGCGTATACATATCTTATATCGTTATTCTTAACTTTAAATAATAGCACTAGTGTGCTGCGTTGTGTTCTTCTGTTGATTCGTGAGCTTCTTCTACAGCAACTGGAGTAGCTTCAGCAACATCTGCATCAATACGAGCTGTTTTCCCTTCTAAATCGGCTTTAAGCTTCTCTACGTATTGAACAATCTGCCATCTCTCATGTTCACTAGTCTGAGATGCATAAGATCCCATAGAATTAATTCCGTAATACATTACGTGATAGATACTACCTTCGGTAATCGCTCTTCCTGCATCATCATAACTTGGAACCCCAAGTATTTTTTCTCTTTGTACCAGAATTCCTTTTCCGTCACCTTTCTTACCATGACAAACTGCACAATAAATATCATACAACTCTTTTCCTTTTTCCTGATTTTCTACCGTATAACGGATAGGATTCTTCAAGGAATCTTTAGCCATTTGATAACCAGCATTAGAATTCTCTAGCTCGTAAGGCATCCATCCTCTTGGCACAGATCCTTCTGCAGGTAACATCGCTTCCTGTTCTCCAGGGAACACCTTGTATTCTCCATAGGTTTCATAACCTACAGACTCATACATATTCGGCATATACTGATAATTAGGTCTGGAGTCTTTTTGGCAAGACACAACACTAATCACTGTTGCTACTGCTACTAATATTTTTATAGTATTCTTCATTAGTATTAATGGTTATCTTCTTCCTTATCAATTACTTTAATTTCTACCGCTCCAGTATCTGTCAATAAGCTGGTCAATGCATTCACATCATGATGTCCTGCATCTACTTCCATCAAGAAATGGTCGTCTGTAGTTCTTACATCAGGATTTTCTGCTTCTTTAAATGGCCATAACTTACTTCTCATATAAAAAGTAATTACCATTAAGTGAGCTGCAAAAAATACGGTAAGCTCAAACATAATTGGAACAAAAGCAGGCATGTTCTCGATAAAACTAAAACTAGGCTTACCTCCAATATTTTGTGGCCAATCTTCGATCATGATATAATTCATCATCGTAATTGCAACTGTTAATCCCACACAACCATACATAAATGCAGTAATGGCTAAACGTGTATGAGGTAGTCCCATTGCTTTATCCAACCCGTGAACTGGAAAAGGGCAATACACCTCTTCAATATGATAATGCTCTGAACGAACTTTTTTTACAGCGTCCATTAGGACATCATCATCTGTATATAATGCATGTATAACTTTTGATGCCATACTTCTAGTTATTTTTAAGTTTTGCGGCCTGACCTGCCCAATCGTCGCGTTGTGCTCTTCCTGGGAAAGACCCTGTAATACTATCTAATAAATCATATTCGGTAGCGGTCATTTTACTAACCTGATCGAATGTAAAGATCCCTATTTGGTTAAGTTTCTTTTCCATTACGGGTCCGATACCATTTACTTTTTTAAGATCGTCTGCTTGTTGAGTCTCCGGGTCAAAAGTACCAAGATTGCTCAATAAACTATTAATATCTTCTTCGCTAGCTTCAACCTTTTCTGTTGTAGCCTCTACTTTTTCTTCAGTTACTGTAGCTTTTACTTTAGGAAGCTCATCTCTGTGATCAATTCCTGCTTCTCTTAACTTCTTATATTTCTCTCCAGAAGATTTCAATATTGTTTTTACCTCTGCCTGTGCAATAACTGGGAATGTACGTGCATACAACAAGAACAATACAAAGAAGAATCCAATAGTACCAATAAAGATTCCAATATCTACAAACGTTGGAGAGAACATTGTCCAAGATGATGGTAAGTAATCTCTGTGTAGAGAAGTTACAATAATCACAAAACGCTCAAACCACATTCCTATATTTACAACAATAGAGATAATGAAAGAGAACATGATACTTCTTCTCAATTTTGGGAACCACATGAACTGTGGAGAGAATACGTTACAACTCATCATTGCCCAATACGCCCACCAGTAAGGACCCGTTGCTCTATTCAAGAATGCATACTGTTCGTATTCTACACCAGAATACCAAGCAATAAATAGCTCTGTAATATATGCCACACCTACGATGGAACCTGTAATCATAATTACAATGTTCATCAACTCGATGTGCTGGATAGTAATATAGTCTTCTAGGTTAGACACTTTTCTCATGATGATAAGAAGTGTATTTACCATTGCGAATCCTGAGAAAATCGCTCCCGCAACGAAATAAGGCGGGAAGATCGTGGTATGCCAACCAGGAATTACCGAAGTAGCAAAGTCAAAAGATACAATCGTGTGTACAGAAAGTACAAGTGGTGTTGCCAAACCTGCAAGTACCAATGATACTTCTTCAAAACGTTGCCAGTCTTTTGCTCTTCCACTCCATCCGAATGACAATAATCCGTATATCTTTTTATTAAAAGGAGTGATTGCTCTATCTCTAATCATTGCGAAGTCAGGTAACAATCCTGTCCACCAGAATACCAATGATACAGAAAGGTAAGTAGAAATCGCAAATACATCCCAAAGTAGCGGAGAGTTAAAGTTTACCCATAGTGATCCAAATTGGTTAGGAATAGGTAATACCCAATATGCTAACCATGGACGTCCCATGTGAATGATTGGGAATAAACCTGCCTGAATTACCGAGAAGATCGTCATCGCTTCTGCAGAACGGTTAATCGCCATTCTCCATTTCTGGCGGAACAACAATAATACTGCCGAGATCAGGGTTCCTGCGTGACCAATACCTACCCACCAAACGAAGTTGGTAATATCCCAGGCCCATCCTACGGTTTTGTTTAATCCCCAGACTCCAATACCTGTGGATATGGTATAAATTATACAACCTATTCCCCAAAGGAAAGCAAAAAGAGCGATCGAAAACACGATCCACCAAGATTTGTTTGCTTTACCTTCAACTGGTGCAGCCACATCTACAGTTACATCGTGATATGTTTTATCACCAGTTACTAAAGGTTTTCTTATAGGTGCTTCGTAATGAGACATAATCCTTTATAATTGAATTGATTCTTTATTTTAATTAATTAGGCTTCAGTAGTATTTCTTACTTTCGTTTGATACATCACGTTAGGTTTTGTACCTACATGCTCAAGTAAGTGATACATACGATTATCTTCTTTAAGTTTAGCTACTTTACTATCCTTATCGTTGATATCTCCAAATACCATTGCTCCAGAAGAACAAGCCGCAGAACATGCAGTTTGGAATTCTCCATCCTTCACCATTCTACCTTCTCTCTTGGCATCCAAAATAGTCTTCTGTGTCATTTGAATACACATAGAACATTTTTCCATAACCCCTCTGGAACGTACTGTTACATCTGGGTTAATCACCATTCTTCCTAAGTCATTATTCATATTGTAGTCAAACTCGTCGTTGTTGTTATACAAGAACCAGTTGAATCTACGCACTTTGTATGGACAGTTATTTGCACAATATCTTGTTCCTACACAACGGTTATACGCCATATGGTTCTGACCTTGTCTACCGTGAGAAGTTGCCGCTACCGGACATACAGTCTCACAAGGAGCATGATTACAGTGCTGACACATTACTGGTTGGAATACTACCTGAGGATTATCTGAAGCACTTTCCATTTCTCCAAACTCAGACAATGAACTTCCTAGACCAGCGATATTATCTTTCTTCTCATTATCACTCTCGAAGCTATCTTGAGAAGAATAATAACGGTCGATACGTAACCAGTGCATATCACGAGATCTGCGCACTTCTGACTTCCCTACTACAGGAACGTTGTTTTCTGCATGACAAGCAATCACACAAGCTCCACAACCTGTACAAGCATTTAAGTCTATTGAAAGATTAAAATGATGTCCTACAGAACGATCAAACTCATCCCAAAGATCTACTTCTGGAGAAGTCACTTCGTACTCGATGTGATTTTTACTTACTTCAGGAATCGCATTCCAAACATGCTTATCCTTAGTATTGAATATTTCTAAAGTCGTTTCTTTTACAATATCTCCACGGCCCATTAGTGTATTATGCAACTGTACACAAGCAAACTCGTGCACACCTTCTGCAGCAACTACAGATACTTCTTGTACAGCGTTAAGGTTTTGATAGAAAGGATATGCATTTACTCCTACCATCATTTCTTCCTTAAGGCCTTTAGTTTTTCCGTATCCTAACGCTAATCCAACAGAACCTTTTGCCTGACCAGGTTGAATGATCACTGGCACAACAGCCTCTGCTCCACCAACAGTTACTTTTGCATAACTTCCGTTTAAGGCTCCGTTAGCTTCGTTTTCGTTGGTCAATCCTAATTGCTCAGCATCTGCACGAGAAACCGTTAAATAGTTATCCCAAGATGCTCTTGTAATTGGATCTGGCATTTCCTGCAACCATGGGTTACTCGCTTGCTGCCCATCTCCCATTGCAGTTTTGGTATACAAAGTAAGCTCCATACCGTTAGCTTTTGCTATCGACAATCTTCTTGCCGCAGCACCAACGTCTGGCCCAGTAGTTACTGGTGCTTCTTCACCTTCTACCACATCTCCTTCTGGAGCTGCAATAGCATCTACCAATTCTTGTTTTGGAAGTGCTGGTGCAACCAACACTCCATCATGCAATGCCTGACTCCAAGAGCTTCCTCCCAAAATACCAGTCCATGCACTTTTGATATAATCATGGTAAGAAGCTGTATTCCCTGTCCACTTCAATAAAGTTTCCTGGAACTGTCTAGTATCAAACAACGGTCTGATCGTTGGTTGTGTTAGACTATAGCTTCCTTTTTTCATTTCTACATCTCCCCAAGACTCTAAGTAATGAGGGGTGGTAGCTATATATGTACATAATGAAGCTGTTTCATCATCGTGCATGCTAAATCCTACTGAAAGATCTACCTTCTCTAGACCTGATTTAAACTCAGCTGCATTAGGTAACGTATATGCTGGATTAACTCCTGCTATTAAAAGTGCTCCAACACGACCTGCGTTCATATCTTTTACCAACTGCGAAACCGCCTTGGCATTACCTTGACGTATCGTACGCGGAGTACTCTCATTAAACGCTTTGCTATTAATTGCTTTGTTGATCGCTAAAACAACTAATTGTGCATCCACGTCCTGGATACCACTGACTACAACTGCATTTCTTCCCGCTTTTTGAATACTCTTTGCAGCTTTTACTACTTGAGCATCCAAATCAGCATCTAATGAGCTTTTTGAACCTGAACCAGTCACATAAGCATACAATGCCGATAGCACTTGCTTTTGTTGTGATGGAGTAACAGGAACTCTTTTATCTGCATTTGCACCAGTAAGCGACATGTTTGATTCGAACTGGATATGCTTAGACATTTTCCCGTTTTTAGGAACACGCCCATGGGCATAACCACTATCATAACCACCACCTTGCCAATCTCCAAGGAAATCAGCACCAACACTTACTATAGTATCTACTTTACCAAAATCGTAATCTGCCAATGCTCTTTCTCCATACATCATTTGATACGCATCCAAAGCCTCGCTTTCTGATACTGCATCATACACTACATGATTAACATTTTGGTATTTTGCTTTAAATTCTGAAATTAACTTTGAAGTAGAAGGACTTGCAAAAGTTTGCGTAAGCAGTACAATTTGTTTACCACCTAACGAATTCAACTTTGCTCCAACTTCTTTATCCAAAGTTTCCCAGCTAATATCTTCTCCACCTTTCTTAGGCCCCTGAAGACGAGAACTATCATACAACGATAACACCGAAGCATTTACCCTCGCATTTGCATCTCCGTTTGAAGCAGCAAGATTATTGTTCTCTACTTTAATAGGTCTACCTTCTCTGGTTTTGATCAAAACACTAGCAAAATCAAAACCATCTGCAATTGTAGTTGCATAGTAGTTCGCAACACCAGGAACGATTCGTTCTGGCTGCACTACGTAAGGAATTGATTTTTTTACAGGTCCCTCACACGCAGCCAAAGTAGCAGCCGCGGTACTGAACCCTACATATTTAAGAAAGTCACGACGTGTAGTCGAAGAACTCTCTAAAGATGATTTATCTCCTAAAAACTCATCCGTAGGGATTTCCTGTACGAATTCGTTTTGTTGTAGCGTCTCAACAATAGAGCTATTTTCGTTTAGCTCTTCAACACTTTTCCAGTATTTCTTGTTTGATGACATATATAATTGATATTAGCTTCTTACTTAATTCGGTATTTACCCGACTCTTTTTTTAATAGTGACATTTACCACATTCTAAACCTCCCATTTGTGCAGCTGTTAACTTGTCTACACCATACTTCTTAGAAAGTTCTTTGTGGATCTTTTCATAGTACTTATTATCTGCCACTTGTACATTAGTTTCTCTGTGACAATTGATACACCATCCCATGGTTAGCGGAGCATGCTGATACATAATCTCCATTTCTTCTACAGGACCGTGACAGGTCTGACATTCTACACCAGCAACGCTTACGTGTTGTGAATGATTGAAATATGCAAAATCCGGAAGGTTATGAATACGAACCCATTTTACAGGTTCTGTTTTACCAGTATATGATTGACTAGCTTCATCCCATCCTACAGCTTTGTAAAGCTTCTTGATTTCACCGTCATAGAATTCTTTTGAATAATCTTCAGTAGCTGTAGTCTCTGCAACCTCACTAATCGACTTGTGACAGTTCATACAAACATTTAGCGAAGGAATTCCTGAATGCTTAGACACTCTAGCAGAAGAGTGACAATACTTACACTCTATTTGGTTTTCTCCAGCATGGATTCTATGCGAATAATGGATAGGTTGTATCGGAGCATATCCTTGATCTATACCTACCTGCATAAAGTATCCATACACAAAGTATCCACTTGCCAACAATAAGAAGATTGCAGTAACCAATACTAAGAATTGATTTTGAATAAAAGCTTTCCATATTGGAGTTCTTGGCTCACTAACTACAAGCTCCACATTATTCGCTTCAGCAAAACTTCTTAAGGTCTTATTTACCAGGTAAAGCACTACCATTAGCATTGCAAATACCAATGCCAAAATACCAAGTATAACATCTGTAGACACTCCTGCACCTCCAGCATTAGCAGCGGTAGTTCCCGTACCAGCAACAGGGGCCGGTGGATCAGCCTTTGGCACCATTACATAGGCCAAAATGTTATCGATATCAGTATTCGACAACTGCGGGAAAGCGTTCATCGCAGTCTTATTATACTCTTCATAAATAGCTACCGCTTGTGGATCACCTGCCGCGATCATAGCTGCACTATTTTTTACCCAAGAATAAATCCATTCTCTGTCATACTTATCCGCAACTCCAAAAAGAGCAGGACCCGTCATTTTCTTATATCTTTTATGACATGCTGCACATAAAGATTTAAACAACTCTTCTCCTTTGGCTACATCTCCTCCAGACGCAGCTTCAGTGGCAGCAGCAGTATCAGCCGCAGCTTCATCCTGTCCAAATACAGGATTCAAAAAAGTAAATAAAAAAACAGTTCCTAGGATTAGGATTTTAGAGGCTGAATTTCGGTGTTTCACCTGTTTCATATTATCAAGTAGAATTATCGTCGTAATTTTGGTATGGTTTTTTCTCTAGTATCTTTAAAAAAATACACAAAACCTCCATTTTTAATTCGACGACAAAAGTACTATATTAAGTCGATTTTGGAAATGTTAGAGAAGCGTTAACTACTAATTTATAATAATTCTAAATAATATTTTTTGACAATTTTGAGTTATTAAACTTTACCTTTGTACTAAATTAATTTGTAATGAGAATGTTAAACCTAAAACGTTGTAGTTTTTTAATCAGTTTTCATCTAATTGGGATATCAACTTTGATGGCTCAAAACGACCCAAATCCAACCGTTGAAAACCAAAATAATGGTGATTTTGTACAAGTAGGTATCACAGAACAACCAGAAGCTACAGTTACCATTAATCAAGATCCTAAAATCCAAACCCTTTTGGCTATCAAATCCAAAATGGAGAAAGATGGTGATTTTAGTGACAGATATAAAGTACAGCTATATAATGGCAATCTGAACAAAGCCAATGAAATTCTAAGAAAAGCCAAAGAGACCTTCCCACAATGGGACGCATCTATTCGTTGGGAGACTCCAAACTACAAAGTTTGGATTGGTAATTATAAAACCAAACTAGAAAAAGACAAAGCACTACGGGAAATCAGAAAAGAGTTCCCTAGCGCCTTTGAGTTTATTCCCGGAAAGCAAAAAGCTCCTGTCAACAAATAAATTCAAAATACCATATAATAAAAAAAACCTCTGTTTTCACAGAGGTTTTTTTTATTATGTATTGTTATCGTTCCTTACAACTTCTTCTTCACGGCAACTTCTTGATATGCCTCAATCACATCACCGATCTTAATATCATTGTAATTCTTCACCTGTAATCCACAATCATACCCTTTACCTACCTCTTTTACGTCATCTTTGAAACGTTTTAACGAAGCAAGCTCTCCAGTGTATACCACTACACCTTCACGGATTAATCGAATTCCAGAATTGCGATAGATTTTACCATTCTGCACCATACATCCTGCAATGGTACCTACTTTAGAAATCTTGAAGGTTTCTCGAATCTCTGCTGTACCCGTAACTTCTTCTTTCATTACAGGAGACAACATTCCTTCCATCGCATCCTTAAGATCATTAATCGCATCATAGATGATCGAATACGTTCGGATATCGATTTCTTCTTTATCAGCAACTGTTCTTGCATTACCGGCAGGTCTCACATTAAATCCGATAATAATCGCATCTGAAGCCGAAGCAAGAAGTACATCACTTTCTGTAATCGCTCCAACGGCTTTATGTATAATGTTTACATGAATCTCTTCTGTAGATAATTTCTGGAACGAATCTGTAAGTGCTTCTACAGAACCATCCACATCTCCTTTCAAGATAATGTTTAGCTCTTTAAAGTCTCCTAACGCGATTCGTCTTCCGATCTCATCAAGCGTAATATGACGTTGCGTTCTTACTGATTGCTCTCTGTGCAACTGAGCACGTTTTGCAGCAATATCTTTGGCTTCGCGCTCATCTTCTAATACATTGAACTTATCTCCCGCCTGCGGCGCGCCGTCCAGACCTAAAATAGATACTGGCGTCGATGGCCCTGCTGCTTTAACAGCATTACCTCGCTCATCATGCATTGCTTTTACTTTACCACTATTCTTTCCAGCCAAAACGTAGTCTCCAACTTTCAACGTACCGTTTTGCACCAAGATAGTAGACACATATCCTCTACCTTTATCCAGGAATGCCTCAACCACCGTACCTGTAGCTAATCGGTTAGGATTTGCTTTTAGCTCTAGTATCTCAGCTTCTAGCAATACCTTTTCCAATAATTCATTAACACCTAGCCCTGTTTTTGCTGAAATATCATGGGATTGAATTTTTCCTCCCCAGTCCTCAACCAGCAAATTCATACTAGCCAGCGCCTCTTTAATCTTATCAGGGTTCGCAGTTGGCTTATCTACCTTATTAATTGCAAATACAATAGGTACTCCTGCCGCTTGCGCGTGACTAATAGCTTCTTTGGTTTGTGGCATCACATCATCATCGGCAGCAATTACAATAATCGCTAAATCCGTTACCTGTGCACCACGAGCACGCATCGCCGTAAAGGCTTCGTGACCCGGTGTATCCAAAAACGCAATCTTTTGCCCGCTCTCAAGCTGTACCCCATAAGCACCAATGTGCTGTGTGATACCTCCACTTTCTCCGGCGATTACATTTTCTTTCCGAACATAATCCAGTAAAGATGTCTTACCATGATCTACGTGACCCATTACTGTTACAATCGGCGCACGATTCAAAAGATCTTCTGGTTTGTCCTCTATCTCTTCTATCGCCTCTTCGATATCAGCGGTTACGAAGTTTACTTCATATCCAAACTCGTCTGCTACTATCGATAGCGTTTCTGCATCAAGACGCTGGTTCATGGTAACCATGATACCTAAAGCCATACAAGCAGAAATCACCTCGGTTGTAGACACATTCATCATCGTTGCCACTTCAGAAACAGTAACAAACTCGGTTACCTTAAGCACTTTGCTTTCCTGCTCCTGTTGCGCTACATTATCCTCAGCTTTCTGACGATGCTGATCTCTTTTATCTCTACGATATTTTGCCGCTTTAGACTTGTTAGATTTCCCTTGTAGTTTCTCCAAGGTTTCTCTAACCTGCTTTTGCACTTCTTCTTCACTAGGCTCTTCTTTAACAATAGGAGGTCTTTTGGCTTTTCCACGCCCTCTGTTATTGTTATTTCTTCCACCACCTTGCTGGTTTCCGCCTTTTCCGCCGTTGTTCTGAAATCCGCCTCCTTCTTTACTAATTCTCCTTCTGCGTTTCTTTTGATCTCCGGCGTTATCTTTTTGATTTTTATCCTCTTTCTTTTTCGCAGGTTTTTTAAACTGTGTTAAGTCGATTTTCTGACCTGTAAAATTAGGTCCATCTAACTTTTTATACTGCGTTTTCACCTTTTCTGGTGCTCCAGAGGTTTCGGTTTTTGCTTCAACCTCAGGCTTCTTTTCTTCCACCACTTTTGCTGGCTTTGCTTCCTCTACCTTTTCTTTGGGTTTTGGAGGCGCCTGCTTCATGATTTTTATCCCCTTTTTCTCGGGTCTATTTGAAACCTTTTCTGGTTTTGAAGGCTTAACTTCTTCTTTTTTAGGAGCCTCTTCCACCTTCTTCTCGGGCTGTGGTGTTTCGGCTTTTTTATTCCCTAATTCGATTTTCCCTACTTGTTTAGGGCCGCTAATTTGAGCTTTGGCTTTTACAACTTCGCGCGCTTCTGCAAGCTTACGTTTTTCTTCCTGCTCATTTTCAATCTGCACACGTAACGCCTCTTTCTCTTTTCTTTTTTCTTCTCCTACTTCTTTTGAAGCCACCTTTTTACTCTTGTCTGTTTGAAATTCATCAAACAGAAGTTGGTAAATATCCGGAGAAATTTTTGTGGTAGGACGCGCATCTATCTCGTGACCTTTTGAATTCAAAAAGTCAACAGCCCGATCAAGCGAGATATTGAATTCGCGTAGTACCTTATTTAACCTCATTGTTTTTGCTTCAGCCATAAATGCCTTTTATTTTATGCTCAAATATAAATTAATTGTGTTTATTAATCCTCAAATTCTGATTTTAATATTCTAATCACTTCACTTACAGTCTCTTCCTCTAAGTCAGTACGTTTCACAAGATCTGATATATCTTGTTCTAAGATACTTTTTGCAGTATCTAATCCGATTTTAGAAAATTCTTCAATAATCCAAGAATCAATTTCGTCAGAAAATTCAGTAAGCTCTACATCCTCTTCTACACCTTCTCTAAACACATCTATTTCAAAACCTGTTAATTGACCAGCCAAGCGGATATTATGACCACCTCTACCGATAGCCTTAGACACCTCTTCTGGTCTTAGCATCACCTCGGCTCTATTAGTTTCTTCATCAATTTTGATCGAAGTAACTCTTGCCGGACTTAATGCTCTTGTAATAAATAGTTGTAAATTATTTGTATAATTAATTACATCTATATTTTCATTTCCTAGTTCTCTTACAATCCCATGTATTCTGGATCCTTTCATCCCCACACATGCTCCAACAGGGTCAATTCTGTCATCATAAGAATCTACAGCAACCTTAGCTTTCTCTCCAGGAATTCTTACTACTTTCTTTACCGTAATCAAACCATCAAATACCTCTGGAATTTCTGATTCGAAAAGCTTTTCAAGAAACAAAGGAGATGTTCTTGACATGATGATCGCAGGCTTATTTCCTTTCAACTCTACAGACTCTATTACTCCTCTTACATTTTCTCCTTTTCTGAAAAAATCAGAAGGAATCTGTCTGTCTTTTGGTAAAATAATTTCATTTCCTTCGTCGTCTAACATAATAATTGCTCTATGACGAATATGATGAACCTCTGCCGTATAAATTTCTCCTTCTAATTCTTTGAACTGCTTATATACATTAGTATTATCGTGCTCATGGATTTTGGAAATCAAATTTTGACGTAATGCCAAAATAGAACGCCTTCCTAAATCGATTAACTTCACTTCTTCAGACACATCTTCTCCCACTTCAAAATCTGGCTCGATTTTTCTAGCCTCGGTTAAAGATATTTCCTGATTACCATCTTCTACTTCTCCATCTCCAACCACGATTCGGTTTCTCCAAATCTCTAAATCCCCTTTATCGGGATTAATAATGATATCGAAATTGTCATCACTACCAAACTTCTTCTTTAAGGCATTTCTAAACACATCTTCTAAGATCGCCATTAGCGTAACACGATCTATAAGTTTATCATCTTTAAATTCTGAAAATGATTCTATTAATGCGATATTTTCCATATCAATATTATAATTAAAATGTTATCATAACTTTTGCTTCTACAATCTCTTGGTAGGCTATATCAGCCTCTTTGGTTACCGTTACTTTACCTTTACCAACAGGTTTAGGCTCCCTGGTTTTCCAGGTAAGCTTTATAGCATTCTCGGTAGCTGAAATCAATTCTCCCTCTACGGTTTGATTTTCGGTTTTAACTTTGAGTTTTCTCCCCACATTCTTTTTGTACTGACGAATGTGTTTCAAAGATTCTGAAACTCCGGCAGACATCACCTGAAGAGAAAAATCTTCTTCTTCCCTATCAAGATTATGTTCAATCGCACGACTAATAGTAATACAATCTTCTACCTTAACCCCTTGATCTCCATCGATAATAATTTCAATACTATTATCAGGATGAATTTTGCAATCGATCAAAAACAGAGACGCATGTTCTTTCAACGCCTCTTCTAACAAACTATGAACCTTGTCTTTTAATGACATAAATAGATAAAAAGAGGGGACTTTTCGTCCCCTCAACCTGGTTTTTTAATTTCAACGGTGCAAAGATAGCAATAATATCTTAGATACAAAATATGTCAAACAATGAATTTATTCGTAAATTTAAGATATCCAATTACCTATATCATGCCCCAAGGTTTAATCAATTAAATCCTGTCTACCCCACAAAAGGAGTATCAAAAAAATGATTCATCATTTTTGATGTTTAGAAAGTAACGATAACACATTTCAAAAAACGCTGTATTATGATCAAAAATATACTTGTACCCACAGATTTTTCGAGCCAGGCAGAGAGTGCACTCAAGGTAGCTGCACAAATTGCTAAAAAGAATAATGCTTCTATCTACCTCCTACACATACTTGAACTCCCGATGCATCTTACAGACTTGATGTCTACAGGAGCACCGGCCGCTGCTCCTGAGGCAGTTTTTTTCATGAAACAGGCACATAGCAAGTTTGAAGAGCTAATGGAAAAAGAATACCTAAAAGACATAGAAGTAATCGAAACGGTAAGTTTTGAAGACATCCATACCGGCATTAATGAAGCCAGCGAGAAAAACAATGTAGATATCATCGTTATGGGATCTCACGGATCTACCGGTTTCGAAGAACTATTTATTGGCTCTAATGCCGAAAAGGTAGTTAGAACTTCAAAAAAACCTGTTTTGGTAATCAAAGAAGAGTGTCAATTATTTGATATTAATGATTTTGTATACGCCACAAACTTTGATGACGAGGACAGAGATTGCTTGGTTGCAGCCAACGATTTTGCAAAATCTATAGCTGCTAATTTACATTTGGTATGGGTAAATACCGCCAATGGTTTTAAAACCACCTATGAAACTGAAGAAAAAATGAACAAAATGATCGCTGGTCTTGGGATCGAAAATTACACCCTCAATATATACAATGACATCACAGTAGAAAAAGGAATATTCAATTTTGCTGGCTCTGTTAATGCTGGTATGATTGGTATTAGCACGCATGGCCGAAAAGGACTTTCTCACTTTATTAATGGCAGCCTAGGTGAAGATGTAGTGAATCATGCCAAAAGACCTGTGATTACTTTCAAAATTCTACCTTAACAAACAACCTCCATAGTATGCACAAAATAAAATGTTCAATTTGCACAAATTAAACTGGATGATTTAGCAAAACCAGATTCAAATAAACAACGAACTCCAATCTTATTTTATTTTTTGTTAAAAAACTGATTGCCAGTTGATAAACCAAAATATAAACTTACCTTTATATAACACATCAATAAGTAACAACCCCTACTCTGGTATTACTATACCTAGAGCTTGGGGTTATTTTTTTTCACAGCTAAATGATACAACAATGGGGAAAGTGGTATTTGATAAAACAGAATTGGTCGGGGGAATAGTTGCAGTGATATTAATTTTAACAATTGGATTCTCAATAACCTATCAACAGGTAGCAGAAAACTCATTTGAAACCGGATACAGAAAAGGGAATAATGTTGGTTTCCTAAAAGGAAATAACAACGGGTTTGAACGTGGCCAAATGTTTGGTGATACTTTGGGATACAGAAGAGGTGATAGTATAGGTTTTGCCAGAGGTTTCGACTCTAAGCATGAAGATATACTAAAAATAGAAGAGGTATTCAAAAAGCTGAAATACGAATTTGAACCTCAAATTCATTATGCCCGAATTATAAATAATGTTGCCTCTGTTGGCTTCTCAGACTCTGGAGGAAATTACAAAGAATTTTCTACCATAATGAATTCTATTAATACAGAGCTACTTACTTTCCTATCCGATAACTTTGAATTGGAAAAGAAAGATAGAAATTACATACTAGCTTTATATCGCAAGGAAAGTCAGAAGATGAATCATTCTGCATATACACAACTGACCCATCTTAACAAACAAACCAACCTGGAGAAAGAAAAAACCATTTTTTCGAAAAGAAATATACAAGGGTTAAACAATTTTGACGCAGTTCTTGGGGGACAAATTTGTGATTTGGTTAACATTTTTATGAAAGGAATGGTAGAAAATCCGTACTCTGCTTTCTTCATGAAAGCTGGGGCAAAGGAGATTTGCCCATATGTGGCGTCTTATGCAATAAGACCTTACCTCATCAAACTGAAAGAAAAAGGCCTGATAGAGGACTACGAACTCTCTGAAATCAGAATCAAACAGCAAGTAAGTAATCAAATAGCAGAATTTGCAACCGCCGAAGTAAAAACAACAGCATCAAATCAATATAGTATAGAAAAGAAAATCTGGGTAGGAACATCTACCGCAACCGTAATAACTGATTCGAAAGCTACCACTAAAGCAGGATTCGATTTAATGAAACGGTTTGAATTAAAGATAGATCATTCGAATCATGAAATCACTGTACATTTCCCTACACCGCAAATAACATCACATGAGGTAAGCACACAATTTAGAGATATTGACAATGGTTGGTTTGTTGAAATGGGGCCTGATCAATTGAACTATGTAAATTATAGAATTAAAGAAAACATGAGAAATCAGGCAATAAATGACACTTATTTATTTAGCAATGCTATTTCAAACGCAGAAGAGCTTTTGCGAATAATTTTTGGCCCTATATCCACTTCAATGCCCTATCCCTACTCAGTCAAAGTGAAATTCGGTTACGGCAGAGAAAGAATCTTGATAGACCATTCAGACCTACCACCTATCAAAAGTGTATTAAATGCATCGACATTTAAAAGCTGACAATTTTCGGTTAGAGAACATTTTTGTCTACAATTCGATAAAACTGATGACACCCCATCCTTAACCTAAAACAAAAAGGAATTACCTTATTAAGACAATTCCTTTTTGTTGTTGATCTACTAAGAATCCCTTCAGCTTAAGCTCAGGGTAAACTTCTCTCCCAAAAGCTTTAAAAAAAGAAGGAATCAGATCAAATCCAATTCCTTCAAATTTTGTTGGTCTACTAGGGTTCACCTCAATTCGTTCCTCATTCGGCATAAACTTCTCGCAGTATATTTTTAGCATAAAATAAAAAAAGAACTACTTGATCAAGCAGTTCTTTTTGTTGTTGGCCTACTAGGGCTCCCTTCAGCTGATGCTCAGGGTAAACTTCTCGCCCAAAAGCTTTTCAAAAAAAAAGAAGGAATTAGATTTAATCTAATTCCTTCAAATTTTAGTTGGTCTACTAGGGCTCACCTCAATTCGTTCCTCATTCGGCATAAACTTCTCGCAGTATATTTTTAGCATAAAATAAAAAAAGAACTACTTGATCAAGTAGTTCTTTTTGTTGTTGGTCTACTAGGGCTCGAACCTAGACTCTTCTGAACCAAAATCAGACGTGTTGCCAGTTACACCATAGACCAATACCGTGATTGCGGGTGCAAATTTAATACATTCTTTTTCCTCTGCAAATATTTTTATCAAAAAAATTAAAGTAATGTCACTTTTTATTTCCATCCACGTCTTTAAAAATATAAACTTCTGTTAAGCGTTTACTAAAAAAAACAAGGGGAAAGTATTTTTATTACTAAATTCGCCACACGTTACATAACCATACAATCATATGAACAATTTCAACTTTAAAAAGTGGAATAAAATAGTGGGATGGGCCATTTTTGCCATTGCTCTATGCGTCTATTCGCTAACCGTAGAGCCAACCGCTAGTTTTTGGGATGCGGGAGAATATATTGCCACCTCCTCAAAATTACAAGTAGGGCACCCGCCAGGAGCACCTTTATTTCAAATGATTGGAGCTTTTGCAAGTATTTTTGCTTCAGATGTAACGCAAATCGCTTTAATGGTAAACCTCACCTCTGCTTTCGCAAGTGCTTTTACCATTTTATTTATGTTTTGGTCAATTACTATCCTTGTTAAAAAGATTGTTGTAAAAGACGAAGAATTTACCAAAAGCAAGGCCCTTGCTGTATTAGGTAGCGGTATTGTAGGATCTCTGGCATTTACATTTACCGATAGTTTCTGGTTTAATGCCGTTGAAGCCGAGGTATACGCCATGGCCACCTGTATTTTAGCTGTTCTATTTTACTTGGGGTTATTATGGGAACGAGATATGCATCAGCCTAGAGGAGACAAATGGTTAATACTCATTTCTTTTATTGTTGGATTATCCTTTGGAGTGCACTTTATGGGACTGTTATCAATTCCAGCCATAGGCTTGTTGTACTATTTCAAAAACTATAAAGAAATTACGATCAAAAACTTTGTGATCGCCAATGTAGCAGTAGTCGCTATTCTTTTATTCATATTTAAATTATTACTTCCTTCGACACTGAAGTTCTTTGGTGCGGCCGAAGTGTTTTTTGTAAACTCAATTGGATTGCCCTTCAACTCTGGAACAATAATAGCTGGACTAGTCATTATTGCAGCATTCTACTATGGCATTCGATATACTCGTAAAAAAGCGTATACACAATTAAACACTTTATTACTGTGTGTAGTGTTCATTTTGGTTGGATTCTCAAGTTGGATCATGCTACCTATTCGTGCCAATGCAGGAACAGTGATCAACGAAAACAACCCTAATAATGCCAGAGAGCTTCTGGCATACTATAACCTAGAGCAATATCCTGAAACACATCTCTTTTATGGACCGCAGTTTTCTGAAATCTACGCACAACTGGACGAAGATAATCCATATGAAGACGACAAACCGAAATATGAAAAAGATCTAAAATCTGGAAAATACATTATCGTAAACGACTGGAAAAATGCCAAGCAAAACCTGGACGATGCTCACAAATCCATCTTACCACGAATGTGGAGCACCGAGCATATTGCAAATTACATGGACTTTACAGGACCATTACGTTTTACAATAAAACCCGAGTATCAAGATGAAGATGAATTACTCAATGCCGTTACCAAATTTAGAAGAGATTATGCCCAGGGGAAATTAGACAATGAAGACTACAATAAATTTTTACAATCGTTTGGTAATTATATTGACGTAGAAAAACCAGGTTTTTGGGACAATGTATACTATATGTTCGATTACCAAATGGGATATATGTACTGGCGATATTTTATGTGGAATTTTGTTGGAAGACAAGATGACAATCAAGGTAACCTAACCAATTTGGAAGGAAACTGGCTTAGTGGTATCAAATTTATAGACGAGATGCATCTAGGATCACAGGATAACTTGCCTACGGATACATTAAAAAATAAAGCTCGTAACACTTATTATTTCTTGCCACTACTTCTTGGACTCCTTGGATTTGTGTTTATGGCTCAGCGTGATAAAAAGTATTTTTGGGTATTGTTGATTTTCTTCTTGTTTACAGGATTAGCATTAAAAGTATACCTCAACGAAAGACCTTTTGAACCCAGAGAAAGAGATTACGCACTTGTTGGATCTTTTTACGTATTTGCCATTTGGATTGGGTTTGGAGTTTATGCCCTTTTCGATCTTTTGAAAAAATATATCACTCCAAAAATTGTGGCTCCAGCAATTACAGTTGTCTGTTTGCTTGCCGTTCCTGTAGTTTTAGCGTCTCAAAACTGGGATGATCACGATCGTTCTAATCGATATACAGCACAAGCAATGGCAAAGATGTATTTACAATCTTGCCAGGAAGATGCTATTCTATTTACCATTGGAGACAATGACACCTTTGCTCTATGGTACGCACAGGATATCGAAGGGTATCGTACCGACGTAAGAACGGTAAATACCAGCTTATTTGCTACGGATTGGTATATTGACCAGATGAAAAAAGCAGCTTATAACGGAAAACCTATTCCTTCACAATTACAACACAGTTTTTACGCTTGGGGAAATAATGACGCTATCTACTACAAACCAGTGACTAATGACACTATGCTCATTAAAAATTGGATGCGTTGGATTGAGACTGATGACCCAAGAACAAAAGGAAATACAGGAAGTGGTAAATTGGTAAACACTTTCCCTACCAAACATATTAGAATCCCTGTAGACAAAGAAGCTGTATTACGAAGTGGTATTGTTGCTCAAAAAGATGCTGATCTCATTGTTCCTTATATCGATATTCATTTAAAAGGTGATCTACTGTTCAAAAACAGGTTATTGATGCTAGATATTATTGCCAATAACAATTGGGAACGTCCTATCTACTTTACTGGTGGAAGCTATGGAGACGATGACTTTTTATGGATGAAGGATTATTTGCAGTTGGATGGAGTTACCTTTAAATTGGTCCCAATACGCACCAAAGTAGATCGCCGTAATCCATTTGACATGGGTAGAATCGACACCGATTTAATGTATGAAAATGTAATGAGCTGGGATTGGGGGAATAGTAATGACCCTAATATCTATCACGACCCAGAAACCAGAAAAAATGCGATTACGTACAGAAGTAATTTAGCACGATTGGTAGAAGCTTTGATTACTGAAGGCAAAAAAGACAAAGCCAAAGAAGTGATGGATCTGGCTATGGACAAAATGCCCATCGAATACTACGAGTATTATACCCTACTTGAGGCATATATAACCGGGTATTATGAGGTAGGAGAAAAAGAAAAAGCCCGTGAACTTTGGCATAAAGTTGCCAAAAAGTACCAGGAACAACTCACTTATTTTGGTAGTTTAAGCTTAAAAGAACAGTACCAACATGCAGAGGATATTGTGACTAATGTAGAACGTTACCGTAGTGTGGTAGATTTACTACTAATAAATCAAGATCGTGAGCTAATTGAAGAAAAGGCTGAAGAATTTAATAACTACTTAAGATTATTTACACGCTTGTACTCTTCAGACGAAGAATATGATGATGATAACCTGTTGGAAGAGGAAGAAGACACTTCGAAAACGATACTAAAAGACTAAACATTAAAAAAGACTTCTTTCGAAGTCTTTTTTTTTATAATTCTATTGATTAGTAGGGTCTGGATCTCCTGTAGGACCAGTAGTTCCTGGACCACAACCCGTCAAAATACACTTACTTACATAACAATTTGTGTAATTTTCAGTATACCTAGGGCAGGTACCATATGTGCGCGAAGTCTGTCCCCCTTTAATAGATATAGCCCCAATTTTAGAAATTTTTTGGACTTTAAGCTCTAATTTTTTAGATTTTCTTTTTTTCATTATTTAGGTTTTAAAATGTTTCTTTCAAAGATATTAAAAAAGCAGTCAAAAAAAGTAGATTGCAAAACAAGTTTTTAATGATGATTCCTTACAAAACTCCTAACATCCTAAAACAGTTATTCCCATCATACATTTGGGATTTACAACATAAAGATAAACGTACACTATATCTCACTTTTGACGATGGACCCATTCCAGAAGTTACCGAATTTGTTTTGTCCTGTTTAAAAGAATACCATGCCAAAGCGACTTTTTTCTGTATTGGAGACAATGTAAAAAAACATCCAAACATAGCTCGCCAAATCATTTCTGAAGGCCATGTTATTGGCAATCATACGATGAACCATGTAAAAGCATGGAAAACCAATACCAAAGCATATATCTCAAACACACACGAATGTAAAAATAGTATAGAAAAAACCCTGAATCAACCTATCTCTAGGCAATTATTTAGACCCCCATATGGACAGATTAGCCCCATCAAATACAAAGCCTTACAGAAATTGGGATATCAGATTGTAATGTGGGATGTTTTATCCAAAGACTGGGAACAAAAAATAGCTCCTGAAATTTGCTTACAAAACATCATTAAATACACAGAAGAAGGAAGCATCTTAGTGTTTCACGACAGCATCAAAGCTTCAAAAAACTTATATGAAGTATTACCGAAGGTATTTGATTATTTTTCAGGGGAAGGATATACTTTTAAAAGTATTCAGTCTTAAACATATTCTTTCATCAGGCCGATCAAGGTGTTTGCGTCCTGCTCACCACTTTGTCTCCAAACCATCTCACCACCTTTATATATCATCAAGGTAGGCAGTCCTTTAATTCGCAAAGCGGTTGCAAGCTCTTCGTTTTTATCAACATCGATTTTGATTACTTTCCCTTTATCTCCCATTGCTGCAGCTACATCCTTAAGCACAGGGTGCATGGCAATAGAAGGTTCGTTCCATTCGGTGTAGAAATCCAATAGAACCGGAACATCAATATCAATTATTTCTCCAAACTTTGACATGTTCAATACTTTTATTTGCTATGGCATGGTAAATAACCACTCGCTAAACTATCGTAAATATACTATTTTCTCAGAATTAAGCAGTTTCTTTACCTTTTCTTAATTCTATGATAGTAATCTCTGGCCAAATCCCTACTCTTCCTGGGAATGCATGGAAACCAAAACCTCTGTTCACATTCAGATAACGTCCTGTTTCATTATACATCCCAGCCCATTGCTTATACACATACTGCACCGGACTCCACCTCATAAAACCAGGAATTTCAATCCCAAATTGAAAACCATGCGTATGCCCACTCAACGTCAAGTGAAAATGATCATCATGTTTTTTCACCTCATGTTCCCAATGTGAAGGATCATGACTCAGCAACACCTTAAAATCATCCTTAGACACCTTTTTTGACGCCTTGGTCAAATCTCCTGCTTTTTTAAAATTATGCCCCCAGTTCTCGACACCGATTACCGCTATTCGTTCCCCATCTTTTTCGATAAAGGCACTATCATTAAGTAACAGATTAAAATCGATTTTAGTATGTATATCTTTTATCGCCTGAAAATTAGCAGCTTTCTCAGCCTCACTATCCCAGGTCACATATTCTCCATAATCGTGATTTCCCAAAACAGAATATTTCCCGTACTTAGGGTTCTTGATTCTTTTAAAAGTATCAATCCAATCATCCATTTCTTTTGCCATGGTATTTACTATATCCCCGGTAAAGAGCAAAACATCAGATTCTTGTTCATTAATTAAGTCTACTGCGTATTCTATTTTGGCCGGATCATCAAAACTCCCAGAGTGAATATCTGAAATCTGCGCAATTCGAAAGCCATCAAAAGCTGAGGGCAAATCTTCAAAATGTAATACATGACGTATTACCTTAAAATTATACTTTCCTTTAAAAATTCCATGAAGCAGTCCCGCAAAAGGAATTGCAGCAGCACCTAAAGCGATTTGACTAATAAATTTTCTTCTATCAGGCATATACTGTGCTACATTACCATCAAAAAAAGTATTGGTAAGGTAATTATAACCCGCCACACATATTCTTATGATATCCTCTCCAAACATAAAAAGCACCAATATCATTTTTGGGACCAATGTTAGCAACAACAAACCACTTGCTCTCAAAGAATATTTAGTAGGACCAACACTACGGTCATAGTTTGCAAAAGTATATATCACATAGGCCAAAATCCCTAAAGAAATGACCATATAAATAATTTGAACAATTTGATTTTTCGAAAGTGTCTTAACTGCCTGAAAAGCATAAGTTTCGACCAAAAGAAATATCGTAATAAGGATTAACCAGCGCATATATTATTCTAAATTCATTAACAAGACAAAACTATCTCTCCTTTTTCATATGTCGTCATTTTTAAGTAAAAATTAACGCAATACAATTTTATTATCGTTTATACGTTATAATTTATGTAAATTCATGAGAGAAATCTTAATAAATTGTTTCGGAAGTAAAATATTTATTTGTAAATTCGAACAATATTTCCTTTTGGGGCATAATAATTTAAAAATCTTAAACATATAGTAAAAAGACTACTATCGTATTTATAGCAGTTGATACATTGTTATCAATTTTATTTTGGGGCGAAATGCCGTCAGCTCTTGACGGCATTTCTTATTTACATTTATTACCTATTTCGTCTCATTTTGATTAATCTTCTTTTTATATTGCGTTTCTAAAATTTCAACTTGTTATCATGTCACAAAAACGTCTTTTTCTGCTCGATGCCTACGCCCTTATCTTTAGAGGATATTATGCTCTTATCAAAAATCCAAGGGTGAACTCCAAGGGTCAGGACACATCGGCCATTATGGGATTTGTGAATTCACTATTTGATGTGATTAAAAGGGAAAGGCCAGATCATCTGGCTGTTGCTTTTGATAAAGAAGGAAGTAGAGATCGTTTAGAAATATTCCCAGAGTACAAGGCAAATCGGGACGAAACCCCTGAGGCGATCAAAATTGCTGTTCCTTATATCCAGAACATCCTAAAAGCTATGCATATCCCGATCATTGAGCAAGCGGGAGTTGAAGCTGATGATTTGATTGGAACCATTGCCAAGCAAGCCGAAAAAGAAGGTTATCAAACTTATATGGTGACCCCCGATAAAGATTATGCACAATTGGTATCCGAAAATATCTTTATGTACCGTCCGGCTCGAATGGGTAATGGTATTGAAATATGGGGTATCCCAGAGGTGCAGAAAAAATTTGAAGTGGAACGCCCAGAACAGGTGATTGATTATCTAGGAATGATGGGTGATGCCGTGGATAACATCCCCGGTTTACCTGGTGTGGGAGACAAAACAGCCAAGAAATTTATTGCTGCCTATGGCTCTATGGAAGGTTTACTGGCGAATACCCACGAGCTAAAAGGGAAAATGAAAGAAAAAGTAGAAGCCAACGCAGAACTAGGCTTACTTTCTAAAAAATTAGCCACGATTATAATCGATTGTGATGTAACATTCAATGCTGATGACTATGAACTTTCGGAACCGGATACTTCCAAAGTTCATGAGATCTTTGAAGAATTAGAATTCCGAAGACTGAAAGATCAGTTTACAAAGATATTTTCCGGAGAAACAGCTGCAACTACCCAAGGCACTTCAACTCCTGCTGCAAAAAAATCAAGCAAACAAGCGGGAGCTGGACAATTTTCATTATTTGGAGAAACTGAAGATAGCTCAGAAGCTACTTCCTCATCTAGACGTAAAACTATTGCCAACACAGAACATTTCTATCAAAGTATTGCTCCGGGGATGGCAATGAAGTTGTTTTTAAAAAGCCTGCTGCAACAGGAGCATGTATGTTTTGATACCGAAACCACTGGTTTGGATCCATTGGTGGCAGAACTGGTAGGAATCGCTTTTTCCTGGGAAGCAACCAAAGGATTCTACATCCCTTTCCCAGAAGATCGCAACGAAGCGCAAGCGCTTATTGAAGAGTTACGACCATTTTTTGAAGCCGAGCATATTTCAAAAATTGGGCAGAACTTAAAATATGACATCAAAGTACTGGCAAAGTACAATATCGAGGTAAAAGGAAAGTTATTCGACACCATGTTAGCTCATTATCTTATTAATCCAGATATGCGACACAACATGGACGTACTTTCTGAAACTTACCTCAACTACACTCCGGTCTCTATAACCGAGTTGATTGGAAAGAAAGGAAAAAATCAGCTTTCCTTTAGACAAGTGCCCGTAGATCAACAAACCGAATATGCTGTAGAAGATGCTGACATTACGTTTCAATTAAAGGAACACTTCGCTCCAGAATTAAACGAAGCCAAGACTGTTTCGCTATTTGAAGATATCGAAATTCCTTTGCTACGCGTGTTGGCTGATATGGAAATCGAAGGAATCAATTTGGATAAAAAATTCCTAGAATCCCTTTCTAACGAGTTAGACAACGACATCAAAGCTTTGGAAAGCAAAATTTACACAGCTGCTGGTGAAGAGTTTAATATCGCTTCTCCCAAACAGCTAGGTGTAATTCTTTTCGAAAAAATGAAATTAGTAGATAAGCCCAAGAAGACCAAAACGGGACAATACTCTACTGCAGAAGACGTATTATCCTATTTAGCCAAGGACCATGAGATCATCCAAAGTGTATTAGATTATAGAGGGCTTACCAAACTAAAAAGTACTTATGTTGACGCCCTACCTAATCAGGTTAACGAAACCACAGGTCGCGTTCATACCGACTACATGCAAACCGTTGCTGCCACAGGACGATTGAGCTCTAACAATCCTAACTTGCAAAACATACCTATTCGAACAGAGAGAGGTCGACAAGTACGAAAAGCATTTGTTCCTAGAAATGATGACTACACCTTGCTTGCTGCCGATTACTCTCAGATAGAATTACGAATTATTGCCGCGTTAAGTGAAGAAGAAACGATGATTGAGGCTTTCCGAAATGGAGAAGATATCCACGCCTCTACCGCTGCAAGAGTATTTAACGTACCGATTAGCGAAGTGAGCAGAGAGCAACGTAGCAATGCCAAAACAGTAAACTTTGGGATCATCTATGGGGTTTCTGCCTTTGGTTTGAGTAACCAAACCAGTCTTTCTCGTGGCGAAGCCAAAGAATTGATTGACACCTACTACAAAACCTACCCTAAACTTCGCAATTACATGAGCGAACAAGTTGATTTTGCTCGAGAAAATGGATATGTACAAACGGTATTGGGTAGACGTCGCTATTTGAAAGATATCAATTCTGCCAATGCAGTTGTACGTGGAGCAGCAGAACGAAACGCCGTAAATGCACCTATACAAGGTAGCGCAGCAGATATTATTAAAATTGCGATGATCAACATCCACAAGAAGTTAAGGGAAGGCAATTACAAAACCAAAATGCTATTGCAAGTACATGATGAATTGGTGTTTGATGTCTTTAAACCTGAACTCGAAGAGATCAAAACACTGATCAAAACCGAAATGGAAAGCGCTTATGAACTTGCAGTACCTTTGGATGTAGATCTAGGATTGGGTAATGATTGGCTGGAAGCACATTAAAAAGTTATAGCTAACATATATTTTAACTTAAAAGTCAAAAGACCGCTTAACAAATTAAGACGGTCTTGATCTATATCAATAGGATTTCAGGATAATATTCGCCCCACTATTGTCTCTGATATACCAATTCTACTTTTTTAGTTAAATCTCCATCAAAAAGGGTCCATTCATCTGAAACCAGTAATTTATCCCCATCTACCTGAAAAGTTTGGCTGCTCCCATCTTCATAAGTTATCACCAAAGAGGTATCAGATAATTGGTAAGAACCATTTTTAGTTTCTCCTCCACAGGTAGTTCTCAATTCAGAAGCGGTATCCAAATACCCAAATTCGCTAGTGAAATTATAGCCACTTGTAAGACTTTCCAACACAATACGAGAGTTACCATAACAATCGGTTTCTAGCAGTTCGTTTCTGTTGGCAACATTGTCTCCATCAACATCGATCGGGTTATCGGTATTTACTTCGACTAACTGATACGTAACCGCTGCAAAACTCCCAGAATCATCGTCATTAGAACATGATGTTAATAGCGCCCCTAAACACATAATGTAAAAAAATAAGTTTTTCATAGTTTATTAAAATTGATTTGTTTGTTTACCCCCGAACATTACCAACTACCATGCCAATACACCCGTAAAAAACGACTCAACTTCTCATAAACAAATTAACCACTCACTTTCAGCTTCTTAGAAGAATTTTGACCTTGCAAGGTGAGCAAATACAAATTTTATATTTATAATTGCGTGAGCAAAATAACCAATACATACTTTTATGGAACAACTTTTCACACTTGATAGTCTTTTTACACTTTTAATGCTTGTATTGCTGCAGGCGGTTCTCGGTTTTGATAATTTATTGTACATCTCTTTAGAATCAAAAAAGGCTCCTGCAGAAAAACAAAGCTTTGTTCGAAGAATAGGTGTGGGATTAGCCATTGTACTTCGTATTGTATTACTTTTTGCTTTAATGTCTTTAATCCAATACTTCCAGAATCCTTTTGCTAGTCTACGGGATAATGGGATTTTTGAGTTCGAGCTTAATGTCCACGGACTTATTGTGCTAGGCGGGGGTGTTTTTATCATTTACACAGCCGTAAAAGAGATTTGGCACATGATGTTATTGAATGAACATGAAGTTGCACAAAAAGATGTGCGCAAAGGTTCTATCAATACGGTAATCTTTTGGATTGTGATCATGAATTTGGTTTTTTCATTTGATTCTATCCTGAGTGCTATGGCGCTAACTAGTCATATGGAATATATACCCCAATTGATCCTTATGTCAATTGCCATCATATTAGGAGGTATACTAATGATCGTATTGGCTGATAAAGTTTCGAATTTCCTTCAGAAAAACAGAATGTATGAAGTGCTAGGGCTTTTTATTCTTTTGATTGTAGGAATCATGTTATTGTCTGAAGGTGGTCACCTAGCGCATCTATATTTGTTTGGCAACCCTATTACACCGATGAGTAAAACAACCTTCTACTTTGTAATTGTCATCCTTGTACTAATTGACATTGTACAAGGTAGATATCAGAAAAAGCTACTAGCGCAAAAAGATGCTGGATCCAAAATAGAAGGTCCTAAATAAAGAAGCTTATTGTTTCACAAACACATACTTTTAAAAAATAGCAACTGAAAGTTCTTTTCAGTTGCTATTTTTTTGTTCTTACTAACATGGTTTAAACGAGTAACTGAAAGTTGAAAACAACTGAGTACCTCAAGTTCGGAGCAATAATATTTCTTTTTTCAGGCTCTATGCAGCACTCAAATATGTTTCATGTTGCTGTCGTTTTTTTTCTATCCTAATTTACCCCCATCTTTATCCCTTTTTTTTCCCTTTCAATCCTATTTTTTCCTCTTTACAAATCTTTATAGCTATTAAAACCTCTGGTAGCCTGTTATTTGTAGCCATCAAAAACAAACATTTTAAAAACAAAAAAATGAAAAACTTATTTTTTAGAATAGCACTACTATTCGTATTGGGGCTAATATTAGTAAACTGTGAAGATGGTGAGATTGGCCCTCCAGGGGTAGATGGGATAGATGGTATAGATGGGCAAAATGGTGTTGACGGACAAGATGGTCAAGATGGTCAAGATGGCGAAGACGGTGAAAACGGCGTAGGCTTTGATGAGCTCGCAAGATTTGGAAGCCTTGCACTTACTGTAGAAGGAATCCTACCTAATGACATCCCTTTTACAGACACTGAAGTTTTCAAATTTATTGACCCTGAAGAAATCCCTGTCGCAAATTCGGTAGTACCTCTAGCGACTGGTTTACGTTTTAACACAAAACGATTCTTAAGCACAACAGATGAATTTGCACAAAAGTCTTCTGTGAGAATCATAATGGATGTTATAGATCCCGATGCAACGATCCCAACCTTCGAAAATTTTCAGATCAAAGTAGATGATATTGCCATCTTTTTTGACGATGCTACTTTTTTGGGGATCGTGTTTGACAGCAATGAATCTGAAATATTCAACCTAAACATTTCTGACTTTAATTTTAATTCTGAAACCAATCATTTGATTTTCTCATTCTCATTCACTGTCAACGAAGAGGACAATTTTACTAACAATCCTCTTGTAGTTTCTGGAACTGCAGATGTATTTGTTTTGGAAGAAATAAGACCTATTAGATAAAACAATTATTAAAGAAAAATAACAATGAAAAAAATTAAATATATATTCAAAGGCTTTCTAATCTGCTCTGTTGGACTATTAATTACAAGTTGCGAAGTTGAAGATGGAGCACAAGGGCCTGCAGGGCAAAATGGCATTGACGGGGTCGATGGTATTGACGGAGTTGACGGAGTTGATGGAATTGATGGAATTGATGGAACGGATGGTCAAGGGTTTGAAGAGTTGACCCAATTTGGGGCTATCAGTCTTTTTCTAGAAGGCACTCGACCCGACAATATTCCTTTTACCGATAACAATCTGTTTAAATTCACTCCTATATCTCCAAATATTTTACCCAATGCCAGTTCGGTTTTTGAGACAGATACAGGTTTTCGATTTGTATTGGGACGATCACTAAGTGCTCCTAATATCAATCAACCAATAATAAGTATGATACTAGATGTAAACGCTCCGGGAACACCAAATCAGGAATTTGAATTAAAAATACTAATTCAAAATTATGCAGTAATTTCTGCAGATCTAACCATTTTTGAAGTAGAAAATTTTGACATTTTTACTGAAACTGCATTTTCCAATATTAGTGTCACAAATTTTAACTTTAATCTCGAAACAAAAAACCTGAAATTTTCTTACAATTTAGATATATCAGGAGAATTTAACACCACTCAAAATGATCTTTCTGTTTCGGGAGAAGTGGATGTAAATGTACTACAAGTTACCGAAGACCCGCTTAATGATCTAAGATAAACTAATTATTAAAAAAAGAACAGCATCCCAAGTGTACAACAACGTTTCAAACTTAATAGATAGGGTGCTCCAACAAAATGAACGTTCTTTAAAAATCACAATAAACATAATGAAAAATACAAATCATATTTTCAAGCTATTTTTAATACTAAGTGTAGGATTCTTCTTTACCAACTGCGAAGGAGAAGATGGACTACCCGGACTAGATGGTATTGATGGAATCGACGGTATTGATGGAATCGACGGACAAAATGGACAAGATGGACAAAATGGACAGGATGGACAGAATGGTGTTGGTTTCGATGAATTATTAGCATTTGGAGACATTACTATCAATTATACCGGGATAAGGCCAGATAATAATACTTCATTTACAGACACTAACATTTTCAAATTTACAGCAGTCGACGCTAATTCATTAAGAGAATTTAATTCATTTACAACAAATCCAAATGAACCTAGTATAGCCTTTTCCATAATTAGATTTTTGGGACCTCCAGAAAGTAATCTCCAAGGTTCTTCTGTTAGTTTTACACTAAAAGCTATCAATTCTGGAAGCCAAAATGAATCCTTTGATTTTTTACTAAATTTTGATAATTACAATATCATCTTTGATGATAACAGAATACTACAGCTAAATGATAATTTTGAAGGAGAAGCAATAGAAAATTTAAGTATCGAGAACTTTAATTTTAATGATGAAACAAATCAACTTACATTCTCCTTCTCATTTGATGTGTCGGGAGAAAACAATGAAACCGGCAATGATATCAAAATTTCTGGAGAAGTAGATATTATCGTTTTAGAAAACATTGGAAATGCAGATCCCAATTAATACTATTTTAAATTATAAAATCTTTGTCTAAAGCAATATCATTATGAAATCCTTATGAGGGTAATTGGCTCTCATAAGGATTTACCTATTTCTCAGATCAAGATAGAAGTCATAATAATTTAAGAAAGTAGGAATCACTGGACCGTTAAATGGATTTGGTCCATTAAACAACACACAGATTCCTATGTTGTTTTCGGGATCTACCATTATTTGGGTTTTGTACTGATTCACATTACCCCCATGATAGATGACTCTCCTGTTGTGATAATCCAGAATCCTCCAACCCATAGCATAATACGAATCAGTAACCCCTTCCCATAGGTTTACATAGGTGTCTTTATCGCTAGTACAGATCACAGGATTAAAAATCTCTGTAAGCTTGTCTTTTGAAATCACATCTGGGTGATACCCCAACAAAACCTTAAGATACTCCCCCATATCAGATATCGAGGCATTTATTCCTCCTGCAGCGGCTACGTTGTAGTAGTTCTTATGTAGATTATCTAATCGATATTTTTTTGAATAATGGTTATAACTATGCGGTAAAGCAACATCGGGATTGTTTTTGATGGCTTCAAAACTACTTGAAGCTGTTTTCATGCCCGCTGGATTAAAAATACGATCTTTCAGCAGTGCTTCAAATGGTGTTCCTGTGTTTTGCTCCATTACCTTCTCGATCACAGAAAACATCGCATTTTGATATTCATATTCTACACCTTCGCGAGCAACCACTCCTTTTCTCTTGAAGTTTTTAATAATCTGATCCAGATTCATTCCTTGCTGAATCAACCTGGTATAGGTATATGGATACAAACCTGTAGTATGTGACAACACATGGTTTACATTTAATCTTTTGGCCTGTTCCCTATCTCTAAGATCAAATGAAGTTACCGTTTCTTTAATGTTCTGATCCCAGGTGATTTCATTACGATCCGCTAGATTACCGGCAAGAACCGCAGTCACTCCCTTGGAGAGACTTGCTATTCTAAAAACAGTATTGACCCCCACGGAATCTTGAGTATGAATCTCTTTTACACCAAACCCTTTTTTGTAGATTACTGTAGAGTCCTTCACTATAACTACAGCTGCACCTGGACATTCTGAAACATTAAAATTGGTAGCAAAGAACTTTTCATAATGCTCCAAAAAAAATGATAATGATTCCTTTTCTGAAATTTGAGGTTTGGGATCGGGTATTATTTTTTCTTCTGTTGGCTTTGAAGTATTACAAGATATGATACCAACCAACAGAAGAATGTAAAAGTATTTCATATTGCAACAATCTAGAGTGCCGCAATATATGTTTTAAAAATGCTTTTTAAAAAACTTAAAGCACAAACCTATACGTCGCTTTAATCAAAAAAGTATTTTCGGGTTGTTTATCCAGAATTTGATTATTTAAATTCCGAAAAAGATGCTCCCCTGGGTCTCCACTTCCTGTTACGCCCTGAGACCAAACCAAAAATATTTCAGACCCCGGTATATACTCCCATCGTAGCACCAGGTTAGAACGAAACTGCACAAAAGCAAAATCAGGATTACCAAAAGTATAATCCACATCACCATCTCGGTTTTCGTCTATCGAATATTCATCATCGGCAAAAGAGATCTGATCCTGATCATACAATGTAACTCGTTCAGCAAGGTCTTTGGCAACGGGATTATTAACAAAGTTAAAGTCTGTATACCTTCCTCTCGAAATAAAAGGCTCACCATAATATTGTATCGTTAAATTTGGATTGATGTTATAATTTACCCTAATACTGGCGCTTAAGGTTTGTTGATCAATATTTGCCGTGATATACCTAGGAGTTCCACCAAAATCGACCTCGGTCACATACTGCGTTTTATTAGGATTTTGCCTGAACTGTGGATTAAGAGATAAGCTCAACGCATTAAACGGTTGATAATTGAGTCGCACAACATATCGATTAAAAGAGAAGTTGTTCTGTTTAGCTCTCGACCCATCATACCCCAACGTGAAGCTAAACTTTTTCCTTCTATCCGAGCCAAAAAACAGAAAAGCGAAGTTTTCTTCAGAGAATCGCCATCTTGGCCCTCCTTGTAAAATAGTATTCGAAAAAATCCTTGGTTTATGTCCAAATCCAGCTTCGGTCCACCAGTTATTAATGTAATTTATTTCACCTCGAATAAAATATTGGATACGATTGTAGTTTCCATCAAAATCAAAAGTTGAAAACTGTTCGGCAAAAATATTTGCCCTTCGATACAACTTTGTAGGTTTCAAAAACAAATATCGAACATTCGCAAACTGACGAATTTCGTCTGCCTGTCTCAAAAATCCAATATCATTAAGTTCTAATTCTGGTGATCTCCAAAAAACCCCCGCATTATATCTCCAACGTCCACCACCAGATTTCCCTCCTACTAGTTTACCTCCGGTACCTGTTAACGAAGTTCTATTTGGATCAACCTCTACATGACCCGCATCTGGTCGTTGAAAGTTATGCGTAAGCTCTTGCTGTGTTGCTTCAATTGCCTCTTTGGATCCTTCGACATGACTAAGCACCATATTTCCTTCTATATAATACTTTCTATCTTTCCAGTTATGTCTAAAATCTACACCCCCGGAGTAAGCAGATTTTCGAAGGGCGTTCAGATTATTTTCTCTTGTACCCACTAACTCAGAAGTCTCATCTGTATTAGGATCATCACTATCTATTTCGAAAGGATCTCCCAAATCCCGATTTGTAGCTGTAAAAATCCCTCCTATAAATGTATTGCGTTCGTTGAAATCTTTTTGAACCCGTCCTACAAAATAATTGGTAAGAGGTTCCACTACGGCTTCTCTTCTATTTCCATCCTCATCTTGGATGGTGGCAATCTCTCTTTCCGTGATACTTTCTAATACTCCAATAGACCATCCATTTTTAGTTTTCCCACTAAACTTAGCTGCACCAAGAATAGTGGTATTAGTAGGCCTATCTATAAATTCACCATCCAGTTGGTTTATAGATCCCTGAGGATTTCTTCCGATTCTTCGGGAATAAAAGACGTTATCAAATCCATTGGCAAAACGATAGTCAAATATATTTTTGTTCTCCACAAAAAAGGGTCGTTGTTCTCTGAAGAAGATCTGAAATCCATCGAGCGCAATGGCTGCAGGATCCGCTTCTACTTGTCCGAAATCAGGATTTACAGTCAAGTCCAAGGTAAGATCATTGGTGATTCCAATTTTAGCATCAAGCCCGCCATTTAGTTTAAATTCTTCTCCATCTCTAAACGGATTCCCCTCTTCTGCCGGAAAGGTATCAAACTGTGTTACGGCAAAAGGCTGAATTTCTAGTTGTTTTTGTGGTTCGATATCGATCAACCCATGTAGCTCTCCAAATTCGCTTACCCAACCCGGAGCATCTTGCGGAATTCGCTGCCAAACCGAACGTTCTTCGTTTCTAAAAAAACGACGATTAACTTGAAGTCCCCAGATTTGTTCTTTACTCTTACCAAACTTTACCTGACTTAAAGGAATTTTCACTTCAGCCGTCCATCCTTCATCATCGATTTGTGTAGCTGTGTACCAAATCGGATTCCAACTGCCATCCCAATTATTTCCATTTTGAGAAATAAACTCATCTCCTTTTACACCTGAAGCTGTTATAGTAAATGAAAAACCAGTTCTTTTGTCGTGGTAGGTATCCAGGTTAATTTCTACCCAGTCACCTGCAAAACCATCTCGACGAGATAGTCGTTTCTCAATTTTATCAGGCTCGGTATCAAAACACCGATACGCTACATAAAGGTATTTTTGATCATACACTATTTTAAATTTGGTCTGTTGAGAAGGCGGCGTATTTTCATCGGGTTGATTTTCGATAAAATCTCCTGTCCATTCTACAATGTCCCAACTGGCGTCATCTATTTGTCCGTCTATTGTAGGAGGTTCCCGATCTTTGAGCGGTTTGGTAACGTAAATTCTTTTCTTAACTGTACTTGTCGAATCTTGTGAATAAGAGGTAAAATGTACCAATACGAAAAGTACTAAAATATGGGTCACATATTTCATGATGATTAGATGTTTATTGATTGATGTACTTAAAAATGACAGAAATAATTGAGCTTTGTCACACATGCCGTTGTTTTTTAGTAAAAAATTAACACCGAAACAGGCGTATCCGTTGATGAAATCCAATAATTAATTCCATTCACACTCACATCTCTGATTACCAATGTATCATCTAATAAAAATAATCTGAATCTGAGGTTTGCTATATAAATATATAATCGTACATTTGCACCCCTATTTTATATAGGAAAAGGAATGTTTAATAAGTAAAATTAATTAGTGTGGACACATTAAGTTACAAAACAGTATCTGCTAATCAAGGCACCGTGAATAAGGAATGGTTGCACATAGATGCTGAAGGACAGACTTTAGGACGTCTATCTTCTGTAGTTGCAAAACTACTTAGAGGAAAGCACAAACCTAACTTTACCCCACACGTTGATTGCGGTGATAATGTTATCATTACCAATGCCGAAAAAATCAACTTAACAGGAAAAAAGTGGACTGATAAATCTTATATCCGTCACACAGGATATCCTGGAGGGCAAAGAAGTCTTACTGCTCAGGAGTTATACGAAAAGAACCCAGAGCGTTTAATCGAAAAAGCGGTAAAAGGAATGCTACCTAAAAACAAATTAGGAGCTGCTTTATTCCGTAATTTAAAGGTATATGCTGGAGCGGAGCACAATCAGGACGCTCAGCAGCCTAAAACTGTTAACTTAAACGAATTTAAGTAATGGAAGTTATTCACAAAATTGGTCGTAGAAAAACGGCTGTAGCTAGAGTATATCTTAAAGATGGCTCTGGAAAAATTACGGTTAACAAAAAAGATCTTAACGACTACTTTACTACCGCTCCTTTACAGTACAAAGTAAACCAACCTCTAATGCTAACTAGCAATGAGGACAAGTACGATGTAAATGTAAACGTTTACGGTGGTGGAATTACAGGTCAAGCTGAAGCAGTTCGTTTAGCTATCTCTAGAGCGGTATGCGAACTAGATGAAGAAAACAGATCAATCCTTAAACCAGAAGGATTGTTAACCAGAGATCCTAGAATGGTAGAGCGTAAGAAATTCGGTCAGAAGAAAGCGCGTAAGAAATTCCAGTTCTCTAAACGTTAATTTAATAAAACTGTATTTGTTGTTACCTCGTTTTTATCGAGGGTTAGTTTAGCATCTAAATGCACGAGGCCATATCAAAAGATAGCCACTTGAGCATTGCTAATTCAACAGAACGTAAACTATTACAAAAATGGCAAACAATATCGAAGTAAAAGAGTTACTTGATGCAGGTGTACACTTTGGACACCTAACAAGAAGATGGGACCCTAACATGGCACCATATATTTATATGGAGCGTAATGGAATCCACATCATTAATCTATATAAAACTGCTGCAAAGATTGAAGAAGCTTCTGAAGCTTTAAAGAAAATCGCAGCGTCCGGCAGAAAAATTCTTTTTGTTGCGACAAAGAAACAAGCTAAAGAAATCGTTGCGGAAAAAGCAAGTAAAGCAAACCAGCCATACATTACTGAAAGATGGCCAGGTGGAATGCTTACTAACTTTGTAACTATCCGTAAAGCCGTTAAGAAAATGGCTGCAATCGATAGAATGAAGAAAGATGGTACTTTCAACACACTATCCAAAAAAGAGCGTTTACAGGTAGATCGTTTAAGAGCAAAATTAGAAAAGAACCTTGGTTCTATCTCTGATATGACTCGTTTACCTGGAGCCCTATTTGTTGTAGATATTACTCGCGAGCACATCGCAGTAAAAGAAGCTCAGAAATTAAACATTCCTATTTTTGCAATGGTGGATACAAATTCTGACCCACGTCAGGTTGACTTTGTAATCCCTGCAAATGATGATGCTTCAAAGTCTATCAATAAAGTAATGGACTACGTTACGGATGCTATTGTTGAAGGTTTGAACGAAAGAAAAGCTTCAAAAGACGCGCCTAAAAAAGAAGCTCCTGCCAAAAAAGAAGCTCCTGCAAAAGAGGAAGCTGCAGTAGTAGCTGAAGCTGCAAAACAAGAAGAAGAATAAACGAAAATATCGTTTAGCAATCTTTACAGTTACAGGTTAAGTATCATATAATTCTTAACCATAACATAAAATTGACGAGTCGTTTGGTTCTTTACTTTTGCAGTAATAACTAAACGACTTGTTGTTTATTAAAAAAACACATTACACATTAAATTTTAAAGGTATGGCAAAGATTACAGCCGCAGAAGTAAATAAATTAAGAAAAGCGACAGGTGCTGGAATGATGGATTGCAAAAAAGCACTTGTAGAAGCTGAAGGTGATTTTGATAAAGCAATTGAAATCCTAAGAAAAAAAGGACAAAAAGTTGCTGCAAACAGAGCTGACAGAGAATCTACTGAAGGTGCTGTTATTGCAAAAGTAAACGACTCTAAGAACAAAGGAGTAATCGTTTCTCTAAACTGCGAAACTGACTTCGTAGGGAAAAACGAAACTTTCGTTTCTTTGGCACACGAACTTGCAGAATTAGCTTTAACTGCTTCTTCAAAAGAAGATTTACTTGCAAAAGACTTTAATGGGATCTCTGTTCAGGATAAATTAACTGAGCAAACAGGTGTGATTGGAGAAAAAATAGAAATCGGTGATTTCAGAATATTAGAAGCTCCATTTGTAGGATCATATATCCATGCAGGTAACAAAATTGGTGTATTAACTGGTTTATCTCAAAGTGCTGATGGTGCTGATGCTGTTGCAAAAGATGTGGCTATGCAAGCTGCAGCGATGAACCCAGTGGCATTAAACGAAGATGGTGTTGACCAATCTGTAATCGACAAAGAAATCGAGATTGCAAAAGATCAACTACGTCAGGAAGGAAAGCCAGAAGAAATGCTTGACAACATTGCAAAAGGTAAAATCAAACGTTTCTTTAAAGATAACACACTAGTAAACCAAGCGTTTATCAAAGACGGTAAGCAAAGCGTTGCAGACTATGTGAAAACATTAGGAGATGTAAGCGTTGTTGGTTTTGAAAGAGTAGCTTTAGGATAGTCATTAGTTTTTGACTTCATAAAAAATAAAAACCGCTTCAGATTTGAAGCGGTTTTTTTCTTCTTCATTATTGAAATATCTTTTCCGTCTTTTAACTTATAAGATCCTAAGATCTTATCCCCCATTATTAAGACTAACCCCCATTAGCCTAAAAAAGCTTAAAGACTACATCAAAATATTTCTCATCCCTACACTTTTTTGTTTTCCTTACCGCAAACCTATAACATAAATCAGCACAGATCAATACCCATTGCAGGGGAAAAACACCCTTTTTTTTATAGAAACCAGTAAACTTTAACATTTCAGAATTATTTTAGAAAGCTTTACCTTTATTAACCAAAGTATTTTCTAAATTGATAATATCATTATATTTGCAGCACAGTTCAAAACAGCAATGAAATACAAAAGAATATTACTTAAGTTATCTGGCGAGGCCCTGATGGGTGAACGCCAATATGGTATTGACCCCAAACGATTGGCAGAATACGCTGATGAAATCAAAAAAATTATAGACAGAGGTGTTCAGGTAGCCATCGTAATTGGTGGAGGTAATATTTTTAGAGGTGTAGCAGGAGCCAGTAAAGGAATGGACAGAGTGCAGGCAGATCATATGGGAATGTTAGCCACTGTTATTAACGGTTTAGCTTTACAAAGTGCCTTAGAAGATGCCGAAATCCCGACAAGACTACAATCTGCAGTAAAGATCAATGAAGTAGCAGAACCTTTTATTAGACGAAGAGCATTACGTCACCTAGAAAAAGGAAGAGTTGTTATTTTTGGTGGAGGAACCGGTAACCCTTATTTTACCACAGACTCTGCTGCTGTATTAAGAGCCATAGAAATCAATGCAGATGTGATCCTGAAAGGAACACGTGTAGATGGAATATACACCTCAGATCCTGAGAAAAATGCGGACGCCACAAAATTCGATTTTATCACTTTTGATGACGTATTAAGCAAAGGACTAAAAGTAATGGACACCACTGCATTTACACTAAGTCAAGAAAACGAATTGCCAATTATTGTTTTTGATATGAACAAATCCGGAAATTTATTAAAGGTTGTTTCTGGAGAAGCAGTTGGTACTCAAGTAAATCTTTAAAATCACAAACCATCTCATCAAAGTTGTTTTTGGTAAGACTTTTGATTGGTTAATAGAAAAGCATCGAACTATGAACGAAGAAATAGATTTTATTCTGGATTCAACAAAAGAATCTATGCAAGCAGCAATAGCGCATCTAGAAAAAAAACTACTTAATATTAGAGCCGGAAAAGCTTCTCCTGCTATGCTGGGTGGAGTTTTGGTTGAATATTACGGTTCTCCTACTCCACTTAATCAGGTAGGAAATGTTACCACTCCGGATGCACGAACTATTACTATCCAACCTTTTGAAAAATCTTTGATACCAGAGATAGAAAAAGGGATCATGATGGCCAATCTTGGGTTTAACCCAATGAATAACGGGGAAAGTGTGATTATCAATGTTCCGCCACTTACTGAGGAGCGTCGTAGAGAACTAGTAAAGCAAGCCAAATCTGAAGCTGAAGATTCTAAAGTTGGTGTTCGTAATGATCGAAAAAACGCCAATAATGAAATCAAAAAGCTCGAAAAAGAAGGGCTTTCAGAAGATATGGCCAAGAACACCGAAGTGGATGTTCAGGAGCTTACTGACGCCTATATCAAGAAGATAGATGAAATGCTATCTCACAAAGAGAAAGAAATCATGACCGTATAACTCTTATGATATACGATAATAATATCTTAATGCGTTTTCTATATGGAAACGCTTTTTTGTATATTCGTTTTTTTGAACCTCGTCCTTATAATGCGAAGTAAATTATTTTGTTTTTTATTTTTTACGCACTTTGTCGTCATATCCCAAGTTAGCATTAGAGGAATTGTAATTGACGAAGTATCTAAGCAACCCCTTCCTTTTGCCACTGTAAAAACTGAAAGAGCTTCTTACGCCCTGACCTCGGTGAATGGAGAGTTTGTAATACGTTGTAAAACTACCCCGGTTAAGCTAACCGTAAGCTATTTGGGCTATCAACCCAAAACCATACAAGTTACTGCAGAAGATAAAGAAAATGTAAGGGTAAGCCTGGTAGCTGCCGAAGAAGATCTGGGTACGGTAAATGTCAAAGATCAAGAAAATGTAGCCGCCAAAATCATCAAAGAAGCAATCCAAAGAAAAAAGCAAAACGATCCCAAAAAATCACTTCAAAATTACTCCTACAAAAGCTACAATAAGTTTAAGATTACCGAAGACAATCAAGCCTTATTAAAAACCCAGGATACCGCCCGAAGTGATATAGAACGTATTTTTAATGAAGCCCATTCCTTTTTATCCGAAAAAGTAAGTAACCATCATTTCAGAAAAGGGTTAGAAGAAAAAGAAACCGTTCTAGCTACCCGAATGACCGGTTTTGAAGAACCCGTTTATAATGTTCTTGGAATCAAAGTGCAATCCAATTCGTTATACAACGAAGATTACACTATTTTCAACAATAAATTTATTGGTCCTTTATCCAATAGAGCACTTCGTAACTATTACTACAAAGTGCTCGACACCACCCAGGATGAACATCCTGCCTTCGTGATTTTGTTTAAGCCTAGAAAATCAAAAAACTATGCCAGTCTAGAAGGAGTATTATATCTGGATGTAAAAACTTTAGCTGTTCAAAAAGCAATCATTGAGCTACGAGGAGAGCTTAATGTAATGGCCAGGCATGATTTCAATTATTTTAAGGAACAGGAAAGTTGGTTTCCTACTAGTAAAGAAATTACGATAAGACCAGGTAACGGAAGGCAAAAAGTGACGCTTTTTGGAGGAAGAATTTCGGTAGGACGCTTAGGTATCGACAAAAAAAGTTTTACCGGGAACAATGATTTCTTAGTCTCGAAGACAGATATTTTTGATATCAAGCTAAATACGAGTGATAACGACGTTACCTCAACTTTACCTGCTATAAAAATTGATCCAGAGGCGAATCATCGATCTGAAGAATTTTGGAATCAATATCGAACAAGTGCTATAACCGACAAAGACCTTAATTCTTTCCCTGTAGTAGATAGTATCGTAAAGGCTCAGAATATAAAACGCAGGATTAATGTTATTCAAAGTTTCAATGTAGGGTATTATCCTGTAGGTTTTTTTGATTTTGATCTTACCTACCCTATCAAATACAACAATTTTGAAGGATTGCGTCTAGGAGTAGGCGGATTAACAAATAATAAATTATCTGATCGATTCAGACTAGAAGGCTATCTGGTATATGGATTTAGAGATTCAAAATCCAAATTTGGAGTTGGTGGTGGAGTATTGGTAAACAAAAAAACCACTTCCTGGTTGAATGTCAATTACACAGACGACATCAGAGAGGTAGGAAGTTTTATGTACCTAACCGATCGCAGGGTCTACTCATTATTCGAACCTCGATTAGTCAACATCGATTTCTATTACAAACACCGAACCTGGAGCACAAGTTTACAACATCAAATATCACCCAAACTGCTTTCTGAAACCCAACTCTCGGTAAGCAACATTAATCAAACGGGAGGTTATCAATTTATAAACGATGGAACTGCTTTTTCTGGGTATAAAACCGCTGAAGCTACTCTTGCATTGCGATGGAGTCCTTTCAGTCGTTTTTTGAAAACCCCAACGGGCCTTAAGGAAATTCAGGACGGATATCCCAAGATTACAGCACAATATACCCAAGGATTTAAGGGCATATTTGATAGTAATTTTAGGTATAGCAAAATAGGAATCAAGGCAGAATACATTATCAACCGTATCAATCAATCCAGTACCAGTATTTTACTGGAAGGAGATTTAGCCACTGGCGATGTCCCGTTAACACATCTGTATCATGCATATCCCAATGCACCAACAAAAGAAACTGTTTTACAACGTTTTTCGGTGGCAGGGAGAAGAACATTTGAGACCATGTTTTTTGGTGAATTTTTTAGTGACAGACTCGCCACTTTACAGATCAAACACAGAATTGAACCTGTTAGAATCACAAGTTGGTTTAAACCTGAGGTAGTTTTTATTACCCGATATGCTTTGGGTGATGTGAGCAATATTCAAAACCATCAGGGAGTTGAGTTTACTTCTTTGGAAGATCTATATCAGGAATCTGGTTTTGAAATCAATAAATTATTCGCCGGTTTTGGTTTGAGTTTTGCTTATCGATATGGAGCCTACCACTTACCCGATGTTGCAGATAACATTTCGTTTAAGTTCACATTCTATTTGAAACTGTAATTATTTTAGAAATTAAGTATTTTCTTTACACGAATTCGTAAACAATAACTATCCAAATCATTACATTTGCATCTGGAAAATAAAGGAATGGCAAAATTATTCAGTTTTGGTTTTTGGAATGCGCTAGCTGGAATCATCCTCCGTAACAGAGCCGCAATTTTTATTGTAATAATAGGGATCACCGTTTTTCTCGGATTTCAATGGAAAAACATGAGATTTTCTTATACCGAAGCCAACCTCCTACCCGATGACCACGAAGTAAATATACAATACAAACAATTTCTTGATAAGTTTGGTGAAGAAGGGAATCTGATCGTTTTGGCTGTAAAAGACAGTACACTTTTTACTCCCGAGAAATTAAAAGCCTGGAATGCGTTTAATGAATCCTTTAAAGCTTTCCCAGAAATTGATTTGGTAGTTTCTATTGGGGATCTCAAAAAATTAAAGAAAGAAGACAATCCTCCAAGATTCGAGCTAATTCCTTTTATAAAAGACTCGACCTACTCTGAAGAGCAAGTTTCTAAATATGAATATGAGCTTTTTAATAAGCTACCTTTTTATGAAGGCTTAGTGTTTAGCAAAAATTCACACACGATCCAAAGTGCTTTATATCTCGATAAAGAAATAGTAAACACTCCCGTAAGAAAGGATTTCATTATGAATACCCTGCAACCCATGGTTCAGGATTTTGAAGCAAAATACGACCTGGATATTAAGGTCTCTGGCATGCCTTACATACGCACCTTGAATTCGCAAAACATAATGGATGAAATTTTAATTTTCATCATTGCGGCCTTGCTGGTAACTTCTCTCATCTTTTTCTTTTTCTTTAGGTCATTTAGAGCAACATTCATATCGATGACAGCTGTAATCATTGGAGTGATGTGGGCATTTGGTCTTTTGGGTCTTCTGGAGTATGAAATCACAGTGCTTACTGCTATTATTCCACCCTTGGTAATTGTAATCGGTATTCCGAATTGTATTTTCTTAATCAATAAGTATCAACAAGAGATAAAAAAACATGGGAATAAGGCCAAATCGTTACAACGTGTCATTACCAAAGTAGGAAATGCCACCCTAATGACCAATGTAACTACTGCAGCTGGTTTTGCCACTTTTGCCTTGACAGAAAGTAAACTTTTAAAGGAGTTCGGAATCGTTGCATCACTTAATATTGTAGCCCTATTTATTCTTTGCCTTTTGGTTATTACTATAATTTACAGCTATATGCCGCAACCCAAAGAACGACATCTAAAGCACTTAGGTAAGCGATGGATAGAAAGGCTTGTAGATTGGATGGAGAATATGGTAAAAAACAGAAGAGTTACCATTTATTTTTCTTCGGTTATTATTTTGATTGCTAGTATTATCGGGATTTATACGATCAAAGTATCGGGTAGTTTACTCGAAGACATGCCAAAGGGTGCAGGTTTTTTTCAGGATATTCTATTTTTTGAACAAGAGTTTGATGGTATCATGCCTTTGGAAATATTGGTAGATACCAAAAGAAAACAAGGAGTTTTAAAACTTCCTACGTTGAAGCGAATGGAGAAGCTACAAGTACTGTTGGAAGAGACTCCAGAGTTATCCAAACCGATCTCTATTGTTAGCTTAGTAAAATACTCTAAACAGGCTTTTTACAACGGTAATCCAAAATATTATCAATTACCGACCAGTCAGGAACGAAATTTTATCCTTCCCTATGCAAAAAGCTTCGAATCTGAAGCCGGAGTCATGCAAAGCTATGTAGATTCTACAGGGCAGTATGCAAGAATCACTACTTTTATGAAGGATGTGGGTACCGAAGAGATGGAACGCATCGAAGCCGCTCTTTTACCCCAAATAGCAAAAATATTTCCTGAAGATCGATATACCATCACTTTCACGGGTAAGGCCTTAGTTTTCCAGAAAGGAACAAAATATCTTGTATATAATCTGATATTCTCCCTAGGTCTTGCTATATTTTTGATTGCGCTATTTATGGCGTGGATGTTTAGATCTTTTAAAATGATTATCATCTCATTAATCCCCAACTTGCTTCCGCTGCTGATGACTGCTGGACTTATGGGATTCATAGGGGTACCAATAAAACCCTCTACCATTCTTGTATTTAGTATAGCATTTGGAATATCTGTAGATGACACTATACATTTTCTTGCCAAATATCGTCAAGAATTAAAATCCAATCATTGGAGAATACGAAAATCTGTTTTAGCATCCCTAAGAGAAACCGGGGTAAGTATGTTTTATACCTCTACGGTTCTGTTTTTTGGGTTTTCGGTGTTCTTAATCTCCAGTTTTGGAGGCACTAAAGCTTTAGGAGGTTTGGTATCTACCACCTTGCTTTTTGCGATGCTTGCCAATTTGTTGCTACTTCCATCACTACTCCTTTCGTTAGAACGAAGTATTGCCAACAAGAAAACGCTAAAAGAGCCTAAACTAAAAATTATCCCTAACGAGGAAGAAATCGCCAATTCTGAAGAAGAATAAATAATAAAATGACTTCATAAAAAAAGCCCCGTTAGTAAACTAACGGGACTTCTGTAAGATAGATTACCCCAAAACCTATCGAACTAAACTTAACGTAAACACAATCGTCATAATTGCATATGCAAGATACTGCCCCTTTTCGTATTTTAAAATAGCCTCTAGGGGGGAAAAATCCCCTTTTTTATCAATATGCATGAATTTTAACATTATTTAAACAAGTAAAAATTAACAAAAACCTCAAAAACTACTGATTTTCAATATCTTGAAATATTCTTCAAGAATATCAAAACTCTCTCTTCATTATCTAAAAGACCGTATTATTCGTTTTTTTACCCCAAATCATGACTTTTTATAACTTTTAGATATCATCACAGTATCAAAAAAACGACAATATCTATCATATGTGACAACATCTTTGGTAGTATCAAAAAGAATACCCAAAGAATTTACGTTCAAAAATGATTTTTTGAATTCATTTGATGATGCTTCAATCCGATTAAAAATTTATCTTTGCTAACTTAATTTTCTAAAGAATACTTTTTTAAAAGAGTATTCGAAGAGCATTTAATTACAAGAAATTAGATTACAATGAAACATACTAAAGTAATAGAGGTACTACAAAGTGATAAACTATTACAGCCGGTAATGGTAAAAGGCTGGGTTCGTTCTTTTCGTAACGATCGTTTTATAGCGATCAATGATGGATCAACTATTAATAATATTCAGTGTGTTTTAGAAGACAATACGGTTGAAGCTGCAATCCAAAATAGAATAACTATTGGTGCTGCAGTGTCGATCACAGGAACTTTGGTAGAAAGCCAGGGTAAAGGACAGCGTGTAGAGATTCAAGTTTCAGAATTAGAGATTGAAGGTGATGCGGATCCAGAGGAATTAAAACTTACGATTCTTTCACCAAAACGTCACTCTCTGGAAAAACTAAGAGAGCAAGCGCACTTAAGAGTACGCACCAATACTTTTGGTGCTATTATGCGTATGCGCTCTAAGTTATCTTTTGCGGTGCACGAGTATTTTCAGAAAAATGATTTTTATTATGTGCATACTCCAGTAATTACAGGAAGTGATGCTGAAGGAGCTGGTGAAGCTTTTAAGGTGACTAACTTTGATCTTAAAAACGTTCCGCAAACAGAAGATGGTGAAATCGATTATAAGCAAGACTTTTTTGGACGCGAAACCAATCTTACCGTTTCTGGTCAGCTAGAGGCAGAAACCTATGCCATGGGATTGGGACAAGTGTATACTTTTGGCCCAACTTTTAGAGCAGAAAACTCGAATACATCGAGACACCTTGCAGAGTTTTGGATGATCGAGCCAGAAGTTGCTTTTTGTGATCTGGACGGAAACATGGATTTGGCAGAAGATTTTATCAAATACATCATTCAATATGTATTGGATAACTGTCAGGATGATTTGGCGTTCTTAGAGAACAGATTGGTTCAGGAAGACAAACAAAAACCTCAGGCAGAACGTGCAGAAATGTTACTTAGAGATAAACTAAAGTTTGTTTTGGAGAACAACTTCAAAAGAGTGAGTTACACCGAAGCAATCGAAATACTTCAAAACTCTAAACCCAACAAAAAGAAGAAATTCAAATTTCCGATTGATGGATGGGGAGCAGATTTGCAAAGTGAGCACGAGAGATACTTGGTTGAAAAGCATTTTAAATGCCCAGTAATTTTGTTTGATTATCCAGCTGACATCAAAGCATTTTACATGCGTTTGAACGAAGATGGAAAGACAGTACGAGCCATGGACATTTTATTCCCGGGTATCGGTGAGATGGTTGGAGGATCTCAACGAGAAGAACGTTTGGATGTCTTAAAAGAAAAAATGGCTGCTCTGGATATTCCTGAAGAAGAATTATGGTGGTATCTAGATACTCGTCGATTTGGAACCTGTGTACATAGCGGATTTGGACTTGGTTTTGAACGTATGGTTCAGTTTGTTACAGGTATGGGTAATATTAGAGACGTTATCCCTTACCCAAGAACTCCACTTAACGCGGAGTTCTAAAAGCTAGGGAAAGCTACAACATTAACATAAACACCAGTAATTATAGCGCATTATTGGTGTTTATCATATCTATTCTCTTTTTCATTTTCTCCTCTTGTACGTGGTTGAAGTGTTTTCTTGATTGTTTATCCAAAGTTGTGCTCATAATATTTACTGTTTCATCGTCGTGAAACAATCCAAGAGCATGACCAATTTCGTGTGGACTTGTAGAAGTAAATAGGTTTTCATAGGTTAATAATACTCTCTGGCTTCTTCCCATTCCAGCTATTCCAATAATATTTGATCTCTTGATGATGTAAATGTTTATCTTGTCTTTTTCATAAGAATCTGCACATTGCATAAAAAATGTACTTGGCTCACCTCCTCTATTATCTCTTAAATCATACAATTCATTGTTAACCAAAGATTTTGATTGTGCCAATTCTAAACCAATACCGTATCTGTGAAAGTAATAACCATTTAAGTATTCAAAAAACTCTGCTTCGTCCAGGTGATAGTCTGATTGATGAATAGAAGTCTCTGATTCTACGTAGAACAAATTAACTTTGATTACTTTTTCAGGATTTTCTATCAACATAAAGTTAGAAATATCCTCTGGATGCGTATCTTCGTTTGCTTCACAGGAAGACATTATAAGTATATAAAAAGAAAGTAACATCCATTTAAAAAATAAAGGCAATATTTTTTCTGAAATGATGTACTTATTTAATTCTAAAAAACTTAATCTAATTGTTGTAAAAAAATTCTTAGGGTAACCGATTTTTCTTGTAGCTTTCATTCGTAATGTATTTGGGATGCTTCAATCTTTGAAGCTTTTTGTTAAACTATTCTTCCAGGGGCGCAGAAGATTTTTTTAACATTTTGACGAAAAGCTTATCTACTTGAGTACGATGATTTTATGTGTGTTAAATCGATTTATTTAAAATTAGAAATTCCATTTCAAAAACAGATACGGAAAAACCGTAATATATTTATGTCATTGTTTTAAAACCTTCCCATTCACCGATAGATATTGGTATTTCGGCGAAATGTTAATTTTTTTAAAGAAAGAAAATACGTACGGAAATTGAGGATTTCCATACTATTTTGTAAGAAATTATTGCAAAACAAGGGGAAAATCCCCCCTTATCGATAGATCATAGTCATCACGAAAATCGATGAATAGTAGACACTTAAACGCTAAAAACGTCAATTCTAAAGAATTAGCTCAAAAAAATTGATCAAAACAACACTTAATCGAAGTTTTAATTGTAATGTTTTTTCAATAAAATTTCTGAGATCAGATCTTTTATAATAAGATCATCGGGATCTGGTTTCTTGATTTGATTTTTTGCTCTCTTTATCTTTTCGTAGTGAGGCATTTTTCCAGTTTCTGTCAAAAACTTAAGAACTTCTTCAAAAAAACCGTTCAAAATAGGAAAAACGTATTTACTAGTTTCATTCTTCTCTTTAAGATGAATAAACTTTTTGGTGTACGCCAAAAAAACTTGAGGATACTGTGCAAAAGTCATCAATGCTTCACAAAAGCTTTGATATACTTCTTCGCGAGTAAGGAGATTTTTAAATTTTAATTTCGACTGATCAATATATTTAATGGTATATAGTAGAATACTTTCTCGAATAAAAGTGCTGTAGTCATTTTTGGAATAGTAATATACTTCCATACCAATGTTGGTGTTTACTACCAATACTTCTTCTCCTATACTTTCTTTTAGGAAAGCTTCAAAAATGGCTACCGCAGAAGATGACATTAGCAATCTTCTACGCAAATCTGTAGTGCGAATATTGACAGATTTAATGCTATATGTACTATTAGTGTTATTCAAAAAACTAAGTATTTAGCTCGGCTATTTCTAAGCCTTGATCTTTTGCATGCATAGCGGCAGTATATCCATTATTATCTTTTGCATTGATATCGGCACCATTATCTATTAATAATTTTACGATATCCTTGTGACCAAAAGTAGCTGCATAAATAAGTGCTGTAGCTTCGTTATAATTTTTGGCATTTACATCTCCTCCAGCTTCAATTAGCAACTTGGCTATTGCATAATACCCTTTAAAACATACCCCCATTAGAGCGGTATTTCCTGAGGCGTCCTGAGTATTGATATTTGGTTGATGACTCAACACAATTTTGGTAACATCCTCATTACCGTAATATGTAGCAAGTAGTAAAGGTGTAGATCCTCTTTGATCTTTTGTATTTACCAAATTTGGATCTTGATCTAAAATTGATTGTACAGTATTTGTATTTCCTGAACGAATTGCGTTAAAAATATCTTCCATGTAGTATCGCTATAATTTAGTACTCATTTCTAAAAGCAGGTGGTAACTCAAAAAGTCCCACCTGCTAAATTTACTACTTTATATCATTAAAACTTATGCTAAATCAAAACGATCTAATTCCATCACCTTGTGCCAAGCCGCAACAAAATGATTTACGAACTTCTTCTCAGCATCAGAAGAGCCATACACTTCTGCAATGGCACGTAGTTCTGTGTTTGAACCAAATATAAGATCCACACGTGTCCCAGTCCATTTTACTTCACCAGTTCTACGATCTTTTCCTTCAAATACTTCTTGTGCGTCTGAAGTTGCACTCCAAGTTGTACTTAGATCTAATAAATTCGTAAAGAAATCATTGGTAAGCGCATCCGTTCTTTTGGTAAACACACCGTGCGTAGAACCATCAAAATTGGTATTCAACACTCGTAACCCACCTACTAATACCGTCATCTCAGGAGAGGTTAGCGTTAACAACTGTGCTTTGTCTACCAGCATTTCTTCTGCAGAGACTTGATATTTTCCTTTGATATAATTACGGAAACCATCTGCTCTAGGCTCTAAAACAGCGAAGGATTCTACATCTGTTTGTATTTGTGTAGCATCTCCTCTTCCTGGAGTAAAAGGCACAGTAACATCATGACCTGCATTTTTTGCTGCTTGCTCTACCCCTGCATTTCCTGCAATAACGATCAAATCTGCCAAAGAAACTTGTTTGTCTGATTGTCCACTATTAAATTCATCTTTAATACGTCCAAGTATATCCAATACTTTAGCGAGTTGAGTTGGGTTATTTACCTCCCAATCTTTTTGAGGAGCTAATTGTATACGAGCTCCATTGGCTCCACCACGCTTATCAGAACCTCTAAAAGTTGACGCTGATGCCCAAGCTGTTCCTACTAATTCTGAAATAGACAATCCTGAAGCTAAGACATTTGCTTTCAAACTTGCTACATCTTGATCATTTATCAAAGTAGCAGTCCCAGCAGGAATTGGATCTTGCCAAATTAATTCTTCCTGTGGTACTTCTGGTCCTAGATAACGAGATACTGGCCCCATATCTCTATGTGTAAGCTTATACCATGCGCGAGCGAAAGCATCTGCGAACTCTTCTGGATTATTCTGAAAATGTTTTGAGATTTTGATGTATTCTGGATCTATTCTCAACGCCATATCTGCAGTTGTCATCATCAGATCCTGAGATTTTGAAGCATCATGTGCCATTGGTGCTTTTCTAGCAGCAGAAGCTTCTGTAGGTTTCCATTGATGTGCACCAGCTGGGCTTTTTGTCAATTCCCATTCGTATCCAAAAAGAACATCAAAATAATCATGATCCCATTTGGTTGGATTTGGTGTCCAAGCACCTTCTATACCGCTTGTAATCGTATCATCACCATGACCACTACCAAAGGTATTTTTCCACCCTAAACTCTGCTCCTCTATACTTGCCCCCGCTGGTTCTCTTCCTACATACTTATCGGGATCTGCAGCTCCATGGGCTTTTCCAAAGGTATGTCCACCGGCTACAAGAGCAACAGTTTCATAATCATTCATCGCCATACGCCCAAAGGTTTCGCGAATATCTCTCCCTGATGCCATTGGATCAGGATTTCCATTTGGACCCTCTGGATTCACATAGATCAATCCCATTTGAACCGCTCCCAAAGGATTTTCAAGTTCTCTATCCCCCTCATATCTTTTATCTCCTAGCCACTCGGTCTCCGAACCCCAGTAGATATCTTCTTCAGGCTCCCATATATCTTCTCTACCTCCTGCAAAACCAAAAGTTTTGAACCCCATAGATTCTAATGCGCAATTTCCCGCCAAAATCATAAGGTCTGCCCACGATATCTTCTTACCGTATTTTTGTTTGATTGGCCAAAGTAGTAATCTAGCTTTGTCTAGGTTTCCATTATCAGGCCAGCTATTCAAAGGAGCGAAACGTTGTGTTCCTGAACCTCCTCCACCTCTACCATCTGAAATTCTATAGGTACCCGCACTATGCCAGGCCATACGTATAAAAAGAGGACCATAGTGCCCGTAATCTGCCGGCCACCAATCTTGAGAATCAGTCATCAATGCATAAAGATCTTTCTTAACTGCCTCTAAATCCAATGACTTAAATTCTTCAGCATAATCGAATGCTTCCTCCATAGGATTAGATAATGAAGAATGTTGACGGAGGATATTCAACTTCAATTGATTTGGCCACCAATCTCTGTTCGATGTTCCACCACCGGCACCTTCTTTATGGGCACCATTTAGAAAAGGACACATGCTGGCATCCAATCCATTAGAACTCGATCCATGAGGATTCGTGGTTTTAAGACTGTTATTTTCCATTGCAGATAAATTAAGATTAAATGATTATTGTTGTAATTCTTTTCAAATTTATAATAATTGATTCTTATAGCATTTTAAATTTCAATATAAAAAATCTATAATAGTATTCAATAACATTATAAATCCAATCGACAGCTTACTCCTTTTCCTATTTGGATTGTACTCCCAAATGCCCATTTCTATCATGACAAGAATAGGTTAGACTATTCTTTATCGAGGATTATAAAAAGTACCAATAAACACTTTGGATTATAAAATTCGAGGATAAACGCGTTGCAATAGAATTGCTACAGGCAAACCCAAGAGAAGAACAACCAATCTATATAGAATTGGTATAGTTTTGTGTGAATTAAGTACACTTAAAGATACTCGATATTTCACACAAAATCAACTATATAAATTGATTGTGATAATTTTAAAATAATGAAAATCTATACGGCTATGAGAGTCGTTCCCTCATTTTTTGAAGTTGCTGCTCGATGATCAATAGCTTATCCTCAACATCATCCCCAAACTCCGGAATTCTTCTGTAAAAAACATAGCGAACTCTCCACATTTCCTTAATTTCAGATATCGGATATTCTTCATCTTCTATGTTTTTATGATCTGCTCTAAGCACAGCACTCTCTTTAGTAATGTATAGTCGGCGAAAAATAATCTTGTCATCCACCAAGACAAATACCAAGGTACCTGTATTCAATTTCTTAATTACTGTAGAAGGAACCTTTTCTCCTATAATAATATCCTTAGGATAAAAGCCTTTGTCGTGTGAAGTCATTTCTAAATTACTTACCGTATACCCTCTAAACTCCTTTGCAGGATTAACCGGTAATTGAATAGTTGGTAACTCTTTGATAAAAGTTTCTTTATCATATAAGTTAATATACTCATTCTGATTATTGTCGGTAATACATGGTATATAGGCAAATTGCTCTCGCTTTGCATCCGCAGCATACGTAGTAAGGTCACCTTTGAACTTTAATAATTGATTTACGGTGAGTTCATTGGTAAGTAAATCATCTATTTGTATGCTAAAATAGTTAGCAATTTTAATTATAGTTTCTATTTTAGGCTCACTTCTTCCTTCCTCATAGGCTCCCAAAGTCCCTCTTTTCAGGTCAAACAGCTCTGCAAACGCCTGCTGACTCAATCCTTTTACACCTCGAATTTTTTTTATGTTTTTTCCAAAAAAAGACATTTTTGCTAATTTTATTTGCAATTATCGAAAATTGTTGTACATTTACACTAACAATATTAGCTAATATCCTTTAAAAAAGCTAATTTTAGTAGAAATACTTTTGTATTTCTTTTCATTTACGGAAAACTCGGGGGAGTATACTAAAATTTTTAGCAGGACAATTAATTTATTAACTTTAAAAACATCATACCCATGGTATCCCTAGTAATTTATCTAGCTGAATTAGCTAGTAATATTGCCGAAAATTTATGTGACTTTTTGTAATATTGGTATCTATCGCACTATCAAACTATTTCATTAATAAGTCCATAAACAAACATCAAATGCAAGATCATTTTCAAACTATAAAAGATTACTTACTAAAACTGAACTATAATATTACCTACGAGAACAAGACCGAGGGTATTATAATGGTTAGTAAGGAAAATGAAGGAATCAAAAATATGATTCTCGGAGTTGCTCCTCCTATATTGATTATGGAGCAACATATTTTTAATATTAAAAACAGAAACGAAGTCGTTTATAAGAATCTACTTCAAAAAAATCGAGATATTGTGCACGGAGCTTTTGTACTAGATGAAACTGGTGATAAAGTAATTTTCAGAGACACATTACAAGTAGAAAATCTTGATCTCAATGAGCTCGAAGGTTCACTCAATTCTTTAGGATTGTTATTAAGCGAATATTCTGAACAGATTATAAATTTTTCAAAATACTAAGACAATGAATTTTTTTAAAAGATTATTTAAGATAGGAGAAGCCGAAGCGAATTCTGCAATTGATAAAATGGAAGATCCTATAAAAATGACAGAACAAGGCATCAGAGATATGAAAACAGATCTAGAAAAAAGCCTGGAAGCTCTTGCTCAGGTAAAAGCTTTGGCCATACGTGCAAAAAATGAAACTGAAGAATTTGCTGCAAAAGCCGAAGACTATCAACAAAAAGCAATGCTTATCCTAAAAAAAGCACAGAGTGGTGACTTGGAGTCTACAGAAGCAGATCGTTTGGCAAAAGAAGCCCTTATCAAAAAAGAAGAATCACTGAAACAGGTGACCCGTACCAAATCAGAATCTGATAAATTTGACAAATCGGTAACTCAATTAGAAAAAAATGTTGATGAAATCAAAAAGAACATCAGCAAATGGGAAAATGAACTAAAAACCCTGAAAGCTCGTGTTAAAGTTTCTAAAGCCACAAAAAATGTAAACAAGCAGATGGCTGAGATCGATAGTTCAAGTACGGTTTCAATGCTAGAGCGCATGAAGGATAAAGTGAATCAGGAAGAAGCACTCGCAGAAGCGTATGGAGATATTGCCAATACAGCAAAAACCATTGACGAAGAAATCGACAAAGCTGTAGACCTTACAGAAACGAACGCCGAAGATGATCTGGCGAAATTAAAAGAGCAATTAGGTATGAAAGATAAGGATGCTTAATTACCTCTAATACAAACCTAAAACAACATACCCATGATTATATCAACTACAGAGACTGTACCCAATAAAGAGATATCACAAATAGTAGGTATCGCGAGAGGGAGTACAGTACGAGCAAGAAACATCGGGAGAGATGTTTTTGCCGGACTCAAAAATATAGTGGGTGGAGAAATTGAAGAATATACAAAGCTTCAAGCCCACTCTCGTGAGCAAGCAATGCAACGTATGATACAAGATGCAGAAAAAATTGGTGCCGATGGGGTAATAAATATCAGATTTACGACATCAATGGTTATGCAGGGAGCTTCAGAAATATTAGCATATGGTACGGCAGTGAAATTCAAATAAAAATTCATGTCATGGAAACTGTTTTTATATTCGTACACGCGATGATTTGGACTGGAGTTTTGGCGACGCTCATCTATCTTGTTTTTCGTAGAATTCGATTATACAAAAAAGAGAATTTCGAAAAAAAGGACAATTAACTAATGACTAACTAATAACACTAACCTTTTGAAAGAATTATTTGACATAGCAATTTCGATAGTCAATCTACCGTTAACCATACTGTTTGGGTTACTCATCCTCTACTGGTTGCTCACCACTTTAACAGGTTTAGATTTGGATTTCTTTGATGCCGATATTGATTTGGATATCGATGCAGATGCAGATGTGGATGTGGATGTTGAAACAGATTTTGATGCCAGAAGTAATCTGGATATTCCTGAAATATCCAATACCGAAGTAAAAAAAGAAGATGTAATACGAAGAAGAGGAAAGCTGAATTTCTTTCAGATATTTTTGATCTACTTTAACTTCGTAGGATTGCCGTTTATGTTCACTTTTTCATTTTTTGTATTGTTCTGGTGGGCAATAACAATGGCGGGGACTTCTATCACGCATAGTTATGACAATGATTTTGGGTTCATTTTCTTTTTTGGGGGGATCCTACCCGCCTTATTTTTAACCAAAATTTTTACAACACCGTTTAAAAAATTCTTTACAAATTTCAATAATAAAGGAGAAAGTGCACTCGATTTGTTAGGAAGACAAGGCGTTTTACAAAGCACAATTTCGGGAGATAAAATTTCTACCCTTGAGATAAAAATTCAGTCCGACCCAATAAAGGTGATGGTACAATCCAAAGATGGTATTGAAATTCCTGCAAATGCAAGAGTAGAAATCGTAAATCAAGTCAAAAACAAACAACTTTATATTATTCAACAACTAAATTATTAAAGCAATTATGAGCAATTTAGCAAACATAGCTATTATCGTAGTAGTAGCATTAGTACTCTTGATAGTACTGTATTTTATAATCATTGCCATTTTCTATAGAAAAATCCCTCAAGGGGAATCACTTGTGCGCACAGGTTTTGGTGGAACGGCAGTTGCCTTCGACAAAGGTCTATATGTAATTCCAGTGCTACACAAAGTAGAAATTATGGATATTTCGATCAAGAAAATCGAAATAGAACGTACCGGGGTAAACGGATTGATCTGTAAGGATAACATTAGAGCAGATATCAAAGTAGCCTTTTTTGTTCGAGTGAATAAATCGGTAGAAGATATCATCAATGTAGCACAAACTATTGGCTGTAATCGTGCTTCTGAAATAGATACTTTGCGCAGTCTTTTTGATGCTAAATTCTCTGAAGCTTTAAAAACAGTAGGTAAAAAGTTTGAATTTGTAGAGTTGTATGAAGCCCGAAGAGAATTTAGAGATGAAATTGTAAACATTATTGGTACCGACCTAAATGGATACATATTAGACGACTGTGCCATCGATGATTTGGAGCAAACCTCACTAAGTGTGATGAAAGCAGATAACATTCTGGATGCAGAAGGAATCAAAAAGATTACAGAATTGACCGCTGCTCAAAACATAAAGTCGAATCTGATCAAACGAGACGAAGAAAAAATAATTCGTAAACAAGATGTAGAAGCTCGTGAAGCTATTCTTGAATTGGATAAACAATTAGCAGAAAAAGAAGAACAACAAAAACGTGAAATTGCCAATATTAAGGCTCGTGAAGAAGCAGAAACTTTAAAAGTATCTGAAGAAGAGCGATTAAAATCTGAAACCGCACGTATTTCTACAGAAGAAAAAGTAAAGGTAGCCGAAGAGAACATGCAGCGCCAGATCATTGTTGCTGCTAAAAATAAACAGCGAACAGATGCCGTTGAGACCGAAAGAGTGGAAAAAGACAGAATGCTGGAAGCCACAGAACGCGAAAGAATTGTTACGTTGGCACAGATTGAAAAGGAAAAAGTAGTAGAAATAGAAAAGAAAAATATTCAAGATGTAATTCGCGATCGAGTAATGCTCGAAAAAGGTGTGGTGCAAGAGCAAGAGAATATGAAAGATATCGAAGCCTTCAAAACTGCGGATCGTGATAAGCAAGTAAAAATTACTATTGCCGAAGCAACTGCTCAGGAAGATCTGATCAAAACAATAAAAGCCGCTGAAGCACAGAAAGAAGCTGCAAAACAAAAAGCAGAGGAAATCAATATCGAAGCGCAGGCCAAAAAAGAAGCTAGTGAAAAAGAAGCCGAAGCACGTAAAACACTTGCTGAAGCTCAAGCCAAAGAAGAAGCTACCTTGGGTATGTCTGAAGCACAAGTAATGCACGCCAAGGCAGATGCCAGAGAACGTGAAGGATTAGTAGAAGCCAACGTTATCGAAAAAACTGCAAAAGCAGAAGCCGCAGGTATCCAGGCAAAAGCAGAAGCGATCCGTGAAGAAGGATTGGCTGAAGCTGAAGTGATCAAAGAGAAAGCACTTGCTGATGCCGCAGGAATTGAAGAAAAAGCAGAAGCAATGAAGAAACTTGACGGTGTTGGTAAAGAGCATGAAGAGTTCAAACTACGCTTAGACAAAGAGTTACAAGTAGACTTGGCTCATATCAATATCCAGAAAGAAATTGCAGATGCACAAGCCGAAGTTATCGGAGAAGCACTGAAAGCTGCCAATATCGATATCGTAGGTGGTGAAACCATGTTCTTTGAGCAAATTATGGGACAAATCACCAAGGCTAAAGGATTTGATAGACTAGTACAACATTCTGATAATATACAAGATGTAAAAGATGCAATCCTGGGGAGTGAAGATGTAAAAGGAAATTTGTTGGAAAAAGTTAAAGAATTTGCAACAAAATACGGCATCTCTTCAGAGGATATCAAAAACCTAACGATCGCAAATTTATTGTTAGAACTAAAACAGAAAACAACCGATCCAGACGAAAACAATTTATTTACCAACTTGTTTAATCTAGCCAATGGATTAGGGCTTTCTGACAAAAAACTGAAGTAATACAAACACCAAGTATAAAGGTTTAGTTGCACTATCTAACAAAACTATGAGAATCATCAACTCCACATTTTTAAACCCATAAAAGTCTTCCCATTCCGGGAAGACCGGGATGGGAATTGTTTAACTTTTAAAAGGTTTATATATGGGAATAGCAGCAATGAATGCTTCGATTAAATTTAATGATCGAAGAACCAAAAGAGAAGCTTTCAAGGGATGGTCCTCTGCGAATAATGAAAGTGAAGGCATTAAAAAAGAGCCTGTTTCAGAAGAAGTTTTACAGCAAATAAGGAATAGAGCAAGAAAACAACAGAAGAAAGAGAATATTAGAAACGGTATTATTCTAGTAGCAAGCGTCATAGCTACCATCCTCTTTGTCAAACTCTTGTTTAATTATTATTCTGAAAATTTCATAGGAATCACTGATGCGTTTTTGTATAAATAAATCCAATGTCAGACTGAGCTTGTCGAAGTCCTAATAGAATAAAAGATGAAACAATATTATGTTTATATAGTTGAATGTAAAGATGGTTCTTTTTACATAGGTATTACTAATGACCTAGAACGCAGAGTATATGAACACAACATTGGAACAAAAGAAGATGCTTATACTTTTAAGAGAAGGCCAGTAAGTTTAAAATGGTTTCAAGCTTTTACAGATCCAAACGAAGCTATTAAAATTGAAAAACAATTAAAAGGATGGAGCAGAAAAAAGAAAATAGTACTAATAGAAGAAGATTGGGATAAATTAATTGAATATTCAAAAAATCACACTCAGTTCGGAAACAAAATAGAGAAATAGAATTGAGGTCCGCCTTAGTAGGCGCTTCGACAAGCTCAGCGTGACCTACAGACTTAAAATCAAATTTAAATTGTCTGACTGAGTCTGTCGAAGTCCTTTGTAACAGCGAATGTAAATTCGATTTAAAACATGCAAGAAGAAAACAACAATCAACATACTCAATTGGATGGTGGAACTTACGAGATCATTCAAAATCGTCTACAAAAGCATAAGGGCGATCTCCAAACCCGCCTTACCCAATTAAACGATGCAAGAAAAGAAGTCTTTGGTAGCGTAGAGACAAAACTAATCGCCAACAATCGAATCAATACAGAAAACAACTGTATTGCTAGAGATATAGTAACTATCGGAGAATATTGCTTATTTGGTTATAATGTACATTTTGGTCTTCGAACCGAAATCACCTTGGCTGATGTTTTTAGTATTTACACTTATACCAATGAACATTTCTCGGCAAAGACCTTAGATCTGATCAACGATCCTGTGTTTATTGATGATTTTACAAATCTCTATAAATACTATCGCAATACCATCTTTTCTAAATTCGCTATCGTTGGCAACTACCTCCATATGGTGTTTCAATTAAGTGAAAGTGTTTCAGATATTAAAACCTTCAAGTGGTTAATTAATGAAGGAACTCTTACCTATGTCGACAATAGAAGTGAACATGAATTTAAGTTTCCGAAGCAACACGAATTCAATTGGATCGAAGTATCTCGTGATATGCATCGATACGGAGCACATCCGCATATCTCCATTCTGGATAAAGTTTTTGTAGAAACTATCGGAGGAGATCTTACCATTAAAATTGAAGATAATACCGACGAAGGTAAAGGTATTCTGGATGAAGCTGTAGAACACGCTGATCAAACCCTGGATGATGGACAATATCGATTTGCTGATTTGGGTAATTTGATCACATTAGAAATCAAACCTTTTCAGGAAGCGCCACGCTATTTTGTCTATAATCATAAAATGCAAGAGGTAAAAAAAATAGAGTCTATCAAAGATGCTTGCTTACTTTTGCCTGATGATCAAGGAATCATTTATCCTAACGGATATTACCTGCAGTCTGGAGATTTCAAACTCTTTACCAATGAGGTTTCTGAGGTTAAGTTTCAGGAAAAAATCATATCTCCCAATGGAGAAGACTTTTTGTATGTGTTTTACGAAAGCGAAAAGGGGCTCTACACCCTAATGTCTTATAATGTCATCGAGCAAGAGGTAAAGACTCCCATCGTTTGTAATGGTTTTACGATTCTCCAAAATGGTGAGCTTTGTTATTTCAAAACCGAAGACGAGCAGACCAAACATCATGTAATTCAGATTTGGCAAACTCCTTTTATGAAAGGAGATACCATTCCATCAGAACACACAGATACTTTATTATACAAAATAGGAAACAAGGATATTGTAAAAGCTATGGCCGAATGCCATGCGCTGATCACCTTATTAAATAAAGAGGACAGTTATGACGGGTTGTATGATGACATTTCCAAATTCTCTAATGATGTCATCGATAGTTATTATTGGATTCGAGAAGAGGATACGTTTCGATTAGACATTCCTCTTGAAGAAATTAGTGGCGCTGCTAATGCTGCAATAGACGAATTTGAAAAGGTTGTTCAGCTTAGAAAAACTGCCGCCAACGTAACCAAAGAAACTCAAGATCAGGCAGAACTAATTTTTGGCAAAATAAAAAGTAGTTCTTTTCGATCTATCGATGATTTTGTGCAGGTGTTATCACAACTGCGAACACTACGTGGTGAAACTATCAGTTTAAATGATATCCGATATGTGGATAAGGAGTTCATCAAGTCTCTGGAAACCCAGATTGCCGAACAAACCGAGAAAATTTCTCAACGTTGTGTTCAATTTCTTCTGGACGACAAAGCGCTACTACCCTATCACAAAAGAGTAGAAGAAAAACAAGCAGTTCTAGAAGATATCAAAAAAGTAATCGATGCCAAAAAGCTGGAAGAAGAGGTCAATCAAATTGCAACCGATCTTGAAATGCTGATTGATATCGTTTCTAATCTTCAGATCGAAGACACTTCTCATTCTACCAAGATCATCGATAATATCTCCTTGATCTTTGCTACAATTAATCAATTGAAAGCAGGAATTAAAAATGCGATAAAATCTTTGGGAAGTAAAGAAGCTACGGCAGAATTTGCGGCTCAGTTAAAGTTAGTAGACCAAAGTATTATCAACTATTTGGATATTGCTAATACTCCCGAAAAGACTGATGAGCTTTTAAACAAGGTTTCTGTTCAGTTAGAGGATCTGGAAGGACGATTTGCAGACTTCGAAGAATTTATTGCTCAAATTATAGAAAAACGAGAAGAAGTATATAATGCCTTTGAGGCAAGAAAAAATGGACTAATAGAAGCCCGCAACAAAAAGGCTGTTGCTTTAGAAAATGCAGCAAATCGAATTCTGAAAGGAGTTACAAAAAAAGCATTGAGTTTTGATGCAGTAGCAAATATTAACGGGTATTTTGCCTCGGATTTGATGATCAACAAACTAAGAGACATTATTGATCAGCTTACGGATTTGGACGATGCAGGAAAAGCCGAAGCTATAGAAACGGCCTTAAAAGTAGCCAAAGAAGATGCCACCCGTAAATTAAAAGACAAACAAGATTTATATGAGGATGGCGAAAACATTATCAAGCTTGGTAAACACAAATTTGGTGTTAATAAACAACCTCTGGATCTCACTATTGTATACAAAGATTCGGCACTTGCATATCATCTTACAGGGACGGATTTTTATCAGGAAATTGAGAATGAGGTATTATTACGATCCAAAAAATATTGGGATCAGGAATTAATTTCCGAAAACCCAGAAATATATCGTTCGGCTTATCTCGCTTATAAAATTTTTAAAACCATAGCTAAAGAAAAATTACAGCATCAAACAGAAGAACAACTTCTGGAAATTGTAAAATCTGAGAGTAGCAAAAACTACGCAGAAGGGTATGTAAAAGGGGTTCATGATATAGACGCGGCCAAAATATTAAAAGTTCTTGTCGAACAAGATCATGGTCTTGGTTTATTGCGTTTCACCCCAAATACCAGAGCTTTTGCTCAGTATTTCTGGTTTAGCTTAGAAAAAGAAAAGCAAGAGTATTGGAACACAACAATAAAAGCTTCTGGAGAGGTTTTACAGGTTTTCCCAGATAGTCAAGAGCATCATAATGTAATTACAAAACTAAATAAAGAGATCAGTGTTTTTGTAGAAGAAAGACAATGGTCTGAAACCAATGAAAGCAACGATATTGCACATTATTTATTTACAGAATTACAAAGCGATAATAGTTTTTGCATTAGCCAAACGGCCAATGAAATATATGACGCATTCATTTCTGAACTAAAAAAGAAAAAAGTATTTACCAAACTTAAAAAAGCGCTAGACTTAGATACAAAACCAAAGTCAAATGGTCATGTTGATTGGAATTCAAAAATCAATTTAGCCTTACAATGGGTAAGTTCTTACATCAAAGCAAATATCCCAGAACATATCGATTATGCTCACGAAGTCGTTTGTACTTTATTGTTCAAAGAAGAAGCAATTTCTGAAGTAATTCATGTAAACCCTTCGCAAGTCATAAAAGATTTGAAAGGAAGTCATGGTACAATCACTGAAGGTAACTATTCGTTCAATTACCATACTTTTGTTGCTGCATTACACCAATTCGCAACGGTAGAGACACCCGCCTTTGAAGCATATAGAGAAGCCAAACATCAAGTTACAGACCAATTAAAAGAAGATTTGAAACTAAATGAATTCAAACCTAAAGTACTATCTTCTTTTGTACGAAATAAATTAATAGATCAAGTATATCTTCCTTTGTTTGGGGATAACCTATCCAAACAATTGGGTAGTGTTGGCGAAAATAAGCGTACCGATCGAATGGGAATGCTATTACTTATTTCTCCTCCAGGATACGGAAAAACGACTTTGATGGAGTACATGGCTAACCGATTAGGGTTGGTTTTCATGAAAATTAACGGCCCGGCCATTGGACACGAAGTTACTTCTGTAGATCCCATGGCTGCAAATAATGCCGCTTCAAGAGAAGAACTAAAAAAGCTAAATCTAGCTTTTGAGATGGGGAATAATGTGATGTTATATCTTGACGATATACAACATTGTAATCCTGAGTTTTTACAAAAATTCATCTCTCTCGCTGATGGAACTAGAAAAATAGAAGGAGTATACAATGGCAATCCAAAAACCTACGATTTACGAAGCAAACGTTTTTGTGTAATTATGGCAGGTAACCCATATACAGAAAGTGGAGAAAAATTTCAGATTCCGGATATGTTGGCTAACCGTGCTGATATTTATAATCTTGGAGATATTATCGGGGATACAGCGGATTTGTTTAAATTGAGTTTGATTGAAAATGCAATGACTTCAAACCCCGTCCTGCACCAATTGAGCAGCAAACACTTTGACGATATTTACAAATTAATCGAGATCGTAGAAACCGGAACGCAAGAAGGTGTCGAGTTAGAAGGCAATCACACTAAACAGGAGGTACAAGATTATGTATCTGTTCTCGAAAAAGTAGTGCTAATACGAGATACGGTATTAAAAGTAAATGAAACCTACATCCAATCTGCCGCTATGGAAGATGCTTATCGCACAGAACCTTCGTTTAAACTACAAGGTTCCTACCGGGATATGAGCAAATTAGTAGCCAAGGTCGTGCCTATTATGAACGATACCGAATTAAGGACATTATTGCTTTCACATTACGAAAACGAATCACAAACATTAACCAGTGCTGCTGAGGCCAACTTGTTAAAATATAAAGAAATGACAGGAACCATTTCGGAAGAAGAAATGACGCGCTGGGAAACCATTAAAGAAACCTTTACCAAAAACAATAAATTGAAGGGATTTGGAGATAAAAACGAAATGGCACAAGTATTAGCCCAAATGATGCAATTTAGCGACCACCTAGCCGGCATTCAAGAAGTGCTAAAAAATAGACTAGGTAAATAAATCTAATAAACGGTTTAAGTTTTATGCCCAAGCAAAAATTATTGGGCCAAAACGTAACTTCTGGTGGAGTTTTTATACCAATATGTAATTTTGATTATTAAGTAGATCAGCACATGAAATATCTAAAATTTCTTGGTTTTTTAGGATTAATAGGGTTTCTCCCCTACTTTATAGAATGTCCAAATTACATCAAACTATTTAAACTCTTTTTCTTTTGTTTTTGGGTGGATAGTATTTCCAAATCTACAAAGGCAAAAAGGCAAAATCAATTGTAAAAGATGCCCTTCTTATTGCAAAAACTTTTGTTTTTTAAAAATTATTATTATTTTTACATAAGCACTTATATAAATACTTATGAAAGATAAGCTTCAAGAATATGCAGAACTTGGTCTCGGATCAAGATTAAAAAGGTTAAGTGAATATCTAATGAGAGAAACACAATTAGTATATAATGCTTGTAATATAGACTTCGACCCTTATCTCTTTCCTGTATTCAGGTTTATAATCGATCATAATACAATAACTACAACTACGATTCAGGAAGGGCTACAATTCACACAACCAGCTATCACCCAATCGCTAAAAAAACTAACAGAAAAAAAATTAGTCACTTATAAAACTGATACCAAGGACAAAAGAAAAAAACTGTTTACGTTGAGTAAAAAAGGAAAAGACTTACATCAACAAATGATCCCTATTTGGGCAGTAATCGATGAACAAGTAAAATGGCTTACCGAAGGAAGTGCTATTGGCTTAACTCATCATTTAACCCATCTAGAAAATCAATTTGCAGAAAAATCATTAAGCCACCGAATACTTGAAAAACTATGAGACCTCTATCCAATCAACTAACTATTATCCCTTTTGATCCAAAATATGCCAAAGACTTTGCCCGTCTTAATGTAGAATGGTTAGAAAAGTACTTTGTCGTAGAACCTTTGGATCAACAATTATTAGAAAAATGCGAAGAAACTATTGTACAAAAAGGAGGGTATATCTTCTTTGCCAAAGTGGAAGAAGAAATTGCAGGAACCTTTTCTTTGATCCCCGTAGAATCAAACATATATGAGCTAGGTAAAATGGCCGTCTCTCCTAAGTTTCAGGGGCATAAAATTGGCCAGCAGTTACTACAGCATGGGATTGATTTTGCAAAGAATGAGGGTTGGAAAAAAGTCATTCTATATTCCAACACCCTTCTTGAAAATGCCATTTACATCTACAAAAAATTTGGCTTTGTCGAAATCCCCATAGAGAAAAACCCTTTGTACAAGCGTAGTAACATCAAAATGGAGCTAGTACTATAAGAAACACCACTTTTGAGATTCTCAAAAGTGGTGTTTACTCATAACTCCTTGTATGACCTACCCATTCACTCTTCTAATGACTAGATGGTTTTTTCCATAGTTGTTATCCCAATACTCTTGACCATTTACTCTATACAACACAGCATATTCTACTGAGTTAATAGTACTATCAAAGCGAACAAATCCAGACCAGCGCTCTATCCCAAATTGATTTGGACTTGTTACCGAAATAAAAGGTCCACTATTCCAAAATGGACGATATGATAGTGAAAACTCATTTTGTGTCTGCCATCCATCGGTAGTATACACCACGATAACCTCTTTGGCTGGTGACAAGTTCCTAACATCTACGGTAACATTCAATTGGTTTTGATCATAAAAAGACGAGTAGAAAATACTATCAAAATCAGTATCCACACTGATATTGGAGTCCGGATTAGCCAAAAAATATCCATCTCTTACCGACATCTTGTAATTGGCTCCATTATTATTATCCCAATAGACCTGACCATCTACTTCGTATTTCACTACAAATTCATCTGCATAAATTTGTGATGATGTTGTTTGATTTCCAATCCAGATCTCTTCGTCTTCATTAATATCAAAACTGTAAGATAGTGGGATTTCCTCCCAAGATCCATCTAGTTTCTCATGAAAAATACTTACCGATTTATCAAAGGCTAAATCAGAAACTTGCACTGTAAATTTTCTTGTGTAGCTAGAAAACCCTCGATACGTCCCAAAAGTCGTCCAGGACTTTACTAAACTTACCGGGTTTAAACTCTTTTCGCTAATATTGATCAAATCAGTACTTCTTTGATTTTCGATCAGCTCTTCTTCTGTGTTACACGAAAAGATTAATAATGCTATTGCCAAATAAAACAGCTTTTTCATTCTTAGTTGGTTTTAAAAGTTTATTAATTAATTGTTTTGCGTATTGCGAGTCTCACCTTTCTATATTAGGTATAGAAACGCGATATAAAGTTGTATTGATTTTGATTTAGTAAGTCACTTTTTGAATGACGTAATTACTCCCATAGTTGTTGTCCCAATATTCCTGGTCCCCAACTCTGTAAACGACTGCATACTCGATTGCATTTACCTCTTCTTGATCTACTCGAACCGTGGTTTCCCATTTATCTATATCAAATTGATTAGGACTTTGGATATAGTGCGCATACCCCACTCTAAAATACCTTTGGTAACTCAAAGCTGCTGTCTGGGTAGTTAACCACCCATCGGTGGTATAAACCACTTCTACAGATCCTGCAGTGCCGTAATTTCTTCTGGCATCTACATTTACATTAAATGATCCACCAAAAAACCTAGTGTAATACTGATCTACAGAAACTTCAACTTCTGGTGCCAAAAAAGTCCCCATATTAACAAGCATACTGTAGTTAGCGCCATTGTTGTTATCCCAATACGTTTCTCCATTTACCGAGTACTTCACAACAAACTCATCGTTATAGATCTCTGTATCAGGTTCTACTTCTCCTACCCAGATTTCTTCATCATCACCTATACTTTGCAGAAAGGTTAACGGAATATCCTCCCAACCTCCGTTGAAGGTAGAATGATGTATTGATACTTGTTTCTGAAATGCCAGGTTTTTTACTTTTACAACAAAGCGTCTTACATATCTACGTAGCACAGGGCTACTGCTATTTGAAGTCCAGGCTCTAAGTAATTTTACATTATCTGAACTGTTTTTTGCAGCAAGTTCTATAGATTCATTATCTACTTCTAATTGATCCGTGTCTGTATTACAAGAGTACAGCCCTAGTACTATTGCAAATACGAAATACATTTTTCTCATAATAAATACGTGATTAGATGGTTGTGGTTTTTGTTTTTAACTTTTCGAAAAGTTTAGTGGCCGACCTATTGTTATCTTCAAGGTAGATCGGTCGAGCATACAACCGCAACTGGCATAGACGTATTTAACATTTTTTTCACCAAGAACGTTTTCGAATCACCTGGCTTTTAACTTAAAATTAAATCCCAAAAATTGGATTTAAAGCATTTCTATTATTGCACCATATTTTTTATGAAAAGTATTTTTTAAACCGAAAATTTTAGGAATCAATACGGCGAAAATTTTAGTGCATATTTAGCGTGCAATTCTTTACGAAAAGGTTTGCAAAGATATTTTAAGAAAATCTCCCTTATTTTTTCGCAACCTCATTGATGATAAATAGGGTGTAAATGGCAAGGGGGTATCTATTTTTTAAAAGAGTGGAACCCCTTTTTTCTATAGGGGTTTTTACCCCTTTATTTGATAGACTATTCTTCTAGAAAACCATTTCAAAAACCTGCCAAAACACTTAATTTACAACAGGTTACAACCATCTGCTCTTAACAAAATTTTATATCTTTTTTTGAATCCTATAGAATAATAGTACTTTTAGAATTCACAAACATCTAATAACCCATAAAATGAAAAACAGAACTAATTTTATTGGATACCCCATTGTAGCCATCATTGCTGCACTAATCACTTATTACTGCACTAGAGAACCCGGGCCAGTGATAACACCGGATCCAACTCAACCGGAAGAAATTATTTCATTCAAGGACGCTGTTCAATTGTACGGAAGCTATTCTAAAAATCGTGCTTGTGTGATAAAAACTTTTGAAAGCAGACGAGACAGCCTATTAGACAAACTATGTCCTAGTGACAGAAAGCCCATTTCAAACTTTGTTCCTTCAAGGTCTTTTTATTTAAGTAAGGATTTTTTGGATGAATATATCTCCTATGTAAAATGGGTAACGCCAGACTCAATAGATATTACTGGTTACCGCCTTTACTTAGGAAATTATCCAGATGCTGAAAAATTTGTAGACGGAAAACCAATACCAGACCCAAGAAGAAACACCTTTTTTATTGCACCCACAACCTTATTAGGAAGTGATAATCTGCATAGAGGATACACTTTTGCAGATAGAAATAATGACGGTAGACAAGAATTAGTATTTCTAGAAGACGTACTAGACCAAATAGGATATGGAGAACAGGGATCATTAGATCCTCAGATGATGCAACAAATACAAACCGCAGGCTTCTTTTCAGCTTTTATGGGAATTCAAGAAAACCAAAGTACCATTGCGAATGATATTGGAAGCTATCCATAATTTCATCAAAACAACTAAACTTAAATAGTGGAAAGAGAACATCTAATAATCATAATGTATGCAACAATTTTAGCAGAATTAATAACAGCCGTAATCGGAACCTTGTATTATAAAAAATATAAAGGAACCAAACTGAAACATTTTATTCTGTATTTGTGGTATACTGCTATAAATGAAATTGTAGTTGGATTATATTTGAAGAGATATCTTGAGATAGAATGGGGGGATTTATTATACAACTTGTATTATATAATAAGCTTTATATACTTTCTTACCTTGTTTAGAAATTACTTGATGATCAAAAAGAATAAAAGAGTAGTGCATACTTTTTTAATAACTTATATTATTCTTTTGGTCATAAATGGTTTCTATCAGAATTATATTTATGAGTTACAAATTATTCCATATATAGCTGCTTCAAGTTTCTTAGTAGTAACCATTTTCTTATATTTCATAGAAATTCTCAATTCGGAAAAAGTACTAAATGTTAGAAAAAATTTACTTTTTTGGATTAGCATAGGTTTATTGTTATATCATATAGGCAATATTCCTTTTAGAATTCTAAGAAATTATTATTCGGATATAACCGATGCTACAGTATCTTTTTTATTAGGTGTCTTTTTGACTATAATAATGAATATCTGTTTTATTATTGGCTTTATATGGAGCGACAAGAAACAGCTATATTAATTGCAAGTATCGTATTGATTGTTATCATTACGATTATGATTTTCCTTTTCATTATTTTCCAAAAAAGGAAAAACATTTTATTACTGCAACAAAAAGAAGCTGAAAAAAAGTTTGAAACTGCAATTGCTGAAACTCAGATTGAGATACGCGAAGAAACCTTGCGTAATATCAGCTGGGAATTGCATGATAATATTGGCCAGCTACTCACGCTGGCCAAAATACAGGTAAATATTGCACAGGATGACCCCAATAAACTGCAGGAAGTTACTGATACTATTACCAAGAGTTTAACTGAACTCAGATCGTTGTCAAAACTGATTAATCCAGATGCGATAAAAAGCTTAAGCTTAACCGAAGCTATTAACCTGGAGATTGAACGTTTTAACCGATTGCAATTTATAAAGGCTACCCTGAGCAGTAATACTGAAGTACGAAGCCTTGACGGCAAGGCAGAAATTATCATCTTCAGGATATTGCAGGAGTTTTTTACCAACACTATAAAACACTCCAAAGCCTCTACACTAGATGTAAACGTAAACTATGATGAAGAGAAACTAGTTATCCATGCCAAGGATAACGGAGTTGGCTTTAACATCAATGATTCCAACACCCAACAAGGGATTGGATTATGTAACATTCAAAACAGAGGAAAACTAATCGACGCCGAAGTAACGCTTGATTCTGAGGAAGGAGTAGGGACATCCATTACTTTAACCTATCATTATGATAAAAAAAGCTTACCTTCAGCCGTCGATGAAAACGACTAATCACATTAAGTAAAAAAATTCACACAAATTAAAAAGAACAGGGAGTTATGAAGTATTCGGTAGTTATTGTAGAGGACCACATCTTGTTATCCCAAGCCTTATCGGGTTTGGTAAATGGATTTGACAAATTTAAGATCTTATATATCTGTAAAAACGGGAAAGAGCTACTTACCCGATTTAAGGATCCCAAAAACATTCCGGATGTAGTACTTATGGACATCAATATGCCTATCATGAATGGCATTGAAACAACAGCAGCGCTCAAAGAAGAATATCCAGAAGTAAAGGTGCTGGCATTATCTGTAGAAGAAGATGAAAATACGATTTTAAAAATGCTACGAGCAGGTGCCAAAGGATATCTATTAAAAGATACAGAAAAAAGCATTCTTGAGAACGCTTTGATACAAGTACAAGAAACAGGGTTTTATCACACTAAAGATGTAACCAATCTATTATTGGGTTCGCTTAACCCAAAAGAAGACAATAAAGTATCACTAAAAGATCGTGAATTAGAATTCATCAAACATGCTTGTACAGAAAAGACCTACAAAGAAATAGCAAGCGATATGTGTTTGAGCCCAAAAACTATTGAAGGATATCGGGATTCTATTTTTGAAAAATTAAATCTAAAGAACCGTACTGGTCTGGTGATCTATGCCATTAAAAACAAATTATTTGTACCATAAACCGCAGTTCTACCCTGTAGTTGTTCGTATTAAAAAACGCATTCCTACATATTAAAATCGTTTTTGGCCCGTTTATTGATCAAGGCAAAGAAAGAAAATCTTAATTATATATCTATAATTAAGATTTTTTGGCATTTTTTAAACAAACTAACCATCTTATACTTCGATAAAAACAGTGTTTTTTGTTTATTTTTGTGAGTAGAAGAACATTGATCATTTTATGCTAAAACAACAATTAAACTTTAAGCTTTCTCAAAAACTTTCGCCTCAACAAATCCAGTTGATGAAATTGATTCAGCTTCCTACTCAAGCCTTTGAACAGCGTTTAAAACAAGAGATGGAAGAGAATCCCGCTTTGGATAGCGGAAAAGAAAAATCAGACGAATTCGAAGATACGTTTAGCAATGAAAATGATGTAGATGACTTTGGTAACGATAAAATCGAGACCGAGATTAATGTTGATGAATACCTGAGCGATGACGAAATCCCTAGCTATCGATTAAGTTCTAATAACTACAGCTCTGATGATGAAGAAAAAAGCGTTCCTTATGCATCAGGCACCACGTTTCATCAACATCTGGTCAATCAATTAAATACCTATCGACTAGATGAAGAAGAACGTCAGATCGCAGAGTTCTTGGTAGGTAGCGTTGATGAAAGTGGATATATCCGCAGATCGATTTCTGATATTTTGGATGATTTGGCTTTTACACAAAATGTATATACAACAGAAGAAAAAATAGAAAGTGTTCTTGATGTAGTTCATCAACTAGACCCTGCTGGGGTGGGCGCTCGTAATTTACAAGAATGTTTATGGTTGCAATTGGATAGGAAAGAAACTACTATACCTATTAAATTAGCCTCGCAAATACTTAAAAAGGCCTTTGATCATTTCAGTAAAAAACATTACGACAAACTCATCGCAAAGTTTGATGTTACCGAAGAGCAATTAAAAGAAGCTATCGAAGAGATAGAACACCTAAATCCAAAGCCTGGTGGAGCCTATGCAGGTAATAATCGCATTATTGAGCATGTTGTGCCTGATTTTACCATTAGAATCGTTGATGGAGAGTTAGAACTTACTCTTAATGGACGAAATGCTCCCGAATTACATGTATCCAGAGAATACAATAATATGCTTCAGGGATACAAAGCGAGTAAGGAAAAGTCAAAGTCTCAGAAAGATGCGGTGCTCTTTATCAAACAAAAATTAGATGCTGCAAAATGGTTTATCGAGGCGGTTAAACAGAGACAACAAACACTTTTTATTACTATGAGTGCAATAATGCACTATCAAAAAAGTTATTTCCTTAGTGGAGACGAACGAAATCTAAAGCCTATGATCCTAAAAGACATAGCTGATGAGATCGGGATGGACGTCAGTACAGTATCTCGGGTTGCAAATAGCAAATATGTAGATACTCCTTATGGAACTAAATTAATCAAGGAGTTCTTTTCTGAATCCATGACCAACGATCAAGGTGAAGAAGTTTCTACACGAGAGATTAAGAAAATTTTGGAAATAACTATTGGCGATGAGGACAAGAAAAAGCCGTTAACCGATGAGAAACTGGCTCAAATCCTTAAAGAAAAGGGATATCCTATCGCTAGAAGGACCGTTGCTAAATACAGGGAACAATTAGAGATTCCTGTAGCGAGGTTAAGAAAGAAGATTTAATGAACTTTTTTTTAAGAATTGCTTCTTACATACTACACCCTTTATTAATGCCCCTTATAGGTGCACTTATATATTTTGCCGCTGCTCCAAGGTTCATCCCAGAGGAAATTATCCAAACCAAAATTTTTGGATTAACGGTACTTACAATTCTTATTCCAGTTGTTTTATTCTTCTTTTTAAAAAGTCTGGGCACGATTAGCTCTATTCATTTAGAAAACGTAAAACAACGTAAAATCCCCCTGCTATTACAATCCATCTTGCTGATTGTAGTGATCAAAATGGTTATTGATGTGTATCGATACCCAGAACTATACTTTTTTTTCTTGGGCATATTGCTATCTACCTTAAGTGCAATTTTTATGGCACTTTTCAATATAAAGGCTAGTCTGCACATGATCGGGATCAGTGGGATTACAATGTTTACCATTGCGCTCAGTATTCACTTTGAGATGAACCTCACCCTTCTTATTGCTGGTTTGATGATTGCAAATGGAGTTGTTGCCAGCTCCAGACTACACCATAAAGCGCATACTGGTTTGGAACTTGTTTTGGGCTTGTTAATGGGAGTGATCCCTCAACTTACTTTAATCAACTTCTGGTTATAAAATATAAAACATCAGCCCTACCCTTGCGGTATTAATATTCACTTTTTCGCCATCAATTTGAGCACTATCGTCAAAAAGAGGATTAAGGCTATAGTAGAAATGAAAGTTGAAGGTGTTCCATCCAAAGGTAAATGTAGCTCCGATTCTCCACGGGTTCAGTTCTTCAATATTGGTAAGCTTTACTTCTCGTGTTTCATCTTCAAACCTCGACCTAAAATAGTACATATAACCAATTCTGAGTCCTGTATAAATTCTATAAAACTTATGACTTTCAGGAACAGAGGTTCTCCATCTAAATTCGATAGGCGCTTCAAACAGATGTGTAGCAAACCTATTGGCATTAAAATCAATTCCTTTCAGACTACTAAAAACCGATTTCCCCGTAGCTTCATTTTCATCAATCAACAAATTGTGATTAAAAACGTTCAAAGAATATCCCAAACCTACTCCAAAAGCTACATTACGTCTTTTGTTGATTGGCATGTCTCGTATAAACCCAAGCTGAAACCCTCCAGAAAATCCAGATTGACTAACATCAGTAGGGCGGTTAAGGATTAAATTATAGGTAAATCCAACATAAAACTGATCTTCACGATAGAGGGAATCCACAACTATCGCCGCCTCAGCCTCTGTATCCAGTTCTGGAACTGTTTGACACACTAGCGGATTAATAAAAAAACAACAACTAATAAATAACAGTAGTCTCTTCATATAGAACACTAAAATAAATCTATTTCTATTAGAAACGGCATAAACATAACAAAAAACTAAAAAGGTTTACATAGGACCTCATCAGATGACAAGGCCCTACACAAACCTATAACTACTAAAAAACGTCTTTATTGACTATTGCTAGCCACATCTCCATTTCGAGTGGTATAATTAATCTTTAAAGCATTAACAGCTCTTAATTCCTTTTTAATATCACCTACTAACCCCATTTTGGTGTCTTTGTCAATCTTAAGGGCAGTGATCAAAAAAGGAATCTCGGCATCACGTTTACCGGCACGCTCCGATAATACAAATGATTTGATTTCTTGTAAACTAGCAAATTTATCATTCAACTGAATCTTTGCTTCATTACCCACATAAATGTATCTAGAACTAGGTTTACCTGCATATATAGACATTACTAGGTTTTTGTTCTCTAACCGTTCTACTTGATCTGCATACGGCAATCGATTTTCTATCATCAATGCATCCTCCCGCATCACCGTGGCGACCATAAAGAAAAATAACAACATAAACACAATGTCTGGCAATGAAGCCGTAGAAATTTCAGGTAATTTTTGATTCTTTTTATTTTTAAACGTATTCATTTTACTTGAGTTTAGGGTGAGTACTAATGTCTTGGTTCGGCTTCAGATAACTTTTCTGGGTATAAGGATTGAATATTTCGGATCCTCTCCTTTAACTCCTCCCTACTTCCAACATAATTTGGGTCTTTCAAACTTTCTTCCATAGCCAAAAAAGAAACCCCATACAACTTGGTTGACACTCTATTGCGCAACTCATTGTACGCTGCCATCAGTTCATTTTGTACAGTGATATATGTCTGATAGTTGGTTTCCCTACTATTTACCAATGACACAATCGCTTTTCCAGGGTTTTCCGAAGACAAAGGATCTTTACTCCCTAAACAATAATCACAGCCCTGATTGGCAGATCCCCCTCCATTATCCAAAAAAGCAATGGTTGCCGATTTAAGTTGATCAATCTTCATCAACTCCCCTTCTACCAAAAGTTCATTTTGTTGATTGATCTCAACCCTGAATAAATTCCGCTCTTTGATGTCAGCAATTACAGGTTCATCTAGCAAAGGAGGAAGTTTCCGATTAATCCCCTTATCCGTGTCGATAGTCGTCGAAACCAAAAAAAAGATGAGTAATAAAAATGCAATATCCGCCATAGATCCTGCATTTACCATTGGTGCGGTTCTGTTTACCATAATACATATATTTAATTAATAATTACTTACAACAGTAACAGACCATGATCCGATAAGACATGAATGATGTAGAAGAAATGAAGAAGTGTTTCTACGCACTACAACCTTTTACCAAATATTCAATATCTATTTTTGGAAGGTTAGATATTGGCTAGTGATTACATATTTAGATCATAGTAATACAAATTATGGCACAATTCTCATGCCATTTTTCAGGTAATAAACTCTAAAACGGAAATAATAACACAAAAAAATCCCGTCTAAAAGACGGGATTTTTTATATGTATAAGATTATCTTCTTTTATATCACTTTACTGAAGGTTATCCATTGCACTTCCAGTTCTGGTGGTATAATTGATTTTCAACGCTTGTACGTCTCTTAATTCCTTTTTGATATCTCCTACAAGACCCATATTGGTCGCACCATCAACTTTTAAGGCTGTGGTAAGGAAAGGAACTAATTCTTCTCTTTTGGATGCTCTCTCGGCCAAAATAAACGCTTTGATATCGCTTACATCTGCAAACTTATCATTAAGCTGAATTCTAGCTGTGCTACCAGCGCTAGCTTGATACCTAGAACTCGGCTTTCCTGCGTAGATATACATCACCAAATCTTTTTTATCTAATTTCTCGATTTGGTCTGCCGTTGGCAATCTATTTTCGATCATCAACGTATTTTGACGCATTACGGTTGCAACCATAAAGAAAAATAATAACATAAATACAATATCAGGTAACGAGGCTGTTGATATAGCCGGTAAGTCACCACTCTTTTTCTTCTTAAACTTAGACATAAGAATTCTTTTTTTGTTATTACTTATTTCTTTGGTTCTGCCTCAGAAAGTTTTTCTGGGAACAAGAACTGTATTTTCTTGATATCTTCCTTTAGAGATTCCTTATTACCTGTGTAATTTACGTCTTTGAGCTCTTTTTCCATCTGTACGAATGTTTTTCCAAACAAACGCTGTGCTTCACGATTACGTAACGTAGTATATGCTGCTACCAATTCATTTTGTACAGCAATATACGTTTCATAATTTGTTTCCCTGTTATTACGCAGAGAGATTACAGCTTTTGTTGGGTTATCCGACGAAGCTGGATCTTTTGATCCTTGACAGTAATTACAGGCATCTTCTCCTGCTCCACCACCATTATCTAAAAACTTAATGGCAGCTTCACGAAGATCCTGCAACTCCATTGGAGTTTCCTCTACAAGAAGGTCATTATTTTTGTTTAATTCAACCACAAAAATATTTTTTTCCTTCAAGATTGGAGGTGGTACTTCTTCGTCCTGTGGAGGAGGAAGCTTACGGCTAATACCACTATCTGTTTCGATAGTCGTTGTAACCAGGAAGAATATAAGAAGTAAGAAAGCGATATCTGCCATAGATCCCGCATTTACTTCTGGTGCTGCTCTTCTTGCCATACTATTTACCTATTAATTTTTTAATACCAGAGAAAAACATTAATCCTACTGCTACGGCAGCTAGAACATAAAATGCATATAATCCAGTTCCTACCCATTTAGATCCACTAGCAGAAAGTACGTCACCATCTTTAAGCGGGGTCTCTACTCCGTTTGCCATAGCAAAACCGATACCCACTACAATAAGGAAAGCTACAACACCTATTGCTGTATTTTTAAGACCTGAAGGGTTCTTTAGTAATGTTGAAATTACAGTGAATAATGTAGCCACGATAGTTACTATGAAGATAATCAAAGTAAGGCTATACAATGGACTTACTGAAGACTCGGCAACATCTAATGGAAGTTCTCTTGCTTCAGAAACACCATTCTGATCCATCAAATCACTGATTGAGCTACTCATAACATACCAAAGGATCGCTCCTAAGATACCTACTCCTAGCACAACATATGATAATATTTTAGAAAGTTTCATGTGTCTATATTTTATTTGGAATGCAATTGCACTCTGATTAACTAATGAATGTCATTTTTGAAATCGTCTTCAAAAAGACTTTACTAGCAGGGAAAATCCCTACTTTACCGTATGCTTAGTAATTACTTTTTGTTCTTGTAAGCTACTAACATATCGATTAAAGTAATCGATGCATCTTCCATATCGTTAACGATTCTATCAATTTTTGCTACGATGTAGTTGTAGAAAATCTGAAGGATAATCGCTACGATAAGACCAAATACTGTAGTCAAAAGTGCTACTTTAATACCACCTGCTACAAGAGAAGGCTGCATGTCTCCAGCCGCTTCAATTTTATCGAATGCCTGAATCATACCAATTACCGTACCCATGAACCCAAGCATCGGAGCAAGAGCGATAAATAAAGATATCCAAGATACGTTCTTCTCTAATTGTCCCATTTGAACACCACCGTAAGCTACAACAGCTTTCTCAGCAGCGTCTATGCTTTCATCAGCTCTGTCAAGTCCTTGATAGTAGATAGAAGCAACAGGTCCTTTAGTGTTTCTACACTCTTCTTTAGCTGCTTCAACACCACCACTATTTAAAGCGTCTTCAACTCTTTGTTGTAATTTCTTAGTGTTGGTTGTAGAAAGATTTAAAAAGATAATTCTTTCGATTGCAATCGCAAGACCTAGGATCAAACATAAAAGTACGATACCCATAAATTCAGGTCCACCCTCTATAAAACGTTTTTTAAGGTTTTGGTGAAATGTTAACTCTTCAGTAGTAGCAGAAGCATCTTCTTGTACTGTTGTCGATGTTATAGGAGCAATTAATAATTGCACATTAGTCGTTAATAACTGGGCAGGTGCAGTTGACGCCTGTAAATTTCCAAAAGCCATTACTGCTGTGATTGCCAGAATAGAAAATAATCTTTTCATTGCGCTGATTCTTAATTTTAATTAGTTAAAGGGTTAAAGATATAAAAATATTATAAAAACTGTCAAATATTTAAATATATTG